>NZ_JBVKDQ010000012.1:155291-295353 GCF_055633755.1 Amycolatopsis sp. NPDC114484 | reverse complement strand
TTTTCGGGGCGGGGAATTTTTTCCTGGAGCTGATGGACCACGGGCTGCCGATCGAGCGGTCGGTGCGGGAGGGTCTGCTGGAGATCGGGAAGCTGCTGGACCTGCCTCCGCTGGCGACGAACGATTCGCATTACGTGACGAAGGACCAGGCGGACACGCATTCGGCGCTGTTGTGCGTGCAGGCGGGGAAGACGTTGAACGATCCGACGCGGTTCAAGTTCGACGGGGACGGTTATTTCCTGAAGTCGTCGGACGAGATGCGGGAGTACTGGGATCGGGAGGTTCCGGGGGCGGCGGACAACACGCTGCTGATCGCGGAGCGGGTCGAGTCGTATGAGGACGTGTACACGCACAAGGACCGGATGCCGGTCTTCGACGTCCCCGAAGGCCACACCGAAGCCACCTGGCTGCATCATGAAGTGATGTCCGGGCTGGCACACCGGTTGCCGGACGGGGTTCCCGAAGAGTACCGAGATCGAGCCGAGTACGAACTCGATGTCATTGTGGACAAAGGGTTTCCCGGGTACTTCCTCATCACGGCTGACCTCATGACGCACGCCCGCGAAGCCGGAATCCGCGTCGGTCCGGGGCGAGGCTCGGCGGCGGGATCGCTGGTCGCGTACGCACTCCGCATCACCAACCTCGACCCGATCCGGCACGGTCTGCTGTTCGAGCGCTTCCTGAACCCGGAGCGAGTGTCCATGCCGGACATCGACATGGACTTCGACGACCGCCGGCGCGGCGAGATGATCCGGTACGCCACCGAGAAATACGGCTCCGACCGGATCGCGCAGGTGATCACTTTCGGCACCATCAAAACGAAAGCCGCGATCAAGGACTCCGCACGAGTCCACTTCGGACAACCAGGGTACTCGATCGCGGACCGGATCTCCAAAGCCTTGCCGCCACCGGTAGCAGCCAAGGACATTCCGCTGTCGGGAATCGTGGACGCGAGGCACGATCGCTACGCGGAAGCGGCCGAGGTTCGCGCCTTGGTCGAGACAGACGAAGAGTGCAAGACGATCTTCGACACCGCCCGCGGCCTGGAGGGGCTGATCCGCAATGCGGGCGTCCATGCCTGCGCGGTGATCATGTCGAGCGAGCCGTTGATGGACGCGATTCCGTTGTGGCGCAGGGACGACGGTTCGATCATCACCGGCTGGGACTACCCGTCGTGCGAGGCCATCGGCCTGCTGAAGATGGACTTCCTGGGCCTGCGCAACCTCACCGTCATCGGCGACGCGATCGACAACATCAAGGCCAACCGCGGCGAGGACATCGACCTCGACCGGCTGGCCGTCGACGACGCCGAGACCTTCGCGCTGCTGGTCCGCGGCGACAGCCTCGGAGTGTTCCAATTGGATGGTGGCGCGATGCGGGATCTGTTGCGCCGCATGCGCCCCACTGGGTTCGAGGACATCGTGGCCGTCAACGCGCTCTACCGGCCGGGCCCGATGGCGATGAACACGCACAACAACTACGCGGACCGCAAGAACAAGCGGCAGGCCATCGAACCGATCCATCCGGAATTGGAGGAACCGCTGCGCGAGATCCTCGCCGAAACGCATGGTCTGGTGGTGTATCAGGAACAGATCATGCAGATCGCGCAGAAGGTCGCCGGGTACTCGATGGGCCGTGCGGACGTGCTGCGGCGCGCGATGGGCAAGAAGAAGAAAGAAGTCCTCGAAAAGGAATTCGAGGGCTTCCGTGCCGGGATGGTCGACAACGGGTTCTCCGGCGAAGCCGTGCAAGCGTTGTGGGACACCATCCTTCCGTTCGCGGGTTATGCCTTCAACAAGTCGCACGCCGCTGGGTACGCGCTAGTCGGATATTGGACGGCGTATCTGAAGGCGAATTACACGCCGGAGTACATGGCCGCGTTGCTCACGTCGGTGGGTGACAACAAGGACAAGTCGGCGATCTATCTGTCGGAGTGCCGTCGGCTGGGGATCAAGGTTTTGCCGCCGGATGTGAACGAGTCGGCGTTGCGGTTCGCGGCCGTCGGGAACGACATCCGGTTCGGCATGGGCGCGGTGCGCAACGTGGGCGCGAACGTGGTGGAGTCGATCATCAAGACGCGCGAGGAGAAGGGGAACTACTCCTCGTTCACGGAGTTCTTGGACAAGTCGGAGCTGGTGGCCTGCAACAAGCGGGTGATCGAGTCGTTGATCAAGGCGGGCGCGTTCGATTCGATGGGGCACACGCGGCTGTCGATGATCCAGGTGCACGAGGACGCGGTGGAAGCCGTGGTGCCGCTCAAGCGCCAGGAAGCGATGGGCCAGTTCGACCTCTTCGGCGGCGGGGATGACGAGCCGGCCTCGTCCCCGTTGACGCACGTGAAATTCACCGCCGAAGAATGGCCGCGCAAGCAATTGCTGGCGCACGAGCGGGACATGCTCGGTCTCTACGTTTCAGCTCATCCACTGGACGGCGCGGAAGGTGTCCTCCGCAAACACGCGCCCCGCCCGATCGCGGCGATCATCGACAACCCGCCGAAAGAAGGCGAACTCGTCCTCGCCGGATTGATCACTTCATTGGAGCGGCGGGTGAACAAAAAGGGCGAACCGTGGGCGATCTGCACGGTCGAGGATTTGGACGCTTCGCTGGAGGTGTTGTTTTTCGCGAAGTCGTACGCGTTGTGCGCGGCGGATCTGGTGGAGGACAACGCGGTGCTCGTGAAGGGCCGGGTGAACTGGCGGGAGGACAAAATGTCGGTCTTCGGGGCGGATCTGGCGCCGCTCGACCTGACGGAACTCGGGGAAACGCCGCTGGTGCTGCACACCCGGGCGGAGAAGGTGACGCTGCCGGTGGTGCTGGAACTCAAGCAGACTTTGCTGGCGCATCAGGGAAACACGCCGGTGCACCTGCACGTAGGGGAGCGGCGTTACGCGCTGGACGGGTACTCGGTCAAGGTGACCTCGGCGCTGCTGGGCGAGGTGAAAACGATCCGGGGGATCACGGTGGCCTCGTGAGTGCATAAACGCTCACGACCCCCCGGCCTAGACAGGCAAGTCGCCTGCGAGGGTGCGCGCCGCTAGCCCGGCCGTGCCGTTGGCGGCGCGGGCCAGGCTAGCGAGGTCGCCACGCCGTGGTGAGGGCAGACCCGTCCGCGCGGAACCGAAAGCCCTCCGCTGAGTCTCGCGAGTGGCTGGCACCGGTTAGAACCGGCACCAGCACCCACGAGGATCCCTCAGCCCTTCAGTCCGTGCTCGATCGCCTCGATGATCCGCGGCCGAAGCTGCGCGGTGCTCACGATCGCGTCCACCGACCCGACCTCGACCGCGCGCTGGATGCTGTGCACCCGGTCAAACTCCGACGCCACCTCGCCGAGCTTCTCGGCCCGCACGGACGACGTCACCTCAGCCAGTTCCGCCGCGCACGCAGCCCGCTCGGCCCCGCTCAGCTCGCCCAACCGCTTCTGCAGCTCAGCCACCCGAGGGTCATTGGCCGTCCGGGTCTTCACCTCACCCGCGAAGACCACCGCCGCCGCCGGGGCGCCGCCCAGCACGGACGCGAACGAGCCCTCCAGCGCCAGCACGGTCATGTTCGGGTTCAGCGCCTTCGAGAACACCACGAACGCCCCGCCGTGATACCGCGAGATCACCGTGAACACGATCGGGCCCTCGAAGTTCACGATCGCGCGGCCGATCTCGGCCCCGTACTCCAGCTGGAGCTTCTTCATCGACTCCGGCGACCCGTCGAAGCCGGACAGGTTCGCCAGCACCACCAGCGGACGGTTGCCGCTCGCCGCGTTGATCGCGCGGGCCGCCTTCTTCGACGACTTCGGGAACAGCGTGCCCGCGGTGAACGTGTCCGGGCCGTCGGTGGGCGGGAAGCCGCGGCGCGGCACCGAACGCGATTCGATGCCCAGCAGGCACACCGGGTGGCCGCCGATGTGCACGTCCTGCACCGCGGCGGTGTCCGCGTCCGCCATGCCCGCCCAGCGTTCCAGCACCGGGTGGTCCTGGTCGGACAGCGCGCGCATCACCGTGCGGATGTCGAACGGCTTCTTGCGGTCCGGGTTGTGCTCGGCGGAGAAGATCTGGCCCACCGTGGCGAAATCGCTGCCGACGACGGCGTGCGGGTAGTCCGACACGTCGCGGCCGGCCGGGTCGGTGGTGACCGCCTGGCGCGGGCCCGCTTCGCCCGGCACGACGTAGGTGTGCGCGTAGTGCGCCATCAGCACGTCGCGCGCCCCGGCGAGGTTCGGCGCCCAGTACTGCGCCTGCCCGTTCGGGCCCATCACGCGGTCGTAGCCGCCGATGCCGAAGTTGTCCTCGGCCGACACGCCGCCGGAGAAGTCCAGCGACTGCTTGCCGGTGAGCACCATCGCCGAATCCGGCGTCATCACCAGGATGCCCTTGGTGTGCATGAGCATCGTGGCCTCGGCGTTCCAGTACGGCTGCGCGCCCACGGTGATCCCGGCGACCACGATGTTGATCTCGCCGCCGTCCTGGGTGAACTCCACGATCCGCTTCAGCGCGGCCGCGACCCAGTCCATGTTCTCGGTGCCGGACTCCATCGAGATCCGCGCGCCGGACGACAGCGCGAACCACTCGACCGGAACCCGCAGCTCCTGCGCCAGGTTCAGCGCCGCGATCACCCGCGTGCACTCCGGTTCGGCCAGCGCGCCGAGCGACTTCGTCGGGTCGCCCAGCAGCACCACGCGCTTGACGCCCTCGGGAACGAGGTCGGTCGGCGTGCTGACCACACCCGCCACGAGACCGGCCTTGTTCTGCCCGCGCGGCCGGTCGACCGGGACCAGCGCGCCGCTGTCGTCCAGGTCGTGCTCCGCGAAAGACCCGCCGCCGGCCAGCAGTTCGGTGAGCTCGTACGGGTACACCGTGTCGCGTCGTGCCGCGCGCAGCACCTTCTGCCGGTAGTCGTCCAGCGGCTGCACCGGTTCGGTGCTCGGGGCCTCGACCGACAGCCGCACGCCCGCGCCGACCTCGTTGCGGATCGTCACCGCGATGTCGGTCAGCTCGCCGGTTTCGGCGTTCCGCTGCCGCGCCAGGAACCGGATTTCCTCCAGGCCCGCGCCCGCGGTGGTCGGCAGCACGCGGCGGGCGAGCAGGTTCAGCTCGTCCATCGTCAGGTCGCTCGGCGGCCACACGTAGATGACGATCCGGTTGGTGTCGAACCGGTTCTTCGCCGGACGCCGCGCCTGCGCGTTGCGCACCGCGTCGAGGCACGCGGCGAGCGTGTCCTCGGCCGAGGGCAGCGACACGAGCCTGCCGTCCGCCTCGCGCAGCGGCGTGAGGTCGCGGACCTGCGCCATCGCGATCAGCCGCTCGTCGGCCGGGTTCGCCTTCGCGGTGCCGGTGAACAGGTACACCTCTTCGTCCGCCGACGGCAGCCGCGTGAGGTCGAATTCCTGCAGCCGCTCCAGCCGCAGCCGCTCGGCGACGCGCGGGTGCAGCCCGCGGATCACCCGGTCCTCCTCGAAGCCGGATTCGGTCCGGCGGAAGGTGAAGTGGTGGTGCATCACCGCGCCGCCGCCACCGGCGACGGTGGTGACGACCCGGTCGACATCGGCCGGAAGCGGTTGCGCGGCAACGATTTCGCCGAGCTTCGCGGCCATCGCGTCGCTGTCGGGCTGGTCGGTCCACTTCAGATAGACGTCCGCGGCCACCGGCGCGCCGGCGTCGGCGGACAGCTCGGCCACCGCGCGCATCGCGTCCGGAAGCTGCGGGAAGTCGACCGCGGTGGTGACCACGCGCGCCGGTTCCGGATGCGAAGCGGTGACGAACGAGCAGCCCGCGACCTCCCGCACGCGCACGTCGGTGAGCGCCTTGTTGCCGTAGTAACGCCGGGTCAGCACCTCGAGCATCGGGGCCGGGTCCGCGCCCGGCCGCCCGATCCGCTGGCCGAGCAGCCGCACCAGCGGCTCGTTGCTCGACACCATCCCGGAGATCCGCTCGGCGCGGTCGGCCGCGTCCGGGTTGCGGTCGAGGTAGCTCAGGTGGCCGCGGATCTCGGCGTACACCTCGGCGCGGGCCCGGCGCAGCAGCGGCTGCGCGAACCAGCGGAACACCACGCCGCGGGCGAGGTCGCTGACCGCCGGGAAACGCAGCTGGGTGGCGGCGATCAGGTGCTCCAGCGCGAGCCCGGCCGCTTCGCGCAGCTCGGCCGAGGGCGGGGCCTCGGCGAGCCATTGGCGCAGCAGCGCGGAAACGATCGCGCTGTCGCTCGAAGCCCGTTGCTGGGCAAGGAAAATCCGGAAGACGGCCTCTTCCAGCTCCGGCGTGCGCTCCAGGTCGCCGACGCCGTAGTTGCCGAGCACGCGGCGCAGCCTGCCCTGGAACTTCTCGGGCAGCCCGGCCCGCTCGACGTCGAGGCTCTGCAGATAGGTGTGGAAGTACTCGCGGGCGCTGTGCACCGGGCTCGACGCGCTCAGGTCGTCCGCGGCCGGCTTGTTCCGGCTCAGCTCGGACAGATCGGCGAAGACGTCCAGCAGCCCGAGCTCGCCCTCCAGCGGCCGCGACGCCAGCTCCGCGCGCGCGGCCAGGTAGCCGCTGAGCACGCGGCCCTGGTCGTGCGGGTCGACGTCGAAGCCGAGCAGCAGGCCGCGCAGGTCCTGGCTGCCGCGCTCGACCCGGTCGGCCGCGCTCGTGCCGCCCGGTTCGGCGGGCAGGTCGATCTCGGCGGTCTCGGCTTCCGCGGCGGCCTCGTCCTCGGCCTCGTCGGCGAGCGGTTCGAGGCGCAGCAGCGGCGCCCCGGTCTCCACCTGGCTGCCGATCGACACCGGGAGTTCCTTCACCCGGGCCCGGAACGGCGCGCGCAGCACCGTCTCCATCTTCATGCTTTCCAGCACGAGCACCGGCGCGCCGGACTCGACCTCGTCGTCCACCGCGACCGGCGTGGCGACCACCAGCGCGGGCGCGGGGGAGCGGACGACGCCGCCCTCGTCGCGGCTGATCCGGTGCGTGACGCCGTCGACCTCGACCAGGTGGATCGGCCCGTGCGTGCCGGTGACGAGCCGGAACCGCGTGCCGTTGACGGTGATCTGCCCGCTGTACTCGTCGAACCGCTCGATCTCGACGTCGGCCGGGTGCACGTCGCCGCCGCCGCTGACGCCGATCCGGAACCGCTTCGGCCCGGTGCGCGCGACCGTGACGCGGTAGGACGCGCCGCGCAGTTTCAGGTCCAGCGGACGGATTTCGTGGCGCACCTGCGGACGGCCGCCGAAAGCGGTGGACAGCAGCCGCTGCCGACCGACCTCCTCGTCGTCCTCGTAGGCCTCGATCGCCGCCGCGGCGAGCGCGACCGCGGAGTGCCGCGTGGTGACGAGCCGGCCTTCGGCGCGGACGCGGTCGATCCAGCCGGTGTCCGCGCTGGCGTCGATCACCTCGGGCTGGTCGAGCAGGTCGAGCACGAAGCTCTTGTTGGTGGCGCCGCCCTCGATGAGCACGGACGTCTCGGACATCGCCCGGCGCAGCCGCGCGAGCGCCTGGTCGCGGTCGCGGCCGTAGGCGATGATCTTGGCGATCATCGAGTCGAAGTCGGCGGGGATCGTGTCGCCCTCGCTGACGCCGGTGTCGACCCGGATGCCCGGGCCGGCGGGCAGCAGCAGCCGCGCGATGCGGCCGGGGGACGGCGCGAAGTCGCGGTCCGGGTCCTCGGCGTTGAGCCGCGCCTCGACGGCGTGCCCGGACTCGGCGGGCTGCTCGCCTTCGAGCTTGCCGCCGGACGCGACGTGCAGCTGCAGCCGCACCAGGTCGGTGCCGGTGGTGATCTCGGTGATCGGGTGTTCCACCTGGAGCCGGGTGTTGACCTCGAGGAAGGCGAACATCCGGTCGCCCGGGTGGTAGAGGAATTCGACGGTGCACGCGCCGCGGTAGCCGACCGCGACCGCGAGCCGCTCCGCGGACGCCTTCAGCTCGGCCGTCTGGTCCGGCCCGAGCACCGGCGACGCGGACTCCTCGATGATCTTCTGGTTGCGCCGCTGCACCGAGCAGTCGCGGACGCCGAGCGCCCACGCGGTCTCGCCGTCGGAGATCACCTGGACCTCGACGTGCCGCGCGCCGGTGACCAGGCGCTCCAGGAACACGACGCCGCTGCCGAACGCGCGCAGCGCTTCCTGGCTGGTGCGCTCGTACGCCTCGGTGAGGTCGCCCGCCGACTCCACCTTGCGGATGCCGCGCCCGCCGCCGCCCGCGGTGGCCTTGAGCATCAGCGGGTAGCCGATCTTGTCGCCCGCGGCGAGGGCCTCCTCGAGCGTCGCGACCTCGCCGCCGCTCCACGGCGCGACCGGGACGCCGACCTCCTCGGCGATCAGCTTCGCGCCGATCTTGTCGCCGAGCTTGCGCATCGCGTCCGCGCTCGGGCCGACGAAGGCGACGCCGATCTTGTCGCACAGCTCGGCGAACGCCGGGTCCTCGGCGACGAAGCCCCAGCCGACCCACGCGGCGTCGGCCTTGGTCTCGACCAGCGCCTTCTCCAGTTTGGCGAGGTCGAGGTAGGGCCGCGCGGAGGCGGGGCCGAGCGAATAGGCGACGTCGGCTTCGCGGACGAAAGTCGCGGTGGCGTCCGCGTCCGTGTAGAGCGCGACCGTCTCGATCCGTCGCCCGGTCTCGGCGGACAGGTCCCGGACGGCGTGGACGAGCCGCATCGCGGCCTCCCCGCGATTGACGATGGCGACGCGATTGAACACGGACAAAGCCTCCCAGCGAACCCAACGACATCCACGCACAGCAGGCGACGCCGGACCCGCCGGAACGTCGCCTGTCTTCGTCGTACACATTGCTCCCTTACCGCCGGGTACACCAATGTCGCGGATGACGCATGCCGCGCCTGCCGGTTTGTAGGAACCCGCCAAAAACGGCTCGTGTCAGGTCGTCCGGGCCTGATTTATCGCGAGGTATGCCACAAATCACGCCGGTCGGCCAGGGGCGGCGGCAACTGGTTGGCCAGGCGTTTCCAGGGGGTCGGACAGGGGTTACCCGCAGTTCAGGCGGCGGCGGGGCGACCGAGGACCGAACCGGGCGGATGCCTCGTGGGCAATGGGAAAATGTGACCCTTGACACTCTCCTGGGCTGCCCCTACCGTCTCGGGTAATCGATTTCTCGACGCGGGGCGGGCCGAGAGGGCGGGCATGGGCGACGGCGGCGTCGCGCTGGTCGAGCTGGCCGGCGTCAGCAAGACCTACGGCGGGGTGCGTGCCCTGGGCGCGGTGGACTTCACCGCGGCGAAGGGGGAGGTGCACGCGCTGCTCGGCGAGAACGGGGCAGGCAAGTCCACGCTGCTGAAGATCTTGTCCGGGGAGGTCGCCGCCGGGGAGGGGGCGATCCGGATCGCGGGGGAGGCGGTCCGGTTCGCCCGTCCGGCCGACGCGCGCCGCGCCGGGGTCGCGATGATCCATCAGGAACTGGACCTCGTGCCCGCGCTTTCGGTGGCGGAGAACGTCTTTCTCGGCCGCGAACCGCACACCCGCGGCGGCACCGTCGACCGGCGGCGGATGGTCGCGGCCACGCGCGAGGTGCTCGAGCGCTCCGGAGTCGACCTCGACCCGCGCACGCCGGTCGAACGGCTGCGCACCGGCGAACAGCAGCTCGTCACCATCGCGAAAGCGCTGTCGCTGGACGCCCGGATCCTGTTGATGGACGAACCGACGTCGGCGCTGTCGCCGCGCGAGGTGGAGCGGCTGTTCACGGTCATCGACCAGCTGCGCGCCGACGGGGCGGCGATCGTCTACGTGTCGCACCGGATGGACGAGATCGGCCGGGTCGCGGACCGTGCGACGGTGCTGCGCAACGGCGAGGTCGTCGCCGAGTTCAGCGCGGCGGAGCTGACTGCCGAGCGGGCCGCGGAGGCGATGGTGGGCCGTCCGGTGCACCTGATGTTCCGTGCGGACAGCGCGTCCTCGCCAGATCAGGGCGATGTGCTTCGCGTCGAGGATCTCGCGGTGCGGCCGCGCGCCGGGCGGCGGGAGCCGGACGGGATCAGCTTGACTGTGCGGGCCGGAGAGATCGTCGGTGTCGCCGGGTTGCTCGGCGCGGGGCGGACGGAGCTGCTGGAGGCGCTCTACGGCGCGTCCGGCGGCAAGCTGGTCGGCGGGCGGATTTTCCTGCGCGGCAAGGAGTTCCGGCCGCGGTCGCCGCGCAGGTCGCTGCGATCGGGGATCGCGTTCGTGCCCGAGGACCGGCGGATCGCGGGGCTGGCGCTGGAACATTCCGTCGTGGCGAACACCGTGCTGTCCATTGTGGAGCGACTGGCTCGGTTCGGGATCGTTCCCGGCCGCCGAGGGCGTGCGGTGGCCGGGGAGGAAGCGGGGCGGCTCGGGGTGAAGCTGGGGTCGCTCGCCGATCCGGTGGGCTCGCTGTCCGGCGGGAATCAGCAGAAAGTGGTGCTGGGCCGGGCTTTGCTCACCGAACCGGTGCTGCTGTTGCTGGACGAGCCGACGCGCGGGGTGGACGTGGGGGCGAAGGCGGAGATCTACCGGCTGCTCGGAGAGGCCGCGCGGAGCGGCGTCGGGGTGCTGCTGGCGTCGTCGGAACCGGCTGAGCTGGTCGGGGTGTGCGACCGCGTGGTGGTGCTGCGCGGCGGGCGCGGTGTGCACGAACTGGACACGGCTCATGCGGGCGAGGCGGAACTGCTCGCCGCGTCGATGGGAGACGTCCGGTGAACGGGCGCGGAGTGCTGGCCGCGGTGTTCCGGTTCCAGAGCGTCTTCGGGCTGGTGCTGGTCTTCGCCGCCGCGATCGTCTTTTCCCCGCACCGTGACGGGGAGCTGGTGTTCCTCGGCAGCGGCAACCTGTTCAACGTCGTCCGCGCGATCTCCGAGATCGGCATCATCGCGGTCGGCATGACGTTGGTGATCCTGGTCGGCGGCATCGACCTGTCGGTCGGGTCGGTGATGGGGCTGGCGAGCGTCGGCGTCGCGCTGCTGCTCACCAGCGGCGGCTGGGGGCTCGTGCCGGGCGTGCTGGCGATCCTCGCGCTCGGCTTCGGTTTCGGGCTGCTGCAAGGGATCGCGAGCGCGCGGTTCCGGATCCAGTCGTTCATCGTGACGCTCGCCGGGATGCAGATCGCGCGCGGGATCGCCCGGATGTGGTCCGGCGGCGAGGGCGTTTCGATCACCTACGGCGACGGTCCCGGCCAGGCTCCGGTGCCGTTCTCGCTGCTGGGCGAGCGGACGTTCGGCGGCGTGGTCCCGATCCCGGCGCTGTTCTTCGTGGTGGTCGCCGCGCTGGCGGTGCTGGTGCTGCGGGCGAGCGCGTTTTCCCGGCACGTGTACGCGATCGGCGGCAACGAGAAGGCGGCGGTGCTGTCCGGGGTGCCGGTGGTCCGGGTGAAGGTGCTGGTCTTCGGGCTGTGCGGGCTGCTCGCCGCGCTGGCCGGAATCGTCCACGCGGGACAGTACAACTTCGGCGGGCCCAACGACGGCACCGGCTACGAACTGAACGCCATCGCGGCCGTCGTGATCGGCGGGACCAGCCTGTCCGGCGGGCGCGGGTCGGTGTCCGGCACCGTCGCGGGCGCTCTGCTGGTCGGCGTGCTCGACAACATTCTCCAGCTCAACGACATCGATTCGAACGTCCAGCTGATCGTGGTCGGCGTGGTGATCGTGCTCGCCGCGGGCCTGCAGCGGCTGCGCCCGGCCACGGCCTAGGCGTTCGGGGAAAAGAGGAGCAGATGTCCGGCTTCATCCGCGGCGGGGCGGTCCTGGCGGGGCTGGCCCTCGTCTCGGCCGTCACCGCCTGCGGCACCACCCACGAGAACGCGCCGGGTGCGTCGTCCGGCACCGCGCCGGCCGCCAAGCAGTGCCACGGCCCGAGCGGGAAGTACAAAATCGGGATGAGCCAAGCGAATCTCGCCGAGCCGTACCGCGTGCGGATGGACGACGACGTCCGCAAGGCCGCGGCCGGCGTGCCGCAATTCAGCGTCAGTTACGCGGATGCCGCGCAGGACAACGCGAAACAGGTCGAGCAGGTCAACACCTTCCTCACCCAGGGCATCGACCTGCTGATCATCAGCCCGAACGAGGCGACGCCGCTGACCAGCGTGGTGAAGAAGGCGTACGACCAGGGGATTCCGGTGCTCGTGCTGGACCGGAAAGTCGACGGCGACGGCTATACGTCCTTTATCGGCGCGGACAATGTGGACATCGGCCGCCAAGCGGGCAAGTTCTTCGCCGAGAAATTGCTGCCCCGTGGCGGGAAAGTCGTCGAACTGAAAGGTCTCGCCGGGTCGACGCCAGCCAAGGAACGCAGCGACGGATTCAACCAGGGCATCACTGATCGCAACATCACCGTCGTGGGCAGCGCGGACGCGGACTGGTTGCGGGACAAGGGACAACAGCAGGCGGACGCGTTGCTGAAGGCGCATCCGGACGCGCAGGCGATGTTCTCCGAGAACGACCCGATGGCCGAGGGCGCGCGCATCGCCGCGCAGAACGCGGGCCGCGCGGACCTGCCGATCGTCGGCATCGACGGCCTGCCGGTTCCGGAAGGCGGCATCAAGGCGGTCGAGGCCGGCCGTCTGTCCGCGACGTTCATTTACCCGACCGGCGGCAAGGAAGCCGTTGCGGCGGCGAAGAAACTGCTCGTCGATTGCCAGACCGTGCCCAAGACGCAGACCCTGCCCACTCGCCTGGTGACGCGCGAGAACGCGGCCCAGGTGTACGCCGAGCTGAACCGGAGCTGACATATGGCGCGAATCGGTGTCCTTGCCGTATCCGACGGGCGTGACCACGTGCACCGGCGGAACACCGGCTTCATCCGGTCCAAAGTGGACGACTTCACCGCGGCCCTGACCGCGGCGGGCCACGACGTCGTCACCGGGGGACTGGTCGCCACGAACACCACCGCGACCGCGGCCGCGCGATCGGTCGCCGCGAGTTCGGTGGACGTGACGGTGCTGTACTACGCGGTGTGGGCGTTCCCGCACTTCACGATGCTGGCTGCGGACGCGACACCGGGTCCGTTGCTGCTCGTCGCGAGCACCGACCCGACCGAGCCGGGCTTGGTCGGCATGCTCGCCGCCGGGGGCGCACTCGACCAGATCGGCCGCGCGCACACCCGCTTGTGGGGCGCGCCTGCCGACCCCGGGTTGATCGCCGAAGTCAGCGCACACGCGAGCGCCGCGGCGGCCGTCGGTTCGCTGCGCGGTTCGACCTTCGGCCGTTTCGGCGGGCGGCCGATGGGGATGAATACGGCCGTGGCGAATACCGATCAGTGGATGCGGCAATTCGGTGTGGACGTCGAGGAAATCGACCAGTACGAACTGGTTCGCCGCGCGGAATCCGGCACTTCTTCTGAAGTCGAGGCCGGGCGGAAATGGCTGGAACAACACGCCACCGTGCACTATGATGGAGATCGTCTCACCCCGGAATTATTGGAACGGCAACTGCGCCTGTACCTGGCCGTACGCGATGTCGCGGCGGAACGGCACCTGGATTTCTCTGGTATCAAGGCACAACCGGAGCTGACGGAACATTTCGCGACGGCTGATGTCGCCGAGGCGCTGCTCAACGATCCTTACGATTGGAACGGTCCCAAGGCGGTGCACGTCACCGCCACCGAGGCGGACATGGACGGTGCGCTGACCATGCAGCTGATGCACCGGATCACCGGGACGCCGGTGCTGTTCGCCGATGTCCGGCATTACCACCCGGATCGGGACGTATGGGATTTGTGCAACTCCGGCCAGCACGCGACCTGGTTCGCCGCGCGGAGCGAGGATCCGGCGGAGAACCTGGCGAAGGTGCACCTTTATCCGGAGGTTTTCTTTTTCCCCGCGGGCGGGGCCTCGGTTCAGCACATCGCCGCCCCCGGACGGATGACCTTGGCGCGGTTGAGCCGGTTGGACGGGGAATACCGGATGCAGCTGATGCTGGGGGAATTCGAGAACTACGACGAGCGGACGACGGAGGAACTGGTGTCACGGTCGACGCCGGAGTGGCCGCATGCGTTCGCGCGCCTGGACGTGGCGGCGGAGACGTTTCTGTCGAGCTTCGGGGCGAACCACGTGCACGCGGTGCCAGGAGACCGGCGAAAGGAACTACGCGCGGCGGCCGGGTTGATGGGGGTGCGGGTGGAGGAGTGGAGCCGCTGACCGGTTGAGTGGGGGGCGGGTCGCCGGGTTTGGGCGGTGGGTCGGATTCCTGCTTCGCCGTGGCTGGTGGGGCGGCGAGGTGAGTGATGTGGGTGGGTGGTTTGGGTTCCCGCAATTTCGAGTGGCTCTGCCCTGGATGGTCGCGCGGCGGGGGAGTGATGCCGGTGGGCGGTTTGGGTTCCCGCAACCTGCAGCGGCTTTGCCCGGGCTGGGCGCGCGGTGGGGTGGAGTGATGCGGACGGCGAGTGGGTTCCCTCTGCTCCCGGCACTCTGAGCCTGCCCGGCTGGCCGGGTTAATGCCCAGGCGAGCGACCGAACTCCCGTGGCTTCAAGGATTCCTGTTCCCCGGCTGGTGGTGCGTTGGATTGCAGCGATGCGGGTGCGCGGTTTGGGTTCCCGCAACCTGCGGCGACCCTGCTCCGGCTGGGCGCACGGCGGGGTGGAGTGATGCGGGCCGTGGCTTGGTTCCCTGCCTCCAGCACTGCCTGCCCGGCCGGTCAGGGGGCTGCGACCGGTCGCCCCCTTGGCGTTCCGGCCCCCCCCGGCTGGGTGCGGAGTTCTGCCGGGGATCGGTCCCGCTCCGGATGGCTAGCTTCGCGGCACGGGCGAACACTCGTCGACCAAGGCGGCCACTACGGCGCTGGTGCTCGGGTATCTCGCACTCGAAGTGGCTCGCCTTGTCGGCGTGGCGACGGCGCGCTGAACCCGCGTTGAATTTCGGAGGCTGTCGCCAACCGATTCGTCGCTCGGCTTTGAACCGATTCCGCCCGCCCGGTCTTCATCGTCGTTTTCGCGGCGAGCAAGCCGCCTCCGCCTGACCTGACCCGTCCGGTCCCACGATCGTGGGGATCCGTTTTCGCAGGTCGAAAGCGTTCGCACCCTGCTGGGGTGCTGAGGTGTGCGCTGCCCGATCCTGCTGTCAATGCTGCCCTTGCGTAGCCAACTGAGACGTAGATCTCCACCGTTGGGGTGAAATCTGCTCGGTCGGGCAGCTTAGGCTCTTACGGCGCGTTACTTATTGAGAAACATTCACTTCGGTCCGGACAGGTTCGCGACCGGGTAACGAAGGAGGCGCCGTCGTGGAAACCGAACCGCAGGTCGTCCGCGCGACGATCATCTTCGGGTTGCGGACGTTCGGGTCCGTCCCGCTGCCGGTGCGCGCCGATTTGGAGTACGACCCGTCGGATCCGTTCGCGGTGTCGGTCGGCTACCACGCCGGCGGCGGCGTCGTGCGCTGGCTGTTCGGCCGCGACCTTCTCGCCGACGGCCTGCTCGCCCCGGCGGGCGACGGGGACGTCCAGGTGCGTCCGGCCGCCGACGACAGCCGTGTGCTCGTCGAACTGAACGCGCCCGACGGTTCCGCGGTGCTGGAGGCGGCGGCGAACGAACTCGCCGACTTCCTCGACCGCACCTACGACGAGGTCCCGGTCGGCTTCGAGGACCGCTGCTTCGACTTCGACGAGGAACTGGCGAAGCTCGCCCTTCGCGACTGACAGTCCACAGTGGACATCAGCCGCAGTGCGAGTGGGTAAGTCGCCGAGTGGGCGGGCAGTTCTTGAGCAAGCGGACTGACCCGCCGCCAGACTGATCGGCAGTGACGTGCGGCTCGATCGCGGTGCGAATCGATGGCTGCAGAATGTCGCCACTACGCGAGCGAACTCGACCCACGCCGGAAGAGGCAGTTGCCGCGAGGGCGAACTGTCGCTGGTGCGCAGTTCGGCTCGGCCGCCGTGCGAATCAGGGGCGCGAGTTCCTGTCGCGCCAAGTCGTTTCAGCTGCCAGACGCGCCCGCGCTGAACATGCCGCGCGGGCCCAGCCAGTTTGCTTGCTGCACCAGTGAACGGCCGCAGCCGCGAAGCTCGATCACCGAGCGAATCGATGGGCGAGCAGACTCCGGAGAAAGCCGCCGGGCCAACCTGATCGTCCGCAGTACCCCAGCGCGCCCTAATGATCGTGCGCTCAACCTCTCCCCGAGGCATCACCCGGCCAAGGTGCCCCGCGAGTGAACAGCCACCAAACGAATCCCCGCACCCGCAACACAACCCGGCAAACCCGCCGCCCAGCCCGCCAACCGGGCTCAACCGCTGCGCAACCGGCGATCACCCGATCGGCCAGGCGTCCCCCCGAACAGGCGGACTCAGCCGCCGCGGGAGTGAACCTCCTTGTCACCTGGGTTGACCGCACGGGCAGAACGCGTACGGTCGCAAGGGTTGGCTGTTGTCCAGAACCGTACTGCGGTCAGCGCCCCCAGCAGATCTCTGCGAAAGGAGCGCAAACCCATGACTCCCCATTTTCCCGGCGTCACCGCGCCGGTCGAATTGACTGTCCGCGCGGCCAGGAAAGCGGATGCGATCCACCTCGCCCTGGTCGGAGACCTCGACGCGGCTACCGCGCACGTTTTCGAAGCGGCGGTCGCGCCGTTGACCGGGCCGGTGGTCGTCGATCTGTCCGGCGTCGCGTTCCTGAGCTGCGCCGGCGTCCGTGCCCTGCTCGACGCGCACGACCGGATGCCCCTGTTCGCGGTCGTGCCTGGGCCGGCGCACTCGGTCCGGCGGTGTCTCGCGGTGACCGGCGCGGACGAAATCCTTTGTGTCCGCGAGACTGTCGCTGCCTGATCGAGCGAGTTTCACCGCCGCCGGGCACGGGTAGGCCGCCGATATGACGATCGAGACGAACCGCGTTCCGCAGCTCGAACTCAACAACGGCGTCCGGATTCCGCAGTTCGGCCTGGGCGTCTTCCAGATCCCGCCGGAGGAAACGGCCGCGGCGGTGCGCGAAGCGCTGGAAGCGGGGTACCGGCACCTCGACACCGCGCAGATGTACCGCAACGAAGAAGGCGTCGGCGCGGGCATCCGCGATTCCGGGGTGCCGCGGGAAGAAATCTTCGTCACCACGAAGCTGGCGAACGACGCGCAGGGCCACGACAACGCGATCAACGCGATGGAGGGCAGCCTGCGACGGCTCGAACTGGACTACGTCGACCTCTACCTGATCCACTGGCCGCTTCCGCACCAGGACAAGTACGTGGCCACCTGGCACGGTTTCGAGGAACTGCAGCGCGCGGGCAAGACCCGCGCGATCGGGGTGTCCAACTTCCAGATCCCGCACCTGGAACGGCTGGCGGCCGAGTCGGCGACAGTGCCCGCGGTGAACCAGGTCGAGCTGCATCCCGCGCTGCAGCAACCGGAACTGCGCGCCTACCACGAGGCGCACGGCATCGTGACCGAGGCGTGGAGCCCGCTCGCCCAGGGCGAGGTGCTCGAAGACCCGCTGCTGGCCGAACTCGCCGGGAAGCACGGCAAGACGCCCGCTCAGATCGTGCTGCGCTGGCACGTGCAGCTCGGCAACGTCGTGTTCCCGAAGTCGTCGTCGCCGAAGCGGATGCGGGAGAACATCGACATCTTCGACTTTTCCCTCAGCGACAGCGACCTCGACGTCCTCAGCGGTCTCGACGAAGGCCGTCGCACGGGCTTCGACCCGGATACGTTCGAAGGCTGAACCAGATCGCCCGGTCGCACGTTGTCTCCGGCAGGGAAGGAGGCAGCGTGCGACTGTCCTGTTTCGTGGTGCCCGGCGACATCGACGACCGCAGCGTGCCCAGCGGCGGCAACACCTACGACCGCCGCGTGGCCGAGCACCTGCCGGTCCGGCTGCGGCCGGTCGAAGGGACCTGGCCGGACCCCGGGGAGGACGCGAGGCGTCACCTGGACCAAGCCCTCGCCGAGGTTCCCGACGGAGCGAAAGTGCTGCTCGACGGCCTGGTCGCCTGCGGAGTGCCGGACGTCCTCGCCCCGCATGCGGACCGGCTCGACCTGGCGGTCCTCGTGCACCTGCCGTTGGCGGACGACAGCCCGCACCGCGCGGCCGACCTCGACGCCCGCGAACGGAAGACCCTCCGGCTCGCGAACCAGGTCATCGTCACCAGCGCCGCCGCCGCCCGTGCCGTCGAGAAACGCCACGGGCTCGCTACCGTCCACATCGCACCGCCAGGGACCGATCCGGCACCGCGAGCGACGGGGACCGACGGGGTATCCCAGCTGATCTGTGTCGCGGCGGTGACCCCTCGCAAGGGCCAGGACATCCTCCTGAAAGCACTGTCCGAAGTGGACGATCTGCAAGTGGACCTCGTCGGCTCGCGCACCCGAAACCCGGCCTACGCCAACACCTTGAGCCACCCCCGTGCCCGCTTCACCGGCCCGCTCGAAGGATCAGCTCTCGAAGCCGCCTACGCCCGGGCCGACCTGCTGGTCCTGCCCTCACACGCCGAGACGTACGGCATGGTCGTCACGGAGGCGCTCGCCCGCGGAATCCCGGTGCTCGCCTCGGACGTCGGCGGCATCCCGGACGCACTCGGCCGCACCCCGGACGGCGAGCGACCCGGCCTCCTCGTCCCGCCCGGCGACCCGACAGCCCTCGCGGCAGCGCTCCGAAGCTGGCGAGATGATCCTGACCTGCGGAAACGACTCCGTGCTGCGGCCGCCGCGCGAGCGCGCACACTGGAGGGGTGGGCCGCCGCGGCGGCCCGGTTGAGCGGAATCTTGGCGGTGCGTTGATGCGGTGGCTGCGACTGCTGGCCGGGGCCGCGCTCATCGCTGCGCTGTGGTGGCGGCTGGGGACCGGGGCGTTCGCCGGTGGCCTGCGCGCACTTGGCCCGGGGCCGATCGCGATCGCCCTGGTCATCGGGGCCGTGACGACGCTGGCGTGTGCCGCTCGCTGGCAGCTGGTCGCGTCCCGGCTAGGGCTGCGCCTGCCGTTCCGCGAAGCCGTCGGCGACTACTACGGCGCGCAATTCCTCAACGGCGTCCTGCCCGCCGGCGTCCTCGGCGACGTCCACCGCGCGGTTCAGCACGGACGACGCTCTGGCGACGTCGGTCGCGGCGTCCGGGCGGTCGTGCTCGAACGCGTCGCCGGGCAAACCGTCGTGGTGGCCGCCGGACTGGCCGTCGTGGTCTTCCGCCCGGAGCTGCTGCCGCGGCAGGTGCTGATCTGCCTGGGGATCGTGGCCGCGGCGCTGGTCGTGGCGGCAGTGGCGATGCGGCGACGGATCCGGCAGGTCTGGGCGGCCGACCTCCGGACCGGCGTGCTCGGAGCGTGGCCCGGCGTCACCGGCTGGTCTGTGCTGGCGGTGGCCGGGCATCTGACGTTGTTCGTGGTCGCCGCCCGGGCGGCAGGGGCGACCGCGCCGCTGAGCGTCCTGCTGCCGCTGCTGGTCCTCGCGTTGCTGGCGATGGGGATGCCGCTCAACGTCGGCGGGTTCGGCCCGCGCGAGGGCGCCGCGGCGGTTTCGTTCGCCGCCGCCGGGCTGGGCGCCGAGCAGGGCGTGACGGTCGCCGTCGGCTACGGCGTGCTCGGTCTGGTCTCGACGCTGCCCGGCGGGGTGGTTCTGGCGCTCCGCCGGATGATCCGGCGGCCGGGCCCGGACGCCCGGCCGGTATCGTCCGGCCAGTGGCAGCGGCTTTTCGGGCGATTCGGCGACGGTGGTTCGCGGCGCTGGCCGTCGTCCCCGTTCTGGCGGCCTCGGCCTGCGCGGCTTCGGACGCGGCGATCAGCCGGGCAGGCGACGTCGTGCACACCTCCGCCGGCGCCGTCCGCGGCAGTGTCGCGCCCGATCACCGGCTCTTCCAAGGCATCCCGTACGCGGCCGCACCCGTCGGAGAGCGGCGCTGGCAGCCGCCCGCCCCGGTCGAGCCCTGGACGGGGGAGCGCGACGCCACGAAACCAGGGCCCCGCTGTCCGCAGGCCGCCGCCGGAGCCCTGACCAGCGAGGACTGCCTCTATCTGAACGTCTGGACCCCGCCGTCCGAGCAGACCGGGCGGCCGGTCCTGGTGTGGCTGCACGGCGGCGCGTTCCTCGGCGGAGGCGGCGACCGCTACGGCGCCGCCCGGCTCGTCGACCGCGGCGACGCGGTGGTGGTCACGCTCAATTACCGGCTCGGCGCGCTCGGCTTCCTGGCCGATCCGTCGCTGGGCGCGGAACCGGGCAACTACGGCTTCCTCGACCAGCAGCAGGCGCTGCTGTGGGTGCGCGACAACATCGAATCCTTCGGCGGCGACCCGAACCAGGTGACGATCGCGGGGGAGTCCGCGGGCGGGATGTCGGTGTGCGACCACCTGGTCGCCCCTGGTTCGCGCGGGCTGTTCCGGGCCGCGATCATCCAAAGTGGACCGTGCCAGGCGCAGGCGACGCTGCCCGCCGCCGAACACAAGAGCGTCGAGTACGCCGCCGCGCGCGGGTGCGCTGACCGCCGGACCGCCGCGGAATGCCTGCGCGCGTTGCCGGTCGGGAAACTCCTGGCCGCGCCGGCGTACGGCTCGATCGCGGGCATCGAGATGCCCGGACCGGTCACCGGCGGTTCGGTGCTGCCCGCCAAGGTTCCGGCGACTCCGGTGCCGGTGATGCTGGGCACGACCCACGACGAGTTCACGTATTTCCTCGCCGAGCAGGCGGCGGCCGGTCGCGAAGTCACGCGGCACGGCTATCCGCAAGCGCTTGCCGCCGTGTTCCCCAACGCGGCCGCGGTCGCTCGCGAATACCCGGTGGATGCGTTCAGCGGCAACGCTTCCCTCGCGTACGCGGCGGCGGTCACCGACTGGGCGTTCGCCTGTCCGACCGCGAAGCTGGCCAGTTCGCTGCCATCGGTGTCGACCTACGAGTTCAACGACCCGACCTCACCGGCCGCGGCCGCGCTGCGAGCACCGTTCCCGCTCGGGGCCACGCACACCGCGGAACTGCCGTACCTCTTCGATTTTGCCGAGCAGCCAACAGCTTTCACTCCGGCTCAGCAACGGCTCGCCGACCGGATGGCGGACGACTGGACGTCCTTCGTCCGCGGCGGTCCGACCGGGCAGGCGGTGGCGTACCGGCCGGGCGGCGCGCAGCCGCTGACCGGTTTCGCGAAAGAACACCACTGCGGCTTCTGGGCTTCTCTACGCTGACCGCATGACCGTGCGCGCCGAAGACCTCGACGAAGCCCTCACCTGTGTTTCCGCCGCCCTCACGCCCGTCACCGGCGGCGACTGGACCCGTCCGGCGGGCGATCTCGACTGGGATTGCCGTTACACCGCAGAGCACCTCGGCGACACGCTGCTGTCCTATGCCGCCCAAGTCGTGAGCCGTCCGGCCGACCATTACGTGCGCTTCCTCGCCAAGACCGACGCCGACGCGTCCCCGGCCGAACTGCTCGAATTCGCCCTCGCCGGCGGCAGTTTGCTCGCCGCCGCGGTCCGGACCGGCCAGCCGGACGAACGCGCCTACCACCCGACCGGCAGCTCCGATCCGGCCGGTTTCGCCGCGATGGGCTGCGTGGAACTGCTGTTGCACGGCGACGACATCGCCCAGGGCCTCGGTGCCGCGATCGATCCGCCGCGCGACACCTGCGCCCGCGTCGTCGCGCGGCTTTTCCCTGAGCAGGAGCCGATTCTCGACGCTTGGGACGCGCTTCGCTGGTGCGCTGGCCGGATCGACCTGCCCGGACGGCCCCGGCGGACCGGCTGGAAGTGGCGGGGCAGCCCGCTCGAGGACCGCTCGATTCCCGAGGAGTGAACACGCCTGCCCGCGGGCTGGTCACATCCGGTAGTCTTGACCACCAGGTCGAGAGGCGCTGCAACGGACCGGTGGTCCGCCACGCTCGGCCGGCACCACCATCCAAGGGCGCCTCCGTGGACTCATGCGGAGGTGGCGATGACCCAGAACCTGCGGAACCTGCTCGACCAGCGCGTCGTCGTGCTCGACGGGGCCTGGGGCACGATGCTGCAGGGCGCCGGCCTCGCCCCCGAGGACTACCGGGCGGACTGGCTCGAAGGGCACGAGAAGGACGTCACCGGCGACCCGGACCTGCTGAACCTCACGCGGCCGGACGTCGTGCTCGACGTGCATCGCCAGTACCTCGCCGCGGGCGCGGACATCACCACCACCAACACGTTCACCGCCACCAGCATCGGCCAGGCGGACTACGGGCTGCAGGACCGCGTGCGCGAGATGAACCTGCGCGCCGCCGAACTCGCGCGCCAGGCCGCGGACGAGTTCGGCGGCCGGTTCGTGGCCGGGTCGATCGGGCCGCTCAACGTCACGCTGTCGCTGTCGCCGCGCGTCGAGGACCCGGCTTACCGCGCGGTCACCTACGAAGACGTCAAAGCCTCCTACGCCGAGCAGATCAAGGCGCTCGCGGACGGCGGCGTCGACCTGCTGCTGATCGAGACGATCTTCGACACGTTGAACTGCAAGGCCGCCATCACCGCGGCCCGCGAGGTCGCGCCGCACCTGCCGCTGTGGATTTCGGTGACCATCGTCGACCTGTCCGGGCGCACCCTGTCCGGTCAGACCGTCGAGGCGTTCTGGACCTCCGTCGCGCACGCGCGCCCGATGGTCGTCGGCGTCAACTGTTCGCTCGGCGCCGCGGAAATGCGGCCGCACGTGGAGGAACTGGCGAAGCTCGCCGACACCTACACCGCCTGCCACCCGAACGCGGGCCTGCCCAACGCGTTCGGCGGCTACGACCAGACGCCCGAGGAGACCGGCGGCATGCTCGGCGAGTTCGCCGGGGCCGGGATGGTCAACATCGTCGGCGGCTGCTGCGGCACCTCGCCCGCGCACATCGCGAAGATCGCCGAGGCCGTCAAGGGGCTTCCGCCGCGGCCGGTGCCCGCGCACGAGGCGAGCACGCGGTTCTCCGGTCTCGAGCCGTTCAAGATCGGCGCGGACACCGGGTTCGTGATGATCGGCGAGCGCACCAACGTCACCGGTTCGGCGAAGTTCCGCAGGCTCATCGAGGCGGGCGACCACCAGGCGGCGGTGGACGTCGCGCTGGAGCAGGTGCGCGGCGGCGCGAACCTGCTCGACGTCAACTTCGACGCCGACCTGCTCGAATCCGAGCAGGAGATGACGACGTTCCTCAACCTGATCGCCACCGAGCCCGAGGTCGCGCGCATCCCGGTGATGGTCGACAGTTCGCGCTGGAGCGTGCTGGAGGCCGGGCTCCGCTGCGTGCAGGGCAAGGGCGTGGTCAACTCGATCAGCCTCAAGGAGGGCGAGGGCCCGTTCCTGGAGCAGGCCCGGCGCATCCGCGACTACGGCGCCGGCGTCGTGGTGATGGCCTTCGACGAGAAGGGCCAGGCCGACACCGCCGAGCGCAAGGTCGAAATCTGTTCCCGCGCATACGATCTGCTCACCCAGCAGGCGGGTTTCGCGGGCGAGGACATCATTTTCGACCCGAACGTGCTCGCCGTCGCCACCGGCATCAGCGAGCACAACGGGTATGCGAAGGCGTTCATCGAGGCGCTGCCGCTGATCAAGGAGCGCTGCCCGGGCGCGCACACCTCCGGCGGCATCTCGAACCTGTCGTTCTCCTTCCGCGGCAACAACGTCGTGCGCGAGGCGATGCACTCGGCGTTCCTGTTCCACGCCGTGCGCGCCGGGCTCGACATGGGCATCGTCAACGCCGGCCAGCTCGCGGTGTACGAGGACATCCCGAAGGACCTGCTGGAACTGGTCGAGGACGTCCTGTTCGACCGCCGCGAGGACGCCACCGACCGGCTCGTGGAGTTCGCCGAGACGGTCAAGGGCAGCGGCACCAAGCGCGTCGTCGACCTGTCCTGGCGGGAAGCGCCGGTGGCCTCGCGGCTCTCGCACGCGCTGGTGCACGGCATCGTCGACTTCATCGAGGACGACACCGAGGAGGCCCGGCAGGCGTTCGACCGGCCGCTCGAGGTGATCGAAGGCCCGCTGATGGACGGCATGAAGATCGTCGGCGACCTCTTCGGCTCCGGGAAGATGTTCCTGCCGCAGGTCGTGAAGAGCGCGCGGGTGATGAAGCGTTCGGTGGCCTACCTCGAGCCGTACATGGAGGCGGAGAAGGCCAAGATGCTGGCCGAGGGCCGCATCGCGACTTCCCGCGGCCAGGGCAAGGTCGTGCTCGCCACGGTCAAGGGCGACGTGCACGACATCGGCAAGAACATCGTCGGCGTCGTGCTGGGCTGCAACAACTACGAGGTGATCGACCTCGGCGTGATGGTGCCCGCCGCGAAGATCCTCGACACCGCGGTGGCCGAGCACGCGGACGTCGTGGGGCTGTCCGGGCTGATCACGCCGTCGCTGGACGAAATGGTGTCGGTGGCGCAGGAAATGCAGCGGCGCGGGCTGAAGCTGCCGCTGCTGATCGGCGGCGCGACCACGTCGAAGCAGCACACCGCGGTGAAGATCGCGCCAGCGTACGACCACACCACGGTGCACGTGCTCGACGCGTCGCGGGTGGTCGGCGTGGTGTCCGACTTGCTGGACACTGACCGTGCCGACGCGCTGGACACCGCCAACCGCGCGGAACAGCAGCGGTTGCGCGTCCAGCACGAAAACCGGCACGCGACGCCGATGCTGACTCTCGAACAGGCCCGGGCGAATGCCGAGAAGGTGTCGTTCGACGAGATCCCGACGCCGGAGTTCACCGGGGTGCGGGTGTCCGAGCCGTCGATCCCCGAGCTGCGCGAGATGATCGACTGGCAGTTCCTGTTCCTGGCCTGGGAACTCAAGGGCAAGTACCCGGCGATCCTCGACCAGCCGGTCGCGCGCGAGCTGTTCGACGACGCGAACCAGCTGCTGGACGAGATCATCGAGAACGGCTCGTTCACCGCGCGCGGCGCGTATGCGTTCTGGCCCGCGCATTCCGAGGGCGACGACATCCTGCTCGACGGCGAGTACTCGGACTGGAAGTTCCCGATGCTGCGCCAGCAGACGCAGAAGCCGGAAGGCCGGGCGAACCGGTGCCTCGCCGACTACATCGCTCCCGCCGGTTTTGGCGACCATCTGGGCGGGTTTGCCGTCGGTATCCACGGTGCGGAGGACCTGGCCGCCAAGTACGAAGCCGAACACGACGACTACCGGGCGATCATGGTGAAGGCCTTGGCCGACCGGCTGGCCGAGGCGTTCGCCGAGTACCTGCACCTGGAGGCCCGCCGCCGCTGGTTCGAGCCGGACGTGCAGCCGGACCTGGCGGACCTGCACGCGGAACGCTTCCGCGGCATCCGTCCCGCGCTCGGTTATCCGGCGAGCCCGGACCACAGCGAGAAGAAGGACCTGTTCGAGCTCCTGGGCGCGGAGGAACTGGGGATCGGGCTGACCGAGTCCTACGCGATGACCCCGGCCGCCGCGGTGAGCGGGCTGATCTTCGCGCATCCGGAATCGCGGTACTTCACGGTCGGCCGGCTGGGGCGCGACCAGATGGAGGACTACGCGGTCCGGCGCGGCGAGGAACTGTCCGAAGTGGAGCGGTGGCTGCGGCCCAATCTGGCTTACTGAGCCTCCGTTTCGCGTGCCGGACCGAGTCCGTGAGGGGAACCCTGAGGGAATCAGAGTCCCTGAAGGTTCCCCTCACAGCATCTCCGTGGGCGGCCGTTCCCCAGGCCGGCTCAGGACAGCAGTTCGGCGAGCCGCTCGGTGTCGCGCAGGTACCGCTCGTACGGGAAACCCGCCTTCAGCAAGGCCTCGCGGAACTCGTCCCGGAGCGGTTTCCCGGTGTCGTGGAAGGCTGTCCGGCCCGCGTCGGTGAGGGTGACCAGCCGCCGTCGCGCGTGCTCGGGGTCTTGGCGCACCTGCACGAGCCCAGCCGATTCCAGCGGGCGCAGCGCGCGGCTGATCGCCGGGTCGGAGACCGACATCGCCTGTGCGAGCTGATGCTGCGTCGCGGGTTCGATGTCTTCCACTGTGCCCAGCAATCGCAGCTGGCTGTAGGTCAATCCGCCTGAGCCGTCCGCGCGCTGCCGCGCGGCTTCGCCCAGCAGGAACACCACTCGATGCAGCGCTTCGGCAAGTCCGTCGTCCACGGGAGCAAGCCTACCATGAGTGTTGACGAGTTAATATTAACTATGCAACACTCATCGGCATGGAGATCCCTTACGCAGCTCAGACTCTGTTCCCCCTGATCTGGCCGCTGATCGCGGTCGTCGGTGCGCTAGTCCGCACCCGGAAGAGCCCCTCGCCGCGGGCCAGGCTCGAAACCTGGCAGCGGTGGTGGGCCGTCGCCGCGCTCGGCTGCGGCAGCCTGTGGATGGTCTTCGCCTTCCTCGGCGCGCCGGGCGTGATGGCCGACGCGATCGGGTTCGCCCGCTCGCCGTTCCAGTTCGAGATCGCGTTCGCCAACCTCGGGCTCGCGGTGATGGGCTTCCGCGCCGCCTCGTCCTCGGCCACTCCTCGGGAGCGCATCACCGTCGGCCTCGGGGCCGGGATGTTCCTGTGGGGTGCGCTGATCGGCCACGTGTACCAGTGGTTCGCCAACGGCGACCACGCGCCGGGCAACACCGGTGGCGTCCTGGTCTGCGACCTGCTGTTCCCGGCGGTGCTGATCGTCCTCGCTGTGCGCTCGAAGCGACTGGCCGCCGCCAAGCAGCCCGCGCTGGTCTAACCGACCTGCGCGGCGTGACGGCTGGGTTTAGTTTCGACGCCGTGGCAAGACTCAGTGTGGTCCGATTCGGACTGGTCGCCGGGCTGGTCGTGCTCGCGGCCGGTGCGGTAGCGCTCAGCGCGGCGTCGGCGTGGTGGTGGTGGTTCCTGGCGGCGCCGTTGCTGGTGCTCGCGGCGACCGGGGTGTACGACGTGACCCAGCGGCGGCATTCGGTATTGCGGAACTATCCGGTGCTCGGGCATCTGCGGTTCTTGCTCGAAAGCATCCGGCCGGAATTGCAGCAGTACTTTGTGGAACGCAACTTCGACGGCCGCCCGTACGACCGCGATGTCCGGTCCATAGTTTACCAACGCGCCAAAGGCACTGCCGCGGAAGAACCATTCGGCACCGAGCGCGACGTGTACGCCGAGGGATACGAATTCCTCGTCCCGTCACTAGCGCCGGTGCCGGTTCCGGATACCGTTCCGCGAGTCCGGGTCGGCGGGCCGGACTGTACCCGGCCGTACGAGATGGCTTTGCTGAATGTTTCCGCGATGAGCTTCGGTTCCTTGTCCGGCAACGCGATCCTCGCACTGAACCAGGGAGCCGCCCGGGGCGGTTTCGCCCACGACACCGGCGAGGGCGGCCTGTCGGAGTACCACCTGCGCGGCGGCGGCGACCTGATCTGGGAAATCGGCACCGGCTACTTCAGCTGCCGGACTTCCGACGGAGATTTCGATCCCTCGACCTTCGCCGGCAAAGCCGCCCACGACGCGGTGAAATGCGTTTCGCTCAAACTTTCGCAAGGCGCGAAGCCCGGGATGGGCGGGGTTCTTCCGGGCAGCAAGGTGAACGCGGAAATCGCCCGGGTGCGCGAGGTGCCTAAAGGGGAGACTGTGGTTTCCCCGCCGTATCATCGAGTGTTCTCGACACCGCGTGAACTCGTGCTGTTCATCGCCCGGATGCGCGAGTTGGCGGATGGCAAGCCGACCGGGTTCAAGCTGTGCGTCGGTTCGCGGGTGCAGGTGCTGGCGGTGTGCAAGGCGATGCTGGCTGAAGGGGTTACGCCGGACTTCATTGTGGTCGATGGCGCGGAGGGCGGTACCGGTGCCGCTCCGCTGGAGTTCGCGGATCACCTTGGCACGCCGCTCACCGAGGGCCTGCACACTGTCCACAATGCACTGGTCGGCACCGGATTGCGGGACCGGATCCGGCTCGGGGCGAGCGGAAAGGTCGCTACCGGGGCGGATGTGGTGAAGAGGCTGATCCAGGGCGCGGACTACACGAACGCCGCGCGGGCGATGATGTTCGCGGTGGGGTGCATCCAGTCGCAGCGGTGCCACACGAACAAGTGCCCGGTGGGGGTCGCGACGCAGGATCCGCGCCGGGGGCGGGCGCTGGACGTGGGGGACAAGACCGAGCGGGTGCGGCGCTATCAGGAGGCGACGGTCGCTTCGGCGATGCGCATCATGGCGGCGATGGGTGTTTCGGATCCGGCGGAGCTGTCGCCGCGGTTGTTGCGTCGGCGGGTTGATGCGCGGACGGTGCTGTCGTACGCGGAGTGGTACGACTGGCTGAAGCCGGGGGAGTTGCTGGGAGAGCCGCCGAAGGGGTGGGCGGAGGAGTGGGCCGCGGCTGATCCGGACCGGTTCGCTTGAGCGGGGGCTGGTTGTGCTGCTGACCTCCGCCGGCTGATTCGGCGGCGAGACAGGTTCGCGGTCCGTGAGGGGAACCCTGACGGAATCTGATTCCCTCAGGGTTCCCCTCACGGACCTCTGCCTGGCCGTATCCGATAGGCGGCGGCGCGTGCGACCAGTTCCGGCTCACCGTTCGCCGCAACCAGCCCGACCACCCGGGACTGACGAGCCGCTCTCCGCGACTGGCCGCTTCCGAACCCGCTGATGGCCGAGCGGGCGCACGGCCAGGCGGGGGCCCGCGTTGCCGCCGACCGGCGGTCCACTGGCGATCCGTCCTCCGATCGGGCACGATCGGCAATCATGGCTTCGGGAGACGGGCAGGACGCGGGCGACCTCGAGGTTTCCGTCCGCTGGCGGGGACCGGCCGCGGTCGTGACCGTGGGCGGCGAGATCGACTTGGTCACCGCGCCGGAACTCGGCGAGTTCGTGGGCGGGGTGCTGGAGCGCGAGCCCGGCGTGCTGGTCGTGGACCTGCGCGCGGTCGACTTCCTCAGCTCCTCCGGGTTGCAGGTGCTGGCCGGCGCGCATCGCCGGCTCGACGCGGGCGCGTTGCGGGTGGTGAGCACGTCCTCGATCACCTCGCGGCCGTTCACGACCACCGGACTCGACGAGTGGATCTCGCTGTTCCCCTCGGTCGACCAGGCGCTGGCCGGGGTCGCCGGGGCGGGCGGTTGACCATGGACGTGCAGGAGGACACCCGCGCACTGAGCTGTCACGGGATCGTGGCGGAGCCGGGGGCGTTGCGCGCGTTGCGGCACCGGTTGCTGGCGTGGGCGCTGGAGTCGGGCATCCCGGACGACCGCGCGCACGACATCGTGCTGGCCGGGTACGAGGCGCTGGCGAACGTCGCCGATCACGCGTATCCGGGCGAGCCCGGGCTGGTGGATCTCGACGCGGTGTGCCGTCCGGACAGTGTCGAGGTCGTGATCGCGGACCACGGGGCGTGGCGTCCGCCGGACGACGTCGAGGACGATCCGGTTTCGGTGCGCGGGCGCGGGTTGCTGCTGGTGCAGGCGACCGCGGACCGCTCGGACGTGCGGACCAGCGCGGACGGCACGGTGGTCACCTTGGGATGGCAGCTGGACTGAGGGCCGGTCCGGTCGAGGATCCGGTCAGAGAGCGGGCCAGCGCGGACGGCATGGCGAGGTGGCAGCTGGATCGGTTGCGGCGGCCAGCGCGCGCGGCATGGTGGTCGCGTCGCGGCGGCAGCCTCGAGATCAGCTCACCGGTTCGGCGGCGCGGCGGCGCAGCAGGTACCGCTGGACTTTCCCGCTCGGATTGCGCGGCAGGTCCCGGATGAACTCGACCCGCCGCGGGTATTTGTACGGTGCGGCAAGGGATTTCGCGAAGTCCTGCAGTTCCTTCACCTTCGCGTCGTCGCCGAGGACGCCGTCGTTGAGGACCACGTAGGCGGCGACGATCGAGCCGCGGGCGTCGTCGGGGGCGGCGACCACGGCGCACTCCAGCACGTCCGGATGGCGCAGCAGCACCTCTTCCACCTCGGGGCCGGCGATGTTGTAGCCGGACGAGACGATCATGTCGTCGCTGCGGGCGCGGTAGTGGAAGTAGCCCTCGGGGTCGCGGACGTAGGTGTCGCCGGTCAGGTTCCAGCCGTCCTCGACGAAGACGGTCTGCCGGTCGTCGGCCAGGTAGCGGCAGCCGGTCGGGCCTTGGACGGCGAGGCGGCCGGGGGTGCCGTCGGGGACGGGGCGGCCTTCGTCGTCGACGATCTGTGCGCGGTAGCCGGGGACGGCGCGGCCGGTGGCGCCTGGGCGGGCGTCGTCGTCGGCGGCGGAGATGAAGACGTGCAGCATTTCGGTGCTGCCGATGCCGTCGATGAGCCAGTGGCCGGTCGCCTCGTGGAAGTCGGTCGCGACGGATTCTGGCAGGGCCTCGCCTGCCGACACCGCGCGTCGCAAGCCGGACAGCAGCGGGCGGCGGTCGGACGCCAGGATCGCCCGGTACGCGGTGGGCGCGGTGAACAGGATGGTCACGTGGTGTTCGGCGACGAGGTCCGCCAGCTCGGCCGGGGTGGCGCGTTCGATGAGCAGCGTTGCGGCGCCGGCGTGCAGCGGGAAGACCAGCAGGCCGCCGAGGCCGAAGGTGAACGCTAGCGGGGGAGTGCCGCAGAACAGGTCGGTTTCCTGGGGTTTGACCAGGTGCCGGGAGAAGGTGTCGGCGATGGCGAGCAGGTCGCGGTGGAAATGCATGGTCGCCTTGGGGCGGCCTGTGGTGCCTGAGGTGAAGGCGAGGAGAGCGACGTCGTCCGCGGCGGTGTCGACGTCCTCGAAGGTCTCGGGGCGGGCAGCGCAGCGGACGGCCAGATCGTCGGAAGTGTCGCCGCCGTAGGGGACGAGGGGGAGGTCGAAGGACTGCAGTTCCTCGGGGTACCGGTGGTCGCAGAGGGCGATGACGGGCGTGCCGGCTTCGATGATTTTCGACAGTTCGTGCGCGCGCAGCATCGGCATGGTGGCGACGGCGACCGCGCCCGCTTTCAGGACGCCGAGCCAGCACGCGGCGAGCCAGGGGGTGTTCGGTCCGCGCAGCAACACCCGGTTCCCCGGCACGACGCCCTGTGCGGTGAGTTCGTGGGCGATCTGGTTGGCGCGGGTCAGAAGGTCGCCGTAGGACCAGGATTCGGCGGGGGACAGCAGCGCGGGACGGTCGGCTCCCCAGCGCGCGATCGTGTCGTCGAGCAGGCGAGTGGCCGCGTTGAGCCGGTCGGGGTACCGCAGTTCGGGCAGGTCGAACCGCAACCGCGGCCACTGCTCGAACGGCGGGAGGTGGTCCCGGCAGAACGTGTCGACATGCGCACTCGGCTGGAGCTGCACCACGTGCCCCCAATTCGGACGACGGCCATTCACGCGTCCAGCTACTGTAATACGTTTTACGATCGTCAGGAAGACGCAACATCGGACTGCGCTCGCGGGGGCACGGAGCGCAGTCGGGACGCGGGATGTTCGAACAGGACGGTGGGGGGTGCGAGGACTTCGCTGGGCAGGGGTTCGATCGGCGAGTCTTGCTCCAGAGGCTGCGCACGGCTGATGCGGGTGCGGCGGTCTGGGCCTGGCAGGTCAGGAGCGGAGCTGCTCGCGGAATTCGGCGATGCTTCGGCGGAGGAGGTCGCCTTCGCGGAGCGGGTCTTGCTTGGCCAGCGCCCGCGACACCCGGATCGGCACGACCTGGCCGAGCGGGAGGGGGACGTCCTCGGCGGTGAGCAGGGCGATGGGCTTGCGCCGCAAGCGATGCACGGTCTCGATCAGCCGCGCCGATGCGAGGCTCCGCGAGAAGTCCGTGAAGGGAACCCGGAGGGAATCAGGGTTCCCCTCACGGAACGCGGCTGCTCAGGCGTGGGCGTCCAGATAAGCCGGATCCGGGGGAGGGATCGGGACGTCCGGTTGTCCGGCCAGGAGCTGGTTCATCGCGGCGAAGTACGGCGGTGCGGCGACCGTGCCGCCGAAGGCGCCGTGGCCGCAGTTGCCCAGGTGGACGGGGGTGCCGGGGCAGATTTCCTGGGGGCGGGGGCCGTCGGCGAAGACCATGGACGACACCGCGTAGTGGTCGACTCCGCCGACGAACGCGACGGACTCGCTTTCCTGCGTGGTTCCCGTTTTGCCGATGTCCGGGTGGGTCCAGCCGGCCGCCTGGGCCGCGCGGGCGGACGTGCCGACGGTGGTGTCCTGGCTCAGCCCCGCCTCCAGCGTGTTCGCGACGCCGGGCGGGATCACCTGTTCGCAGGCCTGCTGATGCAGCGAAACCGGCTGGCCGTGGCGGTCGGTGACGGACAGGATCGGGTTCGGCGGGCACCACATCCCGCCGCTCATCAGGGTGGCCGAGACGTTCGCCATTTCCAAGGGGCTCACCGGGCTGTTGCCGAGGGTGAACGACAGCAGGTTCTGGAAATACTGCGACTGCGGTTCGTTGTATTGCGGATTCTTCGACCGCGCGTCGGCCGGGTCGGTGATCGGCTTGCTGCCCGCGTCGTTGGTCGCCATGGTGTTGCGCAGGCCCAGCTTCCGCGCCATGTCCAGCACGGCGGGCATGCCCACTTGCGACTCCAGGCCGACGAACGCGACGTTCGGCGACGTCGCCAGTCCCGTGGCCAGCGAGATCGGGTTCGGATAGCTCGTGCCGTCGTTGCTCACCGGATAGCAGTGCGTGTACCGGTTCATGTCGGGCGGGTTGAAACAATCGCTGAACGGGTTCGGCAGCGGCGTGTTCAGGCCCGCTTTCCCGGTGACCATCGCCGCGGCCGAGGTGAAGATCTTGAACGACGAGCCCGCGCCGAACTTGTTGCTCGCGTCGGCGACGATGTTCGTCGACGTCTCGCCCTGGCCGGGATCGGTGCCGTAGTCGCGGTTCGCGACCATCGCGAGCACCTGGTGCCCGTCGCTGCCGGGCTGCACGATCGCGAAGGTGTTCGCGACGCCGTCCTGGGTGGTCGGCACGTTCGCGTTCACCGCGTCCTTCGTCACCTGGCTCACGTGCGGGTCCATTGTGGTCTTCACGGTGTACCCGCCGGTGTCGATCTGGTCGGCGGTGAGCCCGGACTGCACGAGGTAGCGCACCGCGTACGCGCAGAAGAACCCGGCGTCCGGGGCCGCGCCGAGGCACGTGCTCGACGGTGCTTGCGGCCGCGAACCGCTGAGGCCCAGCGGAGTCGCCTTCGCGGTCGCCCCGTAGGACGCCGGGATCGAGTGCGCGGACACCATCGAATCGATCACCAGATTGCGCCGTTGGAGCGCCTTGTCCGGATGCGTGTACGGGTTGTAGACGTTGGGGTTGTTCACCATCCCGGCCAGCAACGCCGCCTGCGGCACGGTCAGTTTGTCCGCTGTCGTCCCGAAATACGCCTGTGCGGCGGCTCCGACGCCGTAGACCGTGCCGGTGTACTCGACCACGTTCAGGTAGTCGGCCAGGATGTCGTCCTTCGACACGGTCTGGCTCAGCTGCACGGCCATCTTCGCCTCGCGCAGCTTGCGCGCCAGCGAATCCTCCTGGTCCCGTTGCTGCGCCGCCTTGTTGTCGCGGTCCACGACGTTCACGAGGTAGTTCTTCACGTACTGCTGCGTGAGCGTGGACGCGCCCTGCAGATTCCCGCCGGAACTGTTGTGCACCGCGGCGCGCAGCATGCCCTGCGGGTCGACGCCGCCCTCGCTGTAGAACCGGCGGTCTTCGATGTCGACGATCGCGGCTTTGATCGCCGGGGAGATCTGCGCCGGGGTGACCGGAACGCGGTACTGCGCGTACAAAGTCGCGATCGTCCCGCCGTCGCGGTCGGTGACCGTGGTGACGAGCGGCGGCTCCGCGTGCACGAGATCCGCGGAAATGGAGTCGACGGAATCGCTCATCTGGTTGGACAGCACGCCGGCTCCGATCGCGACCGGGGCCAGCGTGCCCGCGACGAGAATTCCGGCCAGCACGCACAATCCGAGAAACGGGGCTATCCCCCTGCGACGAGACACGGTTCCCACGTTATGCCTGTCCCGGTGAGAAACCGGTGTGCGGACGAGGGTGTTTCATCGAGCCAGCCTTCCGAGCAGAGCCGAAGCGACCGCGATCGCCAGTGCGGTCGCACCCGCTAAGACACCGAAGTCCGCTCCGAGGTTCGCGGGGGTGCCGATCAATAACCCCCGCAAGGCGTCGACTTGATAGCTGAGCGGATTCGCGTGGCTCAGCACCTTGAGCCAGGACGGCATCAGGTTCACCGGATACAGCGCGTTGGACCCGAAAAACAGCGGCATCGTGATCGCCTGGCCGATTCCCATCAGCCGTTCGCGCGAAAGCGCCAAACCGGCGATAACGATCGAAAGGCAGCAGAAAAAGGCCGAACCGAGCACAACGGCCGCCGCGGCGCCCAGCAGCCGCAACGGATTCGCGGTCAGCCCGACCCCGAGCAGTGCGGCGAGAATCACCACGATGAACGCCTGCACGAGCGCGCGCACCCCGGCGGCGAACGCCTTGCCCGCCACCAGCGCCGCGCGCGGCGTGGGCGTGACGAGCAGCTTCGCGAGGACGCCCGCGTCGCGTTCCCAGATGATCTGGATGCCGTAGAAGATGGAGATGAACAGCGCGGACTGGGCGAGGATGCCGGGCGCGAGATAGTCGAGGTAGGGCACCGGGCCGGTCGGGATCGCGCGCAGCCGGGTGAACGTTTCGCCGAAGATGAGCAGCCACAGCGCGGGCTGGATCGCCCGGGTGAGCAGTTCGGTCTGGTCGCGGCGGAGTTTTTGCAGTTCCACCAGGCACATCGCGCCGACCCGGGAGAACAGCACGCGCAGCTGTCCCAGCGGGCCGGGGTCAGCCGAGACGGCGGGCGGTGCGGCGAGCGGCACGGACATCGCGGATCCCTCCTGCGTCGAGCGCGTTCCCGGTGACGGTCCGGAAGACGTCGTCCAAAGTGGACTCCGGGCCGAGCCCGGCTTCGAGGTCGGCCGGGGTGCCGAGCGCGCGGATCTTCCCGGTGTGCATCAGCGCGACGCGGTCGCAGTACTGCTCGGCCTCGTCCAGGTAATGAGTGGTGACGAGCACGGTCATCCCGGTTTTGGCGCGGATCTCGGAGATCCGCTCCCAGACCGCCGAGCGCGCCACCGGGTCGAGGCCGATGGTCGGCTCGTCGAGGATCAGCAGCCGGGGCGAGCTGACCAGTGCCTGCGCCAGTTCCAGCCGGCGGATCATGCCGCCGGAGTAGCGGCCGGCCGGGCGGTCCGCGTCGTTCTCCAGCCCGACCAGTTCCAGCGCCTGGCGCACTTGCGCGGCGCGCTGGGCCCTCGGCATGTCGAAGAGCCGGGCGAACAGCGACACGTTCTCGCGGCCGGTGAGCGCGCCGTCGGCGGAAAGCTGTTGCGGGACATAGCCGATCAGCCGGCGGACGGCCATCCGGCGGCGGGCGACGTCGAGTCCGAAGACGCTGATGCGCTCCGAGGAGACGGGCAGAAGCGTCGTGACCATCCGGAGCGTGGTGGTTTTCCCGGCTCCGTTCGGGCCGAGGAGGCCGAAGACCTCGCCGGCCTCGATGGCGAGATCCACGCCGTCGACCGCGACGGTGGCGCCGAAGGAGTGCCGCAAGCCGGTGCAGCGGACTGCCGGTTCGCTCATGCCGCCGCCTCCTTGGGGAGTTTCACGCCGGAGCAAGCTGCGCTCATGTGTCCTCCTTGAGCACCTCGGTGAGCCGTTCGAGAGCGGGCAGCGCGGCGACGATCGCCGAGGTGTCCTCTTCGGACAGTTGAGTGAGTGCGGCGGAAACGAGCCCGATGCGGGCGCGCCGCCAGGCCGCCATCCGGTCCCGGGCCGCGTCGGTGAGCTGCAGCCGCGCGGCCCGGCGATCGGCCGGGTCGACTTCGCGCCGCAGCAGGCCGGCGTCGGTGAGCACGTTCACGAGCGTGCTCACCGAGTTCCCGGCCAGGCTCAGCTCCCGGGCCGCCGCCGCGACGCCGATTCCCGGATTCCGGTGCACCACGCGCAGCAGTTCCACCTGCGAGCCCGGCAGATGCGGTCCGGGGAGTTCGGTCCGCACCCGGCGGCGCACGACCCGGCGTACGCCGAGCACGGCGGTGAGAACACGTTCGGCGAGGTCCATCCGGGGTGCGGGCATGCCGCAAAGTTAGCTCTGACCCAGAGTTATTAGCAACACTAAATGTCTTGTTCGCCGGAAGCCTGCCGATTCATCCCCGGCGCAGGAGAAGGGCGACGCCCAGCGCGATCATCGTGGCCGCGATCACGCCGTCCAGGATCCGCCAGGCCGCGGGCCGGGCGAACACCTCGGACAGCCGCCGAGCGCCGAGCCCGAGGGCGCTGAACCAGACCGCGCTCGCGACCACTGCGCCGATCCCGAAGAGCCAGCGGCTGTCGCCGTGTCCGGCCGCGACGGACCCGACGAGGAGAACGGTGTCGAGGTAGACGTGCGGGTTGAGCCAGGTGAGCGCGAGGCAGGTGAGGAGCGTGCGCTTCGGCGAGGTCAGGTCTGCGGGCGAGACGGCCAGCGTGCCCGGACGGAAGGCGCGGCGCGCGGCGAGGATCCCGTACCCCACAAGGAAGAGCCCGCCGACGATCGCGATCACCTTGATCCCTGACGGCCACCGCCGCAGCACCGCCCCGATCCCGCTCACCCCGGCGGCGATGAGGATCGCGTCGGACAGCGTGCACACGAGGATCACCGGCACGACGAGGCCGCCGCGCACTCCTTGGCGGAGCACGAAAGCGTTCTGCGCGCCGATGGCGACGATGAGGGACAGGCCGGTGCCGAATCCGGCGCTGAGCGCAGCGATCACCCTGCCGACGTTAAGAGCCGGAGCGACCATTATTCCAGGTAAAGATTCTGAACTAAGATAAGCGATCGTGATGTCCGATCTTCCGCTCGACCAGGTCCGCACCTTGCTCGCGGTGGTGGACGAGCAGTCGTTCGACCGCGCCGCGGCGGTGCTGCACGTGACTCCGCCCGCGGTGAGCCAGCGGGTGAAGGCGCTGGAACAGCGGATCGGCCGGGTGCTCGTGCTGCGGTCGAAACCCGTGCGGCTCACCGAATCCGGCGAGGTGCTGGTGCGGTTCGCGCGGCAGTTGACCCGGCTCGAAGCGGACACTCGCGCGGAACTCGGCCTCGGCGGTCCCGGCTTGCCGACGACGCTGCCGATCGCGGTCAACGCGGACTCGCTGGCCACCTGGTTCCTGTCCGCGCTCGAAGAGGTGCCCGCCGAGCCGCCCGTTTCGTTCGACCTGCGCAGCGACGACCAGGACCACACCGCCGCTCTGTTGCGCGAGGGACTGGTGATGGCCGCGATCACGGCGACGCCGCAGCCGGTGCAGGGCTGCACGGTCAGCCGTCTCGGCACGATGCGGTACCGAGCGGTGGCGTCGGCGGAGTTCGCGCGGCGCTGGCTGGACGGCGGCTCGCTGGCCGAGCGGCTGCCTGCCGCGCCCGCCGTGCTGTTCGATCGGAAAGACGATCTGCAGGACCGGTTTCTGCGCCGCCTGACCCGCCGCAAGCTGCCGGGCCGGGTCCGGCACTACGTCCCGGCTTCGGTGTCCTTTGTGGACGCGGTGGCGGCCGGGCTGGGCTGGGGAATGGTGCCGGACCTGCAGCTGGCGGGGAGGGAACTGGTCGATCTCGCGCCGGAACGGGCGGTGGACGTGGTGTTGTACTGGCAGCAGTGGAAGCTCGACTCGCCGTCGCTGGCCGCGGTGGCGGAGGCCGTGGGCAGGGCCGCCGGGCGCGCGCTCGGACCGTGACCGCGGATCGGCAGACAGAACCCGTCCGGACCGGGCATGCTGTGCGCGGGCTTTTCGAGGGAAAGGGACTCCCGTGACGGAACCGGCCACCGCCGAGGCGATCGACCGCCTGAGCGACGACTGGAAGCTGGACGAGGCCGAGGAGCTGGGCCGCCGGGCGGTGCGGGACTTCCCGGACGACCCGGCGCGGTGGATCGCGCTGGGGAAGGTGCAGCTGATCCAGTACCGCCGGGAAGACGCGCTGGAGTCCTTCGCGCACGCGGTGAACTGCCCGGAGTCCCCGGCGCTGGCAGCGGCGTGGCTGGTGGCGGCGTTGAGCCAGCTCCGCCGGTTCGAAGAAGCGCACGAAGCTGCCGAAGCGGGGCTGATCCGGTTTCCGGGCGACTCGGAGATCCTGCACGCCCGGGCGCGGGTGTACTGCGATCAGGAGGACTGGGAAGGCGCGCTGCCGTTCTTCGACCAGGCGTTGGCGGCAGATCCCGGGCGCATCGACACGAAGCGCTGGCGGGTGATGGCGCTGGCTTCGCTGAACCGTTGCGAGGAAGCGGAGGCGGCTGGCCTGCGGGCGATCGAGCAGCATCCGGGAGAGCCGGATCCGCTGACGACGATGGGCCGGATAGCAGACCAGCGGGACCGCGACGAGGAGGCGCTGGCCTGGTACGAACGCGCGCTGGCGGTCGATCCGCGGAACGAGTGGGCGTTGCGGTGCAGGGTGAGCACCCTCTGGTACCTGGACCGGGCGGAGGAAGCGGAGGACGCGGCCAAAGCGGCGATGGAACTGCATCCCCGCGAGCCGCGGCTCCTGGTCGAGATGGGCTGGGTGGCCGACTACCGGGACCGCGACGACGAGGCGCTGACCTGGTTCGAGCGGGCGCTGGAGATCGCGCCCCGGCTCGGTATGGCGCTTCGGTGGCGGGTGCGGAAACTTCGGCTGCTGGAGCGGTTCGGCGAAGCCGGGACGGCGCTGCGGGAGGCGCTCGAAATCCGGCCGGACGACCCTGGCCTTCTGCTGGAGGGCGGCGAGCTGGCCGAGGACGAGTCCCGCCTCGACGAGGCGCTGGACTGGGTCGGCCGCGTCCTGGCGGTCGAACCGCGGGACAAGCTCGCCTTGCTGTCGAAGGTGAACTTGCTGCGGAAACAGCGGAAGTTCGCCGAGGCGGAGGTCGCCGCGCAGGAGGCGGTCGAGCGGTATCCGGCCGACGTGGACTGCTTGCTGAAGGCGAGCGACGTGGCCGAGGACCGGTTCCGCTTCGAGGACGCGTTGAACTGGGCCGAGCGTGCGTTCGCCGTCGATCCGCAGGACTTGAACGCGCTGTACAGCCGGGTGTTCGCGCTTCGCGGGCTGCGGCGGTTCGAAGCTGCCGAGGAGGTCGCTCGGGAGGCGGTCGGACAGCATCCGGACGACCCCGCGCGCTGGGTGCTCGCCGGATGGGTCGCCGGGGATCTGCTCCGGCACGAGGAGGCGCTCGAGCGCTACGACCGGGCACTGGAGCTGGAGCCCGCGCATTTGCCCGCGTTGCGGTCGAAAATCGACACGCTGCGCGACTTGCGCCGTTATGCCGACGCCGAAGCGGCGGCGGAGGACGCGGCCGCGCGCCGTCCGGAGAACGCGGGCCTGCTGGTGCAGCGGGGCTGGGTCCACGGCGACCAGCACGAATACGAAAAGGCACTGGACTGGTTCCGGCGGGCCGCCGACCTCGAACCCGGGTTTTCCTGGGCCTGGCGGTCGCAGATGTCGGCGCTGATTTCGCTGCGCCGGCACGACCAGGCCGAGGCGGTCTTCGAGGAAGCGGTCCGGCAGTGCCCGGACGAACCGGAACTGCTGATGCAACGGGCCTGGCTGGCGACCGACCAGTTCCGCTTCGACGAGGCGTTTTCGTGGTGCGAACGGGTGCTGGAGCTCGATCCGGCGCACGCTCGGGCGTTGGGGGAGCGCGTGGCTTCGCTGCGTCAGCTGCGGCGGTTCGAGGAGGCCGAAGCAGCGGCGGAGGAGGCGATCGAGCGGCGTCCGGACGAGCTGGACCTGCTGGTGCAGCTCGGCTGGGTGCGGTATGACCAGTCCCGGTTCGAGGAGGCCCTGGAGGCGTTCCGCCGGGCGCTGGACGTCCAACCGGCGCATTCCTGGGCGGTGGTGGCGCAGGCGGTGGTGTGTTTCCGCCTGCGCCGGTACGACGAAGCGAAAGCCGGGGTGCGGGTCGTCCTCGACCGGCAGCCGGACAACGTGGCCGCGTTGATGCAGATGGCGGCGCTCTGCCGGGGTTACGACAACGCCGAGGAAGCCATCCAGTGGTATGACCGGGTGCTGGCGGTCGACCCGAGGCACGCCGGCGCGCTGGAATGGCGGGTGACCGCGTTGCGCCGGCTGAAGCGGTTCGGCGAAGCTCGTGCCGCGGTGAACGAAGCGATCGCGCTGGCCCCGCACGAACCCGAATTGCTGGTGGAACGGGCTCTCCTGCTGGACGACGAGGGGCATTTCGAGGAGGCGCTGGAAAGCGTCCGGCAAGCCCTCGACCTGGACCCGCTTCACGCGCTGGCGCTGGAATGGCGGGTGACCGCGCTGGGGCGTCTCCGCCGGTTCGAGGAGGCCGAAGAAGCGGCGAAGGAAGCGATCGGGCGGCGTCCGGACGAGCCGGATCTGCTGGTGGAGCTGGCCCTGCTGTACGACGAGCAGCTGAAGTACGAGGAGAGCCTCGCCTGGTTCGACCGGGCCCTGCGGATCGATCCGCTGCTCGTGGAAGCGATCACCGGGCGGTCCGCCGCGCTGCGCTCGCTGCGCCGGTTCGACGAGGCTGAGCGCGGCGTCGCCGAGGCGCTGGAACGGATGCCGTGGAGCCGATCCCTGCGCGAGGAACTCGTCTGGATCTACCACGACAGCCGTCGGCTGGACGAAGCCGACCAGCAGCTCGCTTTGCTGCGGGCCGATGCCCGGAATTCCAGCGAGGAAGCCGAAACCGCGGCGCAATCGGGGTGGATCCGGTTCGCCGCGGGGGATTATCAGGCCGCTGAGGAAAGGTTCCGCACGGCGTGCGAGAAGGAGCCGGACAGCGCTGATCGCCAGTTCGGTCTCGCCTGGTGTCTGGTCCGGCAGGCCACGCCGCAGCATCGCGACGAAGCCGAGAAGCTCTGTTTTTCCGTGCTGGAGAAGGAAAAACGGTATCACGCCGCGCACACCTGCCTCGGGGTGCTGAATTACCAGCGGCGGCAGTTCGCTCAGGCAGAGCAGCACTTCCGCCGCGCCGTCGAACTCGACCCGAACCACGCCAGCTACGTCGATCTCGGCGCGCTCTACTCTCAGCTCGGCCGGTTCGACGAGGCGGAAACCCATCTCAACGCGGCGCTGGAACGCGATTGGTACGACGCCCAGGCGCACGTCGAACTCGGATTTGTCCATCTGCAGCGGGGAATCGACGATCCGGCGGGCAAACCCAGCGCCAGTGTCGCGCGGCATTTCCGGCAGGCGCGGCAGATCGATCCGGCGAACGGAAGCGCGAGTCTCGGGCTCGCGGTCGCGCTCATGCGGTCAGCGGGGGATTTCGTCGAGGGCGAAGACGTCCTGCAGCAAGCGTTGCGCCGCAACGACTGTGACCTGCCGCGGTGGCAATTGCTGGTGGCAGTGGCCAAATTGCTCATCGAGCGCGGCGACGCCACCCAGGGCAGGCAGTTCCACGCCGACGCGCTCGCTCGCGCGCAGGAGGCGATTTCCCTTGCCTCGAACGAAGCCGAGCCGTATTTCGTCGCGGCCGTCGCGCGGTACAAGCTGGCTGAGTCCGCCGGGGATTTCCCGGCGAAGCCGATGCAGCGGCGCAAGGCGATCCGCGATCTGCGCCGGTGCGTGAAACTCGATCCGGGGAACGTCGAGGCGCAGCGCAGCCTGCAGATCATGGAGGAAAGCCTGCGGATCACCCGGAGCAGCACGGCGGGCAGCGTCGTCGTGGTGGCCGTCGGGATCGCCGCGCTGATCGCGTTGTGGGTCGCGTTCTTCTTGTCCGACAAGATCACCGGCGTCATGCTGACGACGCTCACGCCGGTGCTCGTCGGGCTCATGGTCGTGGGGCTCGTGCTGCCGTTCTTGATCCGGTTGAAGCTTCCCGGCGGGGTCGAGGCGGATCTCAGCGCGAGCATCCGGCAGATCTCGTCCGGCCCCACCGGGGAGGAGACGTTCGGTCCGGGCCGGTTCAGCGTCACCGCGGCCGCGGCGAGCCCGGGACCGCAGGGGCAGCTGGCCCGGCTGTGACGGTCAGCCTTGCGTGATCGGCCAGAGGTCGTCGTTGAGGAGGCGTTTCACGATCTTTCCGGTGGCGTTGCGCGGAAGTTCCGGGACGAAGTAGACGTCGCGCGGCACGGCGAACCGGGCGAGTTTCTGGTGGATGTAGTGCCGGACGTCCTCGGCGTGCATGCGCGCGCCGTGACGGAGCACGACGTAAGCGGCGAGGCGCTGGCCGAACTCGTCGTCCGGAACGCCGACCACGGCCGCGTCGGAAACGCCCGGCAGCGCGGCCAATGCTTCCTCGACCGGGCGCGGGAACACGTTCTCGCCGCCGGACACGATCATCTCGTCGGCCCGGCCGGTGACGAACAGCCTGCCGGACGCGTCCTGGTAGCCGACGTCGCCGGTGGCCATCAGGTCGTGGGCGCGCGCGACGCTGGAACCGTTGGTGTAGCCGTCGAAAAGCATGTCGTTGCCGACGAAGATCTGGCCCTCGTCGCCGGGCGGGACCGGGCGGCGGTCCTCGTCCAGGACCGCGACCTGGGTGCCGGGCGGGCAGCGGCCGGCGGTCGTCGGCGCGGCGCGCAGGTCCGCCGGGTCGGCGATGCTCGCCCAGGAAACCTCGGTGGAGCCGTAGAAGTTGTAGAGGACGTCGCCGAAGGTGTCCATGAACGACGTCACGAACGCGCCCGGCATCGCCGACCCGCTGCTCGCCACGATCCGCAGCGACGACAGGTCGTACCGGTTGCGCACGCGTTCGGGCAGGTCGAGGATCCGCTGCAGCATGATCGGCACCGCGAACAGCGCGTCGCAGCGGTGCTCGGCGATCGTGCGCAGCGTGTGCTCCGCGTCGAACCGGCGGATCAGCGACAGTTCCGCCCGCAGCGCCATGCCGAGCTGCATCGCGGCCAGCCCCCAGCTGTGGAACAGCGGGGCGGCCACGGCGATCTTGTCCCTCGCCCGCAACGGGATTCGCGACAAAACGGTCGCCGACGTGCTCACGCCCTTCGGCGTCGGGCGGCGCGCGCCCTTCGGGGCCCCGGTGGTGCCCGAGGTCAGCACGACGATCCGGCCCTCGCGTTCGCTCGGCTTCGGCCGCGTCGTGGGGGCGTCCTGGAGCAGCTCGTCCAGCGTGCGGTAGCCCTGCTCGGCGTCGTCCCACGTGCTCACGCGCGGGAATTCGCCGGGCACTGACGCGATGATCGGCGCGAACTCGTCGTCGGCCAGTACCGCGGCGGGCGGGTGCTGGGTGAGCACTTCTTCGACAGCGGCGGGGGAGAGGCCGGTGTTGAGCAAAACGACGTCGACGCCGAGCTTGCTGCATCCGACGAACGCCTCGACCATCGCCGCGTGGTTCCGGCACATCAGCGCGACCCGCGAACCAGCCTCCACGTCGAGCGCGGCCAGTGCGTTGGCCAGCTGGTTGCTGCGTTCGTCGATCTCGCCGAAGGTGCGCGTGTTGCGCTCGTCATGCACCGCGATGTCGTCCGCACCGCGCGCGGTCGCGGCGAGATACCCGCCGGCCAGCGTCGCGCCCCAGCGCGCGAACGAACTGAGCTGCTTGACCATTTTGTCCGGCCGTCCCGCGGCCAGCACGCCCGCGCGGACCAGCGTGTTCGCCGTGCGCAGGGCGGTCGCCGGCTCGTGCTCCGGCGGGTCGCCGGGCAGCCCGGACAGCTGCTGCCCGATCCGCTTCGACAGCTGCTTGAGCAGGCCTTTCACCGTGCCGCGGGCGAGCAGGCCGGAGTGTTCCGGCGGCAGCGACGGGAGCATCATCCGCAGCACGATTTCGGTGCCGCCGCGCGGGACCGGGCGCAGTTCGATCGACACCCAGGTCCGCTCGTCCGGCAGCCCGCACCAGACGACGTGCTCGCCCGGCCGGTACACCGCCGCGTGGATGGTGCCCTCGACCACGGTTTCCCGGTCCGGGGCCAGCCGGAGCAGGCAGTGCGGGCCGCGGCCGCGTTCAGCGGGCACAGTGACCTCGCACCAGCTGATCGCCGGGACGAACCTCGGGTACAGCTCGGGCGTGCCGACGATCTGCCATACCTGTTCGGGCGAGTGCCCGACCACCGCACTCGCCTCGACTACATCGTCTCGCATCGCGATCCGCCTCGCCGCCGCACGCGTGTGGGCTCCCCGGTCCTTCCCGGACGCGTGTTCAGGTTGCGGGGACGCTACCAGGCACGAGAGGCCTGGGGTACTCCGAAAGACCGGAAATCCAACCAGGTGGGAATTTTCTTGCGGGGTTTTCCCCGCCGGTGACGGACGCGACCCGGCGGGTTCCGGCGTCCCGGACATAATGGGCCGGGTGGAGCAATTGGTCGAGGAATACGGACCCAGCTGGGACCCGGGCCCGTACGAACGGGGCACCGACGGACCGCGCGTGATCCTGGTCGGCGCGGACACTTCGCCGACCGGGCTGCGGGCGACGGCGTACGGCGGCGGCCTCGCCCGGAGGCAGCGCGCGCGGCTGGTCGTGGTGTACGTGGCCGCGCCGACGGTGTGGACCGGCCTGGCCGCGTCCGCGGTGGTCGACGTGCAGCAGCAGACCTTCGAGGAGGAGATCGAGCAGCTGCGCGCGGAACTGCGCGACCGGGCGGCCGACCTGCAGGTGCCGGTCACGTTCGTGGTCCGCCGCGGCGAGACGTTCCCCGAACTGCGCCAGGCCGCGCAGGAGGCGAACGCGGACATGGTCGTGGTCGGCGCGTCCGAGCAGGGCGGGCACCGGCTCGTCGGCTCGGTCGGCAACCGGCTCGTGCGCGCGGCGACCTGGCCGGTCGTCGTCGTTCCGTGAGCGATCTCGCGGACTTCGAGGACACCGTCGCCCGGCTGCGCGCCGCCGGATGCGTTTTCGCCGAGGAGGAGGCCCGGCTGCTGCTGGGCCAATCGGGCGACCTGGCCGGGATGGTCGAGCGCAGGGTCGCCGGGGAACCGCTGGAGTACATCCTCGGCTGGGCGGAGTTCGCCGGCCGCCGGTTCGTCGTCGCGCCCGGCGTCTTCGTGCCCCGGCACCGCACCGAGTTCCTCGTCCGGCTGGCGGTCGGGTTCGCGCACGATCAAGCAGTGGTGCTCGATCTGTGCTGTGGTTCCGGTGCGCTGGGCGCAACGGTCGCGGCCGAGGTGCCCGGGATCGAACTGCACGCGGCGGACGTCGAGCCCGCCGCGGTCGGCTGCGCTCGGCGGAACGTGCCTGGTGAGGTCTACGAAGGCGACCTCTACGCCCCGCTTCCGTCCAGTTTGCGCGGCCGGGTGGACGTGCTGATCGCGAACGTCCCGTACGTCCCGACCGGCGACGTCGCGCTCATGCCGCCCGAGGCGCGCGACCACGAACCCCGCGTCGCGCTCGACGGGGGAGCAGACGGTCTCGACGTGCTTCGTCGCGTCGTCGCGGAAGCTCCGGCGTGGCTCGCGCCCGGCGGGCACGTGTTTTTCGAGGCCAGCGAACGCCAAACGGAAGCCGCGACCGCTGAACTGCGCCGGGCAGGGCTGGCCGCGTCCGTCGAAGAGGACGACGAACTCGGCGCGACCGTCGTGGTAGGACGGCGCGAACACTGAGCGGCGAACCGGATTCGCCCGCTTCCCGTACTGCGTGCGCCCGGTGGGGACGTCTAGGGTCGACGCATGAAGGTCGGCCTGCTCACCCGGGAGTATCCGCCGGACGTGTACGGGGGAGCGGGGGTGCACGTCGAGTTCCTCGCGCGGGAACTGCGGTCGCTGGTCGACCTTGACGTGCACTGCTGGGGCCCCGACCGCCCGGACGGCGCGCACGGGCACCGCGACGCGCACGGTTACGCCCAGCCCGCGTTCGCCACGATGGACATCGCGGTCTCGATGGCCGACGCGCTCGCCGGCCACGATCTCGCGCACAGTCATACCTGGTACGCGAACCTCGGCGGCCATCTGGCGAAGCTCGCGCACGGCATTCCGCACGTGATCACCGCGCATTCGCTCGAACCGCTGCGGCCGTGGAAGGCCGAGCAGCTCGGCGGCGGCTATCGCGTGTCGTCGTGGATCGAGCGCGACGCCTACGAGGCGGCGGACGCGATCATCGCGGTCAGCTCCGGCATGCGGCGCGACGTGCTCGCCGCGTATCCGAACGTCGATCCGGCGCGGGTGCACGTGGTGCGCAACGGCATCGACACCGAGCTGTACCAACCTGATCCGGGCACCGACGTGCTCGAGAAGCACGGCATCGATCCGAACCGGCCGTACGCGCTGTTCGTCGGACGCATCACGCGGCAGAAGGGCGTGCCGCATCTCGTGCGCGCCGGGGCCGCTTTGGACGAAGACGTGCAGCTGATCCTGTGCGCGGGCGGTGCGGACACGCCGGAGCTGGACGCCGAGTTCCGCGGGCTGGTCGCGGACCTGCAGGAAAAACGGTCCGGCGTGCACTGGATCCCGGAAATGCTGCCGCGCGCCGAAGTCGTCCAGCTGCTGACGCACGCGCTGGTGTTCGTGTGCCCGTCGGTGTACGAGCCGCTCGGCATCGTGAACCTGGAGGCGATGGCGTGCGGCACCGCGGTGGTGGCCAGCGACGTCGGCGGCATCCCGGAGGTGGTCGCCGACGGCGAGACCGGCGTGCTGGTGCATTACGACGAGACCGAGCCCGGCGCTTTCGAGGCCGGGCTCGCGCGCGGGATCAACGACCTCGCCGCCGATCGCGCCCGCGCCACCCGGCTGGGCCTCGCCGGACGGGACCGCGCGGTGGGAGAGTTCGGCTGGGCAGCGATCGCCGCCGCGACGGTCGGGGTTTACGAGGCGTGCGGGAGGGTTTCGTGATCGACGGATCCGATGTGCTGGGGATCGTCCTCGCCGGGGGCGAGGGCAAACGGCTGATGCCGCTGACCACCGACCGCGCGAAACCCGCGGTCCCGTTCGGCGGCGTGCACCGGCTGATCGACTTCGTGCTGTCCAATCTGGTGCACGGCGGGATCCGCCGGATCTGCGTGCTGACGCAGTACAAATCGCATTCGCTGGACCGGCACATCTCGACGACGTGGCGATTGTCGTCGCTGACCGGCGAGTACGTCACGCCGGTGCCCGCGCAGCAGCGGCTCGGCCCGCGCTGGTTCCAGGGCAGCGCGGACGCCATCCACCAGAGCCTGAACCTCGTGCACGACGAATCGCCCGCGTACATCGCGGTGTTCGGCGCGGACAACATCTACCGGATGGACCCGCGGCAGATGATCGACGCGCACATCGCCTCCGGCGCGGGCGTGACGGTCGCCGGGATCCGCGTGCCGCGCGCGGAGGCCCGTTCGTTCGGCGTGATCAGCACCGAGGACGGGACGAAGATCGACGCGTTCCTGGAGAAACCCGAGGACCCGCCCGGCCTTCCGGATTCGCCGGACGAATCGTATGTGTCGATGGGCAATTACGTCTTCACGACGCAGGTGATGCTCGACGCGCTGCACGCGGACGCCAAGAACCCGGCGTCCAAACACGACATGGGCCGCGACATCATCCCGGCGCTGGTGGAGAAATCCGAAGCGGCGGTCTACGACTTCAACGGCAACGTGGTGCCCGGCGAAACCGGCCGGGACCACGGCTACTGGCGCGACGTCGGAACGATCGACAGCTATTACGACGCGCACACGGATCTGATCTCGACGCAGCCGATTTTCAACCTGTACAACCGGAAATGGCCGATCCTGGCGCACCCCGGCCAGCGCGCGGCGGCGAAGTTCGTGGAAGGCGGCACGGCGACCCAGTCGATCGTCAGCAACGGCTGCATCATCTCCGGGGCGCAGGTGGTGGATTCCGTGCTGTCGCCGGACGTTTTCGTGGAGAACGGCGCGGTAGTCCAGGGTTCGGTGCTGCTGGACGGCGCGCGAGTCGGCCGGGGCGCGGTGGTGCGCCGCGCGATCCTGGACAAGAACGTCGTCGTCCCGCCGGGCGCGCACATCGGGGTGGACCTGACGCGGGACCGCGGCCATTACCACGTAAGCGATTTCGGGATTGTCGTGCTGGGCAAGGGAGAAACCGCGATCTAGGGCCGGTGTCCCGGCGAAGCGGCGGTACGGTCGCCGGAACTGTCCGTCGGACGCTTTAACTCTCGGTGGCCATCGCCGGTTGCGTGGCCGCCCACGACGCCAGCAGCGCCAGGCCGTCAGCGGTCGGTGTGCCCGCGGGGGCGGTGTAGACGTTGAGGTGCAGGCCGGGCTCGGCGGCCAGTTCCAAGGGTTCGACGTCCAGGTCGAGCTGGCCCACGATCGGATGGCGCAGCCGCTTGCGGGCGGATCGGTGCAGCCGCACGTTCTGAGACGCCCAGCGCTGCCGAAACAGCTCACTGCACGTGGACAGTTCGCCGACCAGGGCGATCAGCTCCTCGTCGTGCGGATCGCGGCCCGCTTCCATGCGGAGCTTCGCGGCCACGCCATCGGCGATTTGGTCGTAGTCGACAAAGAACTCCCGGGCCGCCTCGGGCTTGAGATAGACGAACCGCGCTGTGTTCGCGGGCCGTCGCGGGTCGGCCAGCACCGGTGAATACAGCGCGCGAGCGAGGTGATTCATGGCGAGCACGTCGAAACGTCCGTTGAAGAGCCAGGCCGGCGCGTCGGAGATCGCGTCGAGCACCTGCTGCAGCGTCGAGCGCACCGTCCCGGCGGGCTTGCGCCGGCGTGGGCCGCTGGGGGTGCCGGATTGGCGCGCGAGGTGGAACAGGTGCTCGCGCTCCGCCTCGTCGAGTTGCAGGGCGGTGGCCAACGCCTCGAGCACGCCGTCGGAAGCGCCGGCGAGGCTGCCGCGCTCCATGCGCACGTAGTAGTCGACCGATACCCCGGCCAGCAGCGCTACTTCCTCGCGGCGCAGACCTTTGACCCGGCGGTTGCCGCCGTAAGCGGGCAGGCCTGCCTGCTCGGGTGCGATGCGGGCGCGACGCGAGCTGAGAAACTCCCGGATCTCGGTGCGCAGATCCATCGTGGTCATCTCTGCATCGTAAGCCCGTCCCGCAGTCCGAGGGAGGCACTGCTGGTACCCCGAAGACTGGAGAGAGGGGCCCTCGCAGTACCTGCATCAAGAGGATCTCCCGGCCGCCGGTGAGGCCTGCTTAATCTGTGGGCAGTTCCCGGCTGAACGCGGGGAAAGCGTTGGCCTGGATGATGTTTACCGAAGGAGCATTTGCAGTGCAGAAGCGCAAGCTTGGACAGCAACTCGAAGTTTCCGCCCTAGGACTCGGCTGTATGGGCATGAGTTTCTTCTACGGTGAGCCCCCGGGCCGCGCCGAGATGACGAAACTGCTGCGGGCGGCAGTGGACCGCGGCGTGACTTTCTTCGACACCGCGGAAGTCTATGGCCCTTTCACCAATGAAGAACTGGTCGGTCAGGCGCTGGCGCCGGTGCGCGACCAGGTGGTGATCGCCACCAAGTTCGGTATCCGGCACGGCGAACACGGACCGAGCCCGATGTCGGGGCTCGACAGCCGCCCGGAGCAGATCCGCCGAGTAACCGAGGCGTCGCTCACGCGTCTTCAAACCGACAGCATCGACCTTCTCTACCAACACCGCGTCGATCCCGAGGTGCCCATTGAAGACGTGGCCGGCACGGTAAAAGAGCTGATTTCCGAGGGCAAGGTCAAGCACTTCGGTTTGTCGGAGGCGGGTGCGGCGACAATTAGCCGCGCCCACGCCGTGCAGCCGGTAACGGCGCTGCAAAGCGAATACTCGCTGTGGACGCGAGAGCACGAAGCCGAGATTATTCCGACCTTGGAGAAGCTGGGCATCGGCCTGGTGGCCTACAGTCCACTCGGGAAAGGCTTTCTGACCGGCAAGATCGATGATCGCACGGCTCTGGCCGACAACGACCTTCGCCGCTCCTTGCCGCGCTTCACGCCCGAAGCACGACAAGCCAATCAGGCACTGATCGAGTTGCTCCAGCAGATCGCCGACGACAAAAAAGCCACTCCGGCCCAGATCGCTCTCGCTTGGGTGCTGGCGCAAAAGCCGTGGTTCGTGCCGATCCCCGGTACCACCAAGCTGCACCGCCTCGAAGAAAACCTGGGCGCGCTGGACGTCGAGCTGACGCCCGGTGACCTGCAGCACATCGAGGAGGCCGCGGCGCAGATCCCCATCCGCGGCGAGCGCGTTCCCGAGCAGTTGAAGTCGCTGTTCGGCCGCTAAACCTGCGGTAGCCGCGCGGTTGCGGTTGAGCGGCGTCGAAGGCTCTCGGTGCCCCGTTGTCCCGATCGCCAGGCACATTCGGTCAGTGAACGAGAACGCGGCCGAATCCGTCCTGCTGCGCCCGTCCCGCGACGCTAAAGTCACGCGTCCGGCAGGCACTTCGAAAAGGATTCCAGCACCGTGAACCAGGAGACCTCGTTCAACCCGGCACTCGGCTTCGGTTCCGGCGGGCTGGTCGTCACGGTCCTCACCGTCGTCGCGCTGTGGCTGGTGTTCGCCAAGGCCGGACGCCCCGGCTGGGCGGCGGTCATCCCGATCTACAACGTCTACGTCTGGCTGAAGATCGCCGGCCGCTCCGGGTGGTGGCTGCTCCTGCTGCTCGTCCCGCTGGTCAACCTCGTGGTCGTGATCGTCGTGTCGCTCGACCTCGCCAGGGCGTTCGGCAAGAGCGGCGTCTTCGGGTTCTTCGGGCTGTTCCTGTTCTCGATCATCGGTTACCTGATCCTGGGCTTCGGCCGGGCGCGGTACACCGCACCCGGCCCCCGGTGACGAGCCCGCTTCAACTCAACGCGGCGACGGTGCGCGCGATGACGTCGGAAGGGCTCGGCTGCCCGGCGATCTCCGCGCGCACCTCGGCCGCGGCCGCGGAGAACGAATCCTCTTCGAGCAGCTGCCGCACCAGTTTCCGCATCGTCTCGACGTCCACAGTGGACGGATCGTGGCTGAGCCCGACGCCCCGCTCGACCACCCGCTCGGCCGACATCGGATTGTCCGCGAAGCTCGGCAGCACCACTTGCGGCACCCCGTAGAACAACGGCGCGGCAGTGGTTCCGGACCCGCCGTGGTGAACAATCGCCGAACACCCGGGCAAGAACGCCGACAGCGGCAAGTACCCGACCGACCGGACGTTCTCCGGAAGCTCGCCCAGTTCGCTCAAGTCAGCACTGCCCGCCGCGAGCACGACCTCGACGTCCATCCCGCCGAGCGCGTCGAGCACCACCTTCAGGCTGCTGACCCCGGTCATCGCCGGCACGACAGTGCCCAGCGTGACAGCCACCCGAGGCCGCCGCGGCTTCCGCAGCACCCACTCCGGCAGCACCGAGCCGCCGTTGTAGGGCACGAACTGCATCGGCCACCAAGGCACGCCGTCGCGTTCGTCGGCGTGCTCCTCGTCCGCGCGCAGGCCGCCCATGCTCGGCGCGCGCGGGTCGATCCGGGCGATGACGTTCGGCGGCGCGTCCCCGAGGCCGAGCTTCTCGCGCATCAGCGTGCTGAGCCCGCCGTCGAGGAAGTCGTCGTGTTCGGTGCGCCAGGAGAGGTCCCGGGCCGACCACGAGATCCGGTTGCCGACCTCGAGCGCGGGCACGCCGAGCGCGACCGCGGCGAGCGGGCCGGCGCCGTGGTCGGACGGGTAGACGACCAGGTCCGCGCCGAACGCCCGGCCCGCCTCGATCGTGCCCTCGGTCATCGCTGCGGTGAAGAGCCCGAACGGACCCTGGTGCCGCCGCGCGATGCGGTACTCCTCGGGTTCGTCCGGATCCGGCGCGGTCCCGTCCTTGACCGCGGCCAGCAGATCGGTCCAGATGTCGCGGCCGGGGAAGACGTCGGCGACCGGCAGCCCGGCGCGCGCGGACACCTCGGCGATCTCGGCGGTGGTGGCCAGCAGCACGTCGTGCCCGGCGGCGCGGGCGGCCCAGACGACCGGGATCAGCGGCAGCGTGAGCCCGTACCCGGGCGCGGACGCGAACAGGATCTGCACCTCTCCGAGACTGCCAGAACCGTGACGCTCCCCGCATCCTGGTTTCTGTTTCGCCGCAGTGGTAACGCGCGGGGCCGTCGCGGCGACACATCCGCAGATCATCTCTCCCGGAAAGGCCCGGTCCCCCATGCGAAAAGCCCGTGTCGCGGCATTGCTGACCCTGGTCAGCCTCGGCATCGCGATGTCCCCCGCCGTCGCCGCCGACGCCGGTCAGACCAGCACCTGGTGCACCAAGAAAGAGCAGGTGGCGATCCTCGGCACGTCGGCCGACACCGGCTACGGCACCACGGGCTACCAGTCCGCCACGGACACCTACGCGCCGACGACCTACGGCTGGACCACGAAAATCGCCAACGACCTCCACGCGCAGTGGAACACCACGACGAAGAACTACGCGCACAACGGCGCGATGGCCACCGACTACCTCCCCGGCGGCCGCTGGCCGGACACGACCGGCGCGCTCGCCGACCTCACGCAACGCCAGCCCGACCTGGTCCTCGTCGACCTCGGCGGCAACGAACTGATCTCGCAGACCGACCCGGCGGTGTTCAAGGCGAACCTCGGCAAGGTCATCGACAACATCCGCGCCGCGCGGCCCGGGGTGGACATCCTGCTGTCGATCTACGCCGAGCTGAAGTGGACGCCCAACCCGTGGGGCGGCCAGACGCAGAAGTACTTCTGGCCGCAGTACGCGACGGCGATCTACCAGACGGCGGTCGCGAAGGGCACGGCGCTGGTGGACCTGCGGCAGTACATCCCGCCCGCCGGGTCGGCGAACCTGCCCAACCCGAGCCCGTGGCTGGCGGACAACGTGCACCTGAACGACGCGGGGAACCTCGCCGAGTACGGGATGTGGTGGGGCTGGACGTCGAGCCTGGGGAGCATTTGCTGAAAGGCCGGTGCGGGGAACCCTGAGCGAGTCCGCTCGGGGTTCCCCGCACCGGCCCGTGGCCTCGCGCGCGCCGGAACCATCGGCCTAGGATCGCCTGTCATGGCAGAGGTCGCCGACTACGCGTCTCCCGGACCGTTCACCAGCCTTGACGGCGTGGCTTCGCTCGCTCTCGAGCCGGTCGCCGCTGATCCCGTGGGCATCTGCGCGCCGGTCCACGACCTGATCGTCCAACCTGCCGACGCGCAACCACTGAATCTTCCCGCCGATCGCTTCGAGGAGAACCAGATCCGGCCGGCGAGTTCGTTGGTCCGTCGGTTGCTCGCACTGGACCCGGCGCCGGTGACCACTGCCCGCGAACCGGACAAGCGGGTGGTCGGGACCTGCCGGCACTTCGCCGTGCTGAGCTGCGCGCTTCTGCGTTATCGCGGAATCGCCGCGCGCGTCCGATGCGGCTTCGCCACCTACTTCCAGCCCGGGCAGGGAGTCGACCACTGGATCACCGAGTACTGGGACGACGGCGGTTCGCGCTGGATTCGCATCGACTCGGAGATCCTCGGGCAGCCGGTCCTTCCCCATCCGCAGGACCTGCGCCCCGGCGAATTCCTCACCGGCGGCGAGGCGTGGAGCGCCTACCGGCGCGGCGAGATCGACGCTTCCCGGTTCGGCGTCTACGGAACCGAGAACTGGGGCCCGGCGGAGATCCAGGGCAACGCTGTGCGGGACCTCGCCGCGTTGAACAAGATCGAAACCCTTCCGTGGGACGAGTGGGGCCGCATGACCGACGCTTACGCCGGGAAGACCGGCGCGGACTATCACACCTTGCTCGACGAACTCGCCGACGTGTGCGCCAGCGACGATCCCGCAGCCGTGCGCGCGCTCTACGCGCACGAGGATCTGCGTGTGCCGGAGAGTCTGATTTCCCTTGGTGTGCAACAGTGTTCCTGACTGACGCGTCTGCTGACTAGTTCGGGTCCGATCGCCGCACGCACCTCCGGTACGACTTCGTGGAGCCATTGCCGCCGGGACTCTTCCCGCTCAGCTGTTCGGGAAGAACGCGAATCCGTCCGCGCCATGCCCTTCGCTCGCCTCGGCCGGTTCGTCGGTCCAGGCTCGCGCTGACCGGCGAGCAGCCCATTCCGTGCTCGGTGGTGCCGCCGACGAACGGGGCTCGTGCCGAAGACGTTGCAGAGGGTGGAAATCGCGGCCTGCCCGGCGGCGGCCCGGTCGATGAGCGGACGCCGAGCCGGACGCGCCCGCCGGACAGCTCGGACAGTGCCCTGACCGTCCGGCCCAGCGCGGGCACCGGGCCGGATCGCCTTCCCCGGCAGCGGTGCCGTTGAACCCGGAATCGAGCCGGACCCCGAAGACGGTGAGGATCCCCTCCCGTCCCGACTTTGCCGGAACTCCCGCGCCGGTGCCGCGAGGTCGCGGTGGCGGAACGCGCCGACGGGTCACTGTTGCTGCTGCTCACGGCGTTTCCGCAGGTCAATGTAGGTGGCGTAACCTCGGCGTAATCAAAATCCAGGTAGCGTCGCCGAAGTGGTGACTACGCAGCGGCGGGCGGAACGGGCCCGGCAGATGGCCGACGGCTTGCGGCAGCGGATCGTCGCGGGCGAGGTCGGCGAACTGCTTCCGGGCGAGCGGGAGCTGGGCGAGTGGTTCGGCGCGTCGCGGAACGTCGTGCGGGAAGCGCTCGGCTTGCTGCGGGACGAAGGGCTCGTCGAGCGCCGGCAGGGCGTCGGGACGTTGGTCGTGCGCCCGAAGTACGGCCACGGCCTCGACCGGTTGACCGGGCTGGCGGAGGAGCTCGAAGGGCACGGCGAGGTCGTGAACGAGGTCCGCACCGCCGAGACGGTCGCCGCGCCGCCCGCGGTGGCGGAACGCCTCGGCCTGGCGGCGGGGGAGGAGGTCGTGCACCTGGAGCGGGTCCGGCGGCTCGGCGGGGTGCCGTTGTCGCTCGACTCGACCTATCTGGTGGCGGATCTGGGGATTCCGTTGCTGGGGAAGGATTTGGCGCATCGAGACCTCTTCGCGTTGCTGGAAGAGGCGAACGGCATCCGGCTGGGGCGGGCGGAGGTGGAGGTGCACGCGGTGTCCGCTGGGCCGGATACGGCGGCACTGCTGGAGATCGCTCCGGGAACGGCGGTTTTCGCGTTGGATCGGCTGACCCGGTTGCCGGATGGGCGGCCGGTGGATGCGGAATGGCTGCATATCCGCGCGGATCGGCTGACGCTGCGGGCGACTTTGCGGCGAGGCGCGGGGTGATTCGGCTGGCGAGTCACTTGGTACCGCTGCCTGCGGCGGGGAGCGGCTTGGGGACAAGGAAATCTGCGCCGGAGTGCCGAGAGAACCGGTTCCCGGGGCGCACTGAAGTTTGGGGTGATTCGATTGGCTGGCCACGGCTTCTTGCCCGTTCTTCTGGCGGGTGACACCGGCCATGGCGAAATTCTGCCGCGAGCGAACGACTTCCGGAGGTTTCCGAGATGATCCCCGCACTTATCGTCACCGGGTTGCTGGCCGGGATCGGCATCACCGCGGTCGGGCCGGGCGGGGTGCTCGCGACAGTCGGGCTGTTCGTCTTCACCTCGCTCACCCCGGCGCAGGTCGCGGGAACAGCGATCGTCACGCACGTCGCCACCGGACTCCTCGGCAGCGCCGCGTTCGTCCATTCCGGACAGTTGCGCGAGCCGGAAACCCGGAAAATCGCGGGAGTTCTCGCCGCGGCCGCGGTGGCGGGAACACCGCTCGGCGTACTGCTGAACTCCTGGGTGTCCACCAAGGCGTTCGGGATCGTGCTCGGCGGGTTCGCGCTGGTGGTGGCGGTGTTCGTCGGCCTGAAAGGGCGGGAGCGGACAGTCGGGCTGCCGGTCGCGGGCGCGATCGGGGCCGGGGTCGCGGTCGTGGCGGGACTGGTCGGGGTCGGTGGTCCGATGCTCGCGGTGCCGTTGCTGGTCGTCGCCGGGATGCCGGTGCTGGGGGCGCTCGCGGCGGCGCAGGTGCAGTCCGTGGTGATCGCCAGCGTCGGCACGCTCGGCTACGTCCTGCACGGAGCGGTCGACTGGCGGCTGGCGGCGATTGTCGGGATCCCGGAGCTGGCGGGCGTGCTGATCGGCTGGCGGATCGCGCACGCGTTGCCGACCAAGACGCTCAAGGCCGCGCTTATCGCGGTGCTGGTCGGGATCGCGCCGTATCTCGCGTTGCGCGGCTGAGGCCGGGTGGCTCCGGAAGGAACCACCCGGCTCGAGCGGGAACTACCGGTCGAACGGGAGTTGCATGACCGCTCCGGGGACTGGCTTCCCGGCTCGGACGGTAGCCAGTTCCTCTGTGGACAGAGCGCGGCGGTAGAGGCGTGTGTCGTCCAGTGCGCCGGTCAGGTGCTGCGCGCCGTCCAGGCGTTCGCCCAGCCACAGCTGGAACGAGACGGTCTGGGTGACCGGACCGGGGGAGTCCGGGCCGGACGCGGCCACCGCGCCGTCGACCAGGATGCGGAGCTGGCCGCCCGAACGCTGGAGCGCCACGTGGTGCCATTTCTGATCATCGTAGGCCGCTTGCGTGGTCACCGACTTGCTTCCGGCCGCGGTGGTCATCATCGCGATCAGGCGGTGTGCCGCGGGTTCAGCGCGAAGCCAGAGTTGCGGCGCGGTCGAGCCCATGCCGCCCAACCACAGGAGAGGTTGCGGGTCCTTTGAAGCACCGTAGTTAACCCAGGTGGAGAAGGTGAAATCGCCGGAGCCGACCAATTGCGCCGGCGAGTACGGGACGCGGACGAAGGCGTTCTTCAGCTGCACAGCCTTGCCGAATTTGCCGGGGACAATACTGGCGTCGCCGAGCACGCGCGCGGGCTGTCCACTTGAGACGTCTGGAGTGGACACTCCGGGCGAGCGCTTCCAGCCGAGGTAGTTCTCGTCGAAGCGGGCGAAGCGGATCTCGTCGCGCGCGTCCACCGCGCCGCCCTCGTACATCAGGCCGATCTTCGCGTTCTTGTCTTGCGGGCCGCTCAGCTGGACCAGATCGGAATAGCCCGACCAGTCCGTCGTGATCCGGGCGCCCTGGTCGGCGTTCTCCCACGTGCGACCGTCGTCATAGGACGAACGGATGGTCATCCAGCGCCGCCGGTCGGTGTCGGCGGGGGAGGCGAACAGGATCCGCTTTCCGCCCGGGCGGTCCAGGCGCAGCAGCGAACCCTGCACCCTCGGGGTCACGAGGTCGGGAATCGTGGTGAAGCGCTGGGAGAACGTCTCGCCGCCGTCGCGGCTCAATGCGTAGTCGCGGTTGCCGATGTCGGTGCCGCTCTGTTCGCGGCCGCCGGCATAGATGGTGCCGTCCGGCAGTTCCACGACGCTGACTTCCGACGGCTTTTGGGTAAAGGTGCCGCCCACCGGATGCAGGTAGTTGTCGACAGCGCCGACGTGCCAGGTGGAGCCGCCGTCGTCGCTGTAGATGAGTCCGGCGTAGTTTTCGACGGAATTGGTGCCGTCACTGCGTTCGGCGTTCACCCCGAAGACGAGCCGTCCCGCGTGCCGGCCGTGCTGGAGCTGGATGCCGTGCACCGGACCCGAGGCGTACCAGGAATCCCACGCGGGCAGCTTCGCTTGCGCGCTGATGTCGACCGGCGTGGACCAGGTGCGGCCGTCGTCAGTGCTGTACTGCGAGTGCGGCGTGCGCGGGCACGGTACGTCGCAGCCCTTGTCGTCGGTCCGGCCCTTGTTGTACGTGGTGATCAGGACGATCCGGCCGGTCTTGGTGTCCACAATGGGCACTGGGTTGCCGTGGGTGTCCCCGCCGCCGCGGTTCACCACCTGCAGCGGCGACCAGGTGGTGCCGCCGTCGGTCGACCGCTTCAGCACCAGGTCGATGTCGCCGGTGTCACCGCAGTTGTTCTTGCGCCCCTCGGCGAAGGCCAGCAGGGTGCCGTTCGTGCTGCGGACGATCGCCGGGATGCGGAAGCACGCGTATCCGGTTTCCTGGTGCGGGTTGAAGAGCGCCTTCTGCTCGAACTGCGGCGCGGCCTGCGCCGTTGTGGCGGGTGCGAGGAAAGCCAGCAGCACGAACGCCAGCACCACGCGAAGGACGGTTCTCATCTGGGCTCCGTTCCGAACTGTCCGGAAAGGACTGACACGCCGTGCGCGGCCAGTTCCACTTCGGACGATGGCTGAGCGGGATCGGTGAGCAAATCCGCACCGGGCGAAGGCAGGGAAACGGTGACGGCTTCGGCGTTGTGGTTGAGCAGGAACAGATAGTCGTCCGCGCCGTGCCGCACGATCGCCTGGACGCCGTCGGGCAATCCGGGCAGCACCGGCGAAACTCCGGCGCCGGCGGTGATCCGGTCGAAGAGCGTGCGCATGACGTCCGCGTCCGGCCGGGTGCCGAGGTACCACGCGACGCCCGAGCCGAACTCGTGCCGCGTGACCGCGGGGCGACCGGCCAGCGGACCTTCGGCGAAGGTGGCGACGACGTCCGCGCCCTCGGCTTCGATCCATTCGGACCAGATCGTCGCGCCCACGGAGACGCCGTCGAGGTCGAGTGTCGTGGAACCGCCTTCGGGCAGCGGCCAGAATTCGTCGACGCGCAGGCCGAGAATGTCGCGCAGCGGAGCGGGATAGCCGCCGGTGTACACCCGGTCGTTCTCGTCGGCGATGCCGGAGAAGAACGACACCGCCAGATGGCCGCCGCTCTCCACATAGGAACGAAGGTTGGCCACCGCCGCGCTGTCCATCAGGTACAGATTGGGCACCACGACCAGCCGATACCCGGACAGATCACGCGACGGGTGCACGACATCGCAGGTAACGTTCGCGTCGAACAGCGGCGCGTAGTGCGCGAGGTGCGCGTCGAGCTGGCTCAGGTCGTCCGATGGATGCGAGTTCAGCTCCAGCGCCCACCAGCTGTTCCAGTCGTGCAGGATCGCGACGTCGGCCTTCACCCGGCTGTCCGCGAGCTGCGGCAGCGACGCCAATTCCTGCCCCAGGTCGCGCACCTCGCGGAAGGTGCGGGTGTCGGGACCGCCGTGCGGCACCATCGCGGAGTGGAACTTCTCGGCCCCGCCCGGGGTTTGCCGCCACTGGAAGAACAGCACCGCGTCGGCGCCGCGCGCGACGGCCTGCCAGCTGCCCAGCCGCATCGTTCCCGGCGGCTTCGGGCTGTTGCGGGTACGCCAGTTCACCGCGCTCGGCGCCTGCTCCAGCAACAGCCACGGCTGTCCGTCCTTAATGGACCGGACCAGGTCATAGGCGAAAGCCGCTTCCAGGTGCCCGCGCGGATCGTACGGGTCGGGGTAGGAGTCGAGGCTCACGATGTCCTCGTGCGGCACCCATTTGTTCCAGTCGAGCGACTTCTGGACCAGGCCGACGAAGTTCGTGGTCACCGGAACATCGGGCGTGACGCGGGCGAGCACCTCGCGCTCGTTGAGGTAGCAGCCGAGCGACGCGTCGGAGGAGAACCGGTGGTAGTCCAGCTGGTGCGCCGGGTTCGGGAAGGTCGGCGCGACGCGCGGCGGCTGCACCTCGTCGAAGGCGGAGTACCGCTGCGACCAGAAAGTCGTGCTCCAAGCTTCGTTCAACGCCTCGATGCTGCCATAGCGTTCGGTGAGCCAGCACCGGAAGTCCTCCGCGGACGTATCGCAATAGCACGCCCGGATGTGACAGCCGAACTCATTGCCGATATGCCACATTTCCAGCGCCGGATGCCCGGCGTACCGGGTGGCGACCTGCTCCACCAGCCGTGCGGCGTGCTCGCGGAACACCGGGCTGGACGGGCAGAACTGTTGCCGCGCACCGGCGGACAGCCGGGTGCCGTCCGCGCGCACCGGCAGGATTTCCGGATATTGATGCGAAAGCCAGGGCGGCGGAGAGGCTGTCATGGTGGCGAGACAGGCCCGGACTCCGCCGGCGGCGAGGTTGTCCAGCACCGTGTCGAACCAGCCGAAATCGAATTCTCCGGGCCGCGGTTCGACCTGTGCCCAGGAGAAAATCCCGACAGTCACCATCGAAACCGACGCCTCGGCCATCAGTTTCAGATCTTCCGCCCACACCTCGGGCGACCAATGCTCGGGGTTGTAATCCCCGCCGTAGTACAGCCGATCCATCAGAGGAGACCCGCTTCCGCCAGCTTTCCCTTGATCTGCAGCAGTTCGTCGTCGTTGAGGGGGAGTTGCGGCGGCGCCATCACCGCGTTGTCGATAAATCCGCGCATCTTCATCGACGCCTTGAACGCGCCGAGCGCGGCCGAACCGCGGCCCATCCGGTTCGGCGGCGCGACGTCGGTAATGCTGAACAGCGTCAGCAGTCGTTCCTGTTCGCGCCGCGCGGCCTGCGGGTTGCCGCCGCGGAAGTGGTCGTAGATCAGCACATAGCCGACCGGGTCGACGTTTCCGAGTCCCGGCACCGCGCCGTCCGCGCCCTGCGCGAGGGCGGCGTCCACGAGCAGTTCGGAGCCGGTGAACACGGCGAACTGCTCCAGGCCGCGTTCCCGCCGCTGTTGCAGCACCAGGCGGAACCCGGCCTCGTCGCCGCTGGAATCCTTGAGCCCGGCCAGAACGCCGTCCGCGGCCAGGTTCAGCACCATGTCGCGGTCGAGCTTGGTGTGCACGGCCATCGGGATGTCGTAGGCGAAAATCGGCAGCGCCGTCCGCTCGTGCAACAGCCGGAAATGCCGGTCGATCTCCGCGACGTGCGTGCGGGTGTAGTACGGCGCGGTCACCACGATCGCGTCCGCACCGGCCGCTTCGGCGGTCTTCACGTGCTCCGCGACGCGCAAGGTCGTCATGTCGATACAGCCGGCGAGCACCGGGACCCGGCCGGCGACCTGGTCGACCGCGGTTTCGACGGTGATCCGCCGCTGGTCGTCGGGCAGGAAGGCGACCTCGCTGGACGAACCGAGCACGAAGATCCCGTGCACGCCGGCGTCGAGCTGGAATTCGATGTGCCGTCGCAGCGACTCGGTGTCCACTGTGAAGTCGTCGTGGAACGGGGTGCACAGCGGCGGGATGATGCCGGCGAACTTGGGCGCAGTCATGAGGCGGTCACTCCGGTCGGGATCTCGGGATGGATGCAGCGGTAGGTGTGCTCGTCCGGCCCGGACTGCGGTGGCAAGACCAGGGAGCACTCGTCGGTGGCTTTCGGGCAGCGCGTGTGGAACGGGCAGCCGGGCGGCGGCGCGGTCGCAGACGGCACCGGTCCACTGAGGACAATCGGTTCCACCGGGTGCAGCAGGCTCGGCGTCGCCGAGAACAGCGCCCGGGTGTACGGGTGATGCGCGTGGTGCGGCAGCTCGGCGGCCGGGGCCCGTTCGACGATCCGGCCGAGATACATCGTCACGATGCGGTCGCTCATCCGGCGCACGGTCTGGATGTCGTGCGACACGAACACCATCGCGAGTTCGAGCTGTTCGCGCAGTTCCAGCAACAGGTTCAGGATCTGCGCGCGCACCGAGACGTCCAAAGCGGACGTTGGCTCGTCGGCCACCAGCAACGCCGGCCGCAGAGCGAGCGCACGGGCGATCGCCACGCGCTGCCGTTGTCCGCCGGACAGTTGCGACGGCAGCGCGTCGGCCACGCTGGACGGCAGCCCGACGAGGTTCATCAGCTCCCGGACTCGCTCGGCGCGTTCGCCAGCCGTGCCGACCTGATGCACGTCCAGCGGGTCGCGGAGGATCTTCGCGACGGGCAACCGCCGGTTCAGCGCGGTCGACGGATCCTGGAAGATCATGCCGACGGTGCGGCCCAGTTCGGCCGGACGCAGCGCAGACAGTGGCTTCCCGTCGTAGCGCACGGTGCCTGAGGTCGGCTTCTGAAGCCCGACCAGCACCTTGGCCAATGTGGACTTTCCGCAGCCGGATTCTCCCACTACGCCAACGGTTTCGCCCTTCGCGATCGCCAGGGTGGCATCGGTGAGCGCGTAGACCCGGTCGTGCCCGAAGAGACCGGACCCGCGGATTTTGTGCACCACGTGCACACCGTCGACTTCGACGAGGCTCATGCCTGCGCTCCTTCCGCCATCGCCACGACCGGGTTCTCAGCGGGGTAGTGGCAAGCCACGAGATGCCCTTCACCCGCCGGTTCAGGTGCGATCTCGAAGCAGTGCCCGCGAGCAGCCGGACACCGGCTCGCGAACCGGCAACCAGGCGGGAAGTCCGCCGGTGCGGGCACGACGCCCTTGATCTGAGTGAGCTTCGCTTCGTTCTCTTCCAGCGACAGCACCGCGCTGAGCAGACCGCGGGTGTAGTGGTGCTGCGGCGCGCCGACGACGGCCGCGGTCGCACCGGTCTCGGCGACCTGCCCGCCGTACATCACCACCACCCGGTCGGCGATGTCGGATACCAGTGCGAGGTCGTGAGACACCAGCACCAGCGCGAAGCCCAGTTCCTCCTGCAGCCGCAGCAAAAGCGCCATGATCTGCGCCTGCACGGTCACGTCGAGCGCCGTCGTCGGCTCGTCCGCCACGATCAGCTTCGGGCCGCGGGACAGCGCCATCGCGATCAGCACGCGCTGCCGTTGCCCGCCGGACAGCTCGTGCGGGTACGCCCGCAGCGTCCGGCCCGGATCGAGGTTGACCAGTTCCAGCAGCTCCTCCGGCGTGCGGGTGCCGCCGCGCCGGGTGAACTGCTTGAGCTGCGCGCGGATCGTCATCGCCGGGTTCAGCGAGCTGAGCGCGTCCTGGTACACCATCGCCAGGTCGTGCCCGAGATGCCGGCGGCGGACGCCCGGCTTCATGGTGAGCAAGTCGTTGCCCGCGAACCGGATCTCGCCGCTGAGCCGCGCGGCGTCCGGCTGCAGTCCCATGATCGACAGCGCGGTGAGCGACTTCCCGCAGCCCGATTCGCCGATCAGCCCCAGCACCTCGCCGGAACGGACCGAAAAGGACACTCCGTCGACCACGTTCACGCCGTTGTGCCGATCCGGGAAGGAGATCGCGAGATTCTCCACCGCCAGCACGGTTTCCCGCCCGGACAGGTCCCTTGCCTTCGCCGCCAGCCGTTGTCCGGCTTCGCGCAGACCGCGCAACGGCAGCACCGGAGCGGTGGCCTCCGGGGCCAGTTCGATCTGCTGCGCCGCTTCGGCCGCCTTCGCGGTACGAGCCGACGGCGCGGCCCAGGCGTCGGAAATCCCCTCGGAGAGAATGTTCAACGCCAGCACGGTGGCCAGGATCAGCAGGCCGGGGAACAATGTCGCCCACCAGCCGCCGGTGAGCACGAGGTCCTTGCCGTCCGACAGCACCGAACCCCACGACGGATCGGGCGGCTGGATCCCCGCGCCGATGAACGACAGCGACGCCTCGAACACGATCGCGTCCGCCACCGTCACCGTGCAGTACACGAGGATCGGCGCGGCGCAGTTGACCGCGACGTGCCGGGCGAGGATGAACAGCCGTTTCGCGCCGATCACCCGCTCGGCCGCGACGTAGTCCTCGCCGTACTGCGCGAGCACGTTCGCCCGCACCACCCGCGCCACCGGAGCCATGTTGAGGAAGCCGATGGCGAGGATCAGCACGAGGATGCCGCGGCCGAACACCGCCACCAGCACCGCGGCGAGCGCGATGCCGGGGAAGGCCATCAGCACGTCGAGAACCCGCATGACCAGGCCGTCCACCCGGCGGCCGGACGTCGCCGCGAACGCCCCGACGAGGATGCCCGCGACCAGCGCGAGCAGCGTCGCGCCGAGCCCGATCGCGAGCGACCAGCGGGTGCCCGCGACCAGCCGGGAGAAGATGTCGCGGCCGGACTGGTCGGTGCCGAACCAGTGCGCCGCGCTGGGCCCGCCGGTGTCGGTGCTGAGCAGGTCCGGGTTGTGCGTGGCGACGACGGTGCCGAGGACCGCGACGAGCCCGAGCACGACGAGCACGGCCAGCGCGATCCAGGAGGACAGGCGAAGCCGCCGGAACCGGACGCCGGGCCGCGACAGCCGGGCGGTCAGGTTCGGGCGGAGGACGGGGCGCATCACGAGCGGCTCCGCGGACGGGGGTTGGCGGCGGGGCAGGGGGTGTCGGCATGGTGGTCGGGGCGCGTCACGAGCGGCTCCACGGGCGGGGGTTGGCGACGGAGAGGAGGGCCGGGTGCGTCACGAGCGGCTCCGCAGACGGGGGTTGGCGACGAGATAGAGCACGTCGACGATCAGGTTCACGAGCACGAACCCGGCCGCGATGGTGATGACGAAGCCCTGCACCTTGGCGGTGTCGCCGTCCTGTACGGCCTGGATCATGTTCTGGCCCATGCCGGGCAGCGCGAACATCGTCTCGATCACCACCGCGCCGCCGAGCAGGTAGCCGACCCGGAGGCCGAGCACGGTCAGCGGGTTGACCAGCGCGTTGCGCAGCACGTTCCGCCCGACCACCACGACCGGCGGCAGCCCGCCGCCGCGCGCGGTGCGCACGTAGTCCTTGTCGAGCTCCTCGACCATCGACGTGCGGATCACCCGGGTCAGCTGCGCCGCGACCGGCGCGGCCAGCGCGATCGCGGGCAGCGTCAGCGAGTTCAGCCAGCCGGGGAAGGAATCCGCCGGGCTGACGTAGCCGCTGGTGGGGAACAGGCCCTTGCCCACGGCCAGCCACTGCACCAGCAGCAGTGCGATCCAGAACGCCGGCGCGGCGACCCCGGCGAGCGTCACGAACCGGATGAGGTGGTCCGGCCAGCGGCCGCGGAACAACGCCGAGGTCACGCCGAGCACGACCGAGACGACGAGCGCGAGCGCCAGGCCCAGCAGGGTCAGCTGCAGGGTGAGCGGGAGCGCGGTGGCGATGGTCTGGCCCACCGGCTCCTTGGTGATCACGCTCGTGCCGAAATCGCCCTGCAGCAGATGCCACACGAAGTGCACGTACCGCAGCGGCAACGGGTCGAGCAGGCCGTTCTGCTCACGGAACTGCCGGAGCTGATCCGCGGTGGCGTTGGCTCCGTTGAACGCGGCCATCGCCGGGTCGACCGGCGAGAACCGCATCACGATGAACACGAACAGGATCACGCCGAGCAGCAGCGGGATCAGGGCGAGGATGCGACCGGCCAGCATCCGCACGACGACTGTCACTTCGCGGGCCTCCTTCTCAGACCGGTTTGGCCTGGTTGAGGTAGATGCCCGGGTAACCCTGGGCGCGCACGCCGCTGATCGCCTTCGGGTCCCACGCGGTGCCCATCTGCGTGAAGACGATCGGGTAGATCACCGCCTGCTCGGAAATCTGGTCGAGCAATTGCTTGTACAACCCGTTCCGCTTGGTCTCGTCGGTTTCCGCGGCTGCCTTGTCCTGCAACGCCAGCAACGCGGTGGTGTCGTCGCCGTTCCATCGCGCGTACTTCGTCATGAGCACCGATTGCGCGTCGTAGTAATAGCGGATCAGCAGGTCCGGGTCGTTGCCGAACTGCAGCGGGTTGTTCGTGGTGGCCACGACCTGGAAGTCGTCTCCGTTGTCCAGTTTGGAGAACAGCGCCTTGGTGTCCTGGGAGTCCAAAGTGGTCTGCACGCCGATCGCGTCCCAGCCCTCCTTGATCACCTTGACGCAGTCGAGCACCAGCGAGGTGTTCGTCGTGGACAGTGAGATCTTCAGGCCGCTGACGCCCGCCTCGGCGAGCAGTTGCTTCGCCTTCTCCGGATTGAATTCGAAGCTCTGCGACGCGGGCTGCGAACCGGGCAGCTTGGGGTTGATGAACGAGGTGCCCGCGGTGCCGGTGCCGCGCAGGCCGATCTCGATCATCTTCTTCTTGTCGATCGCGTAATGCAGCGCCTGGCGGACCCGCTTGTCGGCGAACGGCGAGTGCTGGGTGTTGAAAAGGAGGAACAGGTTGTTGCCGCCGTCGGCGAATTCGACCGTGCGCCCCGCCTTGCGCAGCTGCTCGGCGTTGGCGGGCGGGATGTTCTCCGCGATCTGCGCGTCCGGCTTGGCCCCGGAGATCGCCGCTACTCGCGGCGCGGAATCCACAATGGACTTCCAGAGCATCTTGTCGTACGCGGCCGGGCGCGGGCCGTTGTAGTCGGCGAACTTCTCGAACGAGGTGTGCGAGAGCGGGGCCTGTTCGGTGATCTTGTACGGCCCGGAGCCGACGACCTTGCCCGCGGCGGCGGCCTTCCAGTTGTTCTCGAACACGTGCTTGGGCACGATCTTGCAGATCTGGATCCGCTGCAGCGCGTACGGGAACGCGAACTTCAGGGTGAACTCCACGGTCTTCGCGTCGACCTTGGCGACCGACTCCAGCCACTGCGAGAAGAAGCTGTGGATGAGAACGTTTTCTTTCGGGTCGAGCACGCGGGCGTAGGTGAACACCACGTCGTCGGCGGTCACCGGGTAGCCGTCGTGCCACTTCGCGCCGTCGCGAAGCTCGAAGCGCAGCTTGGTGCTCTTGAGATCGGCCGGCAGCGCTTTCGCCAAGCCGGGGAAGGGTTCCCGGGTGACCGGGTCGCCCTCCACGAGCGATTCGCAGCTGTGCAGGATGGCCGCCATCGCGAACGCCGACGCGGTCTGCAGCGGGTCCCAGGTCTGGTTGTTGCCGTACCCGATCACCGCGGTGACGGAACCGGACGAATTGCCGGTCTTGTTGGTCGACGCGGGACCGCCGCACGCGGCGAGCGTCGACGAAACCGCCGCGGCAGCCCCGGCGAGGCCGGCGTAGCGCAGCAGCGCGCGCCGGTTGAACGAAGTCCCCATGGCGGTTCGGGACATGGCGTCTCCTGACTTGATGCGGTGTTCCACCCAGAAAGCATCGAGAAGTAGGACGTGGGACGTCCTATGACTTGCCGGAACCCTAAGTCCCGTTCTCGCCCCGGTCAAGAGGCTTGTCCCCACCCGCGCGGGTGCGGCGGGACGAGCCGATCATGACGTAGGATGTCCTCCGATGGCGACGTGCCAGTGCAAGAAAGACATCCGGGAGACACGTGTGGCGCGCCCGCAACGCAGCGAAGAGATCACCAAGCAGATCATCGACCTGATCGTCGACCGGCAGCTGCCGACCGGCGCGCCGATGCCGACCGAGCTGAGCCTCGCCGAGGACCTCGGGGTCAGCCGGAATTCGATCCGGGAGGCGGTCAAGGCCCTGCAGGCGCTCGGCATCGTGGAGGTCCGGCACGGGTACGGCACGTTCGTCGGCGCGGCCGGGTCGGAGGCGCTGCAGACGTGGCTGCTCTTCCGCACGCGCAGCCGCGGCAGCACCGACGCCGGGCGGCTGCGCGATCTGCTCGAAGTGCGCGAGATGATCGAAACGGAGCTGACCAGCCGGGTCGCGCGCGACCACCGGCCGGAGCTGATCGGCGAACTGCGGGCGTGCGTCGCGCGGATGCGCCGCAAGGGACCGGACGCGGCGGTGGCCGACCGCGAGTTCCACGACCTGATCTGCGCCGAGGCGGGTTTCGACCTGGCGCGCGAGCTGACCGGATTGTTCTGGGACGTCTACCGGGCCGCGGAAGGCGAAATGGGCGGGCCGGTGTCGTCGGCCCCGGCCACCGCGAAACGGCACCAGGCGATCGTGGACGCGCTCGTGAGCGGGGACGCGGAGGCCGCCGCGCAAGCGGTGCACCGGCATTTCGACGAGGTGCGCAAGCGCGCGAAGGCCGGTCGCTACGGCGGCTTCGGCGAGGCACGGCCCGCGGTTTCCGGCTCGGCCGCGAGCTGAGTGTGGTTAATCTGGGGTTGTGACGACTCCGGAGATCGCTTTTCTGCCGCCGTCCGCCGCTGAGGACACCGCGCTGGTGGCTCTGCTGACCGAGCTGGTGAACACCGTCTACGCCAAGGCTGAAGCCGGGTTGTGGGCCGGTTCGGCCGATCGGACCAATGCTCCGGAGATGGCCGGGCTCGTTCGCGCGGGCGAGATCGCGGTCGCCCGGCTCGCCGGGGACGTGGTGGGTTCGGTTCGGATCCAGCGGCTGGCCGAGGATCTGGGGGAGTTCGGTCTGCTCGCTGCCTCGCCGGAGGTGCGCGGGGCGGGGATCGGGCGCGAGCTGGTGCGGTTCGCGGAGGACCGCTGCCGGGCTCAGGGGTGTACGCGGATGCAGCTTGAGCTGTTGGTGCCGCGGGAGTGGACGCATCCGTCGAAGGAGTTCCTCGCGCAGTGGTACAGCCGGCTGGGGTACCGGGTGGTGGAGACGTCGACGATCGACGAGCCGCATCCCGAGCTGGCCCAGTTGCTGGCCACCCCGTGCGATTTTCTCATCTGGCACAAGGATCTCGGCTGAGCCAGGCCGCGGCTTCCCGTCCGGTTCTGTCCTGGTGTCAATTCTGACCAGGTGGTAGAAATTGGCGAAAGCCTTCTATCGCTGGGAGCTGGCATGGGTGGACCTTCGGTGCAGCTGTACTCCGTGCGCGACGCGTTCGCGGCTGATCCGGACGAGACGTTGCGGCGGCTGGCTGCGATCGGGTTCAGCCGGGTGGAGCCGTACGGGGTGGTGGAGAACGTCGAGGCGCTGGGCGCCGGGTTGGCGGCGCATGGGTTGAGTGCGCCTACCGCGCATGCCGCGTTGGTGGGGAAGGACCTGGAAGCGGTGTTCGCCGCGGCTCGGGAGCTGGGGATCGGGGTGGTTATCGAGCCGCTGGTTCCGGCGGCACAGTGGCAGAATTCGGCGGATATCGCCGCTACTGCTTCGGCGCTCAATGCCGCGGCCGAGGTCGCGGCGGGGTATGGGATTCGGGTGGGGTACCACAACCATTGGTGGGAGCTGGAATCGCGGATCGACGGGCGCAATGCGTTGGAGGTCTTCGCGGATCAGCTCTCTTCGGAGGTTGTGCTGGAGATCGACGTCTACTGGGCCACGGCGGGCGGTGAGGACGCGCCCGCGTTGCTGAAGCGGTTGGGGGAGCGGGTTTTCGCGATTCACGTGAAGGACGGGTCGTTGGCTGCCGATGCCAGCGGTCAGGTGCCCGCGGGGCAAGGGCGGGTGCCGCTCGGGGAAGTGCTCGCCGCGGCTCCGGAAGCGTTGCGGGTGGTGGAGTTTGATCAGCACGAGGACGTTTTCGGGGGTATTGCGGAGAGTTTCGCGTATCTCGCCGGGGTGGAGAAGTGACTGTCGGCGTCGGGGTGGTCGGGGCGGGGTTTATCAGTGACACCTATTTGGAGAATTTGACGGCGTTTCCGGACGTTCGGGTCGAGGCTGTCGCTGATCTCGATGTCGATCGGGCTCGGGCGCAGGCGGAGAAATACGGGGTTCCTCGGAGCGGTTCGGTCGGGGATCTGCTTGCGTTGCCGGATGTTGAGATCGTGGTGAACCTGACTGTGCCCGCGGTGCATGTCGAGGTGAGTCTCGCGGCGGTGGAGGCGGGGAAGCACGTTTGGACGGAGAAGCCGATCGGGCTGGATCGCCAGACTGTGCGGAAGTTGCTTGACCGGGCGCGGGACAAGGGGGTGCGGGTGGCTAGCGCGCCGGACACTGTTCTCGGTGCCGGGCAGCAGACCGCGTTTCGGGCGCTGGAATCCGGTCGGATCGGGGAGCCTGCTACGGCGTTGGCTTTGTTTCAGACGCCTGGGCCGGAGAGCTGGCATCCCGCGCCGGAGTTCCTGTACCAGGCCGGTGGCGGGCCGTTGCTGGATATCGGGCCGTATTACTTGACGCAGCTGGTTCAGGTTTTTGGTTCTGTGCGGAAGGTTACCGGGGTTGGCGCGCGGGGGCGGGAGACTCGGGTGATCGGGTCCGGGCCTCGGGCTGGGACTGAGTTTCCGGTTACGGTGCCCACTACGGTGAACGCGTTGGTGGAGTTTGTGCGCGGGGGTAGTGCGCAGGTTGTGCTGACGTTTGACTCCGCGTTGCGGCGTACGGGGTTTGTCGAGGTGACCGGGGGGTTGGGGACGGCGGTTTTGCCGGATCCTAATCGGTTTGACGGTTCTACTGTGGTGCATTCGGGTGGGGAGCCGGAGGAGTTGAGTGCGGTGGGGCATTCGGCTTCTCGAGGGGTTGGGGTGCTCGATCTGGCTCGGTCGATTCGGGGCGGGGTGCCGGAGCGGGCTTCGGGGGAGCTGGCGTTTCACGTGCTGGACGTGATGGTGGGGGTGGAGGAGTCGATGGAGCGCGGGGTGGGGGTTGAGGTGGACAGCCGGGTGGAGGTGGGGGAGTTGTTGCCGGTGGGGTGGGATCCGTATGTGCGGACGTTGTGAGGGGGGCTCGTCGCCTGGCGGCGACATTGCTCCTCGTTGTTGCGTGGGGCACCCCGAAGCTGATTGTGCTGACGGTCTGGGGGTGCTTGTCAAGGCGGGAAAGATGCCTTGACAAGCACCCCCAGACCGCAGGGAGGCTTCGTATCGGGGTGCGGGGGGGGTGTGGGTGCTTGGCTGGGGTGGGTGCGCTGGCTGCGGTTCGAGGTGGGGTGGGGCTAGCGGTCTGTGAAGGGCTCCTTGAGGGAATCTAAGTCCGTGAAGGGGCCCCTCACGACCTCGCGCTGGTCGTGAGGGGAACCCTGCGGGAATCAGAGTCCCTCAGGGTTCCCCTCACGGACGGCGAGCGGGAATCGGCGGCCATCTGGGCGAGATTTCCGGATTCCGCCTATTCCGGGAACAGGGGGACGGTCAGGAGAGTTTGCAGAGAGAGGCGGAGGGAACCGACTACATCGACTTGCGTGGGGGTGGTGAGCCACTGGACCTGGAGGCCGTCCATCAGTGCGATGAAGGTGAGTGCCGCCAAGTCCGGGTTTACGCCGGGGCGCAGCTCGCCTGTTTCGGCGAGCGCGTGGAACGACTGGGCGATGCTGTCGCGGGCCTCGCGGTAATGGCGGGCGAAGTAGCCGTGCGCGGGGTGGTCTTCGGAGACTGCTTCGGCGGCGAGGCGCGAGTACAGGTCGACGATGCCTCGGTGGCGGACGTTGTGCTCGGCCAGTGCGAGGAAGCGGCGCAGGACGTCCAGGCCGGGCGGGGCGGCGGTCAGTTGTTCGCGCGCGGCGTCTTCGGCGTCGCGGCGTTCCAGGACCGCGGCGAGCAGCGCTTCCTTCGTCGGGAAGTGGTACAGCAGCCCGGCGTGGGTGATGCCCGCTCGTTTCGCGATTTCCCGCAGGGACGACGCGTGGTAGCCCGCCTCGCCGTACACCGCGGCGGCCGCCGAAACGATGTCGTCGCGGCGGATTCTGCCCTTCAGGTAGCCCCCGCTCACGGGGCGGCGATCGGTTCGGCTTCCACCCGCCCATCATGCCCCGCCCGTCCCTGTGTTCCTGCCTGGACCCGACCCCCGAAGAGGAGCCGAGCCCGATGACCGAGCTTTCCCCGTCTCCGGTGCTGCCCCGCGCGGCCCGCGCCGCCACCTGGACCGTGTTCGCCCTGTGCGGGTTCGCGGTCGGCATGTGGGTGGTGCACATCCCGGTGATCGAGCGCGCGACCGGCGTCTCGCACACCGCGCTCGGGGCGTTGCTGCTGGTGCTCGGCGGTTCGGCGTTGATCGGGATGCAGGTGACCGGGCCGCTCGCCGATCGGTTCGGGCATCCACGGGTCGTGTCTGTCGCGGGGGTGCTCCTGGGGGTCGCGGTCGTGCTGCCGGGGCTCGCGGCGAACTGGTGGACGCTCGGGCTGGCGCTCGCGGCGTTCGGGTTCTTCAACGGGTCGCTGGACGTCGCGATGAACGCGCACGCGGTCGTCGTGGAACGGGCTTATCCGCGGCCGATCATGGCGGCGTTCCACGCGATGTGGTCGATCGGCGGTGCGATCGCGGCGGTCGTCGGCGCGGCGGTGCTGGGCGCGGGCGTGCCGACGCTCGTGTCGCTCGGCGGTACCGGGGCGCTGTGCGTCGTGGTTTCGCTGGTGGTCCGCCGGTACCTGCTCGACTCGTCGGACGAGGCTGCCGAGGAAACCGCTGAGGAAGCCAAACCGACGCGTACGCCCACCCGCGTGGTGTGGTTGCTGGGTCTGCTGGCGTTCGCGCTGATGCTGTCGGAGGGCGTCGCGAACGACTGGGCCGCGCTGTATCTGCGAGACGGGCTGGGGACGTCCGAAAGCACCGCCGCCCTGGCTTACGGTTCGTTCGCGGTGGCGATGACAGTCGGCCGATTCGCGACCGACCGGGTGGCCGCGCTAGCCGGTCCGGTCGCGGTGGTGCGCTACGGAAGCGGGCTGGCGGCGCTGGGGCTGGCGATCGCGTCGCTGGCGCCGTGGGTGCCGTTGTCGTTGTGCGGCTGGGCGTTGTTCGGGCTCGGGCTTTCCGGTGGCGTCCCGCAGTTGTTCACCGCGGCGGGCAACCTGGACAAGCGCGCGTCGGGGGCGTTGATGGCGCGGGTGGTCGGCGTCGGGTACGTCGGGCTGCTGGCCGGTCCGGCGATCATCGGCGGGCTGGCGCACTGGGTGCCGCTGAACGTCGCGTTCCTGCTGCCGCTGGCGTTGTGCGTGGTGGCGGTGGTGTTCGCGCCCGCGATGAAGCCTCGCGGCTGAGGTCACCTGCCGCAAGCCTGCGGCTGCAGCGTTTGCCCCCCGCCGGAAAGCGTGATCGTTCCGGACGCCCCGCCCCCGCCCGCCGCGAGCACCGTGCAAACGATCTGCGAGACGGCATTGGGCGACAATTCCCGGACATTGACCCCGATCTCCGCGTCGCCCACCCCGATGGCGATCGGCTCGAACGACGGCGGAAGCTCCGTCGTGTAACCGCCGGCCCGTTCGCCCTCGTCCGGCCCGCGCTCCAGCACCCGGACCCGATCCGCGGCGACGTCGCCGACTCCGCTGCGCACCACCGGCACGACGTTCCCGTTCAACACGAAATACACCGTCGCGTTGTATCCGCTGTTCCCGTTAGGCGGCCCGCTGGGCGCGTTTTCCCCGGGGATCACGCCGCTGGGCCGCACCCCGCAGCCCACCGCCAGCAGCAACACTGCGATCAGCGCCAGCACCCGCTTCACTGCCGCACCTCCCGCGGCAGCCGCAACGTGAACACCGCGCCGCCCCCGGGCCGGTTCCCGGCGGTCAGCTTCCCGTGGTGCAACCGCGCGTTCTCCCAAGCGATAGCGAGCCCGAGCCCGCTCCCTTCCGAGCGGCTGCGAGCGGTATCCGCCTTGTAGAACCGGGCGAACACGTGCGGAAGCACCTCCTCGTCCAGCCCCGGGCCGGAGTCTTCGACGGAAAGCGTGATCCCCGCCTGGTCGCCCCGCAACCGGATGGTCACCGGCTCCCCGCCGTGCCGCAGCGCGTTCCCGACGAGGTTGGCCACGATCACGTCGAGCCGGCGCGGATCGACGCGCGCCCGGATCCCGTCCGGCAGATCGGTCTCCACCTCGAATCCCCGCGCCCGCAGAGTCGCTCGGACCGCCTCGGCCACATCGACGTCGTCCACCGCGAGCGAGGCGGTGCCGGAGTCGAACCGGGTGACCTCGATCAGGTCGTTCACCAGCCGCGCCAGGTTGTGCGTCTCCTGGCTGACCAGCCGGACCGCCTCGCCCGCCGCGTCCGGCAGCCGCTTCGCTTCGGCGTCGAGCATGTCGGTGACCGCGGTCATCGCGGCCAGCGGCGTGCGCAGTTCGTGCGACACGTCGGCGACGAACCGCCGCGCGTCGGCTTCCATCCGGCGCAGTTCGCCGACGTGGCGTTGCAGCGAGTCGGCCGTCGAGTTGAACGTCTCGGCGACGCTGGCCAGCTCGTCGCTGCCGCGGACGGTGATCCGGGCGTCGAGGTCGCCCGCGCCGAGCCTGCGGGCCGCGCGCTGCAGCTCGCCAACCGGCCGCAACACGCTGCTCGCGGCCAGCACGGCAAGCACCAGCGCCACCACCAGCGCGGCCCCGCCGGTGAGCCACGCGTCCCGGGCGAGCCGGTTCACCGCCTCGATTTCCGCGTCGAGATTGCGCAGTTCGTAGACCTCGATGCCGGAGGGGATCGTCGGATTCCGCCGGTCGCCGGTCGAGATCAGCAACGGGGAGCCCAGCGCCAGCTGCGTCACCCCGCCGACGTCCACGCGCTGCCACGCGACCCGGCCGGATTGCACCACCGCCCGCAGTTCCGGCGTGATCACCGCGGCGGGCATGTTGCCCGCGCTGTGCCCGCCGCTGATCACCAGCGCGGAGTTCTTCCGGCCGTTCAGCCGGTCGGCGGCCGACTGCAGCGCGCCCGTGTCCACCGGCCGCCGGGGGAGCGGGTAGAGCTGCTTGAGCTGGGTCGTCATCTCGACGGCGGCGTTGTCCTGGGTGCGCTGCAGGATCCCGTCGCGGGCCTGCACGTAGCCGATCCCGGCGACGGCCAGCGCGGTGAACACGCTCAGCAGCGCGAACGCCACCAGCAGCCGGGTGCGCAGGCCCCGGAACCGCCAGCCGGTCACAGCGGCCCGAAGCGATAGCCGAAACCGCGCAGGGTCTGGACGTACGCCGGTTTCGCGGCGTCGTCCTCGATCTTGGAACGCAGCCGCTGCACGCACGCGTCGACGAGCCGCGAATCGCCGAGATAGCCCTGATCCCACACGGATTCGAGCAGCTGCTGGCGGCTGAGCACGCGGCCGGGGGAGGCGGACAGCTCCAGCAGCAGCCGCAGTTCGGTCGGCGCGAGCCCGATGACCGTGCCGTGCTTGCTGACCACGAGACCCTCGCGGTCGATCGTGAGGTCGCCGTGCCGTTCCGGACCCGGTTTCGCGCCCTGGCCGCGCGGTTCGCCGCCGGTGCGGCGCAGCACGGCGCGGATGCGCGCCTCCAGGACGCGGGCCTGCGCGGGCTTCACGACGTAGTCGTCGGCTCCCGCTTCGAGCCCGGCCACCACGTCGATGTCGTCGTTGCGCGCGGTGAGCATGATGATCGGCAGGTCGCCGGACGCGCGGATGCGCCGGCACACCTCGAAGCCGTCCATCCCGGGCAGCATGAGGTCGAGGACGACGACGTCGGCCGCGTCCCCGGCGAGCCGGGCGAGGCCCTCCTCGCCGGTCTCCACCGCGTCGACCGTGTGACCCTGGTACGTCAGGGCCAGCCGCAGGCCGTCGCGCACGGCCTGGTCGTCTTCGATCAGCAGCACCCTCGGCATGTCTCCCACTATCGCAGCCCGCCCGTCCGGCCGCCCGGACAGTCCACAGCGGACAGCCGGGCCCCAGCCTGCCCGGCCCGCATGCCCGCCCGGTGCGTGCCGTGTCATCGTTCGGTAACAGCGCCGTCGTGGGGAACTGTTACAGAGCTGTCAAACTCCGTGCGCAGTGCGCGCACACTGGGGCCCGAAAGTGAACCCCATGATCGAGTCGCTTCGCCGGCCCCGGGTCCTCGCGGCCGTCACCCGCCTCCTGGCAGTGGCGCTGCTCCCGGCGGCGTTCCTGCGTTCGCCCGGCCGCGGCCGGTACCTGGCCTGCCAGTGGGCGCTCGCGGTGCGATACCCGGCGGAGGACCTCGCGGGCCTCAGCGAACCGGCCCGCGCGGCCTTCACCGCGGCGCGCGCCGAGGCGTTCTGGCAGCACCGCCAGCTCATCGGCCTGACCTCCGGCCACCGCGACGCCGCCCATCAGCACCGGCTGTTCGCCGAAGAGGTGCACCGCACCGGCTCCGTCGCCGCGGCTCGGCGCCGGGTGTTGCCGCCGCACGAGTCGGCACACGTCCGCGGCACCGCACTGGACGTGCGCCCGAGCGAGGGCGCGGCGTGGCTGGAGCGGCACGGGCCGGAGTATCGGCTGTATCGCCGTTACGACAACGAATGGTGGCACTTCGAGTACCACGCGCACACCGTGCCGATGCGGTTGCCGGACCCGGACGCGCTGCGCCCGTCTTCGATGGCCCGGGTCGCCAGCTAGGGTGATTTCCCTGACGCGGCACGGGCTTCCAGGTATTTTTGCTCTGGAAAGCTGAGCGTTTTCTGTGCCGCTGAACGGTAATAGACGCGGGCTTGCTCGCGCTCGCCCGCCAGATCGAGCAGATGCGCGCGCACGACGTCGACGCGATGGTGCTCGTCCAGCCCGGCGATCTCGTCCAGCTGCCGCAACCCCTCGCGCGCGCCGTGGACCATGGCGACCGGGACGATCCGGTTCAGCGCCGCGACCGGACTCGGCGCGACGGCGAGGAGAAGGTCGTAGAGGGCGAGGATCTGCGGCCAATCGGTGTCCTCGGCGCGGGCCGCCTCGGCGTGCACAGCGGCGATCGCGGCCTCGAGCTGATACGGCCCGAGCTGGGCGGTGGCCAGGGTTTTCCCGATCAGGTCGAGCCCTTCGGCGATCGCCGCGGAGTCCCAGCGGGAACGGTCCTGTTCGGCCAGCGGCACGGCGGTGCCGTCGGGCCGGGTCCGCGCGGGCCGCCGGGCGTCGCTGAGCAGCATGAGCGCCAGCAGCCCGGCGACCTCGCCGTCGCCGGGGGCCTGCGCGTGCAGCTGCCGGGTGAGCCGGATGGCCTCGGCGGTGAGTTCGACCCGGTTGACGGCGGTCCCGGAGCTGGCGGTGTGTCCCTCGGTGAAGATCAGGTACAGCACCTGCAGCACCGCGGCCATCCGCTCGGCCCGCTCCTCCGGCGGCGGCATCCGGAACCGCGCGCCGCTGAGCCGTTTCTTCGCCCGGTTGATCCGCTGGCTCACGGTTTTCTCCGGGACCAGCAGGGCCCGGCCGATCTCCGCCGTGGTGAGGCCGCCGACCGCCCGCAGCGTCAACGCGAGCTGGGACGATTTGCCGAGTTCGGGGTGACAGCACAGCATCAGCAGGGTCAGCGTGTCGTCGTCGGCCGGTGCCAGTTCCGGCTGCGGCACTGCCAGTCCGGCGGCGGTGTGCTCGCGTTGCCGTCGGGCGGATTCGCTGCGTTCGATGTCGATGCGCCTGCGCGCGGCCGCGGTGATCAGCCAGCTTTTGGGGTTGTCCGGCATGCCCTGCTCCGGCCACTTCAACGCGGCGGCGAGCAACGCTTCCTGCACCGCGTCCTCGCACCGCGAGAAGTCGCCGAACCGGCGGCAGACGGCGTTGAGCACCTGCGGCGCGAGGTCGCGCAGGAGCTGTTCGAAACCGGGCGGGGGAGTCAGAGATCCAGCTCTTTCACGTTCCGGACCGGCCGTACCTCGACCTTGCCGTACAGCGCGTCCGGCACCCGCGCGGCGTGTTCCAGCGCCCGTTCCATGCTCTCGCATTCGACCAGGTAGAAGCCGACGAGATGCTCTTTGACCTCGGCGAACGGCCCGTCGCTCGCCACCGCCTTGCCGTCCCGCACGGTGACGCACTTGGCTTCGGCGGGATCGGCCAGCCCGTCGCTGAGCACCAGCTCGCCGGACTCTTCGAGCGCCCGGCTGAGCGCGAGGTGGCTCCGGCCGAACTCGGCCTTCTTCTCGTCCGGCAGCTCCTCCCACAGCGCCCGGAAGCGCGGATTGCTGTGGATCATGATCAGGTACCGCACGAAGGCCCCCTTCGAAACTTTTCCGCCGCCGGTGTCGCCTTCCGGATTCCGGCTCCGACGTCCCCGGCGAAGGTCAGCTGAGAAAGGAGCATAGTAGTGCGGAAGATCGTGGCGGGACTGTCGGTTTCGCTGGACGGGGTGACCGAGTCGCCGCCGGACTGGATGATGTTGAACCACGAGGCGGACGAGCTGATCCGGGCCAGTATCGCCGAGTCCGACGCCGTCCTGCTCGGCCGGAACACCTACGCGGAGTTCGCCCGGATGTGGCCAGGGCTGGGCTGCTCGTCGCCGATGGCCGCGTTCCTGAACAACACCCCGAAGTACGTCGTGTCGAGCACGCTCGCCGATCTGGACTGGGGCGGCTCGACGCTGCTCGGCTCCGATCTGGCGGCCGAATTGACCGCGCTCAAGAGCGACCCGGGCAAGAACATCCACATTCCCGGCAGTCCTCGGCTGGTGCGCTCGCTGCTGTCGGCGGGTCTGCTGGACGAGCTGAATCTGCTGATCCACCCGATCGTGCTCGGCTCGGGCGCGCGGCTGTTCGAGGAGCCCGCCGACCGGGCCGACCTTGAACTCGCCGCTTCCCGGACCTTCGAAAACGGCGTCCTCTCGGTGACATACCGACCGAAGCGGCACTGACAGTTCTCAAGGAGAGAAAATGTTCGACACCAGCAAGGCATTCAGCGGTTTCTCCGTGGACGACATCCCGGCCGCGCGGAAGTTCTACGCCGAGACGCTCGGCGTCGAGGTCACCGAAAACTGGGGGATGCTGCGTCTGCGGCTCGCCGAAGGACGCGAAGTGCTCGTCTACCCGAAGGGCGACAAGCACGTTCCGGCCGAGTACACCATTCTCAACTTCCCGGTCGACGACATCGACCAGGCGGTCGCGGACCTCGGCGCGGCAGGCGTTTCCTTCGAACCGTTCGACGGGGTGGACGACAACGGCGTCTTCCGGCTCGGCGGTCCGCTGATCGCGTGGTTCAAGGATCCGGCGGGGAATATTCTTTCGGTCCTGCAGGAAAACTGAAGAGCAAGAGTGAAGATGCCGGACCGGGCGCGCGGGTGAGAAGTTGGAGGCATGACGACAATTTCGGCGCCGGCTCGGACGGGCTGGCGGGGATTGCTCGCGCTGGCGGCGGCAGTAGTCGTGACCGCGTCGGCGGTGGGCTTTTTCCGGGCTTTCCAGATGCCGGGAATGGAGGCGATGGATTCGACGGGTTCGACGGCCGACCGGCGGCTGCACGGCATGGCGCTGGCCGACATGCCGGAGATGTTCGTCGCCGGAACGGCCTTGCTCCTCGCGCTCGGAGCCGCGCTGGTTCTCGGCCGGACGCGCCGCAGTGCCGCCCTCGTTGACCCGCCGCAGCCGAAAGTCCGGGGAAGGCGGACGATCGCGGTGGTCGCTACCGCCGCGCTGACGATCGACATCAGCAAGACCTCGACGCTCGGGTTCGTCATCCCCGGCCTGCGCGCGGAATACGGCATCGACGCCTCGGCAGCGTCGCTGCTGGCGGTGAGCGGGCTGTCCGGCACCGCGTTGGGCGCGTTGCTGTGCGGCCAATTGGCCGAGCGCATCGGCCGCCGCGCCTGCTACCTGCTCGCCACGCTCGGGTTCACCGCGACCAGCATGTGCGGCACCATGCCGGATTTCGGCGGCAACGTGGTGATGTGCTTCCTGATGGGCATCGCCGTCGGCGGGCTGGCTCCGATGCTGATCACCGTGCTCAGCGACCTCTTCCCGGGGCCCGGCAGGGGAGCGGTGGTGACCGGGCTGTCGATCGTGGCGACCGCGATCGGCTACCTGGTCGCGTCCGGTTCGGCGTGGTGGCTGGAACCGGTGTTCGGGTGGCGGGTGCTGTGGCTCATCGGCGCGCCGACCGGGCTGCTGCTGGCCGCCGCGGCGGCGGTCATCCCGGATCGGCGAAGCGCTCCCGCGCATCCCGCGGCGGAGCCGAACTGGCTGGCCCGGAACACGCTCACGACCCGGCTGCAATGGGTGTTCGCGTTTTCGATCGGCTTGACCACGTTCGGCCTGACGACCTGGGTGCCGACCCTGTCCCGCGCCGGCGGGCTTTTGCTGACCACGGCGAACGCCCTGCTCGCCGGATCCGCGGTGGCGATGGTGCTGTGTGCGGGTCTGCTGGTTCTCGGCTACCGCCGGTTCGGCCCGGCCGGCGTGACAGTGCGGTTGGCCGTGTGCACCGCGGTGCTGTTGCTGGCACTCGCGGTGTCCGGATGGGCGGTCGCCGCGCCGTGGCTGTCGGCTGCCGTGCTGACGGTCGCGTTGCTGGGCGTCAACACGATGGCCGCGGTGTTCCTCCCGGTCGCCGCCGACGTGGCCGACGACGGCCAGCGCGGGCGGGTGGCCGGGTCGGTGTCGTTCTTCAACCGGCTCGGCGGATTGGCTGGACCGCTGGCGCTTTCGCTCCTGGTGACGTCGGTGGCGGACGTGCTGACGGCGGTCGCGATCCTCGCGCTGCTGTGCGGTTCGGTCGCGGCTTACACGAGCCGGCGACAACGGGTGCTGCGGAAAGCCGGCGCCGGGTCATTCTGACTGTCCACAGTGGTCAGAACCGCCGGGCGAACGGAAGGGGCCGGCGCATCCGCACCAGCAGCAGCAACGGGATCAGCACGTAGGGCAGGTTGAACGCGAGGAACTTGCCCGGGTTGCCGGTGCGGGTCGCCGGGTCGCCGAAGAACTCGACGCCGAACACGACGATCCCGGTGAGCGTGGCGATCATCGTCGCGTAGATCACCGCGAACAGCTGGATCCCGTTGCGGCCCGCGACGAGACACCAGACCAGCACGACGTAGAACGGGAGGTAGACGAACGCGGAGAGCCCGGTGACGATCCGCATCCAGTCCGGCGGGTGCGTGAAGAGCGGGTCGGCGTCGTGGGCGTACCAGTAGTTGGAGTCGACGAAGAAGTCGCCGGTCGGACGCGAGAAGTCGACGCCGATCGTCGGCAGCAGGTCGCTGATCAGCGACGTCACCGTGAAGACGGAGAAGATCGCCGCGAAGAAGATGTCGATCTTGCGCTCGCGCAGGGGCAGGTTCGCCGTCATCGGCGGATTCTACGGCGGCGCCCGGCGATTCCGGCAGTAAAGTCGCGGTCATGAACGCGTTCCAGGTGTGCCTCTGGGTTTTCGCGGGCGTCTGCGCCGGCTGCTGGCTGCTGTCGGTGCTCACCAGGGAGTACTCCTGGGTGGACCGGATCTGGTCGGTCGTCCCGGTCGTCTACGCCGGGATCTTCGCCGGGCACGCGGGGTTCGCGGACGCCAGGCTGAACCTGCTGTTCGCGCTGGTGTTCCTGTGGGGCGCGCGGCTGACGTTCAACTACGCGCGCAAGGGCGGCTACGCGCCCGGCGGCGAGGACTACCGCTGGGCCGTGCTGCGCGGCCGGATGGCTCCGTGGCAGTTCCAGCTGTTCAACCTCTTCTTCATCACGCTCTACCAGAACGTGATCCTGCTGCTCATCACGCTGCCCGCGTGGACCGCGCTGGACCACCGGACGCCGCTGGGCGCCGCCGACATCGTGCTGGCTGTCGTGTTCGTGGCCTGCCTGGCCGGCGAAACCCTCGCGGATCAGCAGCAGTGGAACTTCCACCAGTGGAAGAAGCGCGAGACGGCCGCCGGGCGCACCCCGGAACCGAGGTTCGCGCAGACCGGTCTCTTCCGCTTTTCCCGCCACCCCAACTTCTTCTTCGAACAAGCGCAGTGGTGGGTGGTGTTCCTGCTGGGTGTCTCCGCGGCGGGCGCGGTGACCTGGACGATCGCCGGCGCGGTCCTGCTGACCGCCCTGTTCGCCGGCTCGACGGTCTTCACCGAGAGCATCACCCTCGGCCGCTATCCGGAGTACGCGGACTATCGGCGGCGCGTTTCGCCGATCGTGCCGTGGTTTCCGCGCCGGGCGGCGCCCGCGTCCGCGCGCGAGGGATAGCCGGTACGTCCGGAATGTGGCGGTGGTCACGTCGATGCCGTGAACCGACGTCATGTCCGATGAGTCGGAAGGATACCGTTCGCTCAGTAGGGTGACGGTTCATACGACTGGGGGTGGACCCATGATCGGTTTCGAAACCGACGTGAAGGATCTGCGCAAGGCGAGCGGGTTCGTAGAGGACGCCGGGCACGCGGCGGAGACCGCGCGCCGCGGGGTGGACGGGCTGGACATGCCCGAGGCGGCCGGCCCGCAGGGCATCTTCGGCGGGTTCAGCCCGTTCGGCGGCGGTCCGACGACGGCTTTCGGCGGCTCGCTCGGCATGCGCCAGGTCGCGGCGGCGTACGAGTACCACCGCTCGAAGGTCGAGGAAGCGCTGGCGAAGCTCGCTTTCACCACGCAGCAGGCGAGCGTCGCGCTCGCGCGCGTGGCCGACCTGTACGAGAGCGCGGACGCGGAAGCGCGGATGGGCGTGCGCAACGCGGCAGGGGAGGGGCTCTGACGTGAGCGACCAGGAAAACTACTTCGGGCTGAGCGGCGGTTCGGGCGAGCGTCCGCGTGCGGAGCTGCTCGAGGGCATCTGCGAGGACCTGCAGCAGGGCGCGAACGACGCGCTGGACGGCGTGCTGGCGTTGCGCTACGCGGAGTTCATGCTGTTCGACATGATGGACGGCCTCTACGAGTCCTATCAGGACGAGGTCACGAGCATCTTCCGCGAGTTCTCCGAGGCCGATCTCAAGGACACCGGCTCGGGCCTGCAGGCGTTGATCAACTCTTACGAGCACATCTGGCAGGACCTCGGCCGCGGCTCGATGACGGAGCTGCGCCGGGCGAAGGAACTGATGGGCTCGTGGCGCGGCGAGGCGGCCGAGGACGTGAAGACGTATCTCGACCGGCTGTCGGAGACCTACGACCAGATGGCGACCGAGATCTCGGTGCTGGAGAGCGGTGTCGTCGCGGGCCGGGACAGCGTGTGGGGCGCCCGGGACGACCTCAACACGCTGGCCAAATCTTTCAAGGACGCCGCGGACAAGTACCAGAAGGACAAGGCCAAGGAGGGCGAGATCTCGCTGTCCAAGGTGCTGACGACGGCCTTCACCGTGGCACTGGTCGGGATGCTCGCCGCGGTCGCGACCCCGGCGGCCGCGGGCGCCGGGCTGACCCTCGCCGCCCAGGGCACGCAGGCCGCGATAGCCGGTGCGGGCGCGGGGCTGTCGGAGGTCATGGCCGAGGCCACGGCGCGGGTCGAAGGGGAGTCCTCGAAGGAGATCTTCGAGAGTTTCCTCGACAACGTCGAGAAGATCCGCTCGGGAATGGACCAGTCGGCCGGACGGCTCGCGGACAAGATCCGCGAGAAGGCCGACGGCCTGCCCGACATCCCGAAGCCCGCCGACGTGAGCCCCGGCGACTCGTTCGACCCGTCCAACTTCGAGACCTCGAACACCCCGAAGGACACGGAGAAGAAGATCCGGGACCGGGGCGTCGACATCGCGCCGGACGGTTCGGTGTCGCAGCCGCTGACACCGTCCACACTGGACTGATGTGTCCGGTCCGGAAGAACTGATCCAGGCACTGTCCGCGTTGTCGGTCGAGGCGTCCTCGCCCGGCAACGCGGTCACGGCCACCGTCAACACCGACGGTGTCCTCACTGGACTGAAATTGACCGGCGCGGTCCGGAATCTGCCGCCGGAGGAACTGGCCGCGCTGGTGCTGCACACGTGCGCCGAGGCGCAGCGGGAGTCCGCGCACCGGACGGCGGCGCTGCTGGCTCCGCTCGGCACTCGCGGGTATGTGATGGACCGGCTGAAGTGGCGGGCCGGGTTCACTCCGGACGTCGCCCCCGCGACTCCGCCCGCTGCTCCTCGGCGGCCTGCGCCGCCGGTCGAAGCGAAACCGCCTGCCGTGCCGGACCGGTCGAAACCCGTTGCTGCGCCAGGGAAGTCTTCCGCGCCGCAGGTGGCTGCCGGGCCCCGGCAAGCGGCGGGCGGCACCTCCGCCGCCCCGGGCGAGGGCGACTACCTCCGCAACCGCACCGGCGATCCCGAGCTTCCCGCGGAGCCGGAACGCCCGGTGAGCGACGAGGACTGGTACGAGGCCGGCGTGCGGTTCGACGAGGCCTGGTAGCCGCTCAGCTCAGCGTGCCCTCGTCGCCGAGCAGCTTGCGCAACCCCGGCAGGACCGCGGAAAGGTCTTTGCCAGTACGGAAAGCGACGACCGTCGTCTCGGTCTCGCCGGTGTTGCCGAACAGCGCGACGGTGTCCGCCATCGCGGCGTCGAATGCCGCTTCCGGGTCGCTCGTCTGCCCGCGCAGCCATCGGCGGAGGACGTGGTTGTGCGCCGTCACCACAGCAGCCGCCATGAGTTCGGCGCGCAGGGCGGTTTCTTCGCCGCCGCCCATCCAGCGGTGGACGAATTCCTGGAAAAGCCGTTGGTACTGCCGCGTGCCGGCGATTTCCCGGGCGCGCAGCGCGGGCACGCTGCGGGTGAGCCGATACCGCGCCAGTGCCAGATCGCCCTCGGCGACGTAATGCCGCAGCACCAGCCGCGAGGCCTCGGTGACCGCGACGGTCGCGGTGCGCGGGTCGGAACCGGCCAGCCGGGCCTCGATCGCGCTCAGCAGCACCTCGTGATCGGGGAAGATCACGTCCTCTTTGGACCGGAACGCGCGGAAGAAGGTGCTGCGCCCGACGCCCGCGCGATCGGTGATGTCGTCCACCGTCGTCTGGTCGTAGCCGCGTTCCTCGAACAGCGCGAACGCGGCCTCGGTCAGCCGTTGCTTGGCTGGTTTCTCGGGCATCGGGCCACCTTTCGCACGCACGCCGCGCCAGCCTAATCGCCCGCCGGCCCTCCGGAGCAGGGTGAGGTGGGCCACCCCGCGCTGGCCTACCGGTCGGTACTGAGTACCGTCATCATGAAACCAAGTACCGGAGGGATGGGTGAGGCACGTGGAGCTCGTCGGCGTGGTCGGCTGCGGCCAGATGGGGGCGGGGATCGCCGAGGTGTGCGCCCGGGCCGGGCTGGCCGTCGTGGCGGTCGAGTCGAACCGGGCGGCCGCCGACGCGGGCCGGGCGCGGCTCGAGGCCTCGCTGGGCCGGGCCGAGCGCAAGGGGAAGATCGAGTCCGCGGCCGGCGTGCTGGAGCGGATCCGGATCACCGAGGACCTCGACGACCTGGCCGACCGCACGCTCGTCGTCGAGGCGATCGTGGAGAACGAGGCGGTCAAGGCGGAGCTGTTCGGGAAACTGGACAAGATCGTCGCCGCGCCGGACGCGGTGCTGGCGTCCAACACCTCCTCGATCCCGATCATGAAGCTCGGCACCGCGACGCAGCGTCCGGCGCAGGTGCTCGGCATCCACTTCTTCAACCCGGTCCCGGTGCTGCCGCTGGTCGAGCTGGTGCCGAGCCTGCTCACCGGCGACGAGACCACCGCCCGCGCGCGGAAGTTCGCCGAGGAGACGCTCGGCAAGCACGCGATCCTGTGCCAGGACCGGGCCGGGTTCGTGGTGAACGCGCTGCTGATCCCGTTCATCCTCGCCGCCGTGCGCATGCTGGAGTCGGGTTTCGCGACGAAGGAAGCGATCGACGAGGGCCTCGTGCGCGGTGCGGCGCACCCGCAGGGCCCGCTCGCGCTGGCCGACCTGATCGGGCTCGACACCACGAAGGCGGTCGCGGAATCGCTGTACGAGGAGTTCAAGGAGCCGCTGTACGCGCCGCCGCCGCTGCTGGCCCGGATGGTCGACGCCGGGCTGCTTGGCCGCAAGACCGGCCGCGGCTTCTACACCTACTGAGTTCCGGCTGACTTTCGACCAGGAGATCCCGATGAGCTTCGACCTGTTCAAAATCAACGAAGACCACGAAGCGATCCGCGGGGCCGTCCGCGCGGTCGCCGAAGAGCAGATCGCCCCGCACGCCGCCGAGGCCGACGAGCGCGAAGAATTCCCCAAGGCGTCCTACGACGCACTGGTCGCGTCGGACTTCCACGCGCCGCACGTGCCGGAGCAGTACGGCGGCGCCGGTGCCGACGCGCTGGCCACCTGCATCGTGATCGAGGAAGTGGCGCGGGTGTGCGCGTCTTCCTCGCTCATTCCCGCGGTCAACAAACTCGGCAGCCTGCCGCTGATCCTGGCCGCGAACGAGGACGTCAAGGCGAAGTACCTGCCGCCGCTGGCTTCGGGCGAGGCCGGATTCTCGTATGGACTGTCCGAACGAGACGCGGGGTCGGACACCGCCTCGATGCGGTGCCGTGCCACCCCTTCCGGCGACGACTGGATCCTCAATGGACAAAAGTCTTGGATCACCAACGCCGGGGTGTCGGAGTACTACACGGTTCTGGCGGTAACCGACCCGGACGGCCGCCGCGGCGCCAATGTGAGCGCCTTCGTGGTCGAGAAGTCCGACGCCGGTTTTTCCTTCGGTGCCAAGGAAAAGAAACTGGGCGTCAAGGGCTCGCCGACGCGTGAGCTGCTGTTCGACCAGGTGCGCATCCCCGGCGACCGGATGGTCGGCGAGCCGGGTCAAGGCCTGAAGATCGCCCTGCGGACGCTCGACCACACCCGCGTGACGATCGCCGCGCAGGCGGTCGGGATCGCGCAGGGCGCGCTGGACCACGCGCTGGCGTATGTCAAGGAGCGCAAGCAGTTCGGCAAGCACATCGCGGATTTCCAAGGAATCCAGTTCATGCTGGCGGACATGGCGATGGCGGTCGAGACGGCGCGCCAGATGGTGTACACCGCGGCCGCGAAGTCCGAACGCGGTGACGCCGACCTGTCCTTCTTCGGCGCGGCGGCGAAGTGCCACGCGTCGGATGTGGCGATGAGCGTGACCACGGATGCTGTTCAGCTGCTTGGCGGGTATGGCTACACGCGGGACTTCCCGCTGGAGCGGATGATGCGGGACGCGAAGATCACGCAGATCTACGAGGGCACGAACCAGATCCAGCGGCTGGTGATGGCTCGGCAGCTTTTGAAGGGCTGAGGTTCTTCCGGTTGTTCGGGCGGCTCTGGCTGCTCGTGCTCGGGCTCGTCGAGGCCGTCACGAGCGCCGGGCCGCTCGAACAGTCAGGTGCGCTTCCCCAGCCCCGGGTGTCCGCCGCTGACGATCCTCACCTGGCGTACCGGGTGCATCGGTCCGCTGATCCGGTTCTTCGTCCTGCCCCTGTCCGGGGCGAATGGTGTCGGCTTCGTGCCGCGCAGGCGGTGGATTGTTGCCCAGGCGCGAGCGCGGACGCCATTTTGCCGGACGGAATGGGACGGGTTCCGTTCGAAAACGCGGATGACGGCCTGAAGGGCCGCTTCGAGATCGCGTTCGTGGTGCCGAGCCTCGGCCGCGGGCTGCGTTGATCGCCTTTCCCGCCATTTGGCCCAGCCGTATCAGATAAATCGGATGGAACACCGAGGCTGTTGCAACAGCGGCTGCCTGTTCCTGGTCGGCCGTTAACCGTCCGCTGGGGTCGCTCGATCAGGACGCGGGCTTGTGCTGCCGATCATGCCGCCTCTGCGCCTTCACCACATCCACCGTCCGCACGCGGACCCAATCCAGCAGCCCCTGCAGCGGTGTCGTCAACTCCTGCCCAAGCTCGGTCAGCGAGTACGTCACCTTGGGTGGCGTAGCGGGCTCCACCTCGCGGCTGATCAAGCCGTCCCGCGTCAGGGTGCGGAGGTTTTGCGAGAGCATCTTCTCGCTGATTCCGCCGATCGTGTCGCGCAGTTCGTAGAAGCGCGCCGGTCGTTCGCGCAGCGAGAGCAGGATCAGCGTGCCCCAGCGGCTGCACACGTGGTTGAGCACGCCCCGGCCGGGGCAGTCGCTGTCGAACGCGTCACCCGGGTCCGCGGCGGCACGGCGTCCTGCCTCGATGCCTACTCCCATGTCGGGAGCTTACCTCGCGGTTCGTACTTACGAAAGGAAAGCTCAAAACCTACGGTGAGCCTCACTGCCACACAAGGAGGTAATCCCCGTGACCATGAGTCTGGTGCTCGGCGCCACCGGCAACGTCGGCCGTCAGGTGGTTGTTCAGCTGACCGAACGCGGCCTTCCGGTGCGCGCGCTGGCTCGGCGGCCCGGACAGGCCGACCTGCCCGGCGGGGTCGAAGTCGTCCCTGGCGATCTGTCTGATTTGGACAGTCTGCGTGCCGCGTTGCGTGGCGTGGACTCGGTTTTCTTGATGTGGCCGTTGATTTCCGGCGATCCGGCTCAGGGAATCGCGGAGACGATCGCTGGCAGTGCCCGTCGGCTGGTTCTTCTCTCTTCGGCCGCGGCGCGCAGTGAGTCGGACGACGCGATCAGCCAGGTCCATCGCGCGGTGGAGAAGGCGATCGAGCGCACGAGTCTGGAGTGGACGTTCCTGCAACCGCACGGCTTCGCGACCAACACGCTCGGCTGGGCGTCGCAGATTCGCGAGGACGGCGTCGTTCGAGGGGCTTACGGCTCGGTGTGCTCGACGCGCATCCACGAGGCCGACATGGCGGCGGTCGCGGTGGCTGCGCTGACCTCCGACGGGCACGTCGGCGCGAAGTACGACCTGACCGGTGCTGCCGCGCTCACGCAGGTCGAGCAGGTCCGGGTGATCGGGGAGGTGATCGGCCGCGAGACCCGCTGGGAGGAGGTGTCCCGGGAGGCCGCGCGCGAACTCCTCCTCGAGCGGATCCCGGCGAAGTACGCGGACGCCATGCTCGACGCGTTCGCCCGCTTGGCCGACCGCGAACCTGACCGGCCGACGACGACGGTGGAAGACGTCACCGGGGTTCCGGCGCGGACTTTCGCCCAGTGGGTGGCCGATCACGCGGGCGAGTTCAGGCCGGTGGAGCGCTGAGGAGGTCTCTCGCCTAACCTCTTCAGCAATTGCTAATATTCGCAATTGCCGAACCCTTAGGGCGCAGAGGGCAGGAACCGGAGGCGGCACCGTGAGCAGACCGCTCTACCAGCTGAAAGCCGAGTTCTTCAAGACGCTCGGCCATCCGGCCCGGATCCGGGTGCTGGAGCTGCTGTCGCAGCGCGAGCACGCCGTCGCGGAGATGCTGCCGGAGGTCGGGATCGAGCCGGCGAACCTGTCGCAGCAGCTCGCGGTGCTGCGGCGGATGGGGCTGGTCACCACGCGCAAGGAAGGGTCGAGCGTCTACTACTCGCTGACCAGCCCGCAGGTCGCGGAGCTGCTGGCGGTCGCGCGCGAGATCCTGACCGGCGTGCTGTCGGGCCAGGTCGAACTGCTCGACGACCTGCGCACCGCGCACGCGGGCGGCCCGCGTTCCCCGGAGAGCTGAGACGAACGATCCGACCGGAGGCGATGTGACGAGTGAATTCGTGCGGGAACTGAAGCGGGGCATCGCGGCGGCGCAGCGGGCGCTGGAGCACGCCGGCGAGGACGAGGCGGAAGGCCATCGCGAGCGGCTGGCCGAATTGCGGGAAATCGCGCAGCAGAACGGTATTGACCTCGGCGAGTCAGGCCGATGAGCTGGGCGCGCCCTGAGCTGGCGATAGTCGGGGACGGCGCGTCGGCCAGGGCGTCGCGGGTACCGGAGGACGCGCGGGCGATCCGGGAGCACACCGGCGTGCCGACGTCGGCGTTCACAGTGCGGTCGAGGGACGCGGCGGAGCTGGCAGCTGCCTTGCGCTCGCTGCCGGACGAGGTCGCGGCGGTGTACCTGACCGGGGCGGAACCGGCGAAAGCCCGTGCGGTGCAACGAGAACTCGCCGGGAGTGTTCCGGTGATCACCGAAGAGGAAACCGCCGGGATCGTGCTGACCGCAGCGGTGCTGATCCGGTCGCGACGGCTGCACGTCGCGCCGTTCGACGCGAAAGTGGTGGTAGCCGGTTCGGACACGATGCCGTTGCTGGTACCGCTGCTGGTGGCGTCCGGGGTGGGCGAGGTGGTGGCCTGGCGCCGCGACGACGCGGCCGGGTTCCCGCTGCCGGAGATCGCCCGGAACGCGACTGTGGTGGTCGATGCGGTGGGGGAGTTCGGGGGCGCCGCGCTGGTGCCGCCCGAGCGGAGCGCGGGATTGCTGCCGCTGCCGGGCCTGTTCGCGGCGCTGCCGCGGGGGTTGGTCGGGCGGGCGGTGTCTGATCCGTTGGCGAAACTGGAGGTGCACCGCGCCTGCGCGCACGCGCTGACGACGCTCGCGCCGGTGGATCGGCCGTTGCCGGAGTTGTCGGATCCGGATGTGGCCACCCGGGTGCTGGACGCGATCACAGAGGCGGTGCAGCCGCCTCGGAGGCGTTAGACGGTGTCCTCGAGACTCAGCCGATCGGACTGTAGTTGCGGGGTCGGTAGGGAGCGCCGTTGAGGGTGGTGCCTTCGAAACCGATGTGGCCTCCGAAGGCGGCGTTGTCGAAGTTTGCACTCTGCGTAGTGGCCTCGTGTTCGAAGACCGGGGCGGCCTCGAAGTCTGCGTCGCTGAATTTCGTGTTCCGCTTGAATTCTGTGCGGCTGAAGTAGACCACGCCGCGGAGGACGACTCGGTTGAACGATGCGTCGTTCTCGAAGACAGCGTCGTCGAAGCGAGTCGTGCCGGTGAACGTCACCTCGTGAAACCACGCGTCGCCGATGAACCGGGCACCGGTGAAGCGGGCGTTGTGCAGCGCGGCGCTGTTCAAAGTGAAGTCGAACAGCACCGCGCCCGAAAGGTCGAGTTCCACCCCGCTCCAGAACAGTTCCCGCGGGGTATCGGGAATGAGGTGCTGGAGCAGCAGCCGTTGCGCGGTGAGCCGGACTTCGCGTTCCTGCCGCGGTTCCCGGTCGGAGCTGCTGGCGGGAAGGTCGTACGGCATGCGGAGGCAGGCACTCAGCACATTGGCGATCGTCGGGCGCAACCGCGGGTTTTCCTGGGCAAGGCGGTCGAGCGCGTACAGACCGGCCAGCCGCACCGGAGCCTGTCCGGCTCCGAGTTGCTCGACGGCCTTGAGGTAGAGCTCGTTGATCCGCCGTTCGGTCGCGTCGTGGCGGGCGTCGTCGTTCGCCCGCTCGCGCAAGCGCAATTCCGCGCGTTTCGTCGCGAGATCCCGTTCGGCGGTTTGCTGGCGGCGAGCGGCCAGCAGGAGCGCCAGCGCGCCGCCGGTGCCCACCACGATCGCGCCCACTGTCCGGATGCCCTCCAGCCGGACGCGGTCCGCTTCGATGCCGTGCCCGTACCAGGCGAAGAGAATCCAGCACGCGCCTGACGCGAGCGCGGCCACCGCTACCGCACAGACGAGGATCGTCCGGCTGGAAAGGACACCGTCGGTCCGGGAATCGTCCCGGTCGTTCAGGGCGGGCCCGGCCATTCCTCCATGATCAGCCTTCCGCCAAGGGAAGAAAGCGGCAATCGGGGTGGAACCCGCTCCGCCATCCGGATGGTTCGCAAAAACCCGGAACGGTTCAGCGGTCGTAATACGTGGTCGGCCCCTCCGGCCATTGCCGCGTAGGCGGAGGAGGCGGCGGCTGCTCCGCCCGGCTGCTCCGCTTCCTCCGATGCAACGTCCGCGCGCTGGCCGCCATGCTGCTCACCAGCGAAGCGATCACCAGCCCGATCACCAGGTTGATCGCCGCCGTCGCGATCTTCGCCTCCCAGCCCACCGTGAGGGTGAGCGGCAGGACCACCGCGATGGCCGTGACCAGCACCATGATCCACCCGAAGAACTGGCCCGGCGCGGGCGTGGCCACGCTCAGCAGGTGCATCAAGCCGGTCGCCAGCAGGGCGACAGCCGCGGCGGAGATCGCGTACGTCGGCGTGCTCGCCTTGCCCCACAGTCCGTCGCCTTTAGGGGCGAGGACTGGCACGTCGAAGATGCCTCGCGCGATCAGCAGGCCCACCACCGCCACGAGCGCCGCGACTACCGCGGTGGCCACACCGCCCGCCCACAGCCTCCCCGCGTCGATGCCCGGCCGGGTGTCTTCCCCGTAATCGCCGGGGTAGTGCTGCGCCATCGGCTGTCCCTCCGTCGCAAACCGGTCGCTTCGATTGTCGCGCTAGTTCGGCTGCTCCGCCGGGTCGGCGGTTTTCGCCAGCGAACGCAGCCGGAACGACAAGACGACCAGGGTCACCCCGTAAATCACCGCGTAGATCCCGATCAGCAGCGCGACGCCGAACGCGCCCGCGATCGGGTGGAACAGCACGAGCACCCCGGCGATCACCGAAAGCGCGCCCGCGACGATGAGGAACGCCTCGCCGGTGATCTGCTTGCGCAGCCGGATCGCGGCGACGATTTCCATGATCCCGGTGACCACCGCCCACGCCCCGACGAGCGTCGCCAGCACCAGCACGGTCGCCCCGGGCCACACCAGCGTCAGCACCCCGGCGACGAGCCCCAGCACGCCGAGCAGCGCGTACGAGACCCGGAGCGCGCCGTCGCCCGGCCGGAACGCCTGCATGATCGCGCCGACCGCGTCGATCAGCACGTAGATCCCGAACAGGAAAGCCAGCGCCAGCACGGTGATCCCCGGCCACACCAGCGCCAGCACGCCGAACAGGATGCCCAGGATCCCGCGCGTGAGCACGAGCGGCCAGGCGCGGCGCGGATCGAGCACCGCGAAGCCGAGGACGGGCGGAATGGGCGTGGACATGGATTGCCTCCCGGGGGGTGTCGTGCTGACCTGGCGAAACGGTAGCCGGACCGGGACGCCGCCGCCGGGACCTCACCCGATCGAGGGCGCTACCAAACCACCGTCAGCCCGGCGAGCCGCCACGTTCCGGGGTCGGGTACCCGCTTCGCCTCGAGGACACGCATTCCGGGGAACCGGTCGAGCAGCGCGGTCAGCGCCACCTCCGCCTGCACCCGCGCGAACGACGCGCCGAGGCAGAAATGCGGTCCGTGCGCGAATCCGAGGTGCGCGCCGGCCGAGCGGCGGATGTCGAACCGGTCCGGATCGGCGAACACGCGAGGGTCCCGGTTCGCCGCCGCGATCGACACGGTCACCGGCTCGCCCTGGCGGATCTGCACGCCGTGCAATTCCAGGTCCTCGGTGGCCCGCCGGGGAATCGTCAGCAGCTGCGAGCCGCACCAGCGCATCAATTCCTCGACCGCGCCCGGCCACAGTTCCGGTTCCGCGCGCAGCAGTTCGAGCTGATCGGGATGCGCCAGCAGGGTTTCCACGGAATTGGCGATGAAATTCGCCGGAGTCTGCCCGGCCAGCACGAGCTGCCAGACGAGCGCGACGGCTTCCGTTTCCGTCAGGCCCGCATTGGTCAGACGCGCCAGCATCGCGCTGTCCGGATGCGCGACCAGAGTCCGCGAGCTGTCGATGATCCCGGGCACGGCGGTGGCGAACTCGTCGCCGGACACCTGGACGACCGCCGCGCCGTATTCGTGCCAGCGCGGCCGTTCGGCTTCCGGCACGCCGACGAGCGCGCAGACGACCTCCATCGGCAGCGGCTGGGCGAACTCGGCCAGCAGGTCGACCGGGCCTTCCGCGGGCAGCGCGTCCAGGTACCGGGCGACGATTTTCTCGATCTCCGCCCGGAAATCCAGCGCGCGGCGGGCGGCGAACGCGGGCGTGGCGAGACGGCGGAGCCGGGCGTGCTCGGCCCCCTCCATCTCCTGCATGGTCCGCAGATAAGGACGGCAGTGCTCGGGCACCTCCGGCCGCTGGTAGCTGGCCTCGCTCAAGGCGAACCTCCGGTCAGTGAGCATCGCGCGGGCTTCGGCGTGCCGCGTCAGCACCCACATCGGCGGGAAGCCGGTGCCGGTCAGCTTGGCGAGCGGGCCCTGCTCGCGGGCGGCGCCGTAGGTCGTGAACGGGTCGCTCGTGACGGCCGGATCGGCCAGGTCGAGTTCGGGAACGGGGGACAAGGGGGACACCGGGGAACCTCCAGATGGGCAATTCAGATGATCTCATCATATGAATGGTGGCGGTATCTTGGCAAGGAAGCGGACCGGGAGGACTCACGATGGCGCGGCTGACCAGGGCGCAGACGCAGGAGCGCAACCGGGCGAAGGTGCTGGCCGCCGCTCGCGACGAGTTCACCGAGCGTGGGTTCCGCGACGCCAAGATCGACGTGATCGCCGAGCGCGCCGAGCTGACCCGCGGCGCGGTCTACTCCAACTTCCCCGGCAAACGCGCGCTCTACTTCGCCGTGCTCGCCGCGGAAGCGGAGCGCTTCGCCGCCCAGCCGCCCGAGCCGGACCCCGGCCTCACGCCCGCGGAAGCGCTTGGCGCGTTCGCCCGTGCCTGGGTCGCCCGGCTGCCGCTGGCCACTGACCCGGACGCGCGCCTCGGGGTCGACTTGCTGCCGGAAATCCTCGCCGACGAACTCACCCACCGGCCGTACGCGCAGTTGCTGCGCTTCGACGCGATCGTGCTCGGCCTTGCGCTGGAACGGCTTTCGCCGTCGTCCGGACGGTTGGTACGGGTGGCGGAAGCGGCGTTGACGACGTTGCACGGGGCGAGCCAGCTCGCGGCCGCGGCACCCGGTTTCGGCGAGCCGTTCAACGTTGTGCGCGCGTGCGAAGCGTTGCCCGCGCTAGGACTGGTGGACACTTGGCCGGAGCCGCCGATCGTGCCGCAAGCGAGGGTGGCTGGGGAAATCTGGTCTCCGCCAGAGGTTTTCGACGCCCTGCGAGAGCGTCCGGCGCGGATCGACGGCGACGGAGTGGTCGCGGTGATCGGGTTGCACCGACTGTCCGCGGTGGAGGAGGCCCTGCGCGCGGCGGGAGCGGTCACACTCGTCGTAGTGACCGGTCAGCCGGGGGAGCTGGTGCCGTTGACCAATCTGGTTTTGGCGGACCTGCGCGGATTGCTGAAGCGGTCGTGCCCGGAATCGGCGTGGCCGGACGTGCGCGTGATCGTGGACGAGACCGGCGCGGTGGCTTCCGCGGCGGGGGTTTCGGCGGTGAGCGACGCGACCGAGACCGCGATTCGGGTCCACAATGGACACATTCTGCTGCGCGCCGAAGGCTACGGCGCCTGCCACGCCGCCGCGACCGGCACCGTGCCCGCCGAGTCCGGGGAGAAGCGGTAGCTGCGGCTCGGCGGGGCGAACCGGCCGGATTTCACCGGCGCGGAAGCACGCGGCCGGAAAGGAAAACCGGCACGGCCATCAGCGCGACGGCCGCCCAGGGCAACGCGCCGGGCGCGGCGCCGAGCACGATCCCGCCGATCAGCGCGCCGCCGGCGACGGCGCCGTTCCAGCTCGCGATGGTCAGCGACTGCGCGACGTCGGCCCGGCGTCCGGCCAATACCGCGGTGACCGCTTGGAAGGAAGTCGGCGCACCGCCGAAAGCCAAGCCCCACAACGCACTCGCGGCGAGCAGCAGCACCGGCTCGCGGCCGCCGAGGACCAGGATCGCGAAACAGCAGGCGGCGGCGCCGGCGCAGCACGTCAGCACGGCGCGGGGATGCCGGTCGAGGGCGATCCCGACCAGCCACAGCCCGGCCACCGTGGCGACGCCGAACAGCAACAGGCCGGTGCTCAACAGCGCGAGATGGCCGCGACCGGCGTAGAACGGCCCTAGGTAGGTGTAGAACATGTTGTGCGCCAAGGAAAAGGCGATGACCAGAAGCAGCAGCGGGCGCAGCCCCGGCGTGCGCAGCACCGTGCGGAGACTCGTCCGGGTGCCCGGTTCTTCGCCCGGCAGCGGCGGAACCACCGCCACGATCCACCACAGCAGCGGAGCCGCGACGAGCGCCATCCCGGCGAACACCCAGCGCCAGCCGACGAGAACGCCGAGCGCGGAGCCTGCCGGGACGCCGAGCGCGAACCCGATCGGCGTGCCCGCCATCGCGACGGCGAGCGCGCGGCCGGCCTGCGGTGCGGGCACGAGGCGCATGGCGTAGTTCGCCACCAGCGACCACAGAATCCCGGTGAGCGCTCCGGAAACCACCCGTGCCCCGAGCACGAGCGCGAACCACGGGGACAGCGCGACCGCCAGGTTGGCCGCCACGAACCCGGCGACCAGCAGGAGCAGGAGTTTCCGGCGGGGCATCCGGGCCGACGCGGCGGTCAACGGCAGCGCGGTGATCGCGGTGGTGATCGCGTACACCGTCACCAGCTGTCCCGCGGCGGCCGGGGACACCCCGAGGTCGGCGGCGGCGGGGAGCAGGATCCCGGCCGGGACGACCTCGGTCAGGCAGCCGAGGAACACCGAGGTGGCCAGTGCCAGCAGAGCGGACAGGGGCAGGGTGGTGCGGCCGGGCGGCGCCGTGATGTCCATGGTGGGGGTCCCTGGGTTCATGGCGGCCGGCCCGGCCGCACCGGTCACGCGGTGTGCAGCAGCAGGTTGTGCGATCCCTCGCCGGGATCGCCGACCTTGTCCTTCGCGGCCGCGTCGGTCAGGCCCTTGAGCACCGCGTCCGGGGCGGCGTCCGGGTGCGCGGACAGGTACATCGCGGCGACCCCGGCCGCTTCCGCCGAAGCGATCGACGTCCCGGAAACCACGCCGGACGCGCAGTCCCCGGCGCTGCTCGCGGTCCGGATGTCCTCGCCGGGCGCGTAAAGGTCCACGCAGCTGCCGAAATTCGACGACGGCACCCGCTGGTCGGCCGGATCGGTCGCCCCTACGGTGATCCCGGTGGTCTGCCGGGCAGGCGTGATGTCGCAGGCGCTCACCCCGGCGCCGCCGGAGCCGTTGCCCGCGGCGACGGTGTAGGCGAGACCGTTCTGGGTCATCTTGTAGAGCTGGATGTCGAGGACTGTGCCGCTCGGGCCGGCGAAGCTCAGGTTCAGCAGGGCCGGGCGCTGCGCGTTGAGGTTCACCCAGTCCAAAGCGGACAGGATCTGCTCGGACGTGCCGGTGCCGTCGCAGCCGAGAGTCCGCACCGATTCGACCGAAGCCTCTTTCGCGACCCCGTAGTGGCGGCCCGCGATGGCGGCCGCGACCTGGGTGCCGTGTCCGTTGCAGTCCGATCCGCTCTGGTCCCCGCCGAGATCGACCGCGTCGTACGCGGCGTGCGCGCGCCCGCCGAAGTCGTGGTGGCTCGTGCGCACTCCGGTGTCGAGCACGTACACGTGCACGTTCGCCGCGGTGTTCGGATAGGTGTAGCTGCCGTCGAGCGGAAGGTCGGTCTGGTCGATCCGGTCCTGTCCCCACGAAGGCGGGTCCTCCTGGGTTCCGGCCGCGGTGTAGACCTGGTTGTCCCCGACCGTGGTGACCGTGGCGTCGGTCAGGTACTTGTCGTGTTGCTCCCGGGTCAGCGAGATGGAAAACGCTTGCGAGACCGAGTAGTAGACCCGGCGCAACGTGCCGCCGTACTTGGCGATCAGCGCGTTCGCGGCGGCGGTGACCTTGTCCTTGTCTTTGTCCATCGGCTTGAGCCGCACGATGTACACCGCGTCGGCGCCCGCGTCCGGCGAAGCCGCCGCCGCGGGCAGCACCGGCAGCACGCCGGCCGCGGCGGTGAGCAGCGCCGCCAGCACGACGGCTTTCGGGGTGCGTTTCATGGTCGTCCCTAAGGTTGATGTTGTTCGGGGTGAGTGCCTCGGATGCCCAGGGCGATGGGGTGTGGCTGATGTGTCGTTTGCCGCACGGTGGCTCCGAAGGAATGGCCGCCCCGTCGGTCTGGCCGCCCTGGCCACTGATTCAGATCTGATGCGGACCGTCGCTGTTCAGGGACCTGTTGGCGGGGTTGACCTGCGACACCAGGAGAGCAAGCGTGACGGATCGCCCGCTGGTGCGGGTCGGTGTCGGCGTGGGCAAGGCGATGGACGCGGCGGGAATGGCGGTGTTCTCGCCGAAGGTCGCCAACGGCCAGGCCGCGACCTCACGGCCTTCGCCACCTCCGGACGGCTGGCCTCCTGCGCGGGACTCGTTCCCGTGCCTCAGGATTCCGGACGGATCACGGGAAACCCGCGGCGTCCCAAGCGATACAACCGCAGGCTGCGACGTGTGTTCTGCCTGGCCGCGCTGTCCAGCATCCGCGTCAGCGGACCGTCGCGGACCTTCTGCGACCGCAAGCGCGGCGAACGACTCATCCACGCCCAGGCTCTGCTGACACTGGCCCGTCGCCTGGTCGACGCCCTCTGGGCGCTGCTGCGCGACGGCCGAACATTCACTCCGACCGCGCCACAACCCACTGTCACGGCGGCTTGACACGATCATTCGGATTCCTTCGAGGGGCCTCCGCCGGGACCTCGGGGAATCCCGGCGGAGGCGGGCGGGGTCAGAGGTTGTTCAGCCAGGTGCGCAGGTCGTCCGGGCCGCTGCCCTCGTCGAAGCCGACCACCCGGCTGCCCTTCTCCTGGCCGCTGGAGACGTCGATCAGCGTGGGGATGTACTCGATGCCGTACTTGTCGGCGACGTCCTTGTTCTGGCCCTGTTCGCTCAGGTCCACCTTCGCCCAGATCCACTTGCCGTTGTCGGCCGCGTGGTATTTCTCCAGGTAGGGAGCCATCTTCTGACAGGGGCCGCACCAGCTGGCGTAGAAGTCCAGCACCACCGGCTTGGTCTTGGACATCTCCATCACCTGGTCGTAGTTGGCCGAGGTCACGTCGATGACGGTCTCGTCCCGCGGGGCCAGCGAGGCGTAGGACCCCGGGGCGGGGGCCTGCGCGGCGCTCGCCGGCGCCGCCGCGACGCCGCCGAGGACCCCTGCCGTCATCGCCGCGACGGCCGCGAACATCCGGATTCTGGTTCCCATGTTCTCTCCTCTATTCGGGGTGGTTGACCGGCACCGGCGCGGGGCGCGCCGGGGCTTCGGGGGGCGGGGCCGGTTTCGGTGGGATGGCCGGCTCCGACCCAGTCTTCGATTCCTTCGCGGTACTTGCGGACGTCGCGGTAGCCGAGCTCGAGCAGCCGGGCGCCGACGAATTCGCTGTTGCGGCAAGGGGTGTTGGCGCAGTAGACGACGATCGCCGCGGTCTTGTCCGGGACCACCCGCGGGGCGTGCTCGTCGGTGAACCGCGCGGCCTGCTCGTAGGGGAAGCCCGGGATGTTCCGGGCGCCGGGCAGGTGTTCGCGGGCGTAGTAGTCGGCGGGCATGGTGTCGACGACGATCACCTCGCCCCCGTCCATCGCGGCTTTCAGGTCTTCACGGCCGATCAGCGGCAGCACGGCGGTCCCTCCCTGGTTCCGGCGGCGGGTCAGCAGGCCCGCCGCGAGGTAACTGGCGAACGCCACGACCACCGAGTTGATCGTGGGAATCCCGAAATCGAAGACGAGCGCGAACGCCGTCCCGAGCGCCCAGCTGACCAGCGCGGCCGGCGCCCAGTCGCGGCCCGCGACCGCCTGGCCCCGGCGCAGGGCGGCGAAAACGGGACGGCACCGGCGAAGCACGAAGTACTCCGCGATCAGCACCCCGGCCACCGGCGGGGTGAGCACCCCGACCGCGGTCAGGAACCCGGCGAAGTGGTCGGCGATGCCGAGCGCTGACGCGGCCGTGCCGAAGACCCCGAGCACCAGCACCACGTGCACCCGGCGGACCTTCCGGTCGAACAGCACGTCCACGACGTTGACCAGGCCGAGCGAGGAGGAGTACAGGTTCCAGTCGTTGATCTTGAGGATCGCGGTGGCCAGCACCAGCGTGCCGAGCACCCCGGAGGAGGAGGTGACGATGCCGACGACGTCCGAGGTCGCGGCGGCGTGCGCGAGCAGCACGCCGATCAGCCCGATCAGGTACTCCCCGAGCGTCACGCTGAGCACGGTCTGCTTGACCACGTCGCCGCGGGTGCGGTTGAACCTCGTCATGTCCGGGGTCATCAGCGCGCCGAGGATGAACGCCCCGGACACCAGCGTGGTCGCCGCGCCGAGCGACAGCGGCGGTCCGGGCGGGGGAGCGGAAACCAGGGCCGCGAGCGAATGCGCGTGCAGCGCGTCCAGCACCGAATACCCCGCCAGCACCAGGAAAGCGGGCACGGTCAGGTAGGCGGTCCAGGCCATCAGGCGGAAGCCGTAGACGGTGATCACGGTGATCACCAGTCCGCCGAGCAGCGCCCAGCCCCATTCCGGCAGCACGCCGCCGAGGGCGCGCATGCCGTGCGCGAACACCCCGTTCTGCACGCCGAACCAGCCCGCGAGGCTGATCGCCACCAGCAGGCCGACCAGCGCGGAACCCTTCCGGCCGAACCCCGCCCAGCGGGCCAGCACCGAGGTGGACAGTCCCTCCCGCACCCCGGCGATGCCGAGCAGCACGGTGATGACCTCCAGCAGCACCGAACCGATCGTGATGGCCAGCACCGCGTTCCAGAACGTCATGCCGTAGCCCAGCAGCGCGCCGACGATGAACTGCTGGAACGAGGAGACCTGCCCGAACCGCTGCACCGCGACCGAGGGCCAGGACCGGCGGGCGGCGTCCGGGACCCGGGTCAGCGAATAGTCGTCGTGGCGATCGCTCATCGGCCGGTCGCTTCCAGCGCGGCTTCGGCGACCACCAGGAAACCCTGGCCGGCCCTGGGCCGGAACGCGAATTCCCGGTCGAAGAACTTCCGCAGAAACGGCACCCGCTGGTGGTAGACGAACATCGACCGCGGATTTCCGGTGACGATCCCGGAACCGGCGAACAACGGGAGTTCGGCGAGGAAGTAGCGGACCGCGAGCCGCAGTGCCCGCTCGTCCGGCACGTTTCCGGTCCGGCCCTGAAGCACCCAGGTGGAAGCGCCGTAGCAGGCGGAACGGAATGCGCGGTCGGTTTCGAAGTGGTTTTCCGCCTCGGCCAGCAGCCGCCGATAGGCGGGCAGTTCGCGCAGCCGGGCCATGCCGAGGATCCGGCTCTCCGGATCGGGCACGTCCAGCGCGCGCAGCGCGGCGGCGATCTTGTTGTGCACGTGGCAGGACTGCCGGTGCGCCTTCTGTTTCGCCCTGGCCGGCGGGTATCCGAGCGCTTCGAGTGTGTAGGCGGTGACCTCGTCCGGCACGAAAAAGCAGAACTCGGCGAAGTGTTCCGCGGTCCACGCGGCGAGCCGGGTCAGCCGTTCCGCGGTGAAATAGCCGTTGAACGGGCTCACCCCGACACAGGCGTGCCGGACTTCCGGATACAGGCGGGCGCAGCCGGAAGACAGCGGAGTCGCGTCGAACATGGGAGCCATCCACCTTTTCTCGTCTCGATTCCGCGTTTTTCCCGGCGGGGCGGGACTGGTGCGGCTCACTGTGCCGGGATCGGAGCGGCTCGGGTAATGCCTGCCGGTTATGCCGTCGCGGGACGGCGACGGCCGCGGTTCGGAAAGAGGTTTTCCTACTTTGGTCGGGCGATCGCCACACTTTCGCCGGTGCACTCGCCTCCGCGCGAGTCATATCGTGGACTTTCGTGGAGTTGGAACTGAAGCATTTGCGCCACCTCCAGGCGATCGCGAAAGCGGGCAGCCTCAACCGCGCCGCGGTCGAACTGGTGCTGCCGCAGCCCGCGCTCAGCCGCGAACTGCGCAGGATCGAGGAGCTGCTCGGCCGGTCGCTGTTCGAGCGCGCCCGCGCCGGGGTGCGGCCCACGCCGTTCGGGCGGCTGATCCTCGACTACGCGGACGGGATCCTCGCGCGCACCGCCCGGATCGGGCCCGCTCTCGCGCAGCAGGGCGCCCAGCGGGCGGGCGCGCTGCGGGTCGGCTGGTCGGAAACCCCGCTGTCCGGCCCGTTGCTCCGCGCGCTGGAGACGGCCGGGCTCGGCGACCGGGCGGAGATCCGGACCGCCGAGTCGACCGCGGAGATGATCGGCTGGTTCGGCCGCGGCGAACTCGACCTCGCCGTGCTGTCCGAGCAGTGCGAGGTGCCGCTGCCGGCCAACACCGGCCGGATCGACCTCGCCGAGGACCCGCTGCTGATGATGCTCCCGGACTGGCATCCGCTCGCCGCCCGGCACGCGGTGGACCTGGCCGAACTGGAACACGAGCGGTGGATCTCCTCGACCGGGCCGGACCGCTGCCGCGAGTTCCTGGCCCGGGTCTGCGGCCCGTACGGGTTCGCCCCGGTGATCGCCCACCACGTGCCGGTTTCCGGCCCCCGCGACGAGATCGTCCGCTACCAGGGCGACGTGACGCTCATCCAGGCCTCCCGCCCGCTGGCCGAGGGGGTGGTGCACCGGCCGGTCCCCGAGCTGCGGATGCGGACCAGCCATTTCCTGCTGTACCGCGAGGACGGCCCGGCCGCCTCGCGGGCGGGCCTGCTGGCCGGCCTGGTCCTCGACGCCTATCACGACGACCGCGGCGCCTGCGACGGCCCGCGCGCGATTCCGAAAGAACTGCCGTGGCTGACCGCCCGGACGAGCTGATCCGCCCGGACATCGAACTGCGGCAGCTGAAACTGGTGGTCGCGATCGCCGAGGCGGGCAGCGTGGCCGCCGCGGCGGCCGTGCTCGGCAGCACCCCGGCCAAGCTCGCGCTGCGGATCAGGCGGCTGGAGCGGATGATCGGCGCCGAACTGCTGGCCGCCGGACCGGCCGGGAAGCTGTTCACCGAAACCGGCGAACTCCTGCTCGAACACGCTTCGGCCGTGGTGCCGCAGTTCGACCGGATGCTGACCGCCGCTCGCGCCCGCCTTCAGCGCTCCGCCGCGCAGATCCGGATCGGCTCGGTGCCGACGCCCGTGCTGCCGAGGCTGATCCGCGAGGTGGGCGGCCGCAATCCCGGAGCCGAACTGGCGGTCCGGACCGGCGAATCGGCCGAGGAGCTGGCCGGAGCGCTGCTTCGCGACGAGCTGGACCTCGGCGTGCTGCGGCAGGACGCCGTGCGGGAACACAGTGCCCTCGAATGGGTATCGGTAGCCACGGAACCGCTTGTGGTCGGCATTCCTCCCGGACACCCGCTGGGCGTTCCGGATTCGCTCACTCCGGCCGCGCTGTCCGGCCAGCGATGCGTTCTTCTCGACCAGGCGGTTCAGCCCCGGACGCGCGCGCTGCTCGCCGCCTTCGCCGACGCCGGCGCCGATCCGCGGCTCTGCTACGCCGAGAGCGACTGGGCGGCGTTGTGTCTCGGTTACGGCACCGGAATCCTGACCGTGACAGCTCCGCCGACGGCACCGATGCCGGACACCGCATATCGGCCGCTGCACTGCGCGGCCACGAATTCGACTCTTGTGCTCGCCTGGGCGCGGGACGGGCCGTTCGTCGGCTGCATCCCCCAATTCCGCGCGGCGGTGACGCGCGCGCACGCCGAGTACCTCCGCGCGCTCGTGACCCTGCCGTAAACGCGTAAGGGCCGTTGGGGAGAAACGGATTCTCCCCAACGGCCCTCACTCAGCGCGTCAGCCGATGCGGTAGCTGTACGGCAGAGTCGCCAGCACCTCACCGGTTCCGACCTGCGGCAGACCGGTCACGCCGGTCGGCAGCGAAGGCACGGTCACGATGTTCAAGTGCCCGGCCACCTTGTCGCCGCGGTTGCCCGACGGCGTGATCGTCACCAGGACGGTCGCGGTCTCGCCCGGCTTCACCAGCTGCGGCGTGCCGCCGGTGCCGTTCGGGTCCACCGACTGGCCGTACGGGTCGCCGGTCGACGACGTCACCGAGCCGTCGAAGCCCGCGGTCTGGATCGACGCCGTGTAGCTGGAATGCCCGGCGGGCGCGCCTTCCGGACCGAACGGGCCGATCTCCTGCACGTCGGCGAACCAGACGCCCTTGGTGACGTACCCGGTCTTCTCGCCGATCGTCGCGACCGACACCGTGCTTCCGTTCTGCGCGGACTTCAGGTCCCCGAGCACGTCGACGCCCGCCGCCGAGCCCTGGATCTCCGCCTGCGCGGGCACGGTCGAGGACGTCGCGACGGTGAACTTGCTCGTCTCCGGCGGAATCGAGTACACCGGCGCGTTCGCGTTCAGCTCCGGCAGATCGACCTCCGTCGAGCCCTGGATCGGCTGCGGCTGCAGCGTTTGCCGGGCGTTCGTGCGCGCGTCGACGCCGATGGCGATCGGCTCGACTCCGGTGTTGCGCACCGTCACCGGCACGGTCACCGCCTTGCCCGCGGCGAGCGACGCGGACTGCGGCAGTGCGGGCGCACTGGCCGAGACCTGGTCGAAGCCGACGGTTCCGGTGAACGGCTGGTCGATCTGCTTGCCTGTCACCGGGTTCTGCACGACGAGCACCAGGTGCCAGCGGCCCGGCAGCGGATTCGCGTCGACGAGCTGCAATCCGGTGCCCTGCCCCAGCGTCGTGGCCGAGGTGAGGAAGGCGTTGCTGTTCACGTCGGCGAGTTCGCCGTTCGGGTCGACCAGGACGCCGTCGAGCAGCGTGCCCGGATCCTGCAGCTTCACCGCGACGTCGAGGTCCCGCTTGCCGCGCGGCACATCGAATTCGTAGGAGAAGGTCTGCGCGGGCGACACGGCGCGGGCGTTGCCGCCGGTGATCGTGCCGCTGAAGGCTCCGGGGCCGTTCTTCGTCGGGATCAGCGCGCGCAGCACGGCCGACACGGAGGTCTGGTGGCCGTCGGAGCTGCCGAAGGTGATCGAGTAGTCCGCGTCGCCGCCGCTGCCCGGGGTCTGCAGCGAGACGTGCACCGGCTTCGTCTGGCCCGGCTTGAGCTCCAGGATCTGCGGCGACACCTGGCCGTACGGAACGGTCCGCTGCGCGGTGGTCGCCAGCTGGACGTCACCGGTGTAACCGGCCGGTCCGGACGCCGAGTACAGCACCGCGGTCCACGTGCCCGCGACCGGCCGCGTGACGTCGACGTTGGCGTAGTTCGCCGTCGCGGCCCCGCCCTGCGGACGGCTGTTGGCGACGAAAGTGCCGTCCGGTGCGAGCAGCGTCAGCCGGACCACCGGGGTGACCGACTGGCCGTTGACCGTCTTCGGGCTGCCCTGCCACGCCATCCGCGCCAGCAGCCGCTGCGCGCCGTTCGGCACGGAGAACGTGACCTTCTTGTACGCCCAGTTGGTGCCGTTGAAATACGGGAAGGTCGGCAGCTTCGCGGAGTCGAACGCGGTGGTCTGCGTCTGCGTGCCGATCGGGGCGAACGTCCGCGTGCCGGTGCTGACCGTCAGCGGCTTGGTGCCCGAGTTGGTGACGTTCACCGACGCCTGCTGCGTGCTGCCCGGCGCGCCTTCCAGTGTCAGCTGGTCAGCCGACAGCGAGATGTTCGACGCGACTCCCGCCGGTGCCCCAGTCGAACCCGGGGCGGTGAGCGCCGCTTCGACCGCCGCGCGGGCGTCGAGAAGGCCAGCGCCCTGTTCGTCGGCCGGGAGGTTGAGGTCGCGCGCGGTGCTGGTGATGATCTGCTTCACCTGCGCGGGCGTCGGCGACGCGCCGTGGTGCGCGTTGCGGTAACTCTGGATCACCAGCGCGGCGACCCCCGCGGTCAGCGGGGCGGATTCACTGGTGCCGCCGAACGATTCGAGGTCGGTCGGCTGCGGGACGGTGTTGAAGTTGCGGCATTCCGAGTACGCCGGAGCGCAGTCGGCCCAGTTGCCCTCGCCGGGCGCGACGAGGTCGATGGTGCGGCCGTTCTGCGTGATGCCGGACGAGGACAGCGCGGAGATGTTGTCGCTCACCCATTTCCCGTTGGAGAACGGGAAAGCCGCGTAGCCGGTCTGCGCGTACAGCCGGTTGTCGGTGGTCGCGCCGGTGGAGATCACCAGCGGGTCGGTGGCCGGGCTGCCGATCGTGGACGTGGTGCCCGCGTCGCCGCTGGAGGCGGTCACCGTCACGCCCGCGGCCACTGCCTGGTCGTTGAAGACCTGGAACAGGTTGCGGGAGCTGGAATCCGGGTACTGGTTGAGGCCGAGCGACTCGTTGATCACGTCGACGTGGTCGACGGTCACCGCGTAGTCGATCGCCTGCAGCACCGCGGAGTTCGTCGCGGTCTTGCCGAAAACGTTCAGGCCGACCAGGCTCGCGCCCGGCGCGACGCCCTTGACGACGATGGTGCAACCCGCCGGGAGCGGGTGCTTCTCGTTCACGAACTTCGACAGGTCGTGCACCACGACGCCCTGCGCGGCGATCGAGGAGGCGTCGCCGAAGGCCTCGGCGCCCGCGTCGGTCGTGTTCGGACCGTCCCCGGAGAAGTCCTGGTAGTCCGAGAACACGTGGCTGCCGTCGGGACGGATGAAGTCCGCGTAGTTCGGGTCCATGTTGTCGGCGAGGAACGCGACCTTCACGCCGGCTCCGTTGGCCAGGTCGGACGCGCTCTTCCCGCCGTTGGTGCTGTACGCGCGGATCGACGTCAGCGCTTCGGGCTCCAGCAACGGTTTCGCCGGGTCGGCCGGGCAGGTCGCGTTCGGCATGGCCTGCGCGGCGGCCGGTCCGCCTGCCTTCGGCGCGGCGGCCGGCGCGCTCGGTTTGGCGTCCGGCAGCGTCACTTTGCTGTCCGGCAGCACCTGTGCGACAGCTGGGTCGTGCGCGAGCTGTGCGGCCTGCGCGGGCGTGACGGTCGCGGAGAAGGCGTTGCCCAGAGCGAAGTGCTTGACCTTGGCCGGTGCCGCGCCGGCGAGCTTGCTCAGCACCGAGTCCTGTTCTTGGGTCGCTTTGGCGCGGCGAGTGTCCGAGGCCGCCTTCGTGGGCGGCGCGCTCGGCAACTGGTCGGAGAGGACGACGATCACCGATTGCGGCGTCGTGTCGGCCGTCGTCGCGGCTGGCGCGGCAGCCTGCGCCGGCTGGGTGACCCCGGCCAGCACCAGACTGCCGGTCGCGGCTATGACCAGGGCGCGAACGGATCGCGAGGAACGCCCCATGTGCAGTTCCCACTTCCTGCTAGAAGGGTTCGTGAGTTACCGGCCCCGACGAAATCGGGCGCACTCGTGCCGCGCTCGATTTCCCGATGACAGAACTCTTTCCGACTCCCGCACGATCCACAAGAGACAATAGTGGGAAACAAATCCGGCAAACGGGACCGAATTTCCGCGCGGTCGCGCATTCGGTCCCGTTTGCCGGAATCGGGGTCAGGGCTGGGGCAGGTGCCGGCGCGAGTGTCGGGTCACCACAAGGGTTCCCGTGATGGCGACCAGTGCCACGCAGGCGAGCAGCACCGGGTAGCCCGCTACTCCGTTCAGGGCGGCTAAAATTGACGGCAGGAGGAATCCGACGTACGCCAGCGCGTAGTACACGCCGGTGATTTCCGCGATTTCGCCCGGCCGCGCGAGGCGTTGCAATTCCAGCAGTCCGGACACGACGACGATGCCGTAAGCGGTTCCCAGCACGACCGCCGCGCCGAGTGCGATCCACGGCGATTCCTGTGCCGCGGCGAACACGCTCAGGACAAGTCCGGCGCACAGCACCGTCATTCCGGTGACCAGGGCCCGCGCGCTGGTCGCGCGGTCGACCCGCTTGGCGATCGGCTGAATCCCGACGCCCGCGCCGATCGCGCACACGGTGAGCAAGGTGGAGTAGGCCAGCGCCCACGATCCCGTCTGGTGCTCGACGAGCTGCGGCAGGATCGCGTACGCCACCCCGCACGAACCGAAAATCCACGGCGCCGCGGGCAGGATCACGCGGCGGAACCGCGGATGCCGGGCGGTAGCGGGAAGTGCGGCACGGACCGAAGCCGTCCGGACAGTAAGCGTTTCCGGACTGCGCGTGACCGCGGCCAGCGAGATCAGCGCGAGTCCCATGTGGACCAGGTAGGGGAGGACCATCGGCCACGGCCCCCATTGCGCGAGTACTCCGGCGACACCGGGGCCGATGCCGAGCCCGAGCGTGAGACACAGCGCCGCGCGGCGGGTACCGAGGTCGGCCGCGCTGTACGGGTCGGCGTCGGCGAGTTCCTTGATCCAGGTGGACCCCACGGCCATCGCGACCGCGACCGCGACGCCGGCGAGGAACCGGCCGGCGGCGATCCACGCCACGCCGAGCGGTCCGAGTGCCAGCAGCAGGCTCGCCAGCAGCGACAGCACGGTGCCGGCGAACATCACCGGACGGCGACCGTACCGATTGGACAGTCCGCCGGACAGCAGCAGCCCGGGCACGAGGCCGACGACGTACGCGCCAAGCAAGGCGTCGACGGTGAACGCGGAGTAGCCCGCGGCGTGGTACATCACTAGCAGCGGGGTGAACTGATTGCCGCCCCAGCCGCACGCGAACACCGCGGCGGCGGCTGGGAACCAGGCCGGGCGGGTGGTCGTTTCGGGCAGGGGAGCGCGGTCAGCGGTAGTGGTCATCGACGGTGCACCGAATCCAGGTGTGCTCGCAGGGCCGGGGCGAAGGTGTCGGCCTTCGTCTCGGCCTCCGCGATGATGTTCAGGAGCTCTTCGTGCTCGCCGACGACCTGCGGCAGACGGGCCGGGATCGGCGCGAGCGCGTGGACGTTCATCCGGCGCTGCCGGTCGGCGAGTGTGGTGTAGAAGCTGAGCAGCAACGTATTGCCGCCCGCCGCGACGATCGTGCGGTGAAACAGCTCGTCGGCTTCGGCGAACGCGGGTACGTCACCTGCTTCCGCGTGCCCGCGCTGGGTTTCCAGCACCGTACGCAGCTGCTCGAGCGCGTCCGGGATCAGCTCCGGACGGCGGCCCAGCCGGTGTACTGCGGCGCTTTCCACGGCTTCTCGGGCTTCGAGTACGTCTTCGGCTTCGCCGGGGGTGATCGGCACGACGATCGCGCCGCGCTTCGGGATGAGGTTGAGCAGTCCTTCGACCTGCAGCCGCAGGAACGCCTCGCGCACCGGAGTCCGGCTCACCCCGAGACGCTCGGCGATCTCGCCCTCGCTGAACAGGTGGCCGCCGGGCAGTTCGCCGGTGAGGATCAGCTCCTTGGTGAGCTGGTAGGCGCGGTCGGCGGCGGGTTTCACGGCGTTCACGGCTGCGACGCTAACATGCATCCCAGCTTGTATCTAAGGTGTTGTGACCTGCGGCTCAGTGTTCTGTCGGGGCTCTGTGCCATGCTCCGGGGGTGCGATTGCTCCTCGATGCCCGGCCCACTGTCCAGCAAGCCGTCGACGCGGTCCGCGCCGCTCTCGCCGGCGGCCTCGACCCGGACCAGGACCCGCCGCGGTCCGTCGTCCCCGTGCCCACCGGGCAGTTTCTGCTCATGCCCGCGTTCTGGGACCGCTACGCCGGGGTCAAGGTCGCGTCCGTCGCGCCGGGCAACCCCGCGCGGGGCTTGCCGCGGATCCAAGGCCACTACCTGCTGATGGACGGCCCGACGCTCACCCCGATGGCACTCCTGGACGGCGTCGCGCTCACGTCGGTGCGCACCGCGGCCGTCTCCGCGGTGGCGGCGGACCTGCTCGCGGTGCCGGACGCGGAACGCCTGGTGGTGTTCGGGACCGGCCCGCAGGCGGAGAGTCACATCGAGGCTTTCCGGGCGGTCCGGCCGGTGCGCGAGGTGGTCGTGGTCGGCCGGAATCCGGAGCGTACGCAAGCCTTTGCCGCGCAGTACCCGTTCGCACGAGTGGGGACGCCGGACGACGTGGCCTCGGCTGATCTGATCGTGTGCTGCACCTCGTCGCGGACTCCGGTGTTCGACTGCGCGAAAGTTCCCGAACACGCCACCGTGGTGGCTGTCGGTTCGCACGAGCCAGAAGCGCGAGAAGTCGACGATGTCCTGATTGGACGGTCCACAGTGGTCGTTGAGGCGATCAGCGCGGCGACCCGCGAGGCGGGGGATGTAATGCTGGCACTGGAATCCGGTGCCCTCGCGGCGGATGATCTTGTCTCGCTCGCAGCGTTGGCTCGGGGGCATTCGGTGCCTTCGGGGCCCCGGGTGTTCAAGAGCGTCGGGATGGCTTGGGAGGACCTGGTGGTCGCTGCGGCCGCGTACGAAGCTGCCGAGTGACCGGAATTGTCGGTGGGGGCGGATAGCCTGGACTCCTTCGACGGCGAGGGGAGACTGGGATGTCCGAGGAGCTGACCACCGCGGAACTGTTCGACGCGATCGGCGCCAGATACGAGGAGGCGTTCGGCCACCGGCCGGTGGTGGACGCGGCAGTGCGGGAGTTGATCGAGGTGCTGCCGCCGTCCGCGCGGGTGCTCGACATCGGCAGCGGAACCGGCCGCCCCGCCGCGGCGGACCTCGCCGCCGCCGGACACCGGGTGACCGGGATCGACGTGTCGGCGGAGATGGTGCGGATCGCCCGCGAACAGGTGCCCGGAGCCGAGTTCCGGCAGGCTGACGTGCGGGAATGGGAGACGGCGCCGGGGACGTGGGACGCGGTGTGCGCGTTCTTCTCGTTCGTGCAGCTTTCCCGGGCCGAAACCGAGCAGGTCCTCGGCCGGATCGCGGGCTGGCTGGTGCCGGGCGGAAGGTTCGCACTGGTGACAGTGCCCGCCGACATCGAGGATCTGCCGATCGAGTTCCTCGGTCACTCGATCCGGGTCACGAGCTTCTCCGCGGACGCCCTGACCGACCGGATCCGCGCGGCCGGGTTCGAGGTGACCGGCACCCGGACGGAGACGTTCGCCCCGGACAAACCCGGCGCGGAGCCGGAGGAACACCTGCTGATCTCGGCCCGCAAGCCCGCTTGAGAGGGGTGGGAAAAGCGCGGCGGACCACCGGATCGTGAAATAAGTTCGGCGGCGCACAGGAAAGCGGGGCGGCATTTCCGCGCTGCCGGGTGAACACGCCGGAAACTGCGCGGAAAATACCGCCCCGCCCACTCGATGCGGCTGGTTCTCTGGCCGACCGAATGAATCCCCGCCGCGACGGGCCGATCACCGGATCAACGCGGTTCGCTCACCGCAGCCGATTCGCACTGCCCGCGGCGGACGATTCGTGCGTTGCCGGGGTCAGCCGCGTGCTCGTCTGCGGTGGACGGTTGGCGCGTTGTCCGGGTGAGCCGATTCGTGCTGCCCGCGGCGGCCGGTCCGTGCGTTGCCCGGGGCAGCCGATTCGCGCTGCCCGCGGCGGCAGGTTCGTGCGCTGTCCGAGTCAGCCGATTCGCGCTCGTTTGCTGCGGCCGATCGAGGCTCCTGACTCGCGATGTTCGTTCGCCACGCCCGGTTCGCGCATCTGCCAGCCAAGCAGCTGGGGTGCGGTTTGCTTGCCGCACCGCCTGCCTGGCTGCCTCTGCGCGACTGATCTGCGCAGTCGGCCGCAGTTGCCTACGTGCACGGTTTGCTTGCCGCGCCGCCTGCTTGGCTGCCCCTGCGCGACCGATCTCCGCGGCTGGCCGCGGTTGTCGACGTGCACGGTGTGCTCGCCGGGCCGCCTGCTTGGCTGCCTCTCCGCGACCGATCTCCACGGCTGGCCGCGGTTGCCTACGTGCACGGTTTGCTTGCCGCAGCTGACCTGTGGACTGCTCATGGCAGCTGATGCGCGCGATTCGCTTGCCGTGGCTGTTTCTCGCGGCTCCTGACTTGCGCAGTTCGCTTGCCACAGAAGGTTTCCACAGCTCACCGCGGCGGCCGATGTGCACGGCTCGTTGGCCGCAGTTGATTCGCGAGGCCGCTCGCGGAGGCGTTCGGCGCGGGGGCTCAGGCCGGAACAGCCCTCGCTACTGCTGGTTGCCCCACTGCTGCTCGCCCTGCTGGCCGCCCTGCTCGAAACCCTGCTGCTGACCGCCTTGCTGCTCGCCCTGGCCGAACCCGCCCTGCTGGCCGCCTTGGTCGAAGCCGCCCTGACCGCCCTGGCCGAAGCCGCCTTGCTGGCCGCCTTGGTCGAAGCCGCCCTGACCGCCCTGGCCGAAGCCGCCTTGCTGGCCGCCTTGGTCGAAACCGCCTTGCTGGCCGCCCTGGCCGCCCTGACCGAAATCGCCCTGCTGGCCGCCCTGGTCAAAACCGCCCTGCTGCTGCCCGCCGCCCTGTTCCTGGCCGCCCTGGCCGCCGCCGAAGTGTTCCTTCACCTTGTCCGCGCCTTGGCGGATCTGGTCGCCGTGCTTGCCGCCGGTTTTCTCGTCGGCGAATTCGGCGACCTTGTCGATACCCTCGCCGACCTTGTCCTGGTTGTTGCCCGCGAATTCCTGGATCTTGTCCTTGGCCTGGTCGAAAAAGCTCATCGAAAATCCCTCCTTGATCTATTCGTGACACATGGATACCAGCCGGGTACCCGGCTGACGCGGCGGCGAGACGCCAGTCCCCGGTTCGGGTGAGGTGCGGCGCCGGTTCTGCCCGGGTCGGGGCACGGGTGGGTTACCCCACACGCCGGGATGCGGCCCGCACCGGCCGGTAGGGTCGCCGCGGCAGGGGCACCGGAGCCGAGGAGGACATGTGGCGGGACCGTTGAGCGGGCTGAAAGTCGTCGAACTGGCCGGGATCGGGCCGGGGCCGCACGCTTGCATGGTGCTCGCCGACCTGGGCGCGGACGTCGTCCGGGTGGAACGGCCCTCCGGCTCGCTCGACCTCAGCGGCGGCAAACCGGACCCGCTGCTGCGCGGCCGCCGCTCGGTCGCGGCGGACCTCAAGACCCCCGAAGGCCGCGAACTCGTGCTGCGGCTCGCGGCGAAGGCGGACGTGCTGATCGAAGGCCTGCGCCCGGGCGTCACCGAACGGCTCGGCGTCGGCCCGGACGACTGTTTCGCGTGCAATCCCCGCCTGGTCTACGGCCGGATGACCGGCTGGGGGCAAGACGGCCCCCTCGCCCAGCGCGCCGGCCACGACATCAACTACCTCGGCCTCACCGGCGTGCTGCACGCGATCGGCCGCGCGGGCGAACGTCCGGTGCCGCCGCTCAACCTGGTCGGCGACTTCGGCGGCGGGTCGATGTTCCTGATCGCGGGCGTGCTCGCGGCGCTGTGGGAATGCGGCCGGACCGGCCGCGGCCAGGTCGTGGACGCGGCGATGGTCGACGGCGCGAACGTGCTGTCCCAGATGATGTGGGCCTTGCGCGGCCTGGGTTCGTGGTCCGACGAACGCGGCACGAACCTCCTGGACGGCGGCGCGCCGTTCTACGACACGTACGTCTGCGCGGACGGCCGTTACGTCGCGGTGGGTTCTCTCGAACCGCAGTTCTACGCGGCTCTCCTGAACGGCCTCGGCCTCGCCGCGGAAGACCTGCCGCCGCAACTGGACCGCGACGGCTGGCCCACGCTCCGCGCCACCTTCACGCGCGCCTTCCTCAGCCGCACCCGCGACGAATGGGCCGAGGTATTCGACGGCACCGACGCGTGCGTCACGCCGGTCCTCGCTCCCGACGAGGCGCCCAAGCACCCGCACATCGCCGCGCGGTCAGGCCTGATCACGGTGGACGGCATCATCCAGCCCGCTCCGGCGCCGCGGTTTTCGCGCAGCACAACGGATGTGCCGTCGCCGCCGCCGGTCCCCGGCGCGGACACGGAGAAGGTCCTCGCCGATTGGGGCGCTTAGTTCCGCGGTCGGCCCCACGTCCCGGTTCCGACTGGCATCCCGACAGCCACGCGTCCCGGTTCCGGCTGGCATCCGGACGGTGCCCGCGCGAGGAGCAGCTTGTGCGGCGGCGATGCCGGGGTGCCTAGCCCCGCAGCCGCACCGGCAAGCTCACGTGCCCGTTCGTGATGAACGACGGCACCGGCTCCAGCTGGTCCCCGGGCAGCGCCAGCGCCAAATCCGGGAACCGCTCGAACAGCGCGGGCAGCCCGAGTTCCGCTTCCATCCGGGCGAGCTGCGCGCCGAGGCAATAGTGCACGCCATGCCCGAACGCGAGGGCTGATTTGTCCTTCCGGGACAGGTCGAACTCGTTCGCGTCCGGCCCGTGGTGGTTCTCGTCGCGACCGGCGGGGCCGAAGGACGCGAGAATCGGGTCGCCCGCGTGGATGGTCGCGCCCTCGACCTCGATGTCCTCCCGCGCGAATCGCAGCGGCAGGTGCGAAAGCGGGGCTTGCCAGCGCAAAGTCTCGTCCACGACGTCAGACCAGGTGCGCGTTCCCTCCAGCACCGCCCGCAGCTGCGCGGGATGCGTCAGCAGCGCGGTCACGGCCTGGTCGAGCAGGTTGACCGTCGTCTCGTGACCGGCGGTGATCACCAGGATCAGCGTGTCCACCAGTTCCGCTTCGCTGAGCCGGGAGCCGTCCGCGTCGCGGGCGGTGATGAGCGCGGTGGCGAGGTCGTCGCCCGGCTCGGCGCGCCGTTGTTCGACGAGGTCGGCGAGAATTCCGTACAGCAGTTCGACGTTCGCGGTCGCTTCTTCCGAAGTCGCCGACGTCGCGAAGATCCCGGCCACCGCGGTGCGCAGGCCAAGCCGCGCTTGTTCGGGGACGCCGACCAGCCGGCAGATCACCTCGATCGGCAGCCGGTAGCAGTACCGGTCGCGCAGGTCGGTTTCCGCCGGTCCCGCTTCGAGACCGGCGAGCAGGCCGTCGACGATTTCGGCGACCACCGGGCGCAGCGCGGCGATCCTGCCGGGCGCGAAAGCCTTCGACACCAACGAACGCAGCCGGCGGTGTTCGTCGCCGTAGGCGGTGAACATGTTCCGCACCGAAACCCAGATGTTCAGCGACCAGTCGGAGGTGATCTCGCCGTCCCGGTAGGCGGGCCAGTGCCGCCGGGCGTCCTTCGATACCCGAGGGTCGGCGAGCAGGCTGCGCAGCAGCGGCAGGCTGGTGACCGACCAGGCGAGCACGCCGCCGGGCAGTTCGACCACGGTCAGCGGTCCGCGGGCGCGAAGCCGGGCGCCCTCGCCGTGCACGTCCGGTGCCGCCGGGTCCAGCACGAAGGGGGTGACGGCATGGTCCATGGGGCGCTCCTCGCGGCCCGATGGTCCACAATGGACTGACGATGGGGGAGGTGTCCGTTGCGGCCACCGGGTCCGCGGCAAGGGTAGCGCGGGCAAGGATCGTTCTGTCCGGCTTGAGGGGTGGTCCGGACCAGGCCGGAGAAGGGGTTGACGTCAGCCGTCGGCGCGCTTGCGGTGCAGCGAGAACCGTTCGAACACCGACAGCTCGCCGGTCGGCTTGTTCACGTTGTAATAGGTCACGTGCATGGTCGTCGTGCCGCCCGGACGGTGCCCGGGGTCCACCGTGAACGCGGCGAATCCGTAAGGGTGGTCGAGGTCGCGCACCGCGCTCCACACCGCTTTTTCGCGCACGTAGGTAGGTTTCCGCTTGCCGGTGGCCGGATCCCGCTTGTCCGCCACGGCGGTCAGCACCTTTCCGGTGCCGTCCTTGAAGAAACTGCCGTTGGTGGTGCCGGAGACGCCGCCGCCGCCGAGAATCATGTGCACGGTGCCGTGCGTGGCGTCGATGTTGTCGGTCGCGTCGGACACCGGGTTCGGCGTGAGCGTCTCGCTTTCCGCGACGACGCCGTGCACGGCGAGGGAGCGTTCGTAGTCGTGCTCGTGCCCGCACAGCACCAGGTCGACGCCGTAGCGGTCGAACAGCGGGCCGTACTTCTCCCGAAGGCCCAGGTCGGCGCCGTTCGCGTCGGACGTGCTGATCATGACCTGATGCATCGCGACGACGATCCAGTCCACGTCGCGCGACGCCCGCGCCGCGGCCAGTTCCTTCTCCAGCCAGGCGAGCTGCCGTCCGCCGGAGTAGCCGTTGACGTAGACGTCGCCGCCGTCCTGCAGACAGTTGTCGTCGTTCTGCAGCACAATCACCCGGACCGAACCGACGGTGAAGCCGTACCAGAGACCGGCGAGTTCCGGGTCGGTTTCGGTGGAGGGCAGCTGGAAGTACGCCTGGTAGGCGTCCATCCCGATCGCCCCGTTGCGCTTCTCGATCTCGTGGTTGCCCGCGGCGGGCATCCACGGCCGGTACCGCGCCGAACGGGTGTTGTTGGTGAAGAAGTTGTTCCAGGTGCGCACACGGTCGACGTCGAGGTTGGCGTAGCAGAGGTCGCCGTTGAGCAGGTGAAACAGCGGAGCGACGGTCTCGATGCCGGTGACGATGTCCTTCGTGGCCGGAGTGGAGAAGAAGTCGAGCGCGGGCGCGCCTTTGAGATCCCAGGTGACCTGCGGCGCGGACTGGTCGCCAAAGCTGGTGAAGGTGAACGCGGACCTCCCGCCGGGTGCGGTGCGGAACGTGCCCGCGTCGGGCGTCGCGCCGTCGTGCTGGGCGACGTAGAGGTACTCGGTGTTCGGGCACAGGCGGTTGATCTCGGCGTGGTGCACCCAGACTGTGCGGTTGGAAGCGCCGTCGAGGTAGGTGCGGGTGACCGCGGGCGCATACGAGCCGAAGCCGTCGTCGAGCGTGCCGTAGAGGACGCGCGGACGGCGGACCGGGCCGTCGGTGAGCCACGAGACCACCATCTGCCGCGCGGGATCGCGGCCGAACGTGAGATGCAGACCCTGCACCGGTGTCGCGCCGCCGCCCGGGGCCGGAGCGAGCGGAGCGGCACTTGCCGTACCAGTGCCGAGCAGTGGTACGGCAGCGCTCGCGCCCATGATGCCCAATGCTCCTCGACGGCTGACGGCGTTCGACATGGCGGTCTCCTTCGGCTCCCGGCGGAAGCCGAAGCTATGCTCGCCGCGCGGCCCGCCGATGAACGCGAGCTGTCCGGGGCGTGAAGTGTCCTTCCCAGCGGATCCGGTTCGTTCCCTTTGCCGGGAAACGGTTTCCGGACTGTCCGAAGTGGATTCTCCCGGCTCAGCCTGATCGATTCAGAACTCTTCTGCTAGCCTCCGCTGTGACGTGCGGCTCGCCGTGGTGCCGCGTTGCTGCCGGAGCGCTTCACGGAGCGTGCGCGAGTGCTTCGGCTCGAACCTCCGAGGAGCGTTATGACAGGCATCGTCCGGGTCCGGGGCCGTGAGGTGCTCGACAGCCGGGGCAACCCGACGGTCGAGGTCGACGTGGTGCTGGCGGACGGGTCGGCGGGCAGGGCGGCGGTGCCGTCCGGGGCCTCCACCGGCACGCGCGAGGCCGTCGAACTGCGGGACGGCGACGCGAAGCGGTTCCACGGCAAGGGCGTGCGCAAGGCGGTCGACGCGGTGAACGGCGAGATCGCCGACGCCGTGGTCGGGATGGAGGCCGAAGCGCAGGCTGACGTCGACCGCGCCCTGATCGCCCTCGACGGCACCGAGAACAAGGCTCGCCTCGGCGCGAACGCGACGCTCGGGGTCTCGCTGGCGGTGGCGAAGGCGGCCGCCGCGGCGAACACGCTGCCGCTGTACCGGTATGTCGGCGGGGTGTACGCGCACCTGCTGCCAATGCCGATGATGAACATCATCAACGGCGGCGCGCACGCGGACAACCCGATCGACTTCCAGGAGTTCATGATCGGCCCGGTCGGCGCCTCGACCTTCGCCGAGGCCGTCCGGATGGGCTCGGAGGTGTTCCACACGCTGCGGAAATCGCTGCACGAGGCGGGACACAACACGAACGTCGGCGACGAGGGCGGGTTCGCCCCGCAGCTGGGGTCGGCCGACGAGGCGCTCGAGTTCGTGGTCCGCGCGATCGAGAAGACCGGGTACGAGCCGGGCAAGGACATCGCGCTGCTGCTGGACCCGGCGGCGTCGGAGTTCTACCGCGACGGTGTTTACGACTACACCGGCGAGGGCCGCAAGCGCAGCATCGAGGAACACGTCGCGTACCTGACCGAGCTGACCGAGCGCTTCCCGATCGTCTCGATCGAGGACGGCCTGGCCCAGGACGACTACGCCGGCTGGAAGCAGCTGACCGACGGCATCGGCGACCGCGTCCAGCTCGTCGGCGACGACCTGTTCTGCACGAACGTCGAGATCCTGCGCGACGGCATCAAGCGCGGCATCGCCAACTCGATCCTCATCAAGGTCAACCAGATCGGCACCCTGACCGAGACGCTGTCCGCGGTCGACACCGCGCACAAGGCGGGCTACTCGGCGGTCATGTCGCACCGTTCGGGCGAAACCGAAGACACCACCATCGCCGACCTCGCGGTGGCGACCGGATGCGGCCAGATCAAGACGGGTTCGCTGTCGCGGTCCGACCGCACGGCCAAGTACAACCAGCTGATCCGCATCGAGGAGGAGCTGGGCACCGAGGCTCGCTACGCGGGCTGGGACACGCTCCGCTGAGCTTGGCGGCCCGGGCTTTTTCTTGCCCGGGCCGCCTTTCTTTACTTCTTCGCCCTGAGGAACATCGCCGCGGCGGTGAAGGCCGCGCTGACCCAGAACGCCGCGCGCGCATGCGTCGCGTCCACGACCACGGCCCCCGCCACCGCGGGCCCGACCACCGCGCCGAGGTTGAACGCCGTGGTCGCGATCGCGCCAGCCACCCGGGGCGCGTCATCGCTCGCGGCAGTGACGATCGCGGCGATCAACGCGGACCCGACGCCGAACGCCATCGCCCCGGTGAGCAATGCGGCTGTCAGGAGCCCCGGAAGGCTCTGCGCCGCGAAGAACGCCGCCACCCACACGGCGGTCAGCACCGCCGCGCCCGCTTTGAGGATCTTCGGCCCCGCCTTGCCGGCGACCGTGACGCCGACGAACGACCCCACCCCGAACACCGCCAGCACGACGGGAACCCACGCCGTCAGCGGGGTCATCGTGCCGAGGTAGGTGAACGCGGCGAACGTCCCGCCGTTGACGAGAATCCCCTTGACCACAGTCGTTGCCACGCGGGGCTGGGTCAGGACCCGCCACTCGCGATACACCGGGCTGGTCGCCGGCGGATCGTCGAACGAGGTCGTGGAGAGTGCCGCGGCGGCCACCGCGGTGATCGCGGCGATGGCCCAGAACGCGGCCTGCCACCCGGCGTACTGCCCGAGCACCGTCCCGGCCGGGACGCCGACGATGCACGCGAGCGTGACGCCGGACAGCAGCACGGAAGTCGCCCGCCCGACGGTTTCCGGCGGGACGAGCGAGGGCAAAGAGGCGAGTGCCACCGCGAGGAACCCGGCGTTGGAGAACGCCGCGAGAGCGCGGGTGACGAGCAGGAGAGGGAAGTCGGTGGTGAGGGCGGCCGTGACGTGTGCTGCGCAGAAAAGCCCGAGGAAGGCGAGGAGCGCCAGCTTGCGCGGCAACTTGCTGCCGAGCATCGCCAGGACGGGCGCCCCGAGGACCATTCCGGCGGCGAAGAGGGACGTCAGCAGCCCGGCGGTGCCAAGGGAAACGCCGGTGGCGGCGGCGATTTGGGGGAGCAGGCCGGAGAGGACGAATTCGGACGTGCCTTGCGTGAAGACCGCGCTGGCGAGGAGGAACAAGATGGGAGGCAAGACTCGACTCCGGATGGTTGGTGGCGTCGGTGGGACGCCCGGGATGGGACGGTTTTTGGGGGCGGAGTGGGTGCTTTGGGGGTGCGGGCGTGCGGCGGCGTGTGGCCTTGCGCCTGCCTGCCTGCGGCACCTGCGCCTGCGTGATTCTGTGGCGGGTGCCGTCAGCGCACGTGCGTCGGCAGCGCGGTGGCGTGTGCCTGCTTGCGGCACTTCCGCCTGCGTGCGGCGGCGGCCGGTCGCTTTCGGCGGGCGTGCGTTGGCAACGCGTTGGCGTGTGCCCGCCTGCGGTACTTGTGCCTGCGTGCGTCGGTGGTGGGTTGCCTTAGGCGCGCGTGCGTCGGCAGCGCGGTGGCGTGTGCATGCCTGTGGCACTTGCGCCTGCGTGCGTCAGCGGTGGGTTGCCTTGTGCCTGCGGCAGTCGCGCGTTGCCTGCCTGCGGCAGCGCGTGGCCATGCCCCTCCGCGCGTTGGCTGTGGGTCGCCTTCGGCGCGTGCGTCGGCAGCGCGTTGGCGTGTGCCTGCGTGCGTCGGCCGTGGGTTGGCTTGGGCGCTTGCGCCGGGCGGGCGTGGCTGCCGTGGACGGACTTAGTCCGAACACGGCGGAGCCAAGCACGCTTTGCCCGCAGTCCTGCGGCGGCGCTGAGGCTTTGCTCCGGTGCGGCTGCGCCGAAAAAGCCGTGTTGCTGGCTCCGCTGCGGTGACTACACCGGTCGCTGGCGTTGTCGTGACGCGGATGGGCAGCCCAGCGACACCACGGCGGTGAGCATGCTTTGCCAATGACGCTGCAGGCTTCGCCGTGGCGTGTCGGCTAACGGCTGCCTGTGGCGTCAGGCTTCACCACGACGTGCCCTTGCCCAGGCTTCGCGTTGTCTGGCCAAACCTTGCCGTTGGCGCGGTCCCTTGTGCACGGTGGCTGATCGGCTGTGCGCGAAGCTGCCCGAGGCGCAGTTGATAACTCAACCGCGCATTTCTGAAGCTTCCGCCGGTCAGCCCGGCCCGAGAGCACACTCCCGGCACCCGTCACTCCGCCGCCCAGCTTGCGGCCGGGCGGCTACCGTCTGTTGGCCTCCGGCGACGTCATATCCCGGACTTTACCTTGCCGCGCTCAGGGAGTCGCGTGCGATATGTCCGGCTGGTCGTTCCGCGCGGGTGTCGGAACCCGGATCGGCTGAGCCCGGGTGTGGCAGGGCGGTGCGGTTTTCATCGGCCGCTGGAGGATTCCGATCGGTTGGCTCCCAGAGCGCACGTCCCGTCCAGCGGCGGGAGCTGTTGAGTCAGGTACAGGGCGGCGGGCTCGTCGCTGAAGATGTTTCCTGCGTGCGGCGGAGCGCGCGTTCGGTTCTGCGGCGGGATCAGTTGAGTGCGGCACTAGGCGGCGGGTTCGTCGGCGAGGGATGTTCTCCTGCGGTGTCGGAGTGCGCGTTCGGCTCTGCAGCGGGGTTAGCCGAGTTCGGCACTGGGCGGCGGGTTCGTCGGTGAAGGATGGTTTCCTGCGGGTGCCGGGGCGGCGCATTCGGCCCGGTGCCGGGATCAGGCGTGTGCGGTGATCTCGTCGGCGAAGGACGTCACCCTCGTGTACATCCCGGGTTTGCCTGGCTTTCCGCATCCGTCGCCGTAGGAGACGATGCCGACCACTGTGTCGCCGACTATCAAGGGGCCTCCGGAGTCTCCTTTGCAGGCGTCGATGCCGCCGTTGGGGTGACCGGCGCAGAGCATGCTCGTTGCTGAGTATTCCGGGTAGGCGGTGCGGCAGGTGGCGTCGTCGGCTAGGGGGACAGTGGCTTGACGCAGGTAGTCCGAGCGGTCGCCGCCGTCGGCGATTCGGCCCCAGCCCAGGACTGTGGCGCTGGTGCCGGCGGGGTAGCGGCTTGGGTCGCGGGCCAGGTCGGCGGTGCGGTAGGGGAGCGAGCCGCGGACGGTCAGGACGGCGATGTCCGAACCTTGTTGCGGCGTGTGGAAATCCGGGTGTTGCCAGGCGGCGGACACTGCTCGGACGACACCGTCTCGGGTGCGTTTGTCTTCTCGGCCGGCTACGACGCTGAGCTCGCCGGTCGGGACGGTGGCGGCGCAGTGTGCGGCGGTCGCGACCGCGGTGCGGCTGACGATGACGCCGCCGCAGAACTGGGTTCCGTGACTGTCCACTAAGTACACTGCGTACGGATGTTTTTCCAGGGAAGCTTTTTCGTCGCCGATGATGGCTGGAGCGGCTTGGGCGGATGTGCTCAGGGTGATGGCGAGCAAGACGATGGTGGCGATGAGTGCGAATCGGCGTGGCATGGCGGACCCCCTCGGCTGCGGTAGCGCACGTTAACCACTTTAACCGGCGGTTGAGCGGAAAACCGTCGCTGAACCGGGTGGAAACCGCGGGGGTCCGGATCCGGACCCCCGCGGCGGATGAGGGGGAGAAGCTGGGGAAAGTCTTTTCGTGCAAGGGGTTCGCGAGCAGAGTCGCGGAAGAAGGCCTGCGGTGGACGGGGGAGTGGGCGACTCGCATTCGGAACGGCCGGGCGAGGGGGCGGAGAAGGCTCAGGGAAGCGGAATTCGGAGGTGCGGCCCGCGGGAGAAGAGGACTACGGTGGAAAACTAGGCGGGGGAAGAGGTTTTCGAGCGGAATCTCGGGGGCTGGGTGGGGAACGTGGTTTTCGAGCGGAACCCCCGGGGTGAAACTTGGCGGCGGGGAACTGCTCCAGAGCAGAGTTCCCGATCAGAACCTGTGGGAAGTCGGACCAGTCGCATCAGCCGGACCCGTCGCATCGGCCGGACTGGCCGGATCAGCCGGGCTAGCCGGACCAGTCGCATCAGCTGCATCAGCCGGATTTCGCGGCCAAACCGCAGGGGTTGCCGATGAGAACCCCCACCGGCAACCCCGAACGCCTCAGCAGAGCGGTGCGACAGGACCGTCCGAACCGGTCTTCACGTACGTGTCCGAAATGTAGTGCCCGGGCCCGATCCGGTCCCAGATCTTGCTGGTCCCGAACTTCCCGGTCACGCTGTCCCCGTTGACGTAGCACTCGATGTTCACCTTGGCGTAGTTCGCCGCCAGGCCCTTCACCGGCGAGGACGTGTGCGCGCCCGACCGCACGTTCACCGGGTCGCCCGCTGTCTGCACGAGGCCGGTGGCCGCGGCGGAACCCGTCCAGAGGAACGTCACCTTCACGTTCCCGTTGTCGCCCAGCCCGACCCCCGAGCCGAAAGTGCCGTCGGCCAGGTCGATGCCGGCGGGGTTGCCGACTTTGTACCCCAGGTCGTCCCGGCCGCCGTTGTAGCCGTTGTGGTAGGCGGCGTAGGCCTCGGGCTGGCCCTGCGGCAGGTCCTTGTACTCCGCGCGCACCGAGGACGGGTTCCAGTAGTCGTCCTTGGTGTTCCACGGGCCGACGTCCCAGACCGGCGCGTATTCGCAGCGGCTGTTGTCCGTCTTGCACACTCGCACGCTGTAGTTGCCGGTTCCCTTGGGCGACAAGGCTTTACCGGACGGCAGCGCGACGAAGTGGTCGTTGCTCGCGATGACGTGGCCGTTCGCGGTGGTGTGGCCGGCGAGGCCTTCGCGGGTGGCGTAAACGGTGTAGGTGAGCGGGGTGGCGGCGGCGGCGTTCGCCTGCGGGGCCAGCGAGCCGGTCAGTTCGACGTCGCGCACGGTGGGGCGGGCGATGGTGGTGCTGGACAGTGCGATTCTGGTCTGCACGACGCTCACCGCGCGGGGGAGTGCGGTTCCGGCGGGGGTCCATTCCGTCCAGTCGTCGGCGCCGGAGCGGCCGCGGACGTCGACTTCCACAGAGGTGCCCTGTGGTGCGTCGGCGGAGATTTCGGCGGCCACCCGGTTCACCGGCGCGGGCAGGCGGCGTTCGGCGGAGAGCAGGTAGCCCTCGCTGCCCGCGGCCTGGTCGGCGGGTCTCCACGCGGGATCCCGCAGCGTGAGCGTGCCGCTCGACGTGGCGACGTTGACGTCGTCACCGTCCACTGAGGACAGATCGGCGCGCCAGGCGCCGGAAGCCTCGGCGGCGCTCACGGGTGCCGCGACCGCGGTGACCGCCCCCGCGGCGAGCAGCGCGGCGACCGTGCGCCGGACCATCACATTCCCGACCACGACGGATCTCCCTTCACTCGTCCGAATCGAACTGCCAAAGTGTCGGAGGGATCCGTACACGATCCATACAACGATCTCGCCCGGTCGTGTACCGGGAGCGCGAGGTTGACAGCGGCGAGTGACGCAAGTTAGCTTTAGATACAAAGTTAATTTAAAAGCAAAGGAAGTGTGGGATGACCATCCTGGTGACGGGGGCGCGCGGGAACGTCGGGAGCGAGGTCGTCCGGGTGCTCCGCGAGGGCGGGCGCGAGGTGCGCGGGTCGGCGCGCGACGCGACTGCGCTGGATCTGCCGGACGCCGTGTCGCTGGACCTCACGGCCGAGGGCGGGTTCGAGGACGCGTTACGCGGGGTCGAGGCGGTTTTCTTGTATCCGACCCGAGCGAAAGGCGCGGCGGATTTCCTTGTGGCGGCTCGCAAAGCAGGCGTGTCCTACGTCGTCCTGCTGTCGTCGCCCGACGTCTATGAGGGTCCCGCGGACAATCCGATCCGGCGGGCGCATCTCCCCGCGGAGGCGGCGGTGGCGGAGTCCGGACTGCCGTTCACCGTGCTGTACCCGGGCTGGCTGGCGGGCAACACCCGGCGCGACTGGGGTGCGGCGATCCGGGCCGGGGAACCGGTGCGGCTCTTCTCGCCGGAGTCGCAGTGCACGCCGACGGCGGAGGCGGACGTGGCCGCAGTTGCCGCGAAGTTGCTCACGGAGCGTAGTTATCCGGGGCGGATGCTGGCGCTGACTGGGCCGGAGTCGATGACGCAGCGTGCGGTGGTGGAAACCCTTGCGGAGGAATTGGGTCGCTCGATCGAAGTGGCGACCGAAACGCGGAGCGAGGCACTGGCGCGGCGTCCGGAGTGGATGCCGAAGGCGGTGCTGGAGCATCTGATGGACGTGGAGGCGGCGGCGGTGGGCCGAGCAGCGCCGGTGAACAACACGGTGGAACGGTTCGCGGGAAGGGCGACGTCATTCCGCGAGTGGGCGCGGGCGAACAAAGACGATTTCGCGGAGCACCGACTGTCCGATGTGGACAAAGGCTAGGCGGGTTTCCAGCGAACTCCGGCGGGCCGCGACTGGGACTCGCACAGTTCCCGCACCGCGCGCAGCACCTCTTCGGCGGAAACCTCGCTCCCGGACGGCTGCGGGAAGTGCGCGCCCTGAAGGCTGAAGTAGTCGACCGGCTCCTCGCCCGCGCCGTCCGCGGGGAGGAAAGCCTCGCCGTTTTCGTGCCACACCAGGCTTCCCCGCGTGCCGCGCAGACCGGCGACCAGGTACGGCGTCCGCGGTTTCCGGCCCGCGTACAGCCACCAGACGACCCCGGCGTCCGGCATCGGCGGTCCGGCCGCGCGCAGGGCGGAGAGCACCTCGTCGGCAGCCGTCTCGGTGACGTCGTACCCGGTCCGGCGACGGGCGTTTTCGATGCTCGCCATGGTGCGCTCCGCTCGTGAAGTGTGCTGATACTACTCGGTGCCGATCGGCGAGCGACTTGTGGAACGGCTGGCGCGGAGCCGGGCCGCGCGCAGCGTCAGATAGCGCTGTTCGGCGGTGTTTCCGGTGCGGGCGGCGGCCGCGGTGTAGTGGCGGATGGCTTCCTCTCGCTCGCCGGCCAGCTCCAGCAGGTGCGCGCGGGCGGCGGCGAGGCGGTGGTGGCCGGGCAGCTGGTCGTCGAGCCCGGCCAGCATCGCGAGCCCGGCGTCCGGCCCGTGCACCATCGCAGTCGCGATCGCGCGGTTGAGCGTTACGACAGGGTTGCCGGTCAACGCTTCGAGCCGCGTGTACAGCGTGAGCACGCGCGGCCAATCGGTGTCTTCGGCCCGCAACGCGATGTCGTGCGTCGCCGCGATCGCGGCCTGCAGCCGGTATTCGCAGATTCCGTCGCGCGTCAACGCGGCGGTGATCAGCGCGACGCCTTCCCGGATCAGCGAACGGTCCCACCGCGCCCGGTCCTGGTCGGCGAGCGGGACGAGGTCGCCCTCCGGGCCGGTGCGGGCCGGACGGCGGGCGTCGGTGAGCAGCATCAGCGCGAGCAATCCGGCCGCTTCGCCGTCGTCCGGCAGCGCGGCGTGCAGCAGCCGGGCGAGCCGGATCGCCTCGGCGGACAGTTCGGTGCGGTGCAGGCGACGGGCCCCGCTGCTCGTGTATCCCTCGTTGAACACGAGGTACAGCACGTGCAGCACGGATCGCAGCCGCGCCTGCCGCTCGTCCGCGGCGGGCATCCGGAACGGCAGGCCGGACTTCTTGATTTTCGCCTTGGCCCGGCTGATCCGTTGCGCCATCGTGGTTTCCGGCACGAGGAACGCGCTGGCGATCTCCGCGGTCGTCAGCCCGCCGACGGCCCGCAAGGTCAGCGCGATCGCCGACGCCGAGGTCAGCGACGCGTGCGCGCACAGAAACAGCAGCGTCAGCGTGTCGTCCCGATCCGGCACGTCGGCGGCCAGCGGCTCGGCCGCGACGGTGTCCTCGCGCCGCCGCCGGGCCTGGTCGCTGCGGAAGCTGTCGATGATCCGGCGGCTGGCGGTCTGCAGCAGCCAGCCGCGCGGATTCTCCGGGATGCCCTCGGCAGGCCAATGCCGCACCGCGGCGAGGAGAGCCTCCTGCGTCGCGTCCTCGGCCGCGCCGAAATCGCCGGACCGGCGCACGAGGACGGCCAGGACCTGGGGCGCGAGCGTGCGCACCAGGTCCTCGACCTCGGTCTCCGGCATCAGACGACCGGCGCGCTCATCACCTGGCGCACCTCGATCGGCACCCGCAGCGGCGCGCCTTCCGGGCCCGGCGCGGCCGAAACGCGGGTGGCGATCTCCAGCGCCCGCGCCTCCGATTCGACGTCCACCACCCGGTATCCGGCCAGCAGCTCCTTGCCCTCCGGGAACGGGCCGTCGGTGACGACCGCCCCGCCCTTGCCGTCCGCGACCACGGTCTTCGCCGCTTCCGGACCGGCCAGTCCCTCCGCCTCGACGAGCTCCCCGGCGTCGGTCAGCTCGGCGTTGAGCACCTGCTGGAACCGGATGTGCGCGCGGATGTCCTCCGGAGCCCACTCCGGCAGCGGAATGTCGCAGTCTTCGCCCTGGGCGTAGGTCTGCAGCAGCATGTACTTCGGCATAGCGTTTCCTCCAGTGTCCGGCTCGCCGCTTCCGGGCGGGCTCACCAAGGGAACGGAACCCGCGCGCCGTCCTCGACACGCACCGCGGACATCTTGCCGGGAAAATCTCCGGAAGGCGGGCGGAACGGGTGGCGTGAGTCTCAGTGGCCGGGACGCCCGGATGGCCTAGCCGGTAAGTTGCGGGAAGCAACTCACCTGGAGGGAACCGTGAGCACGACGACCTTCGCCGCGGTGTCCGCGGTCAAGCAGCGTTCGGACACCGAGTTCAGCGTCGATCTCAGCCCGGCGTGGACCATCGGCGGCCGCCCGAACGGCGGCTACCTGCTGGCCACCATCGCCCGCGCGGCGACCGTCGTGGCCGGGCATCCGGACGTGCTGGCCGCCAGCGCGCACTACCTGCGCTCACCCGAACCGGGCCCGGCGGAGATCGAGGTCGAGCTGCTGCGCACCGGCCGGACCGCGAGCCAGCTGCGCGGACGGCTGCTCAAGGACGGCGTGCCGCAGGTCGAGGCCCTGCTGACGCTGGGCCTCCTCGGCGAGGCCGAGCCGTTCTGGCAGGACGGCGTGCCGCGGCCGGAGTTCGGGACGTTTTCGGACGAGCCGTGGGGCCCGGCCGAGCTGACGCCCGGCATCGCGATCCGCGACGAGATCGACGTGCGTTTCGACCGCCCGATGCTCGACGGGCCCAGCGGCCGCGGCGAGCTGCGCGCCCTGCTCTCCCTGCCCGGAGACGAGCCGTTCGACCCGGTCAGCCTGCTGTTCGCGGTCGACGCCCTGCCGCCGGCGACCTTCGACATCGCGCCGTCCGGCTGGGTCCCGACGCTCGAACTGACCGCCTACGTGCGGGCGCGTCCGGCTCCCGGTCCGGTGCGCGTGCTGCACCGCGCCCACCTCATCGGCGACGGGCGGGTCGACGAGTCCTGCCACGTGTGGGACAGCGCCGGGACGCTGGTCGCGCAGGGCACGCAGCTGGCCGGGATCCGGCTCGGCTGAGCCACTTGAGTCACTGCCCCGGGTACGGCTGCTGCTGCGGGTAGCCGGGGTACGGAGCGGGCGGCAGCGCACCGGGGGCGGGCGGCAGCGAGCTGGGGAACATCGGCGAGGTCGCTGGTGAACTCATCGACCTCAGCAGGTTTTCGACGGTCCTGCGGCGTGCGCCCGCGACGACCGCGACGGCTATGATTTCGAGCGCGAGGCCGAGCACGAACCAGAACAGGTGGTAGCTGGTCGAGTGCCTCGAGGTCGTGCTCGTAGCACCAGGTGGTCGCCTCCCCGTTGCGGGAAACCTCGCAGTACCAATGCGGTTTGGCGATCAGCACCATGATCAGCCCGACCCCGATGCCGGCCAGCCCGAGGACCATGAAGAAGACCTGCAGCATCCGCGCGAAGATCGACATGCGCGGAGCGGAGCGACCCGGTGCCCGCCGGGTCAGCGGGTTCCGGCAAGCGCCCCCGTCGTGACCAAGCGGTACCCGGTGCGCCCGGAGAACTCCGCCGTCAGCGCGAACCGGTCGCCGCGCACGAGCGTGTGCCGCCATTCGATCCGTTTGCCCGCGCTGGTGCCCAGGCGCCCGATGGAGAACGCGCCGACGGTTTCGCCGCAGCCCAGCAGGGTGCGTTCGGCCCGCGTCGGCACGACCGCGCGGATCTGCTCCTCGCCGTGGTCGAGCCGGACGCCGGTGCGGCGGTGGAGTTCTCCGTACAGGCTGGTGTGCTGGAAATCCGCGTCCAGCAGCGGCCGGGCGAGGTCGGCGGGCAGCCACACCCGGTCGACGGCCAGCGGGTCGTTTCCGGCCAGCCGCACGCGTTCCAGGTACAGCAGGGGAGTGGAGCCCTCCAGCGACAAGCGTTCGGCGACCACCGCGTCCGCGCGGATGTCGAGCCGGCGCACGACGCTGTGCTGGTCGAGCCCGGCCTCCTCGACCGCGGCGAACAGGCTGTAGAGCGCGCCGAGCGGCTGCTGGATCTCGGCGGCCGCGGCGACGCGGGGCTGGCGTCCGCGTTCGGCGATGAGCGTGCCGTCCGCGCGCAGTTCCCGCAGTGCCTGCCGGACCGTCTGCCTGCTGACGCTGTATTCGTCGGCGAGCGCCAGTTCCCCGGGGAACGCGCCGTCGAACTCCCCGGCGCGGATGCGCACCAGCAGCCGCTGCTGCAACTGCCGCCACAGGGGCTCCCCGCCGGTGCGCACCAGCTCTGCCTCGCCCATGCCGGGAACAGTACCGCTTGCCAAATGTACGGACAGCTCTTAGATTAAATGTACGTACATTACCGAGGAGGCTGGCAGTGCGCACAGGAGTGAACCGGTGACCGGCGCGGCGCTGGGAGCGACGCGCGCGACGGTGCAGTGGCGGGCCAAGCTCGCCCGCCCGGTGCCGGGGCTCGCGGTCGCGCTGCTGGTCGCGGCGGTGGCGACGGCGGGCGGGAAGCTCGTTCCGGTGGTCGGCGGGCCGGTGCTCGCGATCCTGCTCGGCGCGGTCGCCGGCGCGGTCGTGCCGGGACTGCGCGGCTGGCGGTTCAGCCCGGGGTACGCCGTCGCGTCGCGTCCGGTGCTGCAGCTGTCGATCGTCGTGCTGGGCACGGGGTTGTCGATCCAGCAGGTGGTGCACGTCGGCGGGCAGTCGCTGCCGGTGATGCTCGGCACGCTCGCGGTCGCGCTCGGCGGCGCGTGGGTGCTCGGCAGGCTGCTCGGCGTCCGCGGGGACACGCAGACGCTGATCGGCGTCGGCACCGGCATCTGCGGTGCGTCCGCGATCGCGGCGACCAGCGCGGTGCTGAAGCCGAAGGAAGCCGATATCGCTTACGCGCTCGGCACGATCTTCACCTTCAACGTCGCCGCGGTCCTGCTGTTCCCGCCGCTCGGGCACGCACTCGGGATGTCGCCGCACGCCTTCGGCCTGTGGGCCGGAACCGCGGTGAACGACACGTCCTCCGTCGTCGCGGCTTCCTACGCCTACGGCGGCGACGCCGGCTCGTACGGCCTCGTCGTGAAGCTCACCCGCACGCTCACGCTGATTCCGATCGTGCTGTTCCTCGCCGTGCTCGTCGCGCGCAAACAGGCGGGCGGCGGCCGGGTTTCCTTGCGCGCCATGCCTTGGCACCGGCTGGTGCCGCCGTTCCTGATCGGCTTCCTCGCCGCCGCCACCGTGGAGAGCGCGGGCTGGATCCCGGAATCGTGGCACGCGCCGCTGTCGACGCTCGGCACCTTCCTGATCACCATGGCGCTCGCCGGGATCGGCCTCGCGCTCAAGCCGTCCGACCTGCGCAAAGCGGGACACAAGCCGCTGCTGATGGGGGCCATCCTGTGGATCGCGGTCGCCGCGTCCAGCCTCGGGCTGCAGGCGCTGACCGGCGGGATGTGACGCGCTAGCGCACGCGCGGATTCCGCTTCCGCCGCCTGCGCGCGGCAATCACCGCGAAGAGCCGGGACACCCCTCGTCTCCGGCGCACGAACACCACGGATTCGCCGCGTGGGCCCGATTCGGCCCGCGCGGCGGTTTCGGTTCGCGGGCCGAATCGCCGGAGCCCGGCGGCGAACTCGGCCGGGTCGCCGCCGACGTCCGGGTGGTGGGTGCGCACGAACCGGCGGTAGGCCGCCTTGTCGGCTTCGGACCACGCCATCCGCTCGTCCTTCCCCGGTTGAGGGTTTTGCCCGCCGTTCCTGCCGGAAGCCGGCACGGAGTGCCAACCGGCAGTTCAACGATACTGTTCAAGCACATGACCGAGCAGATCGCACTCGACCTCTCCGAGCTTCGAGCCGTCACCGCGTACGCGGTGGCCTGTGCCGAGCCCGCGCTGCCGATCTTCGAACAAGCCCGTCCGGCCGATCGCCGCCCGCACGACGCGATCGAGGCGGCGCGGGCGTTCGCTGAGGGAGCCAAGCGCAGCAAGGCGATCCGGGACAGCGCGTGGGCGGCGCAACGGGCGTATCAGGAAACCCGCGACGCTGGCCAGGTCGCGGCGAGCGAGGCCGCGCGGGCTGCTGTCGCCGCTGCCGGGGCGGCGTTTCTGCACCCGCTGGCGAAGGCGACGCAGGTGTGGCACATCCTCGGCTCAGCTGGCCATGCGGCGTACGCGTTCGAGTTGGCCGGGATGCGGGTTCAGCACCCGGCGGCCGATCCGGTGGTCGTCCGGGTGCTGTCGCGGTATCCGAAGGCCCCGGGCGGTCGCGGGCGGGCGGGGGAGTTGGTGCGCGAGCTGGATGCGTTGCTGCGCAAGGACTAGCGAGCCCGCTCCACCCGGCGTTCGTCCCAGACCGGTTCCGGGGTTTCGCGCACCACGCCGTCCGAGCCGAAGACCAGGTAGCGGTCGAACGAGCGCGCGAACCAGCGGTCGTGGGTGACCGCGAGCACCGTGCCCTCGTAGGACTCCAGCCCCTCCTGCAACGCCTCGGCCGATTCCAGGTCGAGGTTGTCCGTCGGCTCGTCCAGCAGCAGCGCGGTGGTCCCGGCCAGTTCCAGCAACAGGATCTGGAACCGCGCCTGCTGCCCGCCGGACAGCCGGTCGAACACCTGCTCGCCCTGGCGGTGCAGTTCGTACCGGCGCAGCGCGGCCATCGCCGCGCCGCGATCGGCCGCGTGTTCCGTCCACAGCACGTCGACCAGCGTGCGGCCGGTGAGCTCCGGGCGGGCGTGCGTCTGCGCGAAATGGCCGGGCACGACGCGCGCGCCGGTCTTCCAGCCGCCGGTGTGCGCGACCTCGCCGCCCGCGAGCAGGCGCAGGAAGTGCGACTTCCCGGATCCGTTCGAACCGAGCACCGCCACGCGCTCGCCGAAGAAAATCTCCAGCGAGAACGGCTTCATCAGGCCGGTGAGCTCCAGGTTCGCGCAGGTCACCGCGCGCACGCCGGTGCGGCCGCCGCGCAGCCGCATCCGGATGTCCTGCGGCCGCGGCGGTTCCGGCGGGGGACCGGCCTCCTCGAATTTCCGGAGCCGGGTCTGCGCCGCCTTGTACCGCGACGCCATCTCGTCGCTGCGCGCGGCGTACTGCTGCATGTCCCGGACGAGCCGTTTGAGCTGGGCGTGTTTCTCGTCCCAGCGCCGGCGCAACTCGTCGTAGCGGGCGAAGCGTTCCTGCCGCGCCTCGTGATACGTGGCGAAACCGCCTCCGTGCACCCAGGCGTCCGCGCCGTCGCCGCCCGGCTCGACGCTCACGATCTTGTCCGCCGCCCGCGCGAGCAGTTCGCGGTCGTGCGACACGAACAGGACGGTTTTGCGGGTTTCCTTCAGCCGGGCTTCGAGCCAGCGTTTGCCGGGCACGTCGAGATAGTTGTCCGGCTCGTCCAGCAGCAGCACCTCGTCCGTCCCGCGCAGTAAAGCTTCCAGCACGAGCCGTTTCTGCTCGCCGCCGCTGAGCGTGCGCACGAGCCGCCACCGCGCGCGGTCGAACGGCACGCCGAGCGCCTCGGTCGTGCACATGTCCCAGGTGGTCTCGAACTCGTATCCGCGGGCTTCGGCCCAGTCGCTGAGCGCCTGCGCGTACTGCATTTGCGCGGCCTCGTCGTCGACCTCCAGCATCCGCTCCTCGGCCGCGTCGACCGCCCTGGCAGCGTCGCGAACCCGTTGCGGGGCAACCGAAACCAGCAGATCCCGCACCGTTCGCTCGTCGCGCACCGACCCGACGAACTGCGCCATCACGCCCAGCCCGCCGGACACCGTGACCGCGCCCTCGTCCGCCTTCAGCTCTCCCGACAACATGCGCAGCAAGGTGGTCTTGCCCGCGCCGTTGGGGCCGACCAGCGCGACGACCGCGCCCTCGCCGACCCGGAACGAGACGTCGCCGAGCAGCGGACGCCCGTCGGGCAGCACGTAGCGCAGGTGCGCGGCCTCCAAATGCCCCATGTCCCGGCACTCTACCCAGGCCGCCGCGAATCGCCGCACGGTTTTTGAGCCGTCCACAGAGGACAGTGGCGGCCCCGGCCGGAACCGGAGCCGCCACTCGCGAAAGCCGCGCTTACGCCTTGCGCTGCATGCTCTCCCGTGCCGGGTTGGCCTGCTCGCCCGCCTTCGGGTCCTTCTCGTTCTGCTTCGCGCGCACGCCGGACTCGACGCGGTCGCCGAGATCCTTGTCGACGTTGTGCCAGTACTCGAAGGCCCGCTTCAGCACCGGCTCGGACACGCCGTTCAGCAGATGCCCGACGATGTTGTCCACCAGCCGCTCGCGCTCGGCGTCGTTGAGGACGTCGCGAACCATGGTGCCTGCCTGGCCCCAGTCGTCGTCCTCGGCGTGGTCGACGTAGGCCGACCGGACCATCTCGCCGTCGGAATGCCAGCCCGCGGGCGTGCCGTAGCGTTCCGTGTCGGCGCGCGGGCCGCCCTTGGAGTTCGGCGCGTACACCGGGTCCGAGACCTTGGTGTAGCGCATCGCGCCGTCCTTGCTGTAGCTGTGCACCGGCGCGGTCGGCGCGTTCACCGGCAGCTGCTTGTAGTTCGCGCCGATCCGGTACCGGTGTGCGTCGGCGTAGGCGAACAGCCTGCCCAGCAGCATCCGGTCCGGGCTCGGGCCGATGCCGGGCACCAGGTTGTTCGGTTCGAACGCGGCCTGTTCGATCTCGGTGTGGTGGTCGGTCGGGTTCCGGTCGAGGGTCATCTTCCCGACCTCGATCAGCGGGTAGTCGCCGTGCGGCCACACCTTCGTCAGGTCGAACGGGTTGAACCGGTAGTTCTTCGCGTCCTCGAACGGCATCACCTGGACGTGCAGCGTCCAGCTCGGGTAGTCGCCGCGCTCGATCGCCTCGAACAGGTCGCGGGTGTGGTAGTCGGTGTCCGCCGACGCCATCTGGTCGGCCTCGTGCTGGGTGAAGTGCTCGACGCCCTGGTCGGTCTTGAAGTGGTACTTGACCCAGAACTTCTCGCCCGCGGCGTTGACCCACATGTAGGTGTGCGAGCTGTAGCCGTTCATGTGCCGCCACGTGCGCGGGATCCCCCGGTCGCCCATCAGCCAGGTGACCTGGTGAGCCGATTCGGGGGAGAGCGTCCAGAAGTCCCACTGCATGTCGTGGTCGCGCAGGTTGTTGTCGGCACGGCGTTTCTGCGACCGGATGAAGTGCTGGAACTTCAGCGGGTCCTTGATGAAGAACACCGGGGTGTTGTTGCCGACGAGGTCGTAGTTGCCCTCGGCGGTGTAGAACTTCAGCGCGAACCCGCGCGGGTCGCGCCAGGTGTCCGGGCTGCCGCGTTCGCCCGCCACGGTGGAGAACCGGGCGGCCATCTCGGTCTTCGCGCCCGGCTGGAACACCGCCGCCTTGGTGAAGCGGCTGACGTCGTTGGTCACCTCGAAGTGCCCGAACGCGCCGCTGCCCTTCGCGTGCGGCTGCCGCTCCGGCACCCGCTCCCGGTTGAACTGCGCCATCTGCTCGATCAGGTAGTGGTCCTGCAGCAGGATCGGGCCGCCCGGGCCGACGGTGAGCGAATGCTCGTCGCTCTCGGCCGGGATCCCGGCGTCCGTCGTGGTCGCCGGGGGTTTCGGTTCTTCGGTCATCTCGCGAGCTCCTCGTGGTGGTCGGAAACGGCGGAGCAGTCCGGGCACAGACCCCAGAAGACGATCTCGGCCTCGTCCACGGCGAACCCGTGCCGGTCGTGCGGCGTGAGGCAGGGGGCCTCGCCGCGGACGCAGTCGACGTCCTCGGCCCGGCCGCAGCGGCGGCACACCAGGTGGTGGTGGTTGTCGCCGGTCCGCCGTTCGAACCGCGCCGGATGCCCGGACAGCTCGATCCGGCGGACGAGTCCCGCGTCGCCGCACGCGGCGAGCACGTCGTAGACCGCCTGGATCGACACGCTGCCCAGGCTTTCGCGCACTCCCGCCGCGATCGCCTCGACGGTCGCGTGCGGGTGCTCGCCGAGCCAGCCGAGCACGGCTAGCCGAGGCTTGGTGACGCGCAGGCCCGCTGCCCGCAGCGTCGCCGCCGAGTCCGGCATCGGAGTCCTCCCCGGGATCTGGAACCGCTCCAGTTCCGCCGGTTACCCCGTCTCCGCGGCGCTCACACCTGGGTGTCACCCACCGGTCGGACGAGCTCGGCGAGATGCGTGCGAAGGACGGCGACGCATTCGCCGGCCGTGGTGAGGTCCGGCTGCAGCACGGCCCGGAACGCGATCCCGTCGATGAGCGCGGCCAGCCGGGGCGCTTCGACTTCGGGGTCCTTCGGCTCGAACCGGCCGCTGCGGGCTTGCGCGTCGAGGATGCGGCGGGCCAGCGTCACAGTGCCTTGAACCGCTTCCCTGGCCAGGTCGTCCAGGCCCGGATCGGCGCGCGCGGCTATCAGGAATTCCACCAGCACGGTGACTTCGGTGCGCCGGCGCTCGTCCAGCGGCAGCAGCTCGGACAGGAACTCGGTGAGCTGGTCGACAGCCTCCTCCGGCGACAGTTCCGACAGCGAACCCGTCTTCTCGCGGCGTTCGACGAGCCGGGCGGTCGTCCGGTCGATGGTGGTGCGCATCGCGAACCGCATCAGCGCGTGCTGGCTGTCGAAGTAATGCCGCACCGAGCCGATGTTCAGCCCCGATTCCGCGGCGACCGCGCGCAGCGAGACCGCGTGCAGCCCGCCTTTCGCGGCCAGCCGCAGCACCGCGTCGGCGATGTGCGCGCGCCGCTCTTCCCCGTCCACCACTCTAGGCACTGGACTTTTATATCACATGCGTGATAGAAACGTTTTGTATCACAGGTGTGACAGAAAAGGGGTGCGCTGTGGAGACGGTGCTGAACATCCTGCTGATCCGGTTCGGCATCATCGCCGGGATCGTCGTGGTCGTCGGGCTGGGCGCGTTCGCGCTGATCGTGTCCCTGCGGCGGCGCGGCAAGGGGGAGCGCGTGCGGGAGGGCGCGGCGACGCTGGCGAAATCCGCCGCTGCGGCGATGGACCGGCGCGGGGCGCGGGGCGTGCGCGGACGCGTCGGCGGCGAGGTCGTGCGGCAGGCCGCGCGGTGGCTGGACGAGGACCCGGGCCGGAAACGGTCCGGCCGGTGACCGCGGTGCTGCTCGCCGGCGGGGACGAGATGCTCCAGCACCTCGTGCACGATCTGCTCGTGAAGGGGCTGATCGTGCTGGGCGCGGTGCTGGTGGCGGTCATCGGAGCGGTGGTGATCTGGAAGAAGGTGGGGCGCTGAGGCTTGGGTCCCGCGGATTCCGCCGCGCCGTTCGGCGGGTTGACCCCGCGCGGTACGCGACACGTGGCGGTGCCTGCCCGCGCCGGAATTTCGGCAGGATGGAGTCTTCACCTGGAAGACGGAGGACGTTGATGAGTTATCCGTTCGATCCCGAAATCGCCGCCGCGATCCCGATGCTGCCCGAGACCGACTTCCGCGACGTGGCCGCTTCGCGGGCGGGCATGGCCGAGCTGATCGCCTCGATGCAGGGCGAGTTCGACGCCACCGGCGTGACCACGCGCGACGAGGCCGTGCCCGGTCCCGAGGGCGCGCCGGACGTCCCGGTCCGTATTTACACTCCCGATCGCGTCGCGACGAAGGCGCTGCTGTTCGACATCCACGGCGGCGGTTTCGCGCTCGGCGACTTGGAGGTCGACCACGCGACCAATGTCGAATTGGCGCGGGAACTCGGCGTCGTGATCGTGTCGGTCGAGTACCGGCTCGCGCCGGAGAATCCGTACCCGGCCGGGCTGGAGGACTGCTACGCGGCGCTCGAGTGGTCGGTCAAGCACGCCGGCGAACTGGGCGTCGACCCGGAAAAGGTGGTCGTCCACGGCGTGAGCGCGGGCGGCGGGCTGGCCGCGGCGCTGGCGTTGCTGGCGCGCGACCGCGGCGGCCCGGCGATCGCTTTCCAGTTCCTCTCCGTGCCCGAACTGGACGACCGCCTCGAGACCGGCAGCATGCGCCGGTTCTCCGATACGCCGATCTGGCACCGGGGGGCCGCCGAGTCGAGCTGGGACTACTACCTCGGCGGGCCGGGCGAACGCGGCGGCCCGGACGTCTCGGCCTATGCGGCACCGGCTCGGGCGGCCGATCTCTCGGGATTGCCGCCCGCGTACGTGTCGGTGATGGAGTTCGATCCGCTGCGGGACGAGGGAATCGCTTACGCACAGGGCCTTTTGGCGGCTGGAGTGTCCACGGAACTGCATTTGTTCCCGGGGACTTTCCACGGCTCGGCGGTGCTCCGGCACGCGACGGTGAGCCGCCGGGAGACCGCGGAACGCCGGGCGGTGCTGGCCCGGGTGCTGGGGGTCGAGCCGGGCTGAGGCCGGGCGCGCTGGGCAGGGGGTGGCTGGAATCGCCTGTCTCAGGCTGATTCCAGCCGCCTCTGCCGAGGTCGGCTGGGCGTGCATCCCCAAGTCGCGTTCGCGGTGGACAAACTTGGCTGAAGGCGTCGGGATCGTCGGTGGCGGGCGATAGACTGGAAAACGGGGGGCGCGGGCGTCGGTTTTCGCTTTGCCGCGTGAGGAATCGGCATTGCCCCGACCGTCGCTAACCGGTCCGTCGCGTGGCGGAACACGCCGAAATCGCTGCTCATCCACCACGCCGCGGCCAAGGGACCAAGTCATGCACAGACCCTGGTCCAAAGGCCGCGAAAACGCTGACGGGGACCCCGCCGCCGTCCCTCAACCAGATTCCGCCAACCTCCGCGCCGCCAGCGCCAGCCGAGCCCGGAACCGTCCCGCCGGATCGTCCAGGGTCCACCCCAGCGCGTCCTCCACGTGCGCCAGCCGCGCCGCCACCGAGCTGTGGTGCCGGTGCAGCGCGATCGCCGCCTGGCGAAGAGAACCCGTGCGGCAGAAGGCTTCCAGCGTCTCCAGATCACCGTTCTCGGCGAGCGCGTTCAACGCCAGCACGTCCGGCTGCGCGCGCAACCGCTCCGCCGGGATCTCCGCCAGCAGCGTCACCGCGCCGAGGTCCTCGTGCACGATCAACGGCCGCGATTTCGCCGCGAATCGTTTGGCCAGACGGGCTTGCAGCCACGAACTCCGAGCCGCCAGACCGTCGACCGCGTCGCCGACGCCCACCCGGACGGTGTCCGGAAGCGTGCGGTCCTTGGCCCGCAACGCCAGCGTCTCGCGCAACGTCGGAACCACCGAATCCGGACCCTCGCGCGGCTGCAGCACCACCGCGGCCACCCCGCCGACCACAGCCACCCGCGCGCCGAGCGGACCGCCGCGGGCGACCAGTGCGACCGCGTCCGCGCCGGCATCGCGACCCGCGCCCGAGGCGACCGCCACCACTCGCAGCGGGCGCGTGGTGTCCAAGCCGAGCAGGGTCAGCGCCCGGGTCCGGTCCTCGTCCGCCGCCTGCTCGCCCAGCACCAGTTCGACCAGTGCCGGGTCGGCCAGACGCGGTGCGGCGGGCGGCGGTTCGACGGGATTGAGCACCTTCGCCGAGATCGCGAGCCGTTCGAGCACCAGGACGTCGAGCGGGCCCGGCTCGCCCGCGCGTTCCAGCCAGACCCGCCCGGCGCCGTCGAGGTCCACGACGACGGCGCCGGGCGGCACCGGACCGTCGCCGCCGGGTTCGCCGGTCGGCCGGAACCGCAGCACGGTTCCGTCGACACAGTGAATTCCGGCTACGCATTCGGCAAGAAAAGCCGTGGCGCGCAGCAAATCCGGCAACGTCGCCCGGCAGGCGATCAGCTCGTCGAAATACGCGATGACGCGCACCGCCGTCTCCGCGCCGGAATCGACCGCCGACAACCGCAGCAGCAAGCCCTTCACGGTTTCCAGCTTAGCGCGGGTCTCAAGTGGACAGTCCGGCCAGCGGATGCAGCTCCTCCCACCGCGGGACGCGCGGCGGGAACCGAAGCGTCAGACCGGCTTCCGCGGGCGTGCGGTCGGCCTTGCGCGCGTTGCAGCTGCGGGCCGAACCGCCGCACGCGGCGACGGTGTTGAGCCAGCTCGTGCGCGGACCGCCGCGCGAAACCGGCGTGATGTGGTCGACCGTGGTGGCGCGGCGCCCGCAGTAGGCGCACGTGTGCCGGTCTCGCCGCAGCACGCCGGAACGGGACCAGCGCGGCGGCCCGGAATACCGCCATTTCATCACGACGTAACGCAGCAGCCGCACCACCTTCGGGCGGGGGAAGACCCCGAGGTCGGGCCCGTCGCTTTCGTGGACGACCGCGACCTGGCGGACCAGCATCCGGATGGCATGGGGGAGCGAGACGGTGTGCAGGGGCTCGTAGCCGGCATTGAGGACCAGGACTCCCATGGCGACGGGCACCTCCTTTCCGGGTGAAACGGGCCGCGAACGCAAAAGCCGCCCGGCCGGTGGTCCGGCGGGCGGCTCCTCGCTCACGGCGTGGCGGGCCACGTCATGGCGCGGAGCCGGGAATGCCCGACAGGTGCATGCGTTCGTCGCGGTGCGGCATTCCGTGGATCCTTTCGTGGCTGGACGGGTTCATCATCGCCGCCCGGCGCCGCCGCGTCAACGGAAAATGATCGTCCCGGTTTTCAAGATCCACAATGGACTAACGCGGGCGCGCGGAGGCGTTTTTCCGTTTCGGAGGCGTGCGGTACAGCTCGCCGAGCAAGGCCACCGCGGCGTGCGTGGCCGGATGCGGATCGTGGGCGCGCCAAGCGAGCTGGACCGGCACCGGCGGGGCGTCGCGCACCCGGCGGTACACAATGCCGTCGCGGCGATACTGCGTCACCGTCGAATGCGGGGTGACGCCGACGCAACGGCCGGTGGTGATGGTGGCGAGCCAGTCGTCGACGTCGTGGGTCAGCTCGATCCGCGGGCGCGCTTCCGGCGGCCACAATTCGGCGGAAGTGGTGCCCGTGCGCGGATCGACCACCAGCAGCCGCGACGCGAGATCGGCGAGCGTGACGGTGCGGCGGCGGACGAGCGGGTCGTCGACCGCCATGGCGCAGTAGCGTTCTTCGTGGCCGACAGTCGCGTGCGCGAACTTGCCCGAGGGCAGCTGATGACGTACCACCGCGAGATCGGCCAGCCCTTCCGACAGCCCGGCCGTCACCGTGTTGGCGCGTACGAGCAGCAGTTCGACATCCGGATACCGGGCGGCCCAGCGGCGCTGGAACTCCGCGGTGTGCTTGCCGATCGCCGACCACGCGGGGCCGATGCGCAGCCGCGTGTGCCCGGTGGTCGCTTCGCGGACGAGATCGTCGGCCTCGGCGAGCAGGTGCCGGGCGCGGGCGAGCACCTGGACGCCCGCGGTCGTCGGTTCGAGGCTCCGGCTGGTGCGATGCAACAGCTGTACGCCGAGAACCCGTTCCAGCGAAGCCAGATTCCGGGATACGGCCGCCTGCGAGACGCCGAGTTCCAGCGCGGCGTCGGTGAACGTCCCGGCGTCCACGATCGTCACGAGGCAGCGCAGCTGACGCAGCTCCAGATCCATGCATCCAGCGTATCGCTGCTGCGGTCAATGCATTTTGCGCATGGATCCGCCGGGCTCATGCTCGACCGCATGGCGACTACGGAACTGGCTCCGCGAACGCGCGGCGACGCCCGGGCGACCGGTGCCGCGATGCTGCTCGGAAGCGCGCTGTCCAACCAGGTCGGCGCGGCGACGGCGGCGCTCGCGTTCCCGGTGCTCGGCCCGCCGGGCGTGGTCGCGGTCCGCCAGTGGGTGGCGGCGGTGGTGCTGCTGGCGGTCGGACGGCCGCGGCTGCGGACGTTCACCGCGCGGCAGTGGTGGCCGGTGCTCGGTCTCGCCGCGGTGTTCGCGACGATGAATCTGTCGCTGTACACGGCGATCGACCGGATCGGCCTCGGGCTGGCCGTGACGCTCGAATTCCTCGGCCCGCTGGCGATCGCGCTGGCCGGTTCCCGGCGTCGAACGGACCTGGCGTGCGCGGTGGCCGCCGCGGTCGCGGTCGGGGCGCTGATGCGGCCGCGGCCGAGCGCCGACTACCTCGGGATCGGGCTCGCGCTGGTCGCCGCGTTGTGCTGGGCCTGCTACATCCTGCTGAACCGGACGGTCGGCCGCCGCCTTCCCGGTGCGGCGGGTTCGGCTGCCGCGGCCGGGGTGTCCGGTCTGCTTTACCTGCCGATCGGGGTGTTCGCGATGCTGCACCACCCGCCGACGCCCGGTGCGCTCGCGGCGGCGCTCACCGCCGGGCTGCTGTCGTCGGCGCTGCCGTTTCTCGTCGATCTGGCGGCGCTGCGGCGGGTCCCGGCGCAGTTCTTCGGAGCGTTCATGAGCGTCCACCCGGTGCTGGCCGCGCTCGTCGGGCTCGTGGTGCTGGACCAGCGGCTCGACGTCGTCGCGTGGGCCTCGATCGGGGTGATCGTGGCGGTGAACACGGTGACGGTGCTGAGGCGGGCCGGGTAATTGTCGGTGCGGCGGGCTAACGTAGGCGGCGCTGGCTAGGGAGGTGTGGCGTGGTGCGGATCGCGGATCAGGAGTGGCCGGCGACGGTCGTGCCCGCCGACGCGCGCGAACGCGCACAGGCGACGGGCGTGCTCGTCCGCCGCATGGGCTGGGTGTCCGAGCGGCTGACGCGGGAGGAACGCGACGACGTCGAGCGGCAGCTGGAATTCTGGTACTCCAACGGATACTGCCCGGACGCGCTGCTGATCGCCATGAGCGCGCTGCCGGACGGGACGCGCCAGCGACCGCGCCGGTCCAGCGAAAAGCCGGGGGACTTCCTGCGCTCGCGGATGAAGGGCTGGTTCGTCGACGAGTCCGCCGCCGCGGACCTGACCGAGGTGCGCGAGCCGCCGCGGCGCGGGCAGACCTTCGAGGCTTGGCTCGCGAACCGGCGCAAGCAGGCGGCGGACGAGGGCACGTATCAACGGCGCTCCCGCCTGACCGGCGCGGGGGAGCGGGCCCGGGCCGAGGTCCGCTCGATCGCGGCGTCCCGGCGGAAGGATCCGCTCGCGCGCGTGCGCGAGAGCGAACGTCGGCGTGCCGCGGCTTTGGAGAGCCTGCGGGTGGTCGGCGAGGCGGTCGAGGTGCCACCGCCGCCGGCTGAGACGCGTGCGACGCCGAGGATGGTCGCGTCGTTCGCCGGACGGCAGTCGCTGGCCGCGCACTCGCCGCAGGTGCTCCGGATTGTGGAGCGGTTGCGGGCGGAGAAGCGGGGGCCGTCGGCGGCGGAGCTGGCGGTGCTGCGGAACGCGGTCCGCGATGCCCACCACAATGCCGGGCTGGGCACGCTGGAGGCGGCGAGCGCGGAGGTCAACGACGTCGATTCGCTGACGCCGGACGGGCAGCGGATCAAGGATTTCCTCGCCCGTGCCGCCGATGATCGGCTGCCGCTTGACGCGACTGTGCGGTTGCTTCACTCGATGCGGTGAGCCTTGCGTGTCGGGTCACCCGTCGCGGGGATGGTGCTTCCAGACTCGCCCGGTGATGAACACGTCGATGGACGATGCCGGGCGCTGTTTGCTTTCGGTGGCGTGGAATATCCGGACCGGCGGTCCTCGGGCGGATCCGCGGGCGGATGAGGTGCGGGAGCGGTTGCGGACGGTGTGCCGCGAGTTGGGGCACGCGGCTTGCCGGTTCGCGGTGGGGGAGGCTGGCGGGGATCCGGTGCCGTTGCTGCGGTTGGCTGATCGGGCTTATGAGATCGATACGCTGCTGTTGCTGGTGGGGACGTCGCTGATTCCGGATTCGGGGCGGGATTCGCGGTGGTGGGGGGAGATCGAGGGGTTGGTGGCCGAGGTGGACGGGATGGTGGGGGAGGCTTCGTCTGTGCTGGGCGGGGTTTGTGGGGTTTTTGTTTGAGGGGGTGGGGGTGGGCTCGTCGCCTGGCGGCGACATTGCGCCTCGTCCTCGTGGGTGGGCACCCCGAAGCTGATTGTGACTACGGCGCGGGGGTGCTTGTCAAGGCG
>NZ_JBVKDQ010000012.1:0-155281 GCF_055633755.1 Amycolatopsis sp. NPDC114484 | reverse complement strand
GGGAGGTAGGAGGGGGGGGGTTGGTCGGGATGGGAGAGATGTCTTGACAAGCACCCCCGCGCCGTGTTTTTGGCTTCGTATCGGGGTGCGGGGGTGGTGTGGGTGCATGGTTCGGTGGGTGCGTTGGTGGCGGGTTCGGGGGCGGGCGCGGGGTTTGAGGTGCGGGCGCGGGGTTTTGGGTGTTGGTTGCGTGGGGTTCGCGGCTCATGGTTAGCGGCCCGATGCCGCATTGGGGGCATCGGGCGGTGGGGTGGGCTGTGAAGGGCACCCTGAGGGAATCCGAGTCCGTGAGGGACCCCTTGAGGGAATCTAGGTCCGTGAGGGGGCCCTTGAGGGAATCCAAGTCCGTGAAGGGGTCCCTCACGGCGGCACCGAATTGCTGCTGCGAAAAAGCGCACCCATGCGAAGGTGCGGGTCCGGGAAGGGGAGCCTCGCGGAGCTAGTTCCTGTGGAGTCGCCTCGTGGAAATGGTGTCCGTGGAAGGCGTCACGGGAGTGGTCCGGCGGGCGTGAAAAGACTGCGCAGCGGTCACAGCCTATGCGAGGGACTGCGGATCAGGGGCGCTGGCGCACTCCGGCCAGTACTGCGCTCACGCTCGGCAGCCAGCGGTGCCTCGGGTCCGGCGCGGTCAGCCATTCCGGGCCGGTTCCGGGTGCCTGCTGTCCGATCGGCAGGGGGAGGAGTGCGCCGCTGTCCAGGACGGTTACGTCCGCTGGCAGGGTGCCTCGCAGGAGGAGTTCGCCGTCGGTTTCGGCGAGGATTGCCAGGCGGGGGCCGTGTTGGGTGGGGAGGATCAGGGACGGGCCCTCGCAGCCCAGGGCGGACAGGTGGGCTCGCACCGGGCCTGAGGTGAGTTTCGGCAGGGTGACCGCGCACAAACCGTTTTCCAAGGCCAGGAACAGGCGCGCTCCCTGCCGTCGGACGGACCAGCCGAACACCCCGCCGTAATACGCGTCCGCTGGGTCTGGGCCGGTGTGGTGGTCGGGCCGCAGTTGCTGGTCGAGAGTCATCGTCGACGCCTTCCGCTCGCATGGGGTGCGCGACCATGCTAACGGCACTCAGTGCCACTAGCAACCCGGGCTGCTACCGTTCGGGGATGACGGAGACGCCGCGCACCCGGGTCGGGGCCACGCCGGCCGGGCGGCGGCAGTTGCGTCGGGCGCTGGCGACGGCGGCCGTCGATCTGTTCGCCGCCAACGGGTACGAGGCGACGACCATCGACGACATCGCGGCGGCCGCCGGGGTCGGGCGGCGGACGTTTTTCCGGTACTTCGACAGCAAGGACGACGTCCTCTTCGCCAATCACGACGAGATCGTCGCCGAGATGCAGCAGGTCTTCGAGACCGCCGACCCGGCGCGCGACCCGATCGAGGTGGCCACCGCGGCGGTGTCGCTCGTGCTGGAATCTTATGCTGCGGAACTGGACGTCTCGCTCAAGCGGTTCACCCTCACTCGCACGGTGCCGTCGTTGCGGGACAAGGAAGTCGCGACGGTCGACCGTTATCAGCGTGTCCTCGCCCGCTACCTCCAGGACCGCTTCGCCGCCGCCGGCGACGAGGCTGCGACTCTCCGCGCCGCGGTGGCCGCGGCGGCGATCGCGGCGGCCAACAACCACGTCTTGCGGCGCTGGCTGCGCAGTGGCGGGCGCGACGACATCGAGGCTGCGGCGACGGAGGCGTTCACTCTGGTCGCGGACGCGTTCCGGACCTCCGGCGGGAAGCCGCCGGGCGAGGCGGAGCCGGGCACGGTAGTGGCGGTGCTCAGCACTGCGACGCCGTTGCACGAGGTGGTGACCCGGATCGGGGCCGCGTTGCGCGAGGCCGGGTCCGGATGAGGTGCTTGCCGGGCGGCTAGGGAAGTGCACTGAGTGCCATTGCGGTCCCGGCGAGGGGTGGATGGCAGGTGGGGCCGCAGTGCAGGTCAGGATGTGAAGCAGGTGGGCCGCAGTGCGGGCCGGGGTGTGAAGCAGGTGGGCCGCAGTGCGGGGGTCAGGCTGTGAAGAAAGCGCGCAGGGCTTCGGCGACTCGGCCGGGATCGCCGTCGTCGTCCGGGCCTGAATGTCCCAGGCCGGAGAACGTGATTCGTTGTGCGTGCGGGATCGTGGCGGACAGTTCGTCCAGTGCGGTCCGGAGGAATGCCGGGCTTTTGGTGCCGCCCAGAAACAGAACTCGCGCGCGGAGGTTCGCGTAATCCCGTGCGGTGCCGGCCAATTCCTCGACTAGCTGGACGTCGAAGCGCTGGGTCGGGACTAGTGCCGGGATCGGCACATCAGACCCGCTGTGCTGCAGCCGTGCGCCGACCGCCATCAGCGGCACGAGCGCGAATCGCGGGATCCGGTCGAGCGCCGGTTCGACGGCCAATCCCTTCAATGCCGTGACCAGTGCGGAAGCGAGCCGCCCGCGGGCGACCTCCCGCTCGAAGCGCGGCACCCAATCCAGCGGCACTGAGCCGTTGACCGACAGCGGTGGTTCGTACAGGGCGACCGCGCTGATCTCGGGGATGGAAAGTGCGCTTCGCAAGGTGATCAGTGCCCCTGAGCTGAGACCGAAAACCTGTGCCGCGCCGGTTTTCTCGACCAGCGCGCGCAGGTCTTCTGTTTCCCGCGCGATCCCGTAATCGGCACCGTGCGGTCCGCTGAGCCCTCGGCCGCGCCGGTCCGGCACGCAGACGGTGAATTCGTTCGACAGTGCGTCCGCCAGCTTCATCAGATGCTGCGCAGCCTGCATGCCTCCGTGCATGAGCAGCACCGCCGGACCCTTGCCCAGCTGGCGATATCCGAGGACGGTCCCGTCGGCCGAGACGACCGACCCGGTGCGGTACTCGCTCATCGGTCTTCCCGATTACCCGGGCACAGTGTTCGCATAAAGACCACTCTAGCTAACCACGTACAGCGTTCGCAATAATGCGGGCCATGGTTGACGAAGCGGACGACGTGCGCCCGCCGATCTGGCTGCGGCCGGAACGCGGCGCCCGGGGGCCGCGGCCCGCCCACAGCCGAGCCGGCCTGGCGGCCGCGGCGATCCGGGTCGCGGACGCGGAAAGCCTCGAAGCGGTGTCCCTGCGCCGGGTCGCCGGCGAGATGGGCACCGGCACGACCACGTTGTACCGCTACATCGCCACGAAGGACGAGCTGTTCGACTTGATGGCCGATGCCGCCTTCGGGGAACGCGAGCCACCGTCGCCGACCGGGGACTGGCAGGCGGACCTGCGGACCGTCGCCAGCGAGTACCGCGCCCTGGTGCTGCGGCACCCGTGGCTGGCCGCGTTGCCCGCGACCCGTCCGGTGCTGGGGCCGAACAGCCTGGCCTGGCTGGACGCGGCGTACGCGACGGTGGACGTCCTGGGCTTGTCCGCGGACGAGGTCTTGGCTCAGGTGGGCACGGTGCTCACCTTTGTCCGCGGCCACGTCGTCGACGAGCTGGCCGAACGGGAAACGGCGCGCCGGTCCGGAGTGGACATGCCGACGTGGTTGGCGGTGCAGGCGCAATACGGGGAATCGATCATCGGCAGCGGAAACTATCCGCATCTGAGCCGGATCATGGTCGAAGCGGAAACGCCGCACGCCGACGATCGCTACGAACGGACCTTCCGCCGCGGGCTCGACCACATCCTGACCGGGCTGGCCCGCAGCGGCCGGTAGGCGGACCGGATCAGGCCTTGGCCACCGCGGGCTCGAGGACTTCTTCGCACCACTGCCGGAAAGTCGTCGGAGTCTCCACCGCGTGCTGCGGGGTGCGGACGACGCCCTCGTCCAGATGGTTCAGCTTCGCGGTCGCCATGTCCATCATGGACTGTGCCATCGCATCGGAAGTACCGTTCGCGAGGACCTGCGCGCCCAGTGCGGAGACCGGGATTTGCTGGTACTTGACCGAAATCCCCAGCACGTCGCTGATGATGGCGGCCTGCTGGTCCGGCGACAGGTCTTCCGGGCCGAGGATCGGGACTTCTTCCCTGCCGGTCCACAAAGGATCGAGCAGCAGCCGCGACGCGACCGCGGCGATGTCGCGGGTGCACGCGGTCGGCGCGGCGTAGTCCGGCGGCAAGATGTCGTAGAACGTGCCTTGCTTTTTGAGCACCGCGGTTTGGCGCAGCAGGTTGTCCATAAAGGTCGGATTCGCCAGCGCGCGGAAGGCGACGCCGGTGTCGGCGATGAGGTCGTCCATCGCCAGGGTGGCGGTGACGTGCCCGGCCCGTTCGGCGAAGGCGGTTCCACGGCCGAGTGCGCTGACCGAGACGACCCGGCGGACGCCGTGGGTGTGGATCGCTTCGATCGCGGGGCGGGCGAAGCCGGAGTAGGCCTCGTCGGCGCTGGCGGCTCGCCGGTCGGGCGGGACGAGCCAGAACACCGTGTCCGCACCGTCGAAGGCGCGGGCGAGCACCTCGGGATCGCTGTGCGAACCCTGGTGGACTTCGATTCGTTCACGCAGGTCAGCGGGCAGTTTCGCGGGATCGCGGACGATCGCGCGGACGGGGCGCGAACCGTCGGCGATGTCGGCGAGAACGCGGCTGCCGATGTTCCCGGTGGGGGCGGTGACGACGATCATGCGGGCACTCCAGGACACTGTCGAAGAGGTGGAGGAGGAAGTAAACTCCACCGTACCGTTTACTTTTGGCGGAGGCAAGATGGCGCGTGAAGGCGGTTCGCAGCTGCGGGGTGCGGAGTTGCGCAGGCACATCCTGCTGGCGGCGAAGAACGTGTTCCTCGAGACCGGGTTCGAGCGCGCGTCGATGGACGCGGTCGCGGCCGGCGCGGGAACGTCGAAGCGGTCGCTGTACGCGCACTTCGAGAGCAAGGACAAGCTGTTCCTCGCGGTCCTCGACCTGGTCCGCGAGCTGTATCTCGGCAAGCTGATGACGCCGGACGCCTACGCGGCCGACCCGGTCGAGGCGGTCGCTCTGTTCTGCGGCAGGTTCCAGCAGTTGCTGACCTGGGAGCCGCAGGCGCGGACGTGCCGGCTCTGCATCTCGGCTGCCGAGCGGCTGCCGGACAGCGCGAAGGCGTATTACGACTCGATGTTCGCGGTGATGTACGCGAGGCTCGCCGAGTACCTCGCTGCGCAGTACAAAATGGACACTCCGGACGCGGCGGCGCTCGCGGAGGATCTGGTCGGCCGGACGGTGCTGCCGCGGGTGTTCCGGGTGTTGCTGAAGGCCGAGCCGGCGATCGAGGAAATGCCCAGGGCCGAGGCGGCGGTGGAAAACGTTGAGCTGGAACCGATCCGGCGGATCGTGTCGGCGGCGCTGGGGCCACGCGCATGAAGATCGCCGCGGTCGACGTCTGGGTGGTGAATCTGCCGCTGACGAATCCGTTCACCAGTTCGTTCGAGACCAAGACCGGCGAAACCCGCACGGTGGTGCGGCTGCGCACGGACACCGGCGCCGAGGGCTGGGGCGAGACGATGCGGGGCCGTCCGGTCGCGGAGCTGACCCGGAAACTGGGCGCGGAAATGATCGGGACGAGCCCGTTCGCGCTCGAAGCGTTCCACCGCCGGCAGCACATGGTGCCGTTTTTCCACGGCTATCTGGGTTATGCGGCGCTGGCCGGGCTGGACGTCGCGTGCTGGGACCTGATCGGGCGGGTCACCGGGCAGTCCGTGACCGATCTGCTCGGCGGGGCGGTGCGGACCGAGGTGCCGATCACCGCGTTGATCACGCGCGCGGACGCGCCCGGTGCCGAAGGCTCGGAACTCGAGCAGGGGCTGGCCGAACACGCGGCGAGAGTGGTCGCCGAGGACGGATTCTCGGCGGTGAAACTGAAAGGCACCCGGGACGTTCGCGGCGATGTCCGGATCATGCGGGCGCTGCGCGGCGCGCTGCCGGAGGCAGAGTTGCGGGTCGACCCCAATGCCGCGTGGTCGGTGCCCGATTCGATTCGCGCCGGGATCGCGTTGGAGGAGCTGGACCTGGAGTATCTCGAGGACCCGTGCGGGGGGATCGAGGGGATGAGCCAGGTGCGAGCGAAGGTGCGGATTCCGTTGTGCACCAACATGTGCGTCGTCCGGTTCGAGGAGTTCGCGCCGGCGGTGCGGCTCGGTGCGGTCGACGTGATCCACGGCGACGTCTACAAATGGGGCGGCATCGCGGCGACCAAGGCGCTCGCCGCGCATTGCGAGACGTTCGGGCTCGGGATGAATCTGCACAGCGGCGGCGAACTCGGTATCGCCACTGCCGCGCATCTGGCGGTGGTGGCCAGCACTCCGGTGCTGTCGCGGGCGATCGACAGCATGTATTACCTGCACGCTGACGACATTGTGGCACCACTGCGGCTTTCCGGCGGACGGTTGCAGGTGCCGACCGGGCCGGGGCTTGGCGTGGAAGTAGATGAAGAGAAGCTGGCTTTCTATGCGGCGAAGAACGAGCGGGAAGGCGATCTCACCGGGTGAGGGTGCCGCGGTCCTCGGAGGACCGCGGCACCTTTGCCGCTCAGCGCAAGGCGTTTACCGTGATCGTGAGTGTGTCCGGATCGCCCGCCTGGACTGCGCCACTGAAATCGGGACCGGGGGAGACGTCGTCGTACGGGAACGCGTAGCCCCGGTTGTCCGGGAGTTTGCTGTGCACGATCCGCGCGTAGTGGTTGGTTTCCGGGTTCTGGTAGAACTTCGCGGGGTCTTCGCCGGTCGGCTGTTTCGGATTGTCGCGCAGGGTGGTGCGGTTCAACGCCGCCGCTAGCCGGGGGATGATCGCCTTGCGGGCGTCGCTGTCGCCTTGTTTGATGGCGAACGGGCCGCTGTCGCAGCTCCACACGTCCGGCGTCGCGGGCTTGTCGAAGCGTTCGCCGTTGTTGAAGGCGAGCACGCCGTCCGCGCCGACCTGGCCGGTGAACGCGCCGAGACCGGGGACCTGGGTGTCGACGGTGAGCGTCTCGCTGGCGTATTTCTTCCACACCTCGTCGATGTAGCCGTCGAGATAGCCGCCGAATTGGTCGGCGCGGTAATGCGCGGACAGGGCGCGCAGCGGTTTGCCGTCGCCTCCGGTCTCGATGAGCGTGCCCCATTTGCCGCCCTGGGCGTTGAGCGCGTCGCAGATCGGGTCGAGGGAGCGGGCCGGGAGCCCGGGCACGGTCTGCTCGCCGGAGCCGGTCGTGGTCAGGTGCAGGCCGATCGGGATCGCGACGAAGTCGACGTAGCTGATGTTGGCGAACAGCACGTCGTTGTTGAAGGTGAATTCGCAGAACGACCAGTTCCGGCCGTAATTCGGGTCGTCGGCGGCGAGGAAACTCGGATGCACGAGCGCCGGGCCCTGATTGACGAAAAAGTCCAGTTTGCCGTCCAGGACGACATAGATCCGGGCCGCGTACATTTTCGGGACGGTGACCTGGGAAAGCGATTTCAGCGGGATCGCGCAGTCCTCGCCGAGCGGGGTGTGGTCGCTGCCCGGGGAGGGCGGGTAATAAGGCGTGCCATCGGCTTTCAGGATGACGAGCCGGTTGTCCAGCGTCGTGCCGGTGATATACGCGTACGCCTGGCCGGCGCCGGATTGGTCGTTGAACGCGACCTTCGCGGTGTCGGGGGTGGTCGCGGAGGCGAACGCGGCGTTCCAGAGTGGAAATGTCGCGGCTGCCGCGGATGCGCCGAGGAATGCCCGCCGGGAAATCAAGGAAAACCGCCTCCTGGAGTCGTGCCCTTTTCCGGTGACCGGCACGCTAGTCACGGCCGGGAGACGGGGTCAACGAATGCGGGGGATATTGGCCGGTTTTGTCATTCCCGGAAAAAGCCGAGGACGCGCACTGAGGCACGGGCCGCCGCCACGGCCCGCGCCTCAGTGTCTGTTGTGGACCGTCCGGGTCAGCTGACCTGCAGGTCGATGCAGGCGTAGAAGGCGTTCGCGGTGTCCGCGATGTTCCAGACGGCGAGCACCGTCTGCCTTCCGGTGTGCCCCTTGAGGTTCACGTTGTGGGTGACTGTCGCCGGGGGCTGCTGGCCGCCGCCGTCCACCGTGGCGATCTTGTCGTTGCCGATCCAGTACTCGTACGTGGAGGTGCGGTGCCGGGCGGTGAACTTCCAGGTGAAGGCCACCGAGGAACCGACCGGCGAAGCCTTCCATCCCTTGTTGTTGTCGTTCAGTTCGGCGAACTGGGCGTTGCCGCCGCTGCAGCTGTGCAGCCCCTTCGGCCCTTCGACGCTCTGCGGTTCGTACTTGATCTGGCCGCAGGACACGACTCCCTGCGCGCACTGGGCCTGCCGGCTCGCCGGCGCGTTGACGTACCCGTGCGCACTGGCGATGCCTGCCGGGCTGAGCAGCACGAGCACCGGGGCGATCGCCGTGCCGACCGCGGCGGCGACGAGTTTCCGGTTCGCTTTCATGGACAGCTCCTTCGGGGAATGCTCGTTTCCTTGTGCGGGTACGACAAAGCGACGCACCGGCTTTCCGGGAGCCGGCCCGCGGAGGGATCGAGCGAAGGGGTGGGCTTCTTGGTCTAGACCATACGCCCGGGGCGCGGGAAAGGTCAACAGCTGGCAAAGAAAGGCGGAGTGCCGGTTATCCGTCAACGTTGTCAAGCAAGACCACTGTCTCTTGTGGTGCTTGCCGGGCGGGTTTTCCCGGGATTGCGCCGGACGGGTGGCGTGCGCGCGGATCGCGGCCACCCAGCGTGTTCTTGACTGTCTATAATGGACAGTGAGAAACTGCGTGGGCGCACGGAAGGCCGCGGATCGGGGCGGTCCGGTGCAGTGATTCTGCCCGGTCTTCGAAAGCACCGACTTCCGGAGGGTTGAACGAATTCGGCCGGGAATGCTGAAATGGACGGTTGGGCGTTCGCCCGGACTGGGGGTGGTTTCGTATTGTCGGTCGCGGCATTCCGCGCAGCCGGCAATAGCCCGGGGCGGGCAGCCCCTGCCGTCTCTCGCGAGCGATAGGGGCCGCCGCCGGTCAGTGCCGGTCTTCGATCGTCAAGTCGCCCCGGGTCGCCGTGCGGAGGTGGTCGCTGGCGAGCACGTCGTGCGGCATGCCGAGCTGGATCGCGCTGGCCTCGGCGAGGCGGGCCAGCTGGGGCTCGGTGAACTCGACGGTCAACGCCTCCAGATTGTCTTCCAGCTGGTCAGGTGTGCGGGCGCCGATGATCGGCGCGGTCACGGCGGGGTTCAGCAGCGTCCAGGCCAGCCCGGCCTGTGCGGGCGTGCAGCCGATTTCCCCGGCGACGCCGGTCAGGACGTCGGCGATGCCCAGGCTGCGTTCGGTGACCGCGCCGACGGCGAGATTGAAGCTCTTGCGCGTGCTCTCGCCCGGGGAGGGGTCGGCCGGGGTCAGGTCGGCGCGGGTGTACTTGCCGGTCAGGACGCCGCCGGCCAGCGGGGAGAAGGGGACCACGCCCAGCCCCATCTCGCGGGCCATCGGGAGCAGGTCGCGTTCCCCGGTGCGCTCGACGAGGTTGTACTCGACCTGCAGCGCGACCAGCGGCGACCATCCGCGCAGGTCGGCGATGGCCTGCATCCGCGAGATCTGCCAGGCGGGGGCGGTGGACATCGCGACATAAAGGATTTTGCCCTGGCGGACGAGGTCGTCCATGCCGCGCAGGATCTCCTCGACCGGCGTCGTGAAGTCCCAGACGTGCAGGTAGAGCAGGTCGAGGTAGTCCGTGCCGAGCTGCCGAAGGCTGGCCTCCACCGACGCGAAGAGGTTTTTGCGGTGCGGGCCGCCGGAGTTCGGGTCGCCGGGGCGGCGCAGGGTCGTGTACTTCGTCGCCAGGACCAGGCTTTCGCGGTTGCCGCGGGCGAACTCGCCGAGCATGCGCTCGGCGGTGCCGTCGGTGTAGGTCGGCGCGGTGTCGATGAAGTTGCCGCCGCGTTCGACGTAACGGTCGAACAGCCGGCGCGCGCCCTCCTCGGCCACGCCCCAGCCCCATTCGGTGCCGAAGGTCGCCGTGCCGAGCGCCAGCGGCGAGACCCGCAGCCCGGAACGGCCGAGCAGCCGGTAGGTGTCGAGAGTGAGCGGCATGGGTCCTCCTGTGCTTGTGCTCCAGTGCCGCTGACCAGCCTGTTCCCGTCTCGCGCCGGGGGTAAGGGAAGGAATTGCCTGGGAAAGCGAGTCCTACCCTTCGGGTAGAGTCGAGGTCGATGACCCGTGCTGTTGACCGGACCCAGGAACTGGCCGCGTTCCTGCGGACCCGCCGCGAACGCCTCGACCCGGACGAGTTCGTCCTTCCCGCGCGCCGGCAGGCCCGGCGGACGCCCGGCTTGCGCCGCGAAGAGGTCGCCGAACTGGCCGGCGTGAGCATCGACTACATCGTGCGGCTGGAGCAGGCGCGCGGGCTGCGTCCGTCGGCGGAGGTCGTGGAGGCGCTGGCCGGAGCGTTGCGGCTGAGTCCCGGCGAGCGCGCTTATCTCTACGGGTTGGCCCAGCAGCAACCTCGTTCAGCGGACAAGCCCGCTGCCGTCGCGGCGGAACCGCTGGCGCAGCTGATCGCCGATCTTTCCCCGCTGCCGGCCATGCTGCTGAACCACCGCTACGACATCCTCGCGTGGAACCGCGAATTGACGCGCCTGCTGGTGGATTTCGAAACGCTGCCGCCGGCTCAGCGCAACGCGATGTGGCTGTGCTTGCGTCATCCGGAACTGCAGGCGTTCTACATCGACCGGGAAACTGTTGTGCGACAAGGCATCGCGCACCTGCGGGCAGCCTGGGCTACGCATCCCGACGATGCGGAGCTGAGCGACCTGATCGCGGAATTCCTCGCCCAGGACGAGGAATTCGCCCGGTGGTGGGCGGAACGAGACGTCGCGATCAACGGCCGGGGGCTCAAAGTGCTGCGGCATCCCGAGGCCGGAGAGCTGACAGTGCGGTTCGAAGTGCTTGCCCCGCTGGAGAATCCGGACCAGCGCGTGCTGCTCTACCGCGCGGCGGACGACGACAGCCGCGCGGCGCTGACCCGATTGTTCGCCGGCTGAAGGCGGCCCTCGTTCAGGATCGCCGAGAGGGGGTCAACGGCGGATTTCCCCTTTGCCGTGCTCGATAAGCCGCTGCTTTCATCTTGTTCCCGCAGGTAGCCATCGCGCACCATTCCCGCCGGGACCCTCGCGAATGATCCAGGTACACCTGGGTGCACTCCGGCCGTCCGCATTCCTTCAGCAGATCCGCGTCCGGTCCGCCCAGGATCGTCACCGCGGCCCGCGCCACGGTCGACAACGCCTGCGCCGCCGTCGCCCGGACCTGCCGTCCGGCCCGGGTCAGCTGCGGGACCGCGTCCGGCTGCGCGGCCGCCTCGTTGACCACCGTCAACGCCCCCGGGTCGTACTCGTGGCCGACGAGCCGGGCCGCGACCAGCGCGTAGATCGCCTCCCGGACCGCGATCGCCCCGGCCAGGTCCGCGGCCGTGCTCGCCGGGTCGGCGCCGGTCACCCCCGACTCCCGGAACCAGGCGTCCAGGCTGCGCGGCGACCCCAGCATCTCGGCCGGCTCGTCGTTGCGGCGGGCCCGCAGCGTGCCGACGAAGTCCAGTGCCGGGTTCCCGCAGGGGAAGGCGTGCTCCATGCGCACCAGTCTGACAGGTGATGAATCGCGACGCAAGGAACTCCAACCGGTCTAAGTGGTTATGAGTGGCGGGTCACAGAAATACGTAACCGTCTTGACCGGTGATGAATGTGCGTGCGAAGGTTCTCTCGTCGCCGAGACCGGAGGACAGCGCCCCGGTCGCCTACCGAAAGGCCAAGTCCGATGGACCCGATCACCCAGGCGTTCCGCGAAATTCTCGGCGCGCTGGCGGCGCTGACCGGCACCGCCCTCAGCGGCTTCTGAAAACCCTTGGAAAGGAAAGTCATGTCTGAAACCACCTACACCGCCGTCGTCACCACCACCGGCGAAGGACGCAACGGCGGACGCGCGGTTTCGTCCGACGGTGCGCTCGACCTGAAGTTCGCCATCCCGAAGGAACTGGGCGGCAACGGCGGGGCGACGAACCCGGAGCAGTTGCTGGCGGCTGGCTGGTCGTCGTGTTTCATGGGCGCGGTCCGGATCGCTGCCGCGCAGCGGAAGGTGAAGCTGGCGGACCTGGCGGTGGTCGCGGATGTGACGCTGCGTCACGACGAGGCGAACTTCTGGCTCAGCGCCGCCCTGCACCTGGAGCTGACTGGGGTCGATCAGGAGACTGCCGACGCGCTGGCCGCGGCTGCGCACCAGACGTGCCCGTATTCGAAGGCTCTCGGCGGGAGCATCGAGGTCACGGTGGACGCGACGGTGGCCTGATCGGGCCGGACGGTCGAGGGTGCGAAGGAACGCCCTCGACCTGGTGGTTCCGGATCAAGGCCGGGCTGTCGGGGCCTGCTGTGCCAGCTCGCGGGCCACTTCGACAGCGACCTCGATCGCGCGCGCCGCGAGCGGGGACTGGTCGCCTCGGCCGGGCGGCCAGTGCAGGTAGATCGCCCGCGCCGGGGCGGGGTCGAGTTCGTGCACCCGCAGATCCGGCCATCCCTCCGGTCCGTGGATCGCGCCGCAGTCGCGGCAGACGACCTGGTGGATCGCCAGCCACGGCAGCACGGCGAGTCCCATTCCGGCGCGCACCATCGACAGCATCGTTTCGCTGCCCGCGGACCGGAACACGATGCGCGGCCGCGCGCCGGCGTCCGCTAGGGACTGTTCCAATCTGGGCTGGTCGCAGGTCGCCGGCCAGGCCACCATCGCCTTGCCGTCCAGCTTTCGCGCGGACACCGGACCGGACGGCAGGTCGCCGGGAGGCGCGACTACGAGGTAGGGGTCTTCCAGCAGCAGGACGTGTTCCGTGTCGTCGCTGAGCAGTCCGTCGTAGAACAACAGGTCGAGTTCTCCGAGCTGGGGCTCGTCCGGTTCCGAAAGCCTGATTTCGCAGCGGGGGTGCTCCTTCCGGAGCAGGCGCAACACGGTGGGCAGGATGGCGTGGGAGACGCTTTGCAGGGTGCCGACGTCGATCCTGCCTTCACCGGCCTTGAACCGGTCTACCGCCTGACCCAGCGCAGCGGCTTTCGCCAGCACCTCTCGGCCGTTTTCGAGGACTACGGCGCCCAGGGGCGTGATCCGCACCGGGCGCGGACCGCCCGGGCGGTCGAACACCGCGCCGCCGACGGCGCGTTCCAGGGCCGCGATGTGCTGGCTCACGCTCGACTGCGTGTAGCCCAGCCGGTTCGCCGCCCGGGAGAACGTTCCCTCCTCGGCGATCGCGACCATCGTCGTCAGCTGCCGCAGGTCTAGGTCGGCCATGGCCTCAATGTATCGCAAAGTACGATGGATATGATCGTAAACAATCGCTTTTATTAATCTCTCGGCGCTCTTAGCGTCGATGCCATGACAGTCACAGCGATTCCCGCCGAGAGAACCACCGCGCGCGGGCTGCCGTCCCTCGCGTGGGCTCTCGGTGCGTGCCATCTCGTCGCTCGGGGCGGCTCGTTCGTACAGCCGATGCTGGTGCTGTACCTGACGCAGGAACAGCGGATGACCCCGACGGCGGCGGGTGCCGTGGTGGCGGCGGTGGGCCTCGGCGACTTCGGGTCGCAGCTGCTCGGAGGCTGGCTCGGGGACCGGATCGGGCGGCGGAAGACGATGCTCCTCGGGTTCCTCGGGACGGCGATCGCGTTGGCCGCCTTGGGATCCGCCGGGGCGACGCCGGTCATCTGGGCCACCGCGGCCGGCTACGGCCTTGCTGCCGGGCTCTTCCGCCCGGCGGGATCGGCGGCGGTGGCGGACCTGCCGCCGGAACAACGGGTGCGGGCGTACAGTCTTCTTTACTGGGCGGCGAATCTCGGATACGCCGTCGCCGCAACGGTTTCCGGGGTGCTGGCGAGCCGCGGATACGGCCTGTTGTTCTGGTTGAACGCAGTCGCGATGCTGGCCGCGGCGTTGATCGTGGCGGCCGCGGTGCCAGAGACGCGTTCCGCCGGGAGCCGCCGGAAGCGCGCGTTGCTGCCAGCGTTGCTCGCCGATCGTCTGATGATCACCATGACGCTGATCCATGTCGGCTGCTTCACGTTGCTCATGCAGGCGTTCGCGACCTTGCCGTTGCTGATGACCGCGCAGCGGCTCAGCTCCGCCACCTACGGTGCCGTGCTCGCGCTCAACGGGTTCGCCATCGTCGTCCTTCAACCGGTGGCCGTCGCCGTCCTGGCGAAACGCGACCGTGGGACGGTGCTCGCCGCCTCGATGTTGCTGGTGGGGCTTGGCGGCGGTCTGGCCGCCGTGACAGCGAGCATTGCCGGTTATGCCCTTGCGGTCCTCATTCTCAGCCTCGGGCAGATCGGGTTGGCGGTTCAGTTCGGCGCGACGTTCGCTGCCCTTGCACCGCCCGATCTGCGCAGCGGGTATCTGGGTGTCGCGTCGAGCGCGTGGAGCCTCGGTGCGGTACTCGGCCCGATGATCGGCACGGCGTTGCTGGCGCAAGCTGGCCGGACTTGGCTGGGCGTGGTGGCTTTCGCTGCCGGTCTCCTGCTTTTCCTTGCCCAGCAAGCCGTTGCTGGAAGCCTTCGTCAGTCAACCGAGAAAGGAACAGTCCGATGACAACCATGACCGAGAGCGAATGGCGCGCTTTCCTCGCCGAGGGAACCAGGCTCGCCCACCTCGCCGTCACCCGCGCCGACGGACGGCCCCATGTCACCCCGATCTGCTTCGTCCTCGACGGCGACGAACTCGCCTTCGCCTTGTCGCCGGGGAGCGTCAAAGGCAAAAGCCTGGCGCGGGACGGGCTCGTCGCGGTCTGTGTCAGTGACGAGAGACAGCCCTACAGTTTCGTGACGATAGAAGGACAAGCACGGATCTCCGCCGAGCCGGACGAGATCAAGCGTGTCGCGGTGGGGATCGCTGACCGGTACTACCCCGATCAGTCCGCAGCGGACCTCGCCGAATCATTCGTCCACAGTGGATTCACCTCGGTGCGGATCAGGATCGCGAACGTCATCGCCCGATCTGGTCTCGGCTGACTCTCACCGCAGCCGCGCCCCCGCCCGCTCGAGTGCAGCCAGCACTGTGGAGCGGGCTGTGGCGATTTCGGCCGCGGTCAGCGTCGCGGACCGCGGGCGGAGGGTGACCCGCAAGGTGAGCGACCGGTGGTCCGCTGGAATCCGAGAACCCCGGTACTCGCCGACGTAGGCCACCCGCTGCACCAGATCGTGGGCCTGGGCAGCGGTATCGGCGACCAGCGACCACAGCACGGTGTCGGCGGCGAGGACGGACAGGTCGAAGTCCGACTCCGGCAGGTCGCCGACTGGGACGTAGCGGTTCTCGCGAGACGGGTGCGTGCGCAGTGCGTCGAGGTCCAGTTCGACGCACGCGATCGCGCCCCGGTCGATACCTGCCGCCCGGAGCACCGACGGCCGGACCAGCCCCAGTGCGCCGCCTGGGTGGATTGCCAGTCGCGCGGCGGGATCTGTCCAGGTCAGGTCGGTTGTGCCGGACAGCTCCAGCGAGGTGAGATGGCAGTACCGGCGGATCAGCTCGGCCAGGCCTTTGGCTCGGCGGAACAGGCCGGCCCCGTCCGGTCCGGCGAGCAGGATTCCGGCGGAGGTCCGCTCGGTCGCGGCGAAGACGGCGCCGACTTCGAAGATGCTGAACTCGTCGTGATAGCGCAGGTTGGCGGCCGCGGCTTCGAGCAGGTTCGGGACCAGCGACGGGCGCAGCCGGGCGCGGTCCGGGGCCGGCGGCTGGCCGATCGTCAGCTCGCCGTCGAGACCGCACGCGGTGAGCAGGTGGGCGGCCGACCAGGGGTAGGTCAGCACTTCCGTCGCGCCGCCGCGTGCGGCCAGTACTTCCCGGATCTGGCGGCTCAACGGGAGCCGGTTCGGTCGCGAGGTCAGCTCCACGACTGGGGATCGGGCGGGCAGTGCGTCGTAGCCGTGGATCCGGGCCAGCTCCTCGACGACGTCTACCGGCAGCGAGAGGTCGCCGGTGGAGCGCCATGACGGGGCGACGACCCGCAGCTGGTCCCCGGTGATCTCGGCGGTGCAGCCGAGGGCGCGGAGGATGCGGAGGATCTCGTCCGGGGGCAGCCGGATGCCGATCCGGCGTTCGATCTCGGCCAGGCTCACCTCGATTTCGGCGCCTGCGGTGGCGGCGAGGACAACGTCTTCCTCGCCGAGTGCCACGGCTGACGGGTCGGTTTCGGCCAGGAGGTGGAGGAACAGGTCGGCGGCTTGGTCGGCGCGTTGAGTGTCCAGGCCTTTCTCTTGTCGTATTGAAGCTTCGGTACGGGCACTGCGGCGGGCTCGGCTCGGGACCAGTGTCGGGATCTCCAGCACGGTTGAGCCGTCGGAAATGCGGACGTCACTCGGCTGTCCGACGGCGAACATCACGTAGGCGCTCAGGTCGGCGCACAGGTTCCGGCTTGGTTCGCCGATTCGCCGGAGCCGGTCGCGGATCAAAGGCGGAGTCGGCACGGAAGTGTCTACTGTGCACTGGACCGCCAGAATCCGCCGATGCCAGGCAGGGTCTGCCAAGCTGACGAGTCCGGTAGTGCTCGGCGGGCGGGCGAATCGGGGGAGCGGAGTCAGCGGGAGTCCATAAAGGACGGAAAGTTCGCGCGCGATTCCGTAGTGTCCCCACAGATCGGGGCGGTTGGTGAGCGATTTGTTGTCGATCTCGAAGACGACGTCGCCCTCGACGAGGTCGTAACCCTCGACTTCGACGGTCTTCAAGGTCAAATCGTGCGCGAGCTGGTCCGGCGAACAGCCGGGCAGGGGCACGTAGTCGGTCAGCCAGTCCCGGGAAATCTTCACGACGGCAGGCCTTTCAGGCGAATTGGGAGAGGAAACGGAGGTCGGCGCTGTGCATCAGCCGGACGTCGTCGATGCCGTAGCGCATCATCGCCAGCCGGTCCAGGCCGACGTTCAGGTAGCAGCCGGACCACCGCGCCGGGTCGAGCCCGGCGGCGCGCAGCACGTGCGGGTGGGGGCTGCCGCCGGGCATCAGTTCGAGCCAGCCGGTCCGTCCGCAGGTGCGGCAGCCGCGTCCCGCGCACACGCGGCAGATCATGTCGATCTCGAAACCCGGCTCTACGAAAGGGAAGTATCCGGCTCGCATCCGCGTCCGCACCGGTTCGCCGAACACCGTGCCGAGAACGGTGTCGACGAGGAACCGGGCGGTGGCGAGCGGGACGACCTCGTCCACCACCAGCACCTCGTACTGGAAGAACGCCCGTTCGTGCCGGGCGTCGGTGCTTTCGTTGCGGTAAACGCGGCCTGGGTAAGCGATCCGGACCGGCGGTTCGTGCGTGCTCAGGTACCGGGTGCTCGCGCCGGTCAGGTGCGGGCGCAGGCAACGGCCGTCGGTCAGCCAGTAGGTGTCCATGCTCATCCGCGCGGGGTGGTCGGCGGGGAAGTTCAGCCGGTCGAATTCCACTTCCGCGGAACTGATTTCCTGGCCTTCGACGATCTCGAAGTTGAGCGCGCGGAAGGCGTCGTCGAGGTCGTATCTCAGCTGGGTGACCGGATGCAGCCCGGCGGTCGGCGGCGGGAGGCCCGGAAGGGTGGGGTCGAGCGGATGCTCCACCGCGGGTTCGGCGGTCCGCCGCTCCTCGAGCGCAGCGGCAATGCGTTGGTGCGCCTCGGAAAGCGCGAGGCCGAGCTGCTTGCGGGAGGCCGGGTCGTACTGCCCGAGTTCGCGGCGCACGGCGGCGAGCGGGCTGGATTTGCCGAGCGCGGTCCGGCGTATCCCGGTGATGGCGGCCGGGGTGCTGGCTTGGGCGAGATCGGCGAGTGCGGCCTCGGTCAGCTCGGTGATCCGGCGCAGCGTCGAGGCTGGGTGAAAGGTGTCCACGGGAAGGGTTCCTCACTTCGGAGCGTGAAGTTCTGGACTTCACCCCCGGGCAGTGAGGGGAGACGCGGACGTCAGCGGGCGGAACCCGGCGCGCACGCGCAGCCCCCGGGCACTCCCCGGGGGCGAAGAAATCGCTGCGTACGCATGCGCCTATCTTGACACGCTCTGCTCGCGCCGCGCAAACCCCTTGCGCGGGACGTGAGGGAAACCCCGCGGGACTCAGAGTCCCCTCACGACCCGCGGGTCAGTGTCCGACGGCGGCCCGGACGGACTCCTTGAGCGAGCCGAGCGTGGCGATCACCGCGGTGGGTTCGTAGCCGCAGTGCGCCATGCAGTTCGCGCAGCGCGGGTCCTTGCCGCGGCCGAAGTTCTCCCATTCGGTGGTTTCGATGAGTTCCCGGTACGTCTTCGCGTGGCCGTCGTCCAGCAGGTAGCACGGGCGCTGCCAGCCGAGCAAGGAATACGACGGGATGCCCCACGGTGTGCATTCCAGGTCGCGCTTGCCCTCGAGGAAATCGAGGAACACCGGCGAATGGTTGAGCCGCCAGCGTTTCCGGTTGCCGCCGCCGAAGGCCTTGGCGAACAGTTCCCGGGTCTGCTGCACGCCGAGCCAGTGGTCCTGGTCCGGGGCCTTTTCGTACGCGTATCCCGGCGAGATCTGCATGTTGTCGACGCCGAGGTCGTTGAGGTAGTCGAGCACGTCGATGACGTCCTGCGGGGTGTCCCCGGTGAAGAACGTCGTGTTCGTCATCACCCGGAAGCCCTTTTCCTTGGCGAGCTTGATCGCGTCGACCGCCGCCTGGAAACCGCCTTCCTTGCGCACCGACGCGTCGTGCCGTTCTTCGAGGCCGTCGATGTGCACCATCCACGCGAAATTGCGGTGCGGCTTGAACTTGTGGATGTGCTTGGGCAGCAGCAGCGCGTTGGTGCACAGGAAAATGATCTTGCCGCGGTCGAGCAGCTGCCGGGTGATCTCGTCGATCTGCGGGTGCATCAGCGGTTCACCGCCCGCGATCGACACCATCGGCGCGCCGCTCTCCTCGATCGCCCCGACCGCCTGCTCCACCGGCATCCGCTGTTTCAGCAGGGTGTGCGGCTGCGCGATCTTGCCGCACCCGCCGCATTTGAGATTGCACGCGAACAGCGGTTCCAGCTCGACCAGGAGCGGGAACTTCTCCTTGCGCAGCAGCTTCTGCTTCATCAGATAACCGCCCAGTCGAAGAGACTGGCGCAACGGCATGGCCATCGCTCAGAGCACCTCCCGAGGTAGGGTGAACGTCATTTCTTCCTCCGTCAGCGTGTTTTCCGCGACGCTGACCGGTCCCAATCCGCGCAGGGCCTCGACCGTTTCGGCGACGAGATGCGGCGGCGCCGACGCCCCCGCGGTCAGCCCGATCCGCCCGGCTCCGGCGAGCCGGCGCAGGTCGATGTCGGCGCATCCGTCCACGAGGACTGCCGGGGTTCCCTCCCGTTCGGAAACCTCCACCAGCCGGCGAGAGTTGGACGAATTCCCCGAACCCACCACCAGTACCAGGTCCGCTTCGTGCGCGATCGCGCGCAGCGCCTGCTGCCGGTTGGTGGTGGCGTAACAGATGTCGTCCTTGCGCGGTGCGGAAAGACCGGGGAATCGTTCGCGCAGCACGGACGCGATCTCTTCGGCCTCGTCGAGCGCCAGGGTCGTCTGCATGGTGTAGGCGGTCCGCGACGGGTCGCGCGCGGTGACCGTCCGGGCGGCCGCGACATCGCCGACGACCACCACATCGTCGGGTGCTTCTCCGACGGTGCCTTCGACTTCCTCGTGCTCGGCGTGTCCAATGAGGAACACCGTCTCGCCGCGCCCGCTGTAACGGCGGACTTCGTTGTGCACCTTGGTGACCAACGGACACGTCGCGTCCACTACGGACAGTCCGCGATCGGCTGCGGCACGCCGAACCGCCGGGGAGACCCCGTGGGCGGCGAACACGAGCGTCGAGCCTTCGGGAACCTCCTCCACCTCGTCCACGAACACCGCGCCGCGTCCCTGCAGCCGGTGCACGACGCGGGTGTTGTGCACGATCTGCCGACGCACGTATACCGGCGCACCGTGCTTCTCCAGCGCTCGCTCGACGATCTCGATCGCCCGCTCCACTCCGGCACAGAACGATCGCGGGCTAGCCAGCAGGACCGTTCGCGGACCCACCGCCTCGGCCCACGCAGTGAGCGCGGGAGCGGCCCGACGCAGACTCCGCAACCCTGCGAGTCCATTCGCGACCGTAGAAGGATGGAGCAGCGGTGCCCCGACAGTGTCCACAATGGCCCGAACGACCGCGAACGGTTCACCGCTAGCAGCAAGCCACGCAGACTCCATGTCGACCGCCAGCGCGCCGCTTAAAGCCAGTGAAGCCCGTTCGCGCTCTCGCACCACCTGCGAACTGCCGACCACCGGTCCTGGATGGACAGTGAGCCCAAGCCGCCGCAACGCACCCGCCAGAAACGGCGCGGACGGCACCGGCACCACGCCGGAAGGGCCGCGCACCTCAGTGGCGACCACGACATCCCCCGGCCGCACCTCCGGAGCGAGCCCGCCGCCGAGCCCCGCCACGATCCGCGGCCCGGACGGGAGCCGGGCCGCAGCGGCGGCGGCCCGGCGAGGCCCGAGTCCGATGTGGACCGTCCGCGGGCCGCGCAGCACAGCCTGCTCGATCCGCAACGGGGTGCAGACAATAGGTGTCATGACCCGCCCCGTACGTACCGGCCGAGCGCGGACAGCGGAAACACCACGCGGTATAGGTGATAAGACAGGTAAAAGTCGCCCGGGAACCCGGTTCCGGTGTGCTTGTCCTCGTCCCAGCCGCCGTCCGGACGCTGCCGTTCGCGCAGCCATTCGACACCCCGAGCGACCACTTCGGACTCCCGCTCCCCAGCCGCGAGCAGGGCCAGCAACGCCCACGCGGTCTGCGACGGCGTCGAATCACCGCGCCCGGCCCACGCCCGATCGTCGTACGACCGCAGATCCTCGCCCCACCCGCCGTCGTCGTTCTGGTGCTCCGCCAGCCATTTCACCGCACGCCGGATCCGCGGTGAAGTCCCGGGAATCCCGGTGGCTACCAACGCGGGCACGACCGCACCCGTGCCGTACACGTAATTCGCGCCCCATCGCCCGAACCACGAGCCGTCGTCCTCCTGGTTGTCCAGCAGCCATCGCACCCCGCGACGGCATTCGCGCGTGTCGGATTTCCCTTCCGCCGCCAGCATTTCGACCACGTGCGCGGTCACGTCCGCCGACGGCGGGTCGATCACCGCGCCGAAATCGCAGAATGGCAGTTTCGTCGTGAGCACCTGCGTGTTGTCCGCGTCGAACGCGCCCCACCCGCCGTCGCTCGACTGCATTCCCGCCAGCCAAGCCACGCTCCGGTCGACCGCCTCGCGGATCCGCAGGTGGTCCGGCTTGCCCATCCGCCGCAGCGCGAGCACCACCTCGGCGGTGTCGTCGGTGTCCGGGTAGCCGTCGTTGGCGAACTCGAACGCGAACCCGCCCGGCTGCAGCGAAGGCCGCCGCACCGCCCAGTCGCCGGACACCCGGATCTCCTCGCCCAGCATCCAATCGGCCGCACGGACCAGGGTTTCGTCGCCGGGGGAGACACCCGCGTCGAGCAGCGCGGTCATCGCCAGCGCGGTGTCCCACACCGGCGACTGGCACGCCTCGAGCCGCCGCACCCAGCCCTGGTCGGTCTTCTCCCGGATGGTGAACCCGTCCAGCCCGGCGATCCCGGCCTTGAGCGCGGGATGGTCGAGCGGGTAGCCGAGCAGGTGCAGCGCGAGGATCGAGTACACCCACGGCGGCTGGATCCCGCCCCACGAACCGTCGGCCTCCTGCCGCGCCAGGATCCACTCGGCCGCTTGTTTGAGCGCGAGCTTGCGCACCGGGTTGAGCGGCAGTTTCGCGTACGCGTGCAGTGCGGTGTCGAGGTTCTGGAACACGCCGTCCCACGTCCACGGCGCGCGCGTCTTCGGCGGCCGCTTGCCGGTGCGCAGTTCGTCCACGTCGAAGGGCAGCTTCCGCACCGAGCGCAGGGTGCCGACGATGGTCAGCGGCACCACGGTCTGCCGGGCCCAGCAGGCGAAGTCGTAGACGTTGAGCGGGAACCACGACGGCAGGAAGATCAGCTCCGGCGGCAGGCTCGGCAGGTCGTCCCAGGACCACTGGCCGACCATGGCGAGCCAGATCCGGGTGAACACCCGTGTCGCCTCGATCCCGCCGTGCTCGCGGATGTACTCCGCCGCCGAGGCAAGCCACGGCGCGTCCGCCGGATCGCCGGCCAGCCGGAGCGCGACCCACGCCTCGACCGTGGTGGACAGGTCGGCCGGGCCGTCCGGGAAGTTCGCCCAGGTGCCGTCCGCGCGCTGCTGCGAGCGGATCCAGCGCGCGGACTCCTCGGCGATCTGCGGGGTCAGGATGCCGAGGAAGTGCCGGAGCAGCAGGTCTTCGGCGTCCATCGTGACGTTGGTGGCGAGTTCGCCCTTCCACCATCCCGCGCGGTCCTGCTCGCGGCGCAGGAACTCGACCGCTGAGGTGACGGTGTCAGCAGCCGTGCGGGCGGCGGGCGCGGAGGTCCGGGGGAGGATCTGGGTCATCACGCTTCCCTTCCGGCGATGAAACGGGCGATCGAAACGAGGTCGGCGCGCGGGCCGGGCGGGATGGCGGCCAGAGCTTGCTCGGCGGTGGTGACGTGCCGAGCAGCTTCCGCGGTAGCCCATTCGCGGCCGCCCGCGTCGTCCACCAGCGCGGCGATCCGCGCGAGGTCGGTGTCGTCGTCCCCGGCGAGCCATTCGGCGAGCCGGCGGCCGGCCGCGCCGCCGTGCGTGGTCGCGTAGGTGATCGGCAGCGACTTCTTACGCGCTCGCAGGTCGGAGTACACCGATTTCCCGGTGACCGCCGGGTCGCCCCAGATGCCGAGCACGTCGTCGACGAGCTGGAACGCCAGTCCGATCTCCTCGCCGAACACGGCCAGCGCGTCGACCACCTCGGCGGGCGCACCGGCGAGCACCGCCCCGATCGCGGCGCTGGCGGACAGCAGCGCGCCGGTCTTCCCGGCGGCCATCGTCACGCATTCGGCGAGAGCGACGTCGTCGCGCTGCTCGAACGCGACGTCCAGGAACTGGCCGTGGATGAGCCTGCGCGTGGTTTCGGTGAGCAATCGACCAGCCGGGACCGCGTGCGGGGAACCGCTGTCCAGCACCACCTCCTGGGCGAGCGCGAGCATCGCGTCCCCGGTCAGGATCGCGCTCGCCGCGCCCCACAGCGCCCACACCGTCGGCCGGTGCCTGCGCTCGGTGTCGCCGTCCATCAGATCGTCGTGGACGAGCGAGAAGTTGTGCACCAGTTCCACCGCGACCGCTCCCGGCACGCCGGCCTCCACCGGCGCGCCCGCGGCCTGCGCGGACACCACGGCGAGCGCCGAACGCACGGCCTTGCCCCCGTTGCCCCGCACCGGCACGCCGTTCGGGTCGGTCCAGCCGAGGTGGTAGGCGCTGATCGCGCGGCTGGTGTCGTCCAGCCGGTCGACGGCGGCGCGCAACGCGGGCTGCACGACGTCGCGGGCGCTGCCGAGCACCGGCGGCGCCGCGGAGCGGACAGTTGTCGTCTTCGCGGCAGAAAAAACATCGGCGGTCATGCTCCGACTCCCTCCCTCTTACCGTTGTGCTGAAGAAGGGCGGCGGCCGCAGCGGCACCACTGCGCGCGGCGCCCTCCATCGTCGCGGGCCATCCAGTCGCGGTCCACGCGCCCGCCAGGTACAGCCCGGGCAGGGCGGTGCGCGCGGGCGGGCGCAGCGAGGCAGTGCCGGGACCGGGCCGGAACGTCGCGTGCCGCTCGCGGGTGACGAAGAAATCGAGCACCTTCGCGCCGCGCGCTTCGGGCAGCAGCGACAGCAGTTCGGGCAGCAACCGTTCGCGCAGTTTCGCGGTGGGCAGGTCGATTTGCGCGTCCGCGGCGGACAACGACATCGCGAGGTACTGCCCGGAGTCCAAACCGGACTGTCGCGTTCGGTCGAACACCCATTGCACCGGCGTGCGCACGCCCGCGACGAACGGTTCGTCGAGCACTTTGCGGTCGAGCACCACGTGCACGTTCACGATCGGCGAGCTGCCCAGTCCGCCGGACCATCCCGGCGGCAGCCCGATCGCCCCGGCGGGCGCGAGCTGTTCGGTCACCGGCGGGGGAGTGGCGAGGATGACCTGGCTGAACGTTTCCTCGCCGCGGTCGGTGCCGACCTGCCAGCCCTCGCTGACCGCGCGCACCTTCGTGCCGACCCGGACGTCCGCCCCGGCCTCGATCAACCGTTCGTGCGCCGGGTCGCCGTGCAATTCCCGCAACGGCACCAGCGACCATCCGATGTCGGCGGCGGCCGGATCGGTGAGCAGACCCTCCTGGAACACCGTCGCGGCGAGACTGAGCGACGCGTCGTCGGCAGTCGCGTTCAGCGTGGCCACGCCGACCAAATCCCACAACGCCTCGATCGCCGCCGCGCTTTGCCCGTGGCGGCGGAGCCATTCCCCGAAGGACTGGCGATCCGTGCGGTCCGACTTGGGGTCCACCCGGCGCAACGCGAGCGCGGCGAGCGCGAACCGCGCCCGGTCGAGCGGGCGCAGCGGGTCATAGCGCAGCAACGAGGTGGCCAGGTGCAGCGGCGCGGGCAGGTCGTCGCGGCGCAGCCAGGTCGGCTCGGCCGCGCCCGGCAGGCGGATCGGAATCTGCAGCCGCGGCTGCAGAGTCACTCGATCCGCGACGCCGAGCCGGTCGAGCAGCGCGCGATAAGCGGTGCAGCAGCGGAGGAACACGTGCTGTCCATTGTCGACTCGCAGCTCGCCGCGAGTGAACGAATGGGTGAGCCCGCCCAGATACGGTCGCGCCTCGAACAGCGTCACCGGCCGTCCGGCGTCGGCGCAGGCGAGTGCGGCGGCGATGCCCGCGAGCCCGCCGCCGACCACCGCGACCGGGGCGGTCATCGGCCGATCCCGGTCAGCGCCCGGAACGCGACCACCGCCTTTTCCCGGCCGGACAACGAAAGCCGCCGGTCGAACACACGCGCGGGCTGCTCGTCGATCCGGTCCAGCAGGGTGCGGTAGATGCCCGACATCGCCGTGCAGCACGCGGCACTGCGACCGTCCAAAGAGGGCACGAGCCGAAGGCCGCGGGAATACCAATCGCGAGCTCGCGCGGCGCTGTCGTGGATCAGCGCGGTCAGCCCGCCTTCGGGGTCGGCCAGCTTCCCGTCCGGCCCGACCGACAGCTCGACGCCGAACCGGTCGAGGTCCTCTTTGGGCAGATACACCCGGCCGTTGAGCAGGTCCTCGCGGATGTCGCGCAGGATGTTGGTCTGCTGCAAGGCGATTCCCAGCTCGTCGGCGTACACCGGCGCGTTCGGCTCGGGACGGCTGCCGAACACTCCGAGGCACAGCCGCCCGACCGAACCCGCCACGCAACGGCAGTACTCGACCAGCTCCTCGAACCGGACGTACTCGCGGCCGGTCACGTCCATCTCGACGCCGTCGAGCAATTCCTCGAACGCGCCCAGCGGAATCGGGTACCGGCGCGCCGCGTCGGCGACCGCGACGTACACCGGATCGGTGGTCGCGGACAGGTCGCCGAGCGATTTCCGCACCCCGGCGAGCCCTTGCAGCTTCGCCTCGGCGGTCGCCGCGGTGTCGTCGCCGATGTCGTCGATGATCCGGGCCAGCGCGTACACCGCGCACAGTGCCGCGCGTTTGTCCGGCGGCAGCAACCGGATTCCGTAGTAGAAGTTGCGGGCTTGTTCTTTGGTGACCGCCGCGCAGTGCGCGTAGGCCTCGTCCACCGTCGTCGCTGTCGTCATCCGGACCGCCTCCTCGTGCCGACTTGCAGCCACCCCAGCCAACTCAGCAGTCCGGCCCGGCTCGGCCGGACCGGCGCGGACAGCACGTCGCCGCCGCTCGCGTGCAGCGCGTCGACCGTCGCGAGCCCGCCGGCGAGGAAGCCGCTCACCGCGAACCGTCCCCAGCCGGACAGGCGCCCCAGCAAATCCGCGCCGCCGCCCAGGAAGGCGGCGGCGCGGCCGGTTTCCCACCGCATCAGCGCTTTCGTCCGGGGCGACGCGTGAGCGCCGCCCAATTCCTTCTCGGCCACGCCGAACTCGGCGAGATCCTCCTGCGGCAGGTACACCCGCCCGTTGCGGTAGTCCTCGCCGACGTCCTGCCAGTGCTCCACCAGTTGCAGCCCGGTGCAGATCCGGTCGGACAGTTCCCGGGCGGCCGGATCGTCCACTCCGAGCAGGTCGAGCACGATGCGCCCGACCGGGTCGGCGGAAAGCTGGCAGTACGCCAGCAAGTCCGCGAACACCGGATAACGGTGCACCCGCTGGTCTTGGATGTTCGCCTGGACCAGCCGCTGGAACGGTTCCTCGGTCAGCCGTCCGGCGCGGATCGCCGGGAGAAGTCCACGGACAGCGGGATCTTCCGGTTCCCCGTTGCCGAAAGCCGCGGACAGGTCCGCCGAGAAGGTTTCGAGCTGCGCGACCCGGTCGCCCTCGGCCTCGTCCCCCAGATCGTCCACAGTGCGCGCGACGGAATAGACCGCGACCAGGTCGGCGCGCAGCTTTTCCGGCAGCACCCGAAGGGCCACCGGGAAGTTTTCCGCGCGCCGTTTCTCCCGCAGCCCGGATGGCTCCGGAGCGTTACGGACTGCCGAGGTTGATCTCATCCCCGCCAGTGTCGCGCCCCCGGTCGGGCGGCTTCTGCCGCCGGAAGACGAATTTCGCTGGCTTCGACTTGGCACGAGAGGCCAAAGTGGGGACAGGATGTCCCAAGGCGACCCGAGGACCGCAGCCTGCGACGGAAGGACTCCCGGACACATGGGACCAGATCAGGTGACCCGGCTTGACGAACTGGAGAGGGTGGTGACCCGCCGGCTGCCCGCCATGCTCAACGAGGTCCGCGACCAGCTCGCGGACGAGCATCCCGACTACGCGGAGTTCCTTACCGAAGAACTCGCCGACCTCGTCGCCGCCAGCGCGGGATTCGTCCGGCGGCTGATCGCCATGGCGGCCGAGCCCGACGAACGGCTGCCGGAACTGGGGTCCGGCGTCGAGCAGACGGTGTTCGAGGAAATCGGGCGTGCGCAATACCGGCAGGGCAGGCGCGTCACGAGCCTGCTGTCCGCCTATCGGGTGGGCGCGCGCGTGGCGTGGCGGCACGTTTCGGAAGCCGCGCTCGATCTCGACGTGCCCGCCGAACTGTTCGCCTCGCTCGCCACCACCGTGTTCGCTCTGGTGGACCAGCTTTCCGAATCCTCGCTGCGCGGTTATCTGCAGGAGCAATCCGACGCGGTGCGCGCGCGGGAGCGGCTGCGCGACGAACTGACCGCGCTGCTGCTGTCGGACCGCGCGGACAAGGCCGCCGTTCGCGCCGCCGCGCTGCGTGCGGAGTGGCGGTTGCCGAAGCACGCCGCGGTCGTGCTGGTGGAGGACGACAACGAGCTGGGCCGGGAATTGGTGTTCCGGCTCGAAGACAGCTGCCTGCGGCTGCGCCGCCCCGGAGCGGTGGTGGCGATCGTGCCGGACCCAGGCGGCCCCGGCCGGCGCGCGTGGCTGGCTCGCGCGCTGCGCGGGGGCGGAGCGGTGGTCGGCGCGACGGTGCCGCTCGACCGGCTCCCGGCCAGCCTGCGCATCGCCGAGGTGACCGCGCGCTTGCGCCGCGACCACCTGCTCAGCGACGATCCCGTGTTCGCCGACGAGCATCTCGACGCGATCATCGTGCACCGCGACGACCGGCTGCTCGACGTGCTGCGAAGACAAGCCCTTGCCCCGCTTGACGAGCTGAACGAATCCGCGCGGGAACGCCTGTCCACCACGCTCACGTCCTGGCTGCTGCATCTGGGCGACCGCAAAGCGGTGGCGGAGGATCTGCACATCCACCCGCAGACGGTGTCCTACCGGCTCGGCCGCCTGCACGACCTGTTCGGACCGTCGCTCGACGACCCGGCCGTGCGCGCGACGCTGGTGCTGGCGCTGGCCTGGGGGCCGCCCGGCGAGACCGACGAAACCGCCTGATCGGGGAAATTCCCTGATGCGGCAGCACAGTGGACATGCTTGGGTCTCACCAGGAACCCGGGGAGGAGGTTCGCGTGGACCCGTCAGCTTTCGGCACCGAAGCGTGCCGCGAGCGCGCGGTACAGGCCGGGTGCCGCGCCGCGCAGCGCGACGGGGAGGCGCAGCCAGCGCGGCACGTAGTAGTCACCCGGATGCGCGGCGGCGCGCAACACGGCGGCGGCCACGCGTTCGGCGCTCACTGGCCGGGGCGTGCTGCGGGTGTAGGGACGGCCGCGGCGTTCGAAGAATTCCGTGCGCACCACACCGGGAACTACGATTCCGACCGTGATTCCGGTTCCGTGCAACTCGAATCGGAGGCTGTCGGCGAAAGCGTCCACACCGGACTTCGCCGCGGCGTACACCGCCTCTCCGGCAACGCCGGTGCGTCCGGCGATCGACGAGACGAAAACGATCTGCCCGCGGTCGCGTTCGAGCATCGCGGGCAGCAGCGCGCGGGTCAGGTCGAGCGGCGCTGTCAGGTTCACCGCGACCAGATGCCGCAGCTGGTCCCCGGACAGTTCCGGCAGGGGACCGGCCCAGCCGACGCCCGCGTTGTTGACGAGCAGATCCACCGATCCGGTGATCGCCAGCGCGCGTTCGGCGAGCTCCGCCGCGGCGTCGGGGTTAGCGAGGTCGGCGGCGAGCGCGGTGCCGCCGGTTTCCTGGGCGAGAACGGCCAGCCGGTCCTCGTCCCGGCCGTGCAGCAGCACATGGACGCCGGAGCGGGCGAGCTGCCGGGCGGTGGCGGCTCCGATGCCGGACGACGCGCCGGTGACGAGTGCGGTGCGGGCCATCAGGCAGCGGGCAGCGCGGCCGGACGGTGGCCCATGCGCAGCGTGATGCCCGCCGAACGCAGCGAACGGCGGAACCACCACAGCGAACCGGCGATGGCCAGCCCGATGATCGAATACGAGCCCGCGGTGCTCACCATGAGGAAGTTGCCGACGGTTTCGCGCGCGAGCATCAGCAGCGTCACGCCGCCGTTCACCGCGAACACCAGACCCCACAGCACCGACACGCGCTGGAAGAACCTTCGCATTCCGGGATGTCCGGACAGCGTTTCCGGGAATGCGCAGAAATCGCCCGCCAGTCGCGCGAGCAGCGGTTTGTTGAACGGCGCGGAGATCAGGAACAGGCTGGCGACGAGGAAATTCTGTAGAGTCGGCTGCAGGAAGTACAGGAAAGCGCTGCCGGTGGCCAGGCCCAGCACAGTGCGCGCGACCAGCAGAGCCGTGGTCAGCAGCAGCACGGCGGGGATTTTCTTGCGCAGCGCCAGCCGGGCGCCCACCACGGCGACCGACCAGCAGAGCGCGGCGATGACCCCGCTGTCGAAGCTCACCAGGGTCAGCAGGAGATAGAACAGGCCGGCCGGGACCAGCGTCGACTCCAGCAGGTGCCGGCCCCCGCCCACGACGAGGTTGCGGAACGAGGGGAGGTCGATCGTATGGGGGTGTCGCATGCGGGTTCTGCTGCCTCCGGTGCCAACCGGGCGACTCGGCCTCGGACAAGGCTCGAGCATAAGCACGGGGGATGGGGACGGTGTGAGGTGAAGAGTCCGTGACAGTTACGGGGATGTCGCTGGTCGTGGCTGTCCCCGCCGCCGTCGCCGGCGCGGCGTGCATGGGACTCGCGAGCGCAGCGCAGGCCAGGGCGACCAAAGAAGTGGAAACCGGCAAGCCGCTCGATCTGACGCTCTTCAAGCGGCTCGTCGGACGCCCATTGTGGCTCATCGGGATCGCCGCGACCATCCTGGGGCTCGTCCTGCAGCTCGTGGCGCTCGCGTTCGGGCCGTTGCTGCTGGTCCAGCCGCTGCTCGTGACGTCGCTCATGTTCGCCGGGCTCGCGTCCGCGCGGCTGGAGCGCCGCCGTCCGGACCGCACGATGAGTCTCGGCGGATTGCTGTGCGTGGCCGGGCTCGCCGCGTTCCTCGTGGTCGCCCGGCCGAGCGGCAACAGCGAGACGCTCGTCAGCGGCGGCGACCTGCTGCCGCTCGGCATCGCGCTCGCGGTGGTGACGCTGGCCTCGCTTGTTGTTGCCGCGTCAACGAATTCCGGATCTTGGCGGGTCCTCGGGCTGGCGGTCGCCACCGGCGTGCTGTACGGCCTCACCGCCGGGTTGATGAAGGTGGTCGCCGGCCAGTTCCGCGTCGGGATCGACGAACCGTTCCGGCACTGGACGCTGTATCTGGTGTGCGTCGTGGGGCCGCTGGGATTCCTGTTGAGCCAGAACACGTTCCAGCAGGGCCGGTTCCTGACGCCAGCGCTCGCCGTGATCACCGCGCTGGATCCGCTGGTCGGCGTCGCGATCGGGTTGTCGTGGATGGGCGAATCGGCCGACGGGAGGCCGCTCGCGCTGTTCGGAGAGGCGCTGGCCGGGCTGGTGATCGTGGTCGGGATCGCGCTGCTGTCCACGCGCGCGTCGCATTTGTCGGCGGAATCGGAAATGCCGCCCGCCGAAGAGGAGAACGCGCCGGACGAGCCCGGCGAACGGCCTGATTCGGACCCGGACGACGGGTACGGCCTCGCCGGGACCGCTTGCTAGCGAAAAGGGGGGAAGCGCTGGTGCGCGTGCTGATCGTGTCCGCGAACATGGGGCAGGGGCACAACGCCACGGGGCGCGCGCTCGAGGACGCGGTGCGGGAGCGCTGGCCGGACGCGACCGTCGCGTGGCTCAACGCCCTCGAACGGCTCGGTCCCGGTTTCGAGGGGCTTTTCCAGCGGATCTACGTCGCCAATGTGGAAAGCGTGCCGTGGCTTTACGAGTTCTTCTACGGCGCGATCTGGCGGATTCCGTGGTTCGCCGCCGCGTCCCGGTGGTTCACGGCCTCGTGGTGCGGGCGGCGGCTCGCGAAACCGGTCGCCGAATTCGCGCCGGACCTGGTGCTGTCGACGTATCCGATGGGCACCGCCGGCCTGGCCTGGCTGCGCCGCCGGGGAAAGCTCCCGGTGCCGATCGGCGCGTGGGTTTCGGACTTCGCGCCGCATCCGTTCTGGGTTTACGGCGCGGCCGATCTCACCATGGTGATGCACGACGTCGCGGTCGCGCCCGCGCTGCGCTCGTCGCCGTCGGCGCACGTCGGGGTGTCCGCGCCGCCGGTGCGCGCGGTGTTCCGGCCCGGCGACCAGACGGCCGCGCGCCACGAACTGGAACTGCCGCCGGACGCGTTCGTCCCGCTGGTTTCGTGCGGGTCGCTGGGTTTCGGCGAAATCGAGACGACGGTGCGGGAATTGCTGGCGGCGGATCCGTCGGTCGTGCCGATCGCGATCTGCGGGCGCAACGACGCCGTGGCCGCCCGGTTGCGGGCGCTGGGCGAACCGCGGTTGCGCGTGGTCGGGTGGACGGACCAGCCGGAGGTCTACACGCTGGCGGCGGACGTCGTGGTGACGAACGCGGGCGGGGCGACGTCGCTGGAGGCGCTGGCGTGCGGGCGGCCGGTGCTGATGCACCACCCGATCGCCGCGCACGGCAAGGCCAACGCCCGGTTGATGGCCGCGGCCGGGCTCGCCCTGGTGTCCACAAAGGACGGTGAGCTGGCGGAGACGGTGCGGGGCCTGCTGGCCGAACCGGAGCGGCTCAAGGAAATGGCGGAAGCGGTCGCCCGGCATTGCGAGACGGCCACTCCGCTGGGGACGGCGCTGGAATCGCTCGTTTCCGCGCCGCTGAACCCTCCGACGCAACGACTCCGGCCGGAGGACGCGCTGTTCGCGCACGTGGCCACTCCGGAGGTGCCGCAGCAGGTCGGGGCGGTGCTGCTGTTCGACCCCAAGGCGGACGGCACGCCGGTCACCCATGCGGACGCCGAACATCTGCTGGCGGCGACGCCGGGTTTGCGGACGCGGCTGCTGCCAGGCAGCGGGTTGTGGCGGGCGCGGTGGCAGGAGGACACCGGGCGGACGTCGGCGGATGTGCTGACGTCGGCGCGGGTCGGTCCGGACGCGCCGTTGGACGCGGCTTTGACGCGGGAGATGGACGCGTTCTTCTCGGAACCGGTGTCGCCGGAACGACCGGTGCGGGCGCGGCTGGTGACCGGGATCGAGGGGGAGCAGGGGGCGTTGCTGATCGCGCTGCACCATGCGGCCAGCGACGGGATCGCGGTGATCAGTGCGCTGGTGGGGCAGGCTCGGGGGAAGGAACCGCTGGTGCCGGTGGCGGCGCCTCGGCGGAGGGGGAGCCGTCTCCGCGCCGTATGGGGTGCGGTGAATGACGGCTCCGTTGAGGGTGGCGGCGGGGGCGTGGACGGAGCACCCAATGCCACATCGGGGTGCACCAGATCTCGACCCGAGCGGAGCGCGGTGCGGGCGGGACTCGCCCGGCTGGCGGCACCGGTCCGCGAGGTGCTCGCTCGGGTGGCGGGTCCGGGGTGGCACGGACTCGAAGGGCCAGTGGAATCGGCCGAGGGCGCCGCCGAGCCCGCTCACCCGAAACCCAGCCCAGGCGGCAAAACCCGCCACCAAGCCACCGATCTCGCCCGCGGCGTCTGGGCCCTCGCCCGAGCCGGTGCCGCGCCCCGGGTCCAGTGGGACAAGCGCATCGACGACCCTCAGCGGCATTTCGCGCGCGCTCACCTCTCCGCCCCCGAGGTCCGGAAAGCCGCGCGGCGGGCGGCGGTGCCGACGACCAACCTCGTCCTCGCGCTCGTCGCCGAGGCCTTGCACCGCGAACTGGGCGGGACCGCTCCGGAGCGGCTCCGGGTGCTGATTCCGATGTCGGTCCGCGACACCGGGACCTTCCGTCAGCTCGGCAACCACACCGGCGCGGCTTCGGTGGACCTGCCGACCGGCGCGATGTCCCTCTCCGAGCGCGTGCGGGCGACGGACCGGATGCTGTCCGACCAGGTCGGCCGCGGCGCGCCCCGTGCGGGCAACGCGGTCGTGCGCGTCCTCGGGATCCTGCCTCCGGCGCTGCACCGCCGGGCGGCCAAACTCGTCTACCGCGGCACGTGGTTCAGCGTCATCGCCTCGGTGCTTCCCGGCGCGCGGTCGCCGGTGGTGCTCAACGGCGCGCTCGTCCGCACGGTGTACCCGGTCTTGTCGCTGGCCCCCGGCGTTCCGGTGGCGGTCGGCGTCATGACGTGGGCCGACCGGTTCACCGTCTGCATCACGGTGCCTGCCGGGCAAAACGAGCGCGGCGATCGGCTGGCGGCCGCGGTCGTGGAGGCGTTCGGCCGGGTGTAGTCACAGCGAGAAGTGCGTGCGCGGACGGGGGAGAAGTTCGCCGTCTACTTCGATGTCCACCGTCTCGTTGTAGAACGCCACCAATCCGGCGATCGGCTGGACTGCCGCGGCGGGGTAGGCGTACGTCCAGGCGAGGTGCTCGTGCAGGACGTCGCCGACGCGGACGGACCAGTAGCCGGACGTCTCGCCTTTGTACGGACAGGCGGTGACCATGTCCGGTTCGGCGACGAGGTGCGTGAAATCGACTTCGGTGCGGTTGAAGTAATACCGCGTCGGGAGGCCGGTTTCGAACAACAGCACCGGTGACGCCGATTCCGCCAAAGTCACCTCGTTGAGCGCTACTCGGACGTGCCGGGTCGAGCGCAACGCGTCCACCCGCGTGTACGGGTTGCGCGGGTGGACGAAAACCTGTTCGTCCTCTTCGAACCAGGCGTCCAGTGCGTCCCAGGCGAACCGGACGTGTCCGGGCAGGACAGAGTCGTTTACCCAAGCGGCAGCAGGCTTTTCGACCTCGCCGACGTGCAGCGTGTGCCGCCGGGCCGGGCCGTCGATCTCGTCCTCGGGTACGAGCGCGCCGGAGAGAACGTCGTCGACGGGGAAGTAGAACTGCGGATAATAGGGCCATTCCCAGACGTATTTGGCCCGCGTACTGTCCACAATGGTCTTCCCGGCGAGCACTCCGCGCACTCGCCGGGGGACCGGTTCCACGTGTCCGGTTTCGACTGCTGCCGCTGGATAATCGGTCATGGTCAGCCGCGCTTCGGGAGTTTCCAGCCAGGACGCGGGAAGTGGCAGGTGTACCCGTGCGGGTAGCGCTGGAGGTAGTCCTGGTGCTCCGGCTCCGCCTCCCAGAAGTCGCCGGCCGCGGTCACCTCGGTGACGACTTTGCCGGGCCAGAGGCCGGAGGCGTCGACGTCGGCGATGGTGTCTTCGGCGATCTGTTTCTGTTCGTCGGTGGTGTAGAAGATGGCGGAGCGGTAGCTGGCGCCGATGTCGTTGCCTTGGCGGTTTTTGGTGCTGGGGTCGTGGACCTGGAAGAAGAATTCGAGCAGGGCGCGGAAGTCGGTCCGGGCGGGGTCGTAGGTGACTTCGATGGTTTCGGCGTGGGTGCCGTGGTTGCGGTAGGTGGCGTGGGGGATGTCGCCGCCGCTGTAGCCGACGCGGGTGCCGGTCACGCCGGGCTGGTGGCGGAACAGCTCCTCCATGCCCCAGAAACACCCGCCGGCCAGGATCGCTTTTTCCGTCATTTCCTTCTCTCCCATCGCGGATTCCGTGTACAGGATGACGCTGCGGCGCCGGTCGCTATTCCGGTCGGCCGGGGCCTGGTCAGAACTCCGTAATATCTCCCTCCGCCGCGGCCGCGACGAACAGTTCCAGCAGCGTCCGCAGGGCCTGCGACGGCGGGCGCTTCGCGGAGACGACGACAGTGAGCGGCCAGGTCAGCGACGTGCCGGCGAGGGGGATCGACACGACGCCCGGCATGGTCAGCCGGGCGGTGCCGGGCAGGACGGCGACGCCGAGCCCGGCGGCGACGTAGCGCGGGACGGTCCGCAGGTCGGCGACCTCGGCGGCCACCCGGCGCGAAAGCCCGAGTGTGGCGAACTCGCGGTCGACCGCCAACCGGTTCCCGAAGCCGCGCGGGCAGTCGACGAACAGTTCGCCGTCCAGTTCCGGCAGCTTGACCGACTCGCGCTCGGCGAGCGGATGGCTTTCCGGCAGCACGGCGTAGTACCGCACGCTGGCCAGTTGCGTCGCGTCCAGGCCGCCCAGTTCCGCCCGGGAGAGGCCGAGCAGCGCGACGTCGAGCCGGCCGTGGCGGACGTCGTCGGCGAGGCCGGACGACCCGGTGAGGGACACCGTCAGATGCAGGTCGACCAGCGGGTGCCTGCGGTGGAACGCGCCGAGCAGCATTGGCAGATCGAACGCGTTCATGCTGGTCAGCGTGCCGATCCGGAGGCTCCCGCGCAGGCCGGCGGACGCTTGCTGCACCACCTCGCGGGCGCGCTCCACCGATTCCAGCGCCGCTTTCGCCTCGGGCAGGAAGAGCGCGCCCGCGGTGGACAGCGCGACCCGGCGGGTGGACCGGTCGAACAGCGTCGCGCCGAGGTCGGCTTCCAGGGCGCGGATCGTCGCCGAGACCGTGGACTGGGTGGCGAACAGCCGCTGTGCCGCCCGCGTGAAGCTCAGCTCCTCGGCGACCGCGACGAAGAACTCCAGCTGGCGTGTCTCCATCGCCTAATTATCGCTGATCCAGATAACTCTGACCAAGACTTTTCGTTGGACTTGATGAGTGGGGCGGGGGATCGTGGCGGACGTAGGTTCCCGCTTGGAAGGTCGACATGGTCACCACAGTTCCGCCCGCTTTCACCGCCCCGGACGGATGGCGCGTCAGCCACGGTTGGGGGTTCCGGGTGATCGCGTTCGCGTTCGCCGCGTGCCTCGCGTTTTCCACCGTGCCCACCCCGCTGTACGCGCTTTACCAGCAGCGGGACGGGTTTCCGACGTTCCTGGTCACTGTCATCTTCGCGGCGTACGCGGTCGGCGTGATGGCCAGCCTCTACCTCGCCGGGCACGTCAGCGACTGGCTCGGCCGTCGCCGCGTGATCCTCGCTTCGGTGCTCGCCGAGGTGCTGTCCGCGGTCTTGTTCCTGCTCTGGCCGGAGGTCCCGGGCCTGCTGATCGCGCGGTTCGTGTGCGGCGTGGGCATCGGCGCGCTGACCGCCACCGCCACCGCGCACCTGTCGGAACTGCGCGCGGTGACCCGTCCGGACCAGGATCTCGGCCGCTCCGGCCTGATCGCCACCGTGGTGAACATGGGCGGGCTCGGGCTCGGCCCGCTGGTCGGCGGAGTCTTCGCGCAGTACATCGACGGCCCGCTGACCAGCACGTTCGTCGTGTTTCTGATCGTGCTGCTGGTCGCCGCGTTCGCGGTGTGCCTGGTGCCGGAGACCGTTGAACGGCGCGAGGAGCGTCCGGCTTACCGGCCGCAGCGGGTGTCGCTGCCCGCCGGGGCGCGGCCGGCGTTCGTCGGCGCGGCGATCGGGGTGTTCGCCGCGTTCGCGATCACCGGGCTGTTCATGTCGCTCGCGCCGACGCTGCTCGCCGAAGGGCTGCACCAGCACAGCCGGATGCTCGCCGGGGTCACCGCGGGCTCGATGCTGGGCGCGGCGGCGGTGGCGCAGGTGGTCTTCGCATCGATGGCGCCGCGGGCACAGCTGCGGCTCGGGTTCGTGGTGATGCCGGTCGGGTTGGCGGTGCTGTCGGTCGCTGCGCTGCTGCCGTCGCTGGCGTTGTTCCTCGCCGGGTCGGTGCTCGCCGGGAGCGGGATGGGGCTCGGGTTCCGCGCCTCGGTCGGGACGGTGGCGGCGCTGGCCGATCCGATGTCCCGGGGCGAGGTGCTGGCGGGGATCTTCCTGGCGGCTTACGCCGGGCTGGTGGTGCCGGTGCTGCTGGTCGGCATGACGCTGCTGTGGGTGCCGAGCCCGCTCGCGCTGGTCGGGTTCTCGGCCGCGGAGCTGGTTCTGCTGGGGTTCTCCGCGTGGCGAGTGCTGCGGACCGCTTGAGCGGCTTCGACGGTCCGGCCGCCGGAAGCCCGTGAAGGGCCCCTTGCGGGAACCAGATTCCCGCAAGGGGCCCTTCACAGACAGCGGGTGGTGGCGGCTCGGGTCAGGCGACTTCGGTGGACCGGCTGCGGGCGGCGCGGGCGCTCCACCGACCGTCGTGCCGGTCCACGCGGATCGGGTGGCCGAACGCCCGGCTGATGCTCGCCGTGGTCACCGCCTGTTCGATCGGCCCGGACGACACCACCGAACCGTCCGCGATCAGCAGCGCGTGCGTCGTCGTCTCCGGCAGCTCCTCCAGATGATGGGTGACCACGATCGAGGCGAGCCGGGGATGGGTCCGGGTGAGCAGGTCGATCGTTTCGAGCAACTGCTCGCGGGCCGCGACGTCCAGGCCGGTGGACGGTTCGTCGAGCAGCAGCAGCCGGGGATCGCTGATCAGCGCGCGGGCGATCAGGGCGCGGCCGCGTTCGCCCTGGGACAGCGTCGGCCAGCGTTCGGCGGCCTTGCCGTCGAGGCCCAGCAACCCGATGAGCTCGTCGGCCTGCGCGAGTTGCGCGGAGGTGGGCTGCCAGCGGGGCGGCGTGTCGATGCTTCCGGTGACACCGGTCAGCACGACTTCCCGGATGGTGAGCGGCGAACGCAGCGGATGCCGCGGGTCGACGTGCCCGATGCTGCGGCGCAGCGCTTGCAGTTCGACTCGGCCCAGCCGCCCGCCGAGGACGTCGACGGTGCCGGTGGTCGGATGCGTGACCGCGCCGCAGAAACCGAGGATCGTGCTCTTGCCCGCGCCGTTCGGGCCGAGCAGCGCCCAGTGTTCGCCCGCCCGTACGGTCAGGTTCACGCCGTGCAGGATTTCCTTGCCCTGCCTGCGGAACACGACGTCGGTCAGCTGCAGCACGACCTCGCTCACGAAAGCGCCTCCTTCAAGGCAGTCAGGTGCGCCCGGCTCAGTTCCGCGGCGGCGGACGCGTCTTTGTCCGCGATCGCGTCGACGAGCGCCAGATGCGCGGCTTGGTCCTCCTCCGGCGCGGTGATCGGCCTGGCGCGCAGCATGTCCGTCATCGCGCGGTGAACGCGCGGCACGAAACTGTCGAACAATTCGATCAGCACGTCGTTGTGCGCGGCGACGAGCACCGTGCGGTGGAACGCGGTGTCGGTGTCCACCAGGAACTCGACGTCCGGGTCGCCGAGCGCGCGGGCGGCGAGCGCGCGGCGGATCGCGCGCAGGTCGGCCGGCGTCCGCCGGTGCGCGGCGAGGGCGGCGGCTTCCGATTCGATGGCGATGCGCGCCTCGAGCACCGCGCCGATGGTGGCGCGCCGCAGCACCGCGTCCCAATCCTCGGCGACGTCCAGCGCGGTCACGAAAACGCCGGAGCCCTGGCGGGAATCGAGCACGCCTTTGCCCGCCAATTCGCGGATCGCTTCGCGCAGCGTCGAACGGCCGACGCCCAGTTGCGCGGCCAAAGTCGTTTCCCCGGGCAATTTGTGGCCGAGCGGCCATTCGCCGGCGCGAATGCGTCCCAGGAGGACTTCGGCGGCCTGTGCGGCGAGCGGGTGCCGGTGCACGAGAGGGGGCATCGGAGGGCTTTCTGGTCGGGCGGCGCTACGGGAGCGAGGCTACTGCGGGACATTCTTCCGGCGGGGTGTCTAGTGTGGAGCGTCACTAGTCTACTTGTCTGAGGAGTAGGCGATTTTCTGACCCGTTCGGGTGGTTACGGTGTTTCGATTGCCGGATTTCGCCCGCGCCGGGTAAGGATCGGCCGCATGCGTGCCAGGAAAATGGCCGTCGTCGGCGGAGCTCTCGCCGCGGCGGTGTGTGCGGTGGCGTTCGTGGCCGGTCCGGGCGCGAGCGCCGCTCCGTTGCCCGGCGGTCTGGGCCCGTGCGTCGGCGACGCCTGCCCGGGCAAGTACCCGCCGGTCAACAACGGGTCGTTCGCGGGACGGGACAACGGCATCAACGTCTTCGCCGGCGGCGATTTCCGGGTGCGCGAAGCGGCGGCCGAGGCGGAGGGCCGGGTCGTCGTGCTCGGCGGCTTCGACATGGCGAAGCGGCCCGGTGTCTCCTCGATCTACAACGTCGGCGTCGTGGGCGTCGGCTCGCGGGTGCCCCCGCCGGACGGAGGGGACTTCCTGACCACCGGCACGGACGTCACCATCGCGCCGAACCAGCGGCTGCTCGCCGAGGGCGGCGTCGTGCGGTACGGCGGCACCGTCACCGGAACCGTGGTCGGCACGCTGAAGCAGGACCCGAACGCGGCGGACCAGTACAAGCAGCTCCGGCCGCAGCTGCAGGAGGCCAGCACCTGCTACGGCAAGTCCGCGGCGACCGGGACGGCGAAGAACGAGGGCTACCGGACGCTGTTCACCGGCGACGGCAAGTCCGCGCTGCAGGTGTTCAACGTCGATTTCGACCTCACCGGCCCCGGCGGCGGCATGCAGGGCATCGAGTTCGCCGGCATCCCGGCGGGCGCGACCGTCCTGGTCAACCTCGTCGGCGGCAACCGGGTGATCAACACCTACACCGGCGACCTCGCCGACCAGGACCCGATCAACCGCCTGCGCGAGAAGCTGCTGTGGAACTTCCCGGACGCGTCGAAGGTCAAGATCGCCGGGCAGGCGCAGTTCCAGGGCAGCGTGCTGGTCGGCAACCCGTCCAGCGACACGACGGTCACCGCCTCGGGCACGAACGGCCGGTTCTTCACCGCGGGCAACCTGCTGCACACGTCCGACGGCGCGGCGGGCGGGCAGGAGTTCCACGCCTATCCGTTCACCGGGGACCTGCCGGACTGCACGACCCCGACGACGACGCCCACGACGTCGACCAGCACGACGTCGACCAGCACGACCACCTCCGGCACCACCACCTCCAGCACGACGACGTCGACCGAGCCGACGAGTTCGACCAGCACCACCACGTCGAGCACGGAACCGACCAGTTCGACCACGACCAGCACGTCGAGCACGGAGCCGACGTCCAGCACCACGTCGACCTCCTCCACGACGACTGAGCCGACGAGCACCACGTCGTCCAGCGCGACGTCGTCGAGCGCCACCTCGACCACGCCGACCAGTTCGACGACCTCCAGCTCCGCCACGTCGACCGGCCCGTCGGAGACGTCCTCCTCGACCGCGCCGACGTCGTCTTCGTCCAGCGCGACGTCCTCGAGCTCGCAGCCGACGTCCTCGGCCGGCAGCACCAGCCCGACGACGTCCAGTTCGTCCTCGGAGGCCCCGGCCCCGATCACGACCACGAGCGACAACTCCGGCGGGGTGGGGCCCGGAACCGGCCCGTCGGACCAGGGCCCGCTCGCGTCGACCGGCGCGGACATCCGCGGCTACCTGATCGGCGGCGGCGCGTTGCTGTTCATCGGCGGTGCGCTGGTGACGGCAGTGGCGGTGCGCCGCAAGCGCTCCTGACATAGGCCGTGAAGGGCCCTTGAGGGAACCTGATTCCCCCAAGGGCCCTTCACGGCGTTCGCCTATCGGGCGGCGGGCGTGCGGGACGCGCGGTATTCGGCGGCCCGGGCCTCGTAGGCGCGGAGTTCTTCTTCCCGGTCCGGCACGTCGTGCTGGCCGTCGTCCGGTTGGTCGGCGAAGAAACCCCTCAGTGCTTCGTTCGCGTCGGCGGCGAGCTGTCCGGTGCGGGCGAACATCGCGGTTTCGTAGCGGGTCAACGCGGCTTCGACGGTCGGCTCCTCGTGCAGCGCGTGCGCCAATTCCGCGCCGTCCAGCAGTGCCAGGTTCGCACCGTGCCCGCCGAACGGGGCCATCGCGTGCGCGGCGTCCCCGAGCACGGTGATGCCCGGGACGCGCTCCCAGGTCAGGGGAGCGGGCAGCGCGGTGAACGCGCGCGCCACGTAGTCGCCGTCGTTGTCGGTCAGCAGCGGACGCACTGTCTCGCCCCAGTCGCGGAACTCGCGCAGCAGGAACTCCTGTACTGAGGCGCGGTCGGCAAGGTCGACGCCTTCCCGCGTCGCCCAGTCCTCTTCGGCCCGGAAGGCCACGTAACCGCGAATCACTCCGTTGCTGTTGCGCTGCACGATCACTGCCCGGCCAGCGCCGTCGGCGGTGAACAGCTGCCCGTTGCCGACCAAGGCCGCGATACCGGGGTGCCGGGTCTCGACGTCGTCGAACCGGACGTCCAGAAAGGACACTCCGAGGTAGTCCGGCATCACGTCGGTGAGCCGGCGGCGCACCTTCGACCAGGTGCCGTCCGCGCCGATCACGACGTCTGCGTCCACTGTGGATCCATTGGCGAAATTCAAGCGGTGGACGCCGTTTTCGGTCGTCAGATCGGTGAGCTTGTGTCCCCAGTGGACGGTGCCGGGCGCGAGCTGGTCGTACAGCATGGTGCGCAGCTGGCCGCGGTCGATTTCCGGGGCGGCGGTGTCGTCGTCGGCGGGGGTGAACTCCTTCAGCAAGGTGCCGTGGTGGTCGCGTCTGGTCATGGCTTGGCCCTCGACGCGGGCCAGTGCGTGGAAGGCGGGCAGCAGCCCGGCGTCTTCCAGGGCGATCTGCCCGCTGTCGGCGTGCAGATCGAGCGTGCCGCCGGGGTCTCGTGAATCCACGGCGGTGTCGGCGTCGTAGACGGTCGCGGCGATGCCGTGCCGGTGCAGGACGTGCGCGGCGAGCAGCCCGCCCGGGCCGCCGCCGACGATCGCGATGCGCGGTGTCTCTTCCATGGTCTTCCCCTCTCGTGCCGGTGTGGTCTGCACCGAGCATAAGTGAAACCATGCAAAAAGTGCAACCGTACAACTTAGTGAGTCATTGCACGTTGCTACGGCTGTTTCGCCTCCAGTCCGGCGAGCACGATCCCGAGGGCGTATTCGAAGCTGTCCCCGACGGTGCTCCCGGCCGCCTGGCGCTCCCGCATTCCCCGCGCCATCAGCGGGAACGGGATGCTCTCGATGGTCGCGTCCAGATCGTCCGGCCAGGCCTGGTCCTCGACCGCGCGGCCGAGGACGAAGTGGACGAACACCCCGGCGCACCGGGTCGCGTCGGCCAGCGGGAACCCGGCACGGTGCAGCACGTCCACTGCTCGCTCGGCGAATTCGCCCAGCGAGCGGGCGATCCGGAGGTCGGCGCCCAGTGCGATGCGGGCGCCGTCTCGATGGCCGAGGAGGGCGGTGTGCAGGGCGATGCCTGCCTGCTCCAGCCACGGCAGCCATGGGGTGTCCAGCGGGGGAAGGTTGTCCAGGGCCGGGGTGACGAGGGCGTCGGCGAGGTGGTCGAGCAGGGCCCGTTTGCTGCTGAAATGCCAGTACAGCGCGGGTGCCTTGACGTTGAGTTCGGTGGCGAGGCGGCGCACGGTCAGCTTGTCGAGGCCGTCGGCGTCGACAAGGGCGAGTGCGGTCCGGACCGCGGCGGGGATCTCGATCGGCAAAGCGGTTGCCTCCTTAACTAGTTCAGGGCAGTCTAGTCTTTAACAAGTTAAGGAGAGTCATGGACGCAGACGTACTGGTCGTCGGAGCTGGTCCGGTCGGCCTGTTCCTCGCCGCCGAACTCCGGCTCGGCGGCGTCCGGCCGCTGGTGGTGGAGCGGCTCGCGCAGCCCTCGCCGGAGCGGAAGGCGCGCGGCATCGGCGTGCTCGCGACGGAGGCGCTGGCCCGGCGCGGTCTCGGGCCGCAGCTGGCGGCGGCGAACGAGGAGGGGATGCGTGATTTCGCCCGCGACCACGGCAGTTCGCTCGGCCACTTCGCGAACATCCACAAGCTCTTGCCGGACGAGGACCGCCCGCGCACGCACATCTGGCAGCCGGGGCTGGAACGGCTGCTCGCCGGACACGCGGACGCGCTCGGCGTTCCCGTGCGGCGGGCTCATCGGGTGACCGCGATCGAGTCCGATGCAGACGGTGTGACGGCGATTGCCGAGACACCGCAGGGAGAACAGCGGATCACCGCGGCTTACCTGGTGGGTTGCGACGGCGGCCGGGGGAAGGTCCGGAGTCTCGCCGGGTTCGGCTTCCCGGGCACGCCGCCGTTGTTGCGGACGCTCGCGGGCCAGGTCCGGTTCGACGGGCCGGTGCCGCCCGGCGGACGGTACCCCGGCGGGACGTTCATGCACGGCGGAAACATGGCTGGCGTCACCGAATTCGCCCGCGACGGCGAGCCCGACGGTCCGGTCGCTCCGGCGGAGCTGGCGGCAGCGATCCGGCGGGTGACCGGCGAGGACGTCACCGTGACGGAGGTGCGCGATTCCCGCCGGTTCGCCGACCAGGCGCGCCAGGCCGACGACTACCGGCGCGGCCGGGTTCTGCTCGCGGGCGACGCCGCGCACGTGCACTCGCCGAGCGGCGGGCAAGGGCTCAACCTCGGCCTGCTGGACGCGGCGAACCTCGGCTGGAAGCTGGCCGCGGTCGTGCGCGGGGAAATGCCGGATATGTTGCTGGACAGCTACTTCCGCGAACGTGGCCCGGTCGGCGCGGCGGTGTTGCGCAATACGCGGGCGCAGTCGGCGTTGCTCGCGCCGGGGCCGCACGTCGACGCGCTACGGGAGATCGTCGGCGAGCTGATGGATCTGCCGCAGGCGAACCGGTACTTCTCGGACCTGCTGTCCGGGGTGGCGGAGCGGTACGAATTCCCTTACCCCGCTGAGGAACCAGTCGGGCTGCACAGTCCGGAAAGGTCCTTTGTGGACGATGACGGCCGGGGCGCGAAGCTGTCGGAGCACACTCGCACCGGACGGGGTGTGCTGGTGCTCGATCCGGAGAGCCGCGATCTCGCCGCGCTGGCGGCAAAGCGGGTCGAGGTGGTGCCGGTGACGAACACCGAATCGTTCCTGGTGCGCCCGGACGGGGTCATCGCCTGGGCCGGGGGAGAAGCCGAGTTGAAGATCGCGCTGGACACCTGGTTCGGCTAGGCGTTCGCGCGGCTCCGCCACAGCAGCCAGCCGAAATACGGTGCCCCGATCAGCGCGGTCACCAGGCCTGCCGCGATCTGGGTCGGTGCGAGGACCGTGCGTCCCACCGTGTCCGCGACGCACACCAGCACCGCGCCGAGCGCGGCAGCCACCGGCAGGGATCGCGAGTGCTGGGAACCCACCAACGCCCGCGCGGCGTGCGGGGCGACGAGGCCCACGAAACCCAGCGCGCCCACAGCGCACGCGGCTGCGGCGGTGAGCACCGCGGCGAGCGCGGCGAACGCGAGGCGAGACCGGTCCAGCGGGACGCCGAGCACGCGCGGCACGTCCTCGCCGAGCGAGACCAGGTCGAGCGTGCGCGCGCTGGACAGGGCGATCGGCAGTGCGACGACCAGGCACAACAGCACCGGCAGGACCTGGCTGAACTCCCGGCCGTAGGTCGACCCGGCGAGCCAAGTGAGCGCGAGGTGCGCGTTCCACGGCGAGGTGAGCACCACGACGAGCGTCGTGATCGCCTGCGCGCCCGCGCTGACGCCGATGCCGACCAGCACCAGCCGGTCCGACGACAGCCCCCGCCCGGTCGAACCGCGGCCGGTGGCGAGCCAGTGCACGAGGGCGAACGTCGCGAACGCGGCGACGGTCGCCGCGCCCATCGTCGGCCAGATTCCGATGCCGGGCACCAAAAGCACGACGCTGATCGCGCCGACGCTCGCGCCGGGCGTCACGCCGAGCAGGCTCGGTTCGGCCAGCGGGTTGCGGCAGATCGCCTGCACCAGCGAGCCCGCGACGGCCAGCGCCGCCCCGCCGAGCAGTGCGGCGAGCATCCGCGGCCAGCGCAGGTCGAGCGCGAAGGACACCTCGGTGCCGGACACCCCGCGCAGCCAGTTCAGAACGTCGCCGAGCAGCACGATCCGGTCGCCCAGCAGGAGCGCGGCGATTACCGCGCCGACGAGCGCGACCGCCAGCACGACGCCGGTCCCGGCTACCCAGCGGCGGGAGCGGACGGTGCCGTGCGTCCCGCGCGCGGACGGTGTTCCGGAGGGTTGCCGTCGTGCCAGCCAGACGAGCACGGTCGCGCCGGCGAGGGTCGTCACGACACCGGTCGGCACCGAAACCGCTTTGTCCGCCGGGACGAGTGCCCGCAGCAGGACGTCGGCGGCCACGACGACCAGCGCCCCGGTCAGCCCGGCGAGCGGCAGCAACAGCGGATGTTTGCCGAGCCCGGGCACCCGGTTCGCCAGCAGCCGGGCGATCACCGGCGCGCACAGGCCGACGAACCCGATCGGCCCGGCGACGGTCACCGCGACCGCCGAAAGCAGCACCGCCACGACGACGGCGAAAGTGCGGGTACGGCGCACGTCGATGCCCAGCACGCGCGCGTGGTCGTCGCCGAGGCCGAGCACGTCGAGCCGGTGCGCGAGCAGGAGCGTGGCCAGGACGCCGATCGCGATCACCGGCGCGGCGAGGGAAACCTGCCGCAGTCCGGATTGGACAGTCGTGCCGCTGCCCCAGCCGTACAGGCCCGCGGTCCGCTCCTGGAACAACATCAGCAGCACCGACGTGAGCGCGGTCAGCGCCAGTGCGATCGCGGACCCGGCGAGCACGAGCCGGGCCGCTCCGCCGCTGCTGCTGCGAGCGACGAGCAGTACCAGCCCGGCAGCCGCGAGGCCGCCGATGAAAGCGACGATTCCGTTGACATAGAAGGGAAGCGAGATCCCGAAAGCCGCGACGCCGACCACCGAAACATAAGCACCGGCGTTGACCGCGAGCGTGTCCGGCGAGGTGAGCGGGTTCCGCGCCACCGATTGCAGTACGCAGCCCGCGAATCCGAGCGCCAGCCCCACCAGCAGCGCCGCGGCCAGCCGGGGGAGCCGGCTGGCCACGAGCACTGCCACCGCCTGGCTGCGCGCGTCGTCGTCCGTGCCAGGGAAAACTGCGCGCAGAAGTTCGCCGAGCCCGACGTGCGACGTGCCTTGCAGCAGGTGCACGGCGGACAGGACGAGCAGCGCGACGATTCCGCTGAGGAAGACGACGGACGCCGTGAGCCTCGGTACGCGCGGCCGGGCGGGTGCGGGGGCTGGTGCGGTCATCGGATCAGCGCGTCAGAGCGCCGGTGAGCGCGTCCACGTAGGCGATCGCCGACTTGGGGCCGCCGAACATCCAGATGCCGTCCGGGATCCGGTGCAGCTTCCCGGCCTTGACGAACGGTAGCTGCTTCCACACCGCGTTGCCCGCGAGGTCCTGGGTGAAGACGTCGGATTCGGCGGCGTTGGCGGCGTAGACGAAGGACGTGGCCGGATCGGTGATCTTGGTCAGGCCCTCGACGTCGGTGGGGGCGAGGCCGTAGACCTTGTCGCCCTCGCCGGTCCATTGGTTCGAGGCGCCGAGCTGGTCGGCGACGCTGCCGAGGAACGAGCCCTTCGTGTACATCCGGACGGTGACCGTGCCGGAGGTCGAGTAGCCGTCGGTCATGACGAACTTGGCCCCGGACTTGCCCGCGTCGGCCAGCTTCTTCTTGCCCTCGGAGACCTTGGTGTCGAATTCGGCGAGCAGCTTGCGGCCCTGCTCCTGCGTCCCGGTGGCCTCGGACAGCGTGGTCACGGTCTTGCGCAGATAGCCGATCGGGTCGGCCGAATCGGAACCGCGCAGCGTGAGCACCTTCGCCTGCTTCGAGAGCTGCGCGATGACGTTCTCCGGCAGGTCCGTGGTGGTGACCACGAGATCCGGGTGCAGCGCGGCGATCGCGTCGAGGCTCGGCTCGCCGCGGGTGCCGACGTCCGGAGTGGACGCCGCGAGCGGCATCACCTTGTCGTAAGTGTTGTAGCCCTTGACGTCCGCCGCGCCGATCGGCTTCACGCCCAGCGCCAGCAGGTTCTCGGTGAGGCCCCATTCCAGCGACACGATCTTGGCGGCGGGCGCGGGCAGGTCGACCTTGCCGCGCTCGTCGGTCAGGTGGACCGGACCGGACGGCTTCGCGGCGGCGGGCGCGTCCCCGGCGGCGGGGGCCTCGGTGGTGCCGCACGCGGCGAGCGCGACCGTGGCGAGCACGGCCGCCGCGGTCGTCAGGACCGTCCTGCGGGCAGGACGGGAGAACACACTGGACACGGGGTTTTCCTTTGAACTCGGGGACGGGTCAAGCTGAGCGGACCGGGCGCGGCCGGGAGGTGTGCCGTCCGACCGGGCGCGTGCGGACGTGCCCCTCGTCGTCGACGTGGACGTCGATGCGCAGGCCGTAGACGTCGCTGAGCAGTTCGGCGCTCAGCACGTCGGCCGGGCGGCCGGTCGCGCGGACGGAGCCGCGGCACAGCAGCACCACCTCGTCGGCGACGGCGGCGGCCTGGTCGAGGTCGTGCAGCACGACGCCGACCGCGACGCCGTGCTCGTCGGCGAGGTCGCGGACGAGGTCCAGCGTTTCGATCTGGTAGCGCAGGTCGAGGAAGGTGGTCGGCTCGTCGAGCAGGACGACGCCGGTGTCCTGGGCGAAGCAGGTGGCCAGCCAGACACGCTGCAGTTCGCCGCCGGACAGCTCGTCCACCGGGCGCTCGGCCATCCCGTCGACGCCGGTGTGCCGCATGGCGCGCTCGACCAGCTCCGGTCCCTCGGGGTCGCCGGAGCCGAAGCGGCCGCGGTAGGGGTGACGGCCGTAGGAGACGACGTCGCGCACGCGCACGCCGCCGGGCGTGGGCCGCGACTGGGTCAGCAGCGTGACGTGGCGGGCGAATTCCTTGGGGGACAAGGCGAGCGCGTCCTGTCCGGCCAGGGTGACGTCGCCCGCGGTCAGCGGGTGCAGCCGGGCGAGCGAGCGCAGGAGCGTCGACTTGCCGGAGCCGTTGGGCCCGACCAGGACGGTGACCGCGCCCGCGCGCAGGACGATCTCGGCGTCCTGGACCACCGGCTCGGCGCCGTAGCCGAGCGCGAGCCCGGTGCCGGCGAGCGCCGGTGCTTCCGGCCAGGAGTGACTCATGAAGGTTAGCCTAACCTGATCGAGTGAAATTCCGAAAGCGGGCACAGCGGCGGTGTCGGACGTCACGGGCGTTTTGTACCGGGCGGGCCCGCCAGGATGTGAAACGCCTTTGCCGCGTGCCGTCGCCGCTCTAGCTTCTGATCGGGTCAGAGGTTTTCGGATTTCCGGGTGACGAGGGGAGCCGGTGCGTGGCCACGGGCGAACTCGCGACGACGACGCTGCCGGTCGGGGCAGGCTGGCTCGGGTCCCGCATCGGCGAGCGCACGGCGCGGGGCGTGGCCGGCACGGTGTCCGGCCTGATCCGCGAAGGGGAGGTGCCGCCCGGCACGAGGCTGCCCACCGTGCGGGCGCTGGCCGCCGAGCTTTCGGTGAGCCCCACGACGATCGCCGAGGCGTGGTCGCAGCTGCGCGCGGCCGGGTTGATCGGCACGGGCAGGCGGCGCGGCACGATAGTGCTGGAACCGCCGTCGAGCCCGCCGCCGGAGCGGGCGTTTTCCGGCTGGCAGACGGTCGATCTGGAACACGGCCTGCCGGATCCGGGACTGCTGCCGCCGCTGGAGGACGCCGTCGCGGCGGGTGTCCACACGGAACGGTTCGGCGGTCCGGTCAAGAACTCGATCACGCCGCAGTTGCGCGCCGCGGTGAAGCCGACGTGGCCGTTCGCCGCCGAATCGTGGACGGTCGCGGCCGGCGGGCAGGACGGGATGGCGCTCGCCTGCCAGGCGGTCGCGCGGCCGGGCGACGTGCTCGCGCTGGAAGCGCCGACCACGCCGTGGCTGCGCGAATTGCTGCGCCGGTCGCGGATTCACGTGGTGCCGGTGCGGTGCGACGAGAACGGGCCGCTGCCGTCCTCGCTGGCGGCGGCGCTGGAGCACCGCCCGGTCGCGTTCGTCTACCAGCCGCGCGCGCAGTCGCCGCTCGGGCATTCCGTTCCGGCGGACCGGCTCGCGGAACTCGCCGCCGTACTGTCCGAAGAGGACACCACGGTGATCGAGGACGACGATTTCGGGCCGTTGGCTTCGGCCCCGTCGTTGAGCCTCGGCACGCACCTGCCCGGCCGGGTATTGCTGGTGCGGTCGTATTGCACGGCGTTCGGGCTTGAATTGCGCAGTTGCGTGATCGGTGGTTCGGCGGTGCTGGTGGAGCGGGTGCGGCAGCAGCGCGGGCCGGGTTCGGTGTGGTCGAGCCGGATCCTTCAGGACGCGCAGGCTTTTCTGCTGACCGACCCCGGCAGCGCGGAACTGCTGAACCGGGCCCGGCACCGGTACGCGCAGCGGCGGTCGGCGCTGACGGAAGCGTTGCGGGAGCACGGGATTGCGGTGCGGGCTCGGGACGGGCTGACGTTGTGGGTGCCGGTGCCGGAGGAGTCGCGGACGTTGATGACGCTGGCGGCTAACGGGGTTTCCGCCGGGTCGGGTACTCGCGCGGGCAATCCGGGGACCCCGCATATCCGGATAGCGACCGGGCAGTTGCCGGATGATCCGGCGTTGGTGGCCGACCTGGCGCGGATGATCGCCCGGGCCGCTCGGCGGCCTTGATGTCTGTTTTGGACAACGCCGCTTGGGCGTCGCTGACTGGTCCGCACGCTGGGTTCGCGGAGCGGGTCGGGCAAGCCGTGCGCTACCCGGTCGATGTTTCGGTCTTTCTGGCAGTGCCCGACGAGCCGTCCGAAGGGGTGTGGGACGACATCGCCGCGCTCGCCGGTCCGGGTGCGGTGGTGCCGGTTCTCGCCCAGGCGGGGCCGCCCCCGCCGGATTGGGAGCCGCTGGAGAAGATGGCCGGGGTCCAGCTGGTGGACGCCGGGGTCGATGCCGCGCCCGATCCGGAGGCGGTCCGGCTGACGATCGCGGACGTGCCGGAGATGCTCGATCTGGTCGCCCGCACGAAGCCCGGCCCGTTCTTGCCGCGCACTGTTCTGCTCGGGACGTATCTCGGCATCCGGCACCATGGCGCGCTCGTCGCGATGGCGGGGGAGCGGCTGCACCCGCCGGGGTGGACGGAGATCAGCGCGGTGTGCACGGATCCGGCTTATCGCGATCGGGGTCTCGCCGGGCGGTTGGTGCGTGCGGTGGCCGCCGGGATCCGGGACCGGGGCGAGACGCCGTTCATGCACGCGGCGGCGGCGAATGCGAACGCGATCCGGCGGTACGAGGGGATGGGGTTTCGGCTGCGGCGGAGGAATTCGTTCGGCCGGGTGCGCATTCCGGAGGACTGGCGGGCGGCGGCTTGACTCAGCTTCCGGTCCCGGTCCGGTAGTGCTCTCCTTGCTGGGGCAGGGCAAGACAGAACGGGTGCCCGGCGGGGTCCGCGTAGACGCGGAACAACGGCGCGCGGTCCACTGGCCGCGCGCCCAGCGCCATGATCTGGCGCTCCGCCTCGTCGAGGTCGGCCACCTCGACATCGAGGCGCATCTGCTGCGGGTTGCGCGGGTTCGGCCAGGCCGGAGGGAGATAGCCGGCGACCTGCTGGAAACCGATGCGCGGTTCGCGGCCGGACGCCGCGCCGATCGACACCCAGCCCTCCTCGTCTTCGACCCGGTGCGTGTCCAGCAAGGCCTCGTAGAACGCAGCGAGGTTCCGCGGCTCCGGGCAATCGACGACCAGGGCGAGCCAGTGTCCGATCATCTGCCCAGTCTGGCAGGTCTCCGGCGGGCCGGAGACCTGCCACGCGTTCAGGAATCGCTCAACGGCAGGCCCGGCGGATTGACGTCCGCCTTCTTCACCGCTTCGTTCTCCAACCCGTACGCGGCGAGCCATTTGGCGTACTGGCCGTGCTGGATCAGGTAGTCGATCGCGGCGGCCACCGGCTTCACGAGACCACTGTCCTTTTTGGTCGTCGCGGCGATCAGCCCCTGCAAACTGGCCCCGGCCCCGGAATACTTGCCCGCGCCGCGGGTCGGGTTCGGAGTCTTCGCGGTCTGCGCGGCGTGGTAGGCGATGCCCGGGTTCGGCGCGAAGTACGCGTCGATCCGGCCGGACGCCAGCGCCAGATAAGTACTGTTCTTGTCCGCGAAATTGCGTACGTCGAGTTTCTTGCCCTCGGCGGTCAGCTTCCGCTGCCATTCCCGGAGGATTTTCTCCTGGTTGGTCCCGCTGTCGACGGCGACGGTCTTCCCTGCCAGGCTCTCGTAATTCCCGTCGAAGGCCCACGTGTTCGCGCGGTTCGTCTCGAAACCGAGGTTGTCCTCGCGGTAGGCGGCGAAGTCGAAGCCTTGCTGTTTGCGCTGTTCGGTCACCGTGATGTTCGAGAACCCGGCGTCGAACTGGCCGCTTTGCAGGCGTACGAACAGGTTCTGCCACGACGCGTTCTGCACGTCCGGCTCCAGCCCGAGCACCGCGGCGACGAGACGGCCGAGGTCGGGTTCGGCTCCGGTGAGGGTGCGCTGGTCGGTGCCGACGTAGGCCAGCGGCGGGAATCCCGACGGCAGCGCGCCGACGCCGATCGTCAGCTTGCCCCGGTCGAGAAACTTCTTCGGCAGTTGCGCGCGGATCTCGGCGACGACGGGCACGGTCAGCGAAACCGGGTGCGCGTCCGCGGTGTTCGCGGCGACGGAAACGGTGTGCGGGCCGTTCGCGCTGGTCGACGCCTGGGTGCTGCCGCCGCACGCGCCGGCGAGCAGCGCGATCGCGGCGAGGACGGGCAGGATCGTGCGGGTTTTCATGCGTGCTCCGGGGTTTCGAGGCGGGCGACCTTCCCGAGGAAGGCTCGGGTCCGGTCGTGGCTGGGGCGGTCGAGGACAGCCGACGGCGGTCCTTCTTCGATGACGCGGCCTTCGTCGAGGAAGACGACGTGGTCGGCGATCTCGCGGGCGAAGCCGATCTCGTGCGTCACCACGATCATCGTCGTGCCGGAGCGGGCCAGCTCCCGGATCACTGCCAGCACTTCGCCGACCAGTTCCGGGTCGAGCGCGGACGTCGGTTCGTCGAGCAGGATCAGCCGCGGTTCGAGCGCGAGCGCCCTCGCGATGGCGACCCGCTGCTGCTGACCTCCGGACAGTTGCCGCGGGTACGCCCCGGCCCTGTCTTCAAGGCCCACGCGGGCAAGCAATTCCTTCGCCCGCGTCTCCGCTTCGCCGCGGGCCAGCCGTTGCGTGACGATCGGCGCCTCCACGATGTTGTCGAGGATCGTGAGGTGCGGGAAGAGGTTGAAATTCTGGAATACAAAACCGATCCGGGAACGCTGGCGAAGAATCGCGCGCTCGCTCAGCTCCTTGAACCGGTCGCCGTGCACGCGCACGCCGACGAGTTCGCCGTCGATGCTGACGTAGCCGCTGTCAAGGCGTTCCAGATGGTTGATCGTCCGCAGCAAAGTCGATTTCCCGGAACCGGACGGCCCCAGCACCACAGTCACCTGTCCGCCAGGCGCGGTCAGGTCGATTCCGTCCAGCACCCGGATTCCGTCGTATGTCTTGACCGCACTGCGAACGCGGACCTCGGCGCTCATCGGGCCACCCCCAGCGTGCGCAACCGGGCGCGGAACCGCTGGAACGGCGTCGGCGGAACGGTGCGCAGTGCGCCACGGGAAAAGAAGCGCTCGACGTAATACTGGAGCACTGACAGGACGCTGGTGAGGATGATGTACCAGACCGTGCCGACGAGCAGCAGCGGAATGATCTGTCCGCTGTTGGTGCTGGCCTGGGTTTCGACCACGCCGAACAGTTCGAGCAGCGACGTGATGTAGACGACCGAAGTGCCTTTGAGCAGGCCGATCAGCTGGTTCGCGTAGGCGGGCACGATCGCGCGGGTGGCCTGCGGCAGGATGATCCGCCGGTATTGCCGGGATCGCGGAAGCCCGAGCGCGGCCGCCGCTTCGAGCTGGCCCTGGTCCACCGAAAGCACGCCAGCGCGCACGATTTCCGCGGCGTACGCGGCTTCGTTCAAGCTCAGGCCGAGCACTGCGACGACGAAGAAACTCAGCACGTCGGTGGCGCTGAAGCTGAAAAACGACGGGCCGAACGGGATTCCGAGGCTGAGCGTGCTGTACAGCGCGGTCACGTTGGCGAGGAACAGCAGCAGCACGATCAGCGGGATCGAGCGGAAGATCCACACGTACGCCCACGAAACCGCTTGGAGCAGCGGGTTTTTCGACAGCCGCAGCAAGGCGAGCACGATCCCGCCGACGAGCCCGAACACCGCGGCGAGGCCGGTCAGCTCAAGGGTGAGCAGCAACCCGTCGAGGATCACCGGGCGGAAGAACCAATAGCCGAAGACGTCCCACTGGAACACCGGATTGGTGATCAGGGCATGCGCCAATTGGGCGAGCAGCACGAGCACGACCGCCGCGGCCACCCAGCGGCCAGGACGGCGCAACGGGGCGACTTTCTTCGCGGCCAGCTCGCGCAGCCGCGGTTCACCGGGCGGTTCGGGACCTGCGGACGGCACCGGCACGGCGCGCAGCGTCGGAGGAGAACTCACAGTGGCTCCTGGGGATCGCGGAGAGGGCGATCGCCACTGTGACCCGCGGGGTTCCCGGCTGTCGAGCGTCCTCTTGGGACTCCCACATGGTGAGCGCGGTGGTACGGAGGGAGGTTTTGTACCGGCTTTGTTACTGACTGTCCACTGTGGACTATCGAAGCAGATGCCGCTCCAGGAACGGGTTCCGGAACTTGCCCGCCGGGTCCAGTTCGGCCGCCAGCTTCCGGAACTGCCGCACCCCGGGGTGATCCAGGTCCAACGCCGCGCCGTGGAACAGCTTCCCCCAATGGGCACGAACTCCGAAGGGAGCCAGCTTCTCCTCGATCAACGGCAGCACGGCTTCCACCTCCGGCTGGCGCTGCTGCCAGGTGAAATGCATCGCCACCCGATCGCCGCCATACGCGGGACTCAGCCAGAGTTCGTCACCGGCGACGGTGCGGATTTCCGACACCACCAGCAGCGGTGCGATCCGGTCGCCGATGCTACGCAACGCTTCGAACGCGGCAGCCGCGTGCGCGCGCGGCACGAAGTACTCGCTCTGCAATTCCGTGCCGACGCTCGGCGCGAATTCCAGCCGGAAATGCGGCAGCCGGTCGTACCACGGTCCGGGAACTCCGCCTTGCACCGTGGTGTTTTCCGCCGAGATTCCCGCTGCGTGGGCGGGGTGGCGCGGACCGTCGGCGGGGAGTGCGCCGAACAGCTCATCGGGGATCTCGGCCGGGACGCGGTTCTTCAGCAGGACTTGGTCGACGACGTCGCGCGCCCAGTTCGTGAACAGGCTGACGCTGTAGCCCGCCGCTTGGATTTCGTCGAAGTGGTTCAGCGCGGCGGACCACGGGAGAGCGTCGAAAACGTCTTGGCGCACCGAGAAAGCCGGCTCCAGATCGAGAGTGAGCCGGGTGAGGACGCCGAGCGCGCCGACGTTCACCACTACGCCGGGGAACTCGGCGTCGGCGAGGGAGAAGGTGCGCAGGGAGCCGTCCGCGGTGAGGAGTTCGACTGCGGACACCGCTGAGGCCAGGCCGGGCAGTCGCTCTCCGGAGCCGTGGGTGCCGGTCGCGACGCTGCCGGCCACGGTGATGTGCGGGAGTGACGCCAGGTTGGCCAGGGCGTACCCGGCCTCGTGCACTCGCGCGACCACGTCGCCGTAGCGGGTCGCGCCGCCGATGGTGAGCGTCTCGGCGGTGATTTCCGGTGCGATGGCGACCGCGGAGAGATCCAGTTGGACGCCGTCCGGGCTGTCGGCGACCGTGTTGAAGCTGTGCCTGCTGCCGAGCGCCTTGACCCGGGCCGCGCCGGCGACGAGTTCCCGCGCTTCGGAAAGGGTGCGCGGGGCGAGGATCTCGCGGGCGCGGTAGGTGAGATTGCCAGCCCAGTTTTCGATCACGAACGCCGAGCCTAACCGGCCCCGGCGCGGCAGACTGGGGACAGGCCGAGGCGAGGAGACCCGACATGCGTTCCGCTGGACTCGTGCTGCACCCGCGCCGCGACTCGAAAGCCGCGGTCGACGCGGTGCTGGACTGGGCCGCCGGACGCGGGATCGAGATCCTCGGCATCGTGGACGAGATCGCCAGGGTCGATTGTTCGGCGACCGGTGTCCAGCCCGCTGAACTGGGCAAACGGTCGGATCTGGTGGTCAGTCTCGGCGGCGACGGCACCATGCTGCGCGCGATGCGGCTCGCCGACGGGCAGCACGCGCCGGTGCTCGGCGTCAACCTCGGGAAGCTCGGTTTTCTCGCCGAGGTCGACGTCCCGGACCTGCCGCTGGCGCTGTCCGCCATCGACCGGGAGGAATTCACCGTCGAACCCCGGATAGCGGTGGACGCGCGGTTCGGCGGCCGGATCGAGACCGCGTTCAACGACGTCGCGGTCGTGCGCGTGCCCGGCGATGGGAGCGCCGTGGTCGCGGTGCTGGTGAACGGCGAACAGTTCGTGAGCTACGCGGCGGACGCGGTGGTGGTCGCGACGCCGACCGGGTCCACCGCGTACAGCTTCTCCGCCGGTGGGCCGATCACGAGCCCGGCTGTCGAAGCGCTGCTGGTCACGCCCGCCGCGCCGCATTCGGCGTACAGCCGCGGCGTCGTGCTGTCCGTGCACGACACGGTGACGCTGGAGGTGCTGCCGTCGAGCGGGCGGCTCGCGGTGGAGGTCGACGGCCAGGTCGCGGGTTACGTCGGGCCCGGCGAAAGGATCGACCTGCACGCCCGGCCGAACGCGGCCCGCGTCGTCCGGCTCGGCATGACGACGTTCTACCAGCGCGCCCGGCGCAAGCTGCGGCTCAGTGATTCGGCGGAGATTCCGCTGTCCTGAGCAGGTCGCGCGTTCGCCTGGTAGTCGGGCGCTGACCTGCGGTGTCCTCGTTCGCGCTGTGCCTGCCGTCACTTGTCGGTGACATCGCCGTGTCCTGTTCGTAATGTCGTGGCGGCTTGGCGGACCCGAACGAGGAGATGGTGGTGCGAGGTGTCCGGTAGACATCGGGACGGATCGAAGTCGTGGCGGTTGCCGGCCGCGGCGGGCGTGCTGGCCGTCGGCGCGCTGGCGGTGCCGGTGTGGCTGACCGCCAGTTCGGTCGAACCGCAGCAGTTCCCGGCCGCGGCCGCGGAGATGCACGCGTTCAGCGCGCCACGGGCGTCGAGCAGCGTTCCGTCCGCCACCTCGACTCCGCCCACGACCTCTTCCAGCGCCGCCCCGACGACGTCTTCGTCTTCGCCGGCCGGCAAAACGACCTCGAGCACTCCGGAAACCCCGGCGGCGAAAGCGTGTTCGTCCACATTGGCCGGTACGCAGCCCGCGGTGGCCCAGGTGGGCAACTACCTCAAGGAGAAGTTCTCGGTGGATACGGTCGGCGGCCGGGCCGGACGGTCCGGAGCGAGCGACCATCCGGCCGGTCTCGCGCTGGACTTCATGGTCGACACGAAGACCGGAAACGCTTTGGCCGCTTATGTTCTCGAGCACCAGAGCGAGTTCGGCGCGAAGTACGTGATCTGGCAGCAGCGCTACAACGACGGCGGCGGCTGGTCGGCGATGGAGGACCGCGGCGGCGAGACCGCGAACCATTACGACCACGTCCACGTTTCGTTCGAGCGCGGGGCGAAGGTTTCGGTCACCTGCTGACACCCGACTTTCGGAGGTGGGCCGGATTCGTCCCGGAGAGCACACTGTGCGCGGCCGATTGGTCACCGTCCGCACGGGGTGACCTTCCTTCGCTGCGTGAGGAGCTCCGATGGCGGGCAAGTTCTCGATCCGGCTCACTCTCAGCGTCGTCGGAGTGCTGGTCGCACTCGGCGGCACTACTACCGCCACCGCCGCGGCCGCGCCGGACGATCCGGTTTCGTGGCGCGTACCCGCTACGCCCGCGCAGGCCGCTGACCTGGCCCACGTCGGGTTCGACGTCGCCGGGACCAGCCCGGGCGTGGCTTACGTGATCGGGAACCAGGCGGTCGCCGGGCAGTTGCGAGACCGGGGCTACGCACCGGAATTCTTCGACACTGTCTACAAAGGAGTAACGACGCGCGCCGCCGGCGACACCTTCTACGGCGGTTACCGGACGGTTCCGGCGCAGGAAGCGCACCTCGCGAAAGTCGCGGCCGCGCACCCGGATCTGGCGACCGAGTACACGCTCGGCCAGTCGTGGCGCAAGACCCAGGGCGCGGGCGGCCATGACATCAACGCGATCTGCCTGACGAAGAAGCAGGACGGCGACTGCACGCTGTCCACGAAATCGCCGAAGCCGAAATTCGTGCTGATGGCGCAGATCCACGCCCGGGAAATCTCCACCGGAGAGGTCGCCTGGCGCTGGATCGACTACCTCGCCGACGGCTACGGCACCGACGCCACCGCGAAGTCCATTTTGGACACCACTGAGGTGTGGGTGGTGCCGATCTCGAACCCGGACGGAGTCGACATCGTCGCCTCCGGCGGGAATTCGCCGAAACTGCAGCGCAAGAACGCGGACACCAGCAACGGCAACTGCGGCGGCACGAACAACGGCGTCGACCTGAACCGCAACTCGACCTTCCGCTGGGGCGCGGACTCGAACTCGCCGTGCGCGGAGACCTACCAGGGGCCGAGCGCCGGTTCGGAACCCGAAGTCCAGGCACTGGAAAAGCTTTTCCGCTCGATCTACCCGGAACAGCGCGGCAGCGACGACAACGACCCGGCCCCCGACACCGCTCGCGGCACGATGATCACGTTGCACAGCTACGGAAACGACATCATCGTTCCGTGGGGCTTCACCTCCGACCCCGCGCCGAACGACGCCGCGCTGCGCAAGCTCGGCGCGAAGTTCAGCGATTCGAACGGCTACCTGGTGGGGACCAACACGGAAACCGTGGGCTACTCGACGAGCGGCACGACGGACGACTTCGCCTACGGTGCGCTGGGGGTGGCGAGCTACACGTTCGAGATGGGCGGGCAGGGCGGCAGCTGCGGCGGCTTCTTGCCGAGGTATTCGTGCGTGGACAGCACATTCTGGCCGAAGAACAAGGGCGCGCTGATCACGGCGGCCCAGTCTGCGGCGGCTCCGTATCAGCAGTGAGTGCGGCGCGGTGCGCCCGGGCGTGTGACGCCTGGGCGCACCGTAGCGTGTCTGGAGTGGACTACTTGCAGTGGCGCGACGACATGCGCCAAGCGATCGAACGTTACATGCTCCGGATGCAGGCCGTCTTCAGAAGTGCCCAGCTCGAGCCGGACACGGTGACGGACGAGGTCGATTCGGCCGCGCTGCGGAAAGCCGAGGAGGCCGATCCGCCGCTGCCGCGGGCGCTGCTTGAGCTGTACGGGTCCATCAGGGAAGCCAGTTTCGAGCACCTGCACAACGCTTACTTCATTCACTCCCTCGCCTGGGTGCTGGACAGCCTGCACCGCAGCGACACTCCCGCCTGGGCGCCCGAAGTCACCGATGAGCGGCTCGCCGTCTTCGCCTCGGACGGCGGCGGGCGCCTGTTCGCGGTCGGATACCGCAGCGGGACCGTGTTCAGGCTTCCGGTCGGCGGCGTGGCCGACCAGGTCTACGACGGCTCGATCGACTCCATCGGGCCGGGGGAGATCGCGAAGGACATCCCGGATTTCCTGACCCGGCTTCTGGGCCTCGCGCGAGCCTTCGGCGACGAGCCGGACGAGGACGACGAGGAATACGACGTCATGTGAGGTGCGGTAACCCTCGGTTAACTCGGTGGGCGACCTATCTCACCTTGCCGCTCAGGTAAACGTCACCATACCGCCGTTTTCATATGTACGTACACCCCGTACAGTAGTTCTGTAGCAGAACTAATAGAGCGGGAGGCGGCAGTGACGATCGGCCTGGAGCGGGCCCGGCCCGCGGTCGTGCGGGACCATCCGAACGCTGGGTGGTTCGCCGTCGGCGCGGTGTGTTTCGGGGCGTTCATGGGGCAGCTCGACGCCAGCATCGTCACGCTCGCCTTTCCCGCGCTGCAGCACGAGTACGGGGCTCCGCTGGCCGCCGTCCAGTGGGTTTCGCTGGCGTATTTGCTCGCGCTGGTGGGATTGCTGGCCGCGGTCGGGCGGATCGCCGACGCGGTCGGCCGGAAGCTCACCTACGTGCAGGGGTTCGGCGTGTTCACCGTCGCGTCCGTCGCGTGCGGGCTCGCGCCGACGCTCGGCTGGCTGGTCGCGTTCCGGGTGGTGCAGGCGATCGGCGCGGCGATGTTGCAGGCCAACAGTGTCGCGCTGGTGGTGCGCAGCGTGCGCGAGGACCGGGCACGGGCCGCGCTCGGCGTGCAGGCGGCGGCGCAGGCGCTGGGGCTCGCGCTCGGGCCCGCGGTGGGCGGCCTGCTGGTCGACACCGTCGGCTGGCGGTGGGTCTTCCTGGTCAACGCGCCGGTCGGCCTCGCCGGGCTGATCGCCGGGCGGTATCTCCTGCCGCGCACTCGCGAGCGCACGCCGCTGGGCCGCTTCGACGGGGCGGGGGTCGGGTTGCTGGCGACCGCGTCGACGGCGTTGCTGCTGGTGATTTCCGGGGTGTCCGGGCTGGAGATGCCGGGGTGGCTGCTCGTCGCGCTGGCCGCGGCGGCGGTTTGCGCGGCGATCGGGTTCGTGCTGCGGGAAAAGGCGGCGAGCAGCCCGGTGCTGCAGCTGTCGGTGTTGCGGCCGCCGGTGGTGTCGCTGGGGCTGGCCGGGGCGTTGTGCGGATATCTCGTGTTGTTCGGGCCGCTGACGTTGCTGCCGCAGGTGCTCGGCACGGCGGGCGGGACCGGTGCGGTGCTGACCTGCCTTCCCGCCGGGTTCGCGGTCGCGGCGGTGCTGGCCGACCGGGTGCTGCCGAAGCGGCTCGGTTCCCGCGGGCGCACTGTGCTGGGCGCGCTCGTCGCGGCCGCGGGATGCGCGGCGCTGGGGCCGGCGTCCGCTCCGTGGGAGGTGGGCGTGTCGCTGGTGGTGGCCGGGCTCGGTCTGGGAGTGTTCATTCCAGCCAACAACTCGGCTGTCATGAGCGCGATCCCGGCGCGGATGTCGGCCACCGGAGGAGGACTGGTGAACATGGCGCGCGGACTGGGGACGGCGCTGGGCGTTGCGCTCGTGACACTGTGCCTGCACACCGGCGGGGAAACGGCCGCGCTGGCGGTGCTGGCCGGGGCCGGCGTCCTGGCCGCGGCGACCGGGCTGGCGGCACGCCCGGAGCAGGCCCGGTGACCGCGCCTGAACCCGCGCTCGCCGATGTCGTCGCGCGGCTGCGGCGAGCCATGCGGCGGGCCGCGCGCACTGCTGACCCGGACAACACGTTGTCGGTGGCACAGCTGGAATTGTTGTCGTGCCTCTTCGAGAATCCCGGTGCGCGGCCGAGCCGGATCGCGCAGTTGCTGAAGCTCGCGCCGAATTCGGTCACCACGATGGTCACCGGGCTGCGTTCGCGGGACCTGGTCACCCGCACCAGCGGCGGCGACGACCGGCGGACGGTGGCGCTCGAACTCACCGACACCGGCCGGGCCGCGGTCGAGCGGTGGCAGGGGCACAACGCGGCGATCTTGGCCGCGGCGCTGGACGGGGTGCATCCGGCGTGGCGGCATTTGATCGCGGCGGCGGTGCCCGCGTTGAACGAGCTGGTGGGGGCGATCGACGCGTTGGCGGAGTCGGGACAGGCGCACTGAACCGGCGGGTTTTCGCGCCAACGGTGATCAGCTATCCGCGACGGCGCTGCCCGCGTTGAGCGAAGCGGCAGGGCCCGTCAGCGCGTTGGCGGAGGCGCGGTCAAGTCGCACGGATTCGGCAGGCTTCCCCGCCGGATGGGCTGCGGGACGGTTGACTATCGCGCCGAATGAGCCGCAGCCCGACCCGGTCAATCGCTGTAGCGGGCCTAAAACACAGGCGGTCCGGCCTCAACCCGCCGCAGCACGGGCTCCAGCTTGTCCTCCTCCGCACTTCCGAACGGCAAACTCTCCTCCCACCACGTAACCCCAGCCTCCGCCAGCGGCTCGACGACACTGCGCGCCCGAGCCGGGTCAGCGGGGCTCGTCCCGCCGAGCACCACGTCGAACGGTGCGTCGGTTTCCCGCTGGCCGCGGATGTAGGCGACCATGTCCCGCACCTCCGCCACCTCCGGCACACCCATGGCGCCGGCGGATTCGAAGATCGGCACCACGCCGTCCCAGCGAGCCGCGCGGCGCATCGGGCGGCGGTTGGGCCACCGGCCCGCCACCCAGACCGGCGGGCGGGGGCGCTGCACCGGCGCGGGAAGCAGAGTCACGTCGCGGGCGGTGAAGTTCTTGCCGGAGAACGTCACTGGCTCGCCGGTCCAGAACCGGGTGATCAGGTCGATGCCCTCGTCCAGTTTCTCGGCGACCGTTCTCGGGTCGGCGGATTCGCCGAAGTCGCCGAACTCCGCCTCCAGCGGCGCGCCGAGCCCGACGCCGAGGACCACCCGGCCGCCGGAGAGGTGGTCCAAAGTGGACACCACGCGGGCGAGCTGCTGCGGGCGGCGGCGCGCGACGGGCGTGACCATGGGGCCGAGCTTGATCCTGCTGGTGGCGAGTGCGGCGGCGGTGAGCAGGATCCACGGATCGCCGAACCGGCGGCCGGGCCGTTTGTCCAGCACCACGTGGTCCCAGACGAACAGGCCGTCCCAGCCCGCCTCTTCCGCGGCCGACGCGACCTTGGCCACCGCGCGCGGGTCGGCGAAGTCGCCGAAGTTCGGGATGCAGACCGAGAAGCGCATGCCACAACCCTGCCCAGCCCCGGCGGACGCGTCAAACGGACTTGCCCGCCACGAAAGTCTGCCGCACCTTCGCCCGTAGCAGAGCATCCGGCGCTTCGGCGAACGGATCGACGTCCAGCACAACGAAATCCGCTGCCAAACCCGGCGCGAGCTGGCCGGTCAGACCGTCCCATCGGCACGCATACGCGGCGTCGCGGGTGCCGTGCGCGAGGGCTTCGGCCAGGGGCAGGGCGTATTCCGGCAGGTTGGGTTCCAGCTGAGGGTTCAGCGCGGACCGGCGGGTCGTCGCGATGTACATGTTCGGCAGCGGCGGATGCGGCGCGGTCGGGGCGTCGGAGCCGAACGCGAGGACCGCGCCGGCGGAGGTGATCTCCGGCCACGGGAAGCCGCGCCGCACGCGGTCGTCGCCGAGTTTCGCGCGCCAGTTCTCCTGGATCGCCGGGTCGGCGTGCACCGGCTGCATCGACGCGACGGCACCGAGCTTGGCCAGCCGCTTGATGTTTTCCGCGGTCACGGTCTCCAGATGTTCGAGCCGATGCCGCCGGTCGCGCGGTCCGTTCACCTCGATCGCGTGTTCCAGCGCCGACAGCGCGATGTCCGAGGCCTCGTCGCCGATGGCGTGCATCGCGACCTGCAGGCCCGCCGCGTCCGCCGCCGCGACGACCGGGGCCAGCGCTTCCGGCGGCCACAACGGTCCGGGGTGGCTGCCGTCGGCGAACGGCTTTTTCATGGCCGCGGTACAGGTATCGATGACTCCGTCGACCATCAGCTTGATTCCGGCCACTCGCAGCCACGGTCCGGACAGGCGCGCGCTCAACTCGGCCGCGCGCTCGACCTGCCGCAGATCGTCCCGGGTGTTTCCGGTGCGCTCGATCAGCCAATGTCCGGCGACGCGCATCGGAAGCCGTCCGTTTTCGAGAGCTCGTTCCAGGGTGGCGAGATCGGCCTCGGTGAGCGCCATGTCGACCGCGGTCGTGACGCCGTCCGCGAGATACTGCGCGAACGCTGCTTTCAGGGCGCGGTCGCGGTCGGCGTCGCTGGTCTGGTCGTCGAGGAAGTGCCGCATCAGTTGCAGCGCAGCGGTTTCGTACAGCATCCCGTCCGGCTCGCCGGTCTCGTCGCGTCCGATGCGCCCGTCGAGCGGGTCGGGCGTGTCGCGGTCGATGCCCAGCTCGCGCAGGGCGGCGCTGTTGACCCACGCGGAGTGGACGTCGTTCGCGGCGAGGTAGACCGGCCGGTCCGGGAGCACCGCGTCGATCAGCTTCCGGTGCGGCGCTTGGCCGCCGAGTGCGTCGAAAAGCCAGCTGCGGCCGAGGATTCGCGGTGCCGTCGGATTGTCCGCCGCGGCGCGCGCGAGCCGGTGCTGGAGGTCTTCGGGGGAGGTCGCGGAGAACAGGTCCACTTGCTCCAGTGCTTCGCCCGTGGACACCAGATGTGTATGCGCGTCAACGAAACCAGGCAGCACGAAGGCGCCGCCCAGCTCGACCACCTCAGCCTCGATCCGGTCGGCCTCCGCGGTGCTGCCTACGTATTCGATGGTCTCGCCGCGCACGACCATGGATTCCGCCCATCCGGACGTGCTCGCGGTGAAGATCCGGCCGCCGCGGTAGTGCACCGGGGTCATCGGGCCACCACCGTCTCCGCCGCGGCGAACGTGCGCCAGCCGGCCAAGGTGTTCGGGCTGCCCGCGTGCACCCGCACGGTCCGGGCGGCCGGTTCGAGCAGCACCGTGGCCAACGTCGCCCATCGGTCGCCGAACGCGGCGTCCGCATCCGGGACACAGCACAGTTTCGGTTCGCCCGGCCCGGAACGGAGGACGGCGACGAGGTCGACGGCATGGATGGGAGTCGGGTAGTCCTGCAGCCGGGCGGTCACCAGTGCGTGCCGCAGCTGGGAATCCGGTTCGAACAGCCCGCGTTTCTCGCGGGCGGCGGCGCGGGGGTCGAGGAAGTGGTTGGTGTGCAACAGAAAACCTGCTTCGGGGTCGAGGGTGGTCACTCCGGCCGGGCTCAGCTCGGCGCAGACCGCTGAGCCGGGATCGAGCAGAGTGAAGGCTCCGGACGTGCGGATCGGGGCGGTTCGCAGCAGGTCGAGTGCTTCGGCGACGCTGCCTGCCTCGCCGAGGACAGCCGCGGCCAGCACGTGGACCGGGATGCCGGCGGCGGAATCGTCTTGGTGGCCGAGGATATTGAAGAACAGGCCGAGACCTGCGCTGTTGACGCCGATCTTGCCGAGGATGCCGTGTTCGGTGATCCCGGCGAAGGCGTGCCGCGTGCCGCGTACTTCCTGGGTGTGCCAGCAGCCGGACAGTTCGGTGTGCCAGTCCCAGGTTTGGACGCCGAACGGAGAGCCGGAGCCTGGAACGCGCACGAGGGTTGAGCATTCCGGCTGGGTGCGCGGTTCGGCGGTGATGATCTCGGTCCGTCCGTTGAGCGCCGCCGCCTGCCACAGCTCGATCCCGGCGCCTGCGGCGATGCCGGTGATTTCGTCGGCGTAGCGGCTCCGCCAAGCGGCGACGTTGTCCAGCAACCGGAGCGCGTCGGTCCGGATCCGCTGTTCCGGGATGCCGAGGTTGGCGAACCAGCGCAGATACAGCTCCAGTGCGTCGGTGAGGCCAGTGCGCAGCTGGGTGCCGCGGGAAACGCCGCGGGCGTGCGGGTCGGAATCGTTGACGAGCAGGTGCATTCTGTTCCTTGCGATCAGGGTCAGGCGGCGTCGCGAGGGCGGCCGGTGAGCAGGTAGACGGCGGCGGCGATGAGCATTCCGGCTGGCAGTGAGAGGTCGATCCCGCCGGCCGCGCTCGCCACGAATCCGGTGTACATGCCGGGAACGGCGAGACAGCAGGCGGAAGCGGTCGCGCCGAGGACGAGGGCGGCGATTCCCGGCCAGTGCACGCCGCCGACATACCAGAACGGGCCGCCGCGGCGTTCGTCGGCGAGCGCGTGGCCGTCGTAGCGGTTGCGGCGCAGCAGGAGGTCGGTCACGTAGATCGCCATCATCGGGCCGAGCACGACGACCATCAGCTGCATCATGTCGTTGACTGCCTTGAGGAAATCCGATACGAGCAAGGCGTACAGGGTGAGCAGCACCCCGGCGGTGCCGTCCAGCAGGACGCTGCGGGAACGGCGCAGGCGGACGCCGATCGCCTGCAGCGCGAGGCCGGAACTGTAGACGGTCATCGCGTTGTTGGCGATCGCGCCGAGGATCACCGCGATCAGGAAGATCGGGGTGAACCACGACGGCAGAACGGATTCCAGCGCGGTTTGCGGGTCGCTCATGTCCAAAGTGGTCGCGGCGAACGCGCCGAGCGCGGTGAACGCGACGCTCGGCAGGAAGGCCCCGGCAGCGGTCCAGGCGGCGACGGCGAACGGTTTGGTGTCGCGCGGCAGATACCGCGCGAAGTCCGCACTGTTGTTGTAGGACAACGAAGCGGACGCGACCAGAGCCACGCCGCCGGCCAGTGCCGCCCACAGCGCGACTCCGTGCAGCGGCGTCGCGGGCTGGTAGCTCCACGCGGTGTGCGGGATCAGGAAACCGGCCAGCAGCAGGAAAACCGCGATCGTCACGATGGCCAGCGGCAGGTAGAGTCGGACGATCACGGAGTGGCCGTAGACGCTGATCACCAGCGTCGCCGCGGCGATCGCGACGATCACGAGGACCTTGCCCAGGGTGTTCAGCTCGATGCCGAGCCGCGAGCACAGGCTGAACGCGGTCACCGATGCCGCCGACCAGCTCAATGCGACGTAGCAGACCGAAACGAGCCAGCCGTTCAGCCCGATCACGAAGCGGTTGCCGCGCGTGCCGAACATCGCCCGCATGATGACCTCGCTCGGCGCGCCCGCCGCCGGGCCGCTGACCGCGACGAGGCCGACCAGCACCCAGCACAGGTTGCCCACGACGATCACCGCGAGCGCCTGCGGCAGGCTCAGCCCGCTGAGCACCAGCGCGCCGCCGACCACCAAACTGAGGTAGCTGACGCTAGGCGCGGCCCACACCCCGAACAGGTCGCGGGCCCGGCCGTGCCGCTCGTCGTCGCCGATGACGTCGATGCCGTGGGCTTCCACCCGGGGGCCGCGCCCGGAGCGGGCCGGGGGCGGCGCGGACGTGCCGGGCGACGCGGGCGGGGTGGCGGGAGCGGTCATGGCGAACCTCCGGACCGGGGAAGTGACCCGGGCCACGGTAAGGACCCAAATCGATTTGGGCAACGGTCGGTTCTCGGCCGGTGCCAAAACGATTTGGAGCAGGTTAGGATTGTGCGCCATGGCCGGGAAAAGAACGCGGGCGACCATCAAGGACGTCGCCCGCCGCGCCGGGGTTTCGGCGACCACCGTGTCGCACGCCTTCAGCGGGAACGGGACTGTCGCGCCCGGCACCGCGGAACAGGTGCGGGAGGCGGCGCGCGAGCTGGGCTACCGGCCGGACGCGATCGCGCGCGGGCTGCGCTCGAGCCGGCTCGGGGTGCTCGGGCTGGTGGTGCGGCCGCTCGATCCGCTGGACACCGCGTTCCTCGAAGGCGTCGACTACTTCCTGCGGTTCGCCGGGTCCGCCGCGCTGGCCGCGGTGGAGCGCGGGTACGGGCTGATGCTGGTGCCCGATCCGGCGCGCGCCGACGCTTCGGCGGTGGGGCTCGCCTGCGACGGATTCCTGATCACCGAACCGGTCGAGAACGATCCGCTGATCACCATGCTGACGCGGGATTGCGTGCCGTTCCTCGGCGTCGGCCGGGATCCGCTGCGCCCGCCGTCGGAGGATTACCTCGACCTCGCCACGAAACAGGTCGTCACCGAGGTGCTCGACCACCTGGCCGCGGCGGGCGGGAAACGGGTCGCGGTGGTGCTGGGCGCCGACCCCAACGAATGGAACCGGGACGCCGAAAGCGCTTACCTGGCTTGGGCTTCCGCTCGCGGGCAGCGGCCGCTCGTGGTATCCCGCGCGGAGGTCGCCGGCGAGGCGGGAGGAGTTTCGGCGGGGGAAGAGTTGTTCGGGCTGGCCTCGCCGCCGGACGCGGTGTACTGCCAGACCGGACGGCACGCGGCGGGGGTGCTGGCCGCTGCGCGGGCGCGAGGGCTCGCGGTGCCGGGGGACGTGCTCATCGCGGGCGGTTCGGATTCGGAGCAGACCCGGTCGTCGGTTCCGCCGATCACTTCAGTGGACTTGCGTCCAGTGCAATTGGCGCGCACCGCCGTCGCGGTGCTCGCCGATCGCATTGAGGGAGTTGAAAAACCGCTTGCCCCCGGGCCGGCGGAGTACGAGCTGGTCGTGCGCGGGTCGACCCGGAGGTAAGCGGCTGCTTTCGTGCCGTGTCAGGCGTGCGGGACCGCTCCGACGCGCGATTCGCGCGGCCGCATCGCCGTGAGCGCTCCGCTGAGCGCGAGCCGGCCGGGGCCGGTGAACGCGAGCAGGAGCAGCGCCCAGCAGAACATCGCGGCCGCTTCGCCGCCGTTCTCGATGGGGAAAAGCCCTTGTGACACATGGACGGAGAAGTAGGCGTACGCCATCGACCCGGATCCGATCAGCGCCGCGATCCGGGTGGCGACGCCGAGCAGGACGAGTGCGCCCGCGACGAGCTGGATGAGCGCGGCCCACCAGCCCGGCCAGGAGCCCACCGGCGCCGCGCCGTGCGCGCCGAGCACTCCGAACAGCGATTTCACGCCGTGGCAGGCGAAAAGGAACCCGACGACGATGCGGAACAAACCGAGCGCGTAATCCTGTGCCGCGTCCAGCCGGTGCATGATGCCTCCACATAGGACGACTCAGGCGGACGGCGACGTCCGTTCGGACGCCAGGACCAGTCCGCAGAGTGGTCCAGACCTTTCCTGGACCGGTGTCAGGTATACCGGTGACCGGAGTCTCGGCGATACCTGCGAAAGTCAGGTTTCGCCTGATTCACGGGGTGTGGTAACGCGCGGGGAACGGGGTGGCGTCCGGTTCGGGGAAGGGGCGGGTCCGTTGGGAGCAACGGGGTTTCCGGCGTCTGCCGGACGGGGCCGCGCCGGACGGGACGAGGCCGCGGCGCGCGGATTCCTCGGCGGGCAAAGCGGTTCGGGGCCCGGGTCGCGGGGAGCGGCGGCGAAAATCAGGTCCGGACCTGATTTTCGGATTCGGCGCTCCTTTTACCGGTTCACAGCGTGATGACGATCTTGCCGTGGACGTGCCGCCCGGCTTGCATCGTCACGGCCTCGCGGATCTGCCCGACGGGGAAGGTCGCCGCGATCGGCACGGTGAGTTCGCCGGAACGGATCGCGTCGGTGATCCGTTCGAGGGCACCGGATTCCGCATCGAACGCACCCGTCGCGCGTACGTCCGGCAGGGCCGGGCCGTCGGCGACGGTGGAGATCCGCTCGGGCGCGACGCCGAGTTCGAGCGCGGTCTCGGCCGTCTCCCTGCAGAACAGGTCGGTCGCCGCCGTGATCCCTTCGGGCACCAAGGCTCGCACCCGGGTCGAGAGACCGAGACCGTACGCCACGGGTTCGGCGCCTAGTTCGCGCAGGAAGCCGAACGTGCGCTCGGAGGCGGTGCCGAGCACCCGGGCGCCCGCGAGTTTCGCCAGTTGCACGGCGAAGATGCCCACGCCGCCCGCCGCTCCGCCGATCAGGACGGTGTCCCCGGCGCGGAGCCCGATCGCGGCGAGCGCGGCGGAGGCCGTCAGCCCGGCTACCGGAAGCGTGCTCGCCACCTCGTCGCTGATGCCCTCCGGAGTGCGCCACAGCGTCGAGGCGGGAGTCTTGACCGTTACGAAATCGGCGACGGACCGTCCGATCGCGCCCCCGAAAACCCGGTCGCCCACGGTGAATCCGGCGGCTTCGGCTCCTGCCTCGTCGACCACGCCGGCGAAGTCGCTGCCGAACCCGGCGGGCAGGGAGATGCCGAACCGCGCCGCCATCTCCGGCTGGGCGGCGATCTGCCAATCCATCGGATTCAGCCCGGCGGCGGCGACCCGGACGCGCACCTCGTCCGGTCCGGCGTGCGGTTCGGGCACGTCCTGCAGTTCGAGTACTTCGAGACCGCCGAACCGCGGATAACGGACAGCTCTGCTCATCGGTGACTTCTCCTCGGCCAGTGATGGGACTTGGTCTCATCAACCGTACCCGACTGACGGGACCAAGTCCCGTAGACTTCTCCCATGGCTCGCTGGCAACCCGACGCACCAGGGCGGCTCGCCGCCGCGGCTCTCGACCTGTTCGAGGAGCGCGGCTACGAGAACACGACCGTGATCGAGATCGCGGAACGCGCGGGCCTCACCAAGAGCACGTTCTTCCGGTACTTCCCGGACAAGCGCGAGGTCCTCTTCGGGGAAAGCGCGCTGACCGGCCTGCTCGTCGAGGCGATCGCCGCGGCACCGCTCGCGGCCGGGCCGCTCGAAGCGGTGGCGCAGGCCCTGGACGTGCTCGGCCGGGAGGTCTTCACGGTCGATCGGCGTGAGTTCAGCGCCCGGCGCCAGGCCGTGCTGGGCGCCAATCCGGAATTGGGGGAGCGCGAGGCGCGGAAGAGGATCGGTCTCGCCGACTCGATGATCGAGGCTCTCGAACGCCGCGGCGTCCCTGGCCGGACCGCGCGGGTGGCGGCGAAACTGGGCGCGCTCGCCTGGGCGATCGCCCACGAGCAGTGGATCGCCACGAGCGGCGGCGAGGAGTTCGGCTCGCTGGTGCGGCAGGTGCTCGCCGAGGTGCGCGAGGTCAGCGCTGCCTGCTGAGGGTCGGCGAACGCCAGGGACGCCTCAACTCAGGATCGCGTCGGCCATCCGGATTCCAGCAGCGCGAACACCGACGCCAGTGCGGCGGCGGGATCCGGCGCGGTGCCGGTGAGATCCGGGATCTCCAGCACGAACCGGGCCAGTGCCCGCACCGCTGGATCGTCCGGGGGCAGGCCGCTCTCGTCGGCCAGCGCCGCGGTCAGGTCGGGTTCGCAGGAATGCCACAGCCTCCGCGCGTACTCGCGCAGGGCGGGCGTGTGCACGATCAGGTCGCGTTTCGGGGCGTGTTCGGCCGGGATGTCCGTCGAGTACGGGCCGCGGGCGGCGAAGAATCGGTGCAGGGCGGCGAGAATCGGCTCGTCCCGATCGCGGACCGCGGCGACGATTCCGGCGCGGCGCTGCGAGCCGTCGTCGAAGATCAGGGCGTCTTTGCCGTCCGGGACGTGCGCGAAGAGGGTCGCGACGGAGATGTCGGCCTCCTCGGCGATCTGCGCGACGGTCACCCCGTCGTAGCCGTGCTCCAGGAACAGCCGCAGCGCGACCTCGTCCAGCCTGCGCCGGGTTTCGAGCTTGCGGCGTTCGCGCCGTCCGGTGTTGACCACGACCCCCACTGTACCTAAATCTGAAGTGGGTTTAAAGTTGGAATCACTTCAGGTTTAGGAGGGTGTCATGACGGTGCTGGTGACCGGGGGCAATGCCGGGATCGGCTACTTCGTCGCGGAGCAGCTGGCCGAGGCGGGAGTGGAAGTGGTGCTCGGCAGCCGGGACGCGGCGAAGGCGGAGGTCGCGTTGAAAGTCCTTCGCGAGAGGGTGCCGGGGGCTCGGGTGTCTTGGGCGCGGCTGGACCTCGCCGATTTGGCCTCGGTGAAGAAGGTCGAGGTCGGGGAACTCGACGCGGTCGTGCTGAACGCGGGGGTGTATCTCGACGGGCCGGAGCGGCGGGAGACCAAGGACGGGCACGAGATGACGTTCGGGGTCAACCACCTCGGGCATTTCGCGCTGACTGCGGCGCTTCGGGACCGGTTGAAGCCGGGCGCGAGGATTGTGACCACCGGGAGTTTCGCGGCGAAATCAGCGAAGCTCGATTTCGACGATCTGCAGAGCACTCGTGACTACCAGCCGAAAACTGCGTATGAACGGTCGAAGCTCGCGCAAACCCTCTTCGCGCTGGAGCTGGATCGGCGGTTGCGGGCGTCGGGCAGCGGCAGGCTGAGTGTCGTCGCGCATCCTGGCGGGGCACTGGACAGTCTGACCCCGGACCGGCCGCCGCTGCATGTGCGGAGCACGAAGCAGAAGCTGAGCCTCGCGCGAATCGCCTTGCAGGGCAAGGACGGCGGCGCGCGGCCAGCGGTGCGGGCGGCGGTCGGTCCGGATGTCCACAGTGGTCAGATCTGGGGACCGCGCGTGTTCGGCCTCAAGGGACGGCCCTGTCCGGAGCCGGTGCGCGGGCCGTACGCGGACGCCGAAGCCGCCGCCCGGTTGTGGGCGGCGAGCGTGGAGCTGACCGGGGTCGAGCCGGTGCTCAGCTGACGTCGATCAGCACCTTGCCGGTGACGCCCTTCTCCGACGCCTCGTGCGCGCGAGCGGTTTCCGCCAGCGGGAACCGGTGCACGGGCAGGCCGTGCTCGGGCCCGAGCCGGAGTCCGCCGCCGGCCAGTGCGGCGTTCAGGTCTTCCGCACCGGCGCGCAGCCGGTCGAATCCGACGGTGTAGAGGACCAGGAATTGGTAGCGGCTGTTGAGGAAAACGTTCTGTCCAAAGTCGACAGTCACGGTCCCGGTGCCGCGGTCGTCGCCGTAGGCCGCGACCACCCCGCGCGGGCGGAGCACCGCGGCGTGCAGGGGAGCGTTCACGCCGACGGCGACCTCGACGATCACGTCGACCCCGTCCGGCGCGATGTCCCGAATCGCCGCGGCGGCGTCCCCTTCGGTGTACCGCACCACATGCTGCGCACCGGCGGCGCGCGCGAGAGCAGCCTTGTCCTCGGTGCTGACGGTGGCGATCACGGTCGCTCCGGCCCAGCGCGCCAGCTGGATCGCGGCGTTGCCGACCGCACCCGCGCCGCCGCTGACCAGAACAGTCTTGCCGGCCAACGCATTCGGTGCCAGCCGCTGCGGTCCGTCCTCCGCGACGGTGAGCGCGCGGTGCGCGGTGAGCGCCGGGATCGCGAAAGCGGCACCTTCGTCGAAACCGACCTCGTCGGGGAGCGGGACGAGCCGGTCCGCCGGAAGCACGGTGTACTCCTGCGCGGTCCCGGACGTCGGCGAGTGCGCGGCGGCCAGCAGCAGCCACACCCGGTCGCCCACGGAGAATCCGTCCACCCCGGCGCCGATCGCGTCCACGACGCCGGCCCCGTCCTGGTTGGGCACGGACAACTCCGCCTCGGCGCCGAAGCGGGAGCCGGAGCGCGCCTTCCAGTCGGTCGGGTTCACCGCGGACACGGCGATCCGCACGCGCACCTCGCCCGGCCCCGGCTCGGGCACGGCGAGTTCGGACAACGTCAGCACTTCCGGGCCGCCGAACTGGCGGTAGGTCACAGCTTTCACCCTCGGTGCAATTCACCGGCGGGCGCGGCTATTCCCGGCGCGCGGGTCAGCGCCCGCCGAGCCGCGCGACCACCGGGGCGAAATCCTCGAGGAAAGCGCCGTTCACGCTGAAATACGACACCCCGAGTTCCTCGCGCCGCCGCTGCAGCTCCTCGGCCATCGCGGCCGGGCCGCCGCGCAGCAGGGTGAGGGAATCGTGCTCGACGAGGGTCTCGAGGTCGTGCCCGATGAAGCCGCGGATCCACGGCGGGATTTCTTCGCCGACGACGAAAATGTTCATCGCCAGCTCGACCTCCCGGCCGCCGGCCGCGGCCCGGATCTCGGCGGCGTATCCCGCGGTTTCCGCCCGGCTGGCGAGGACGCTGTGGGCGAGGGTGACGACATCCGCGCGTTCACCCGCCAGCCGCCGGGCTTTCGGCCCGCCCGCGGCGACCATCACCGGCGTGTGCGCGTCGCCGTCGAGGCGGCGCAGGTGCGAGATCGTGTCCGACACCTGGGCCAGCCGCTCCGGGCCGGTGCCGTACGGCAGGCCCAGCTCGGCGGCGGCTTCGCGCATCGGCGGGATCCCGGTGCCGATCCCCATCTCGAACCGGCGGTCGGTGAGCACGCTGAGGCTGTGCGCCTCCCACGCGGCCGCGCGCGGCGTGCGCAGCGGGCTGGCGAAGACGAACGTCCCGACCCGCAGTTCGGTCGTCACCGCCGCCGCGACGGCCAGCGCCGCGGTCGGGGTCGGGAGGTGCAGATTGTCCGGCGACAGCAGGGTCGAATATCCGAGATCCTCGGCACGGCGCGCGGTTTCCCGCCATTTCGCACCGCCCTCTTGTGCTGCCGCGACGACCCCGAACCGAAATGTTTTTCCCGCCATGGCACCAGAAAACCACGGCCGCCGCACTCGCGCCAGCAAATGCGGCGGCCGGGTGAGTCAGCCGCGCTGGTACTGCTCCCAGGTCAGCTTCGGGTTGACCGCGGGGCCGTCGTCCTTGCCGTGGTCGGCGAGGCCGTTCTGCCCGAGGTAGTAGGCGCCGACCTGGTGCTGCGCGCCCGAGGACAGGTCCGGGTCGTTCACCGCGATCGCGTGGATGTGGTAGCCCCAGTCGCCCTGCGAGGGAGTGCGCACCCAGGCCGCGAACCCGACTTTCCGGAGGTCCTTGGCGAATTCGACGCGGGTGGCCGAGGACATGTCCGCCACCGAGACGTCGAAAGCGCCGCCGCCGTCGTGCGTCCCGGCCGACGCGCCGACGCCGCCCGGGTTGTACGAACCCTGGGTGAGGCCGACTTGCTTGCCGAACAGCTTCTCCGCCCCCTGGAGCATCGCCTTGGTGCGAGTGTTCAGCGTGACGCCGTGATATGTCACGTGGCTGCCCGCGGATACCACATTGGACACGCTGTACTGGCCGGCGCCGAGCTTCTCCAGCGAAGTCTTGCCCGGCAGGCCGGACGCGTCGATTCCGGTGTAGCCCAGGGACTTCTGGTACTTCGAGTAGGCGTCGATCGTGGTGGTGCCGAAGTAGCCGTCGACGTACTTGGCGTCCAGCAGTCCCTTGCCCTGCAACGCCTTCTCGACCAGCAGGACGCTGTCGTGCGCGCCCGGCGTCTGCGTGCTGTCGGCGCGCTGCGGGTCGATCTGGGCCGCCAGCAGCACGGCTTCCATGTTCGCCGACGGCAGCGCCGCGGCTACGCCCGGAGCGGCGACGGCGACCGTGGCCGCCGCCGCGGCCCCGGCGGTGAGCACTGCGAGTTTCCTGAGCATCCGTGTCCTCCCGGTCCTGGTCGGTCCGGGCCGAGCATCGCCGAGCGGGATACACGGGACGTACAAATGCGGCCTGACCTCACTCCAGCCACTCGGTGACGAACCGGTCGTTCTCGTGGATGTGCACGGCCTCGTACGGTCCGGGACCGAGCGAAACGAACTTGTGCGGCGTGTCCGCCGGCGCGACGAGCACGTCCCCGGCGGTGCCTTCGCGCTGCTCGGCGCCGATGGTGAACAACGCGCGCCCGCGCTGGATGACGAAGGTTTCGGGGTAAGGATGCCGGTGCAGCCGCGGCCCGGTGCCGGGCTCGGTGGCGTATTCGCGGATGACGGAGACGCTGGAGCCGACCTCGTAGCCCTCGACGTCCCGGGTGGCGGGTTCTGTCATGTCCGTCGACGTTAGCCCGCGTTTCGCGATTCTACGAGATCGTGCCGTTGGCCCGGGCGCGCCAGAGTTCAGCCCGCGCCTCTCGGGTGTTCAGGCGGGTCAGCCCGATGACTGCCCAGTCGCGCAGCAACTCGTCTGTGCTGTGGAGCTGGGCCGCGAGCACCGGCAGCGCTTCGGGTGATTCGGCCGTCCCGATCAGCTCCAGCAGCCAGCTGCGCAGGCCGCGGTGCTCGTGTTCGGCCTCGAACTCCTCGAGCAACGCGGGGAGGTACTCGGCGGCGCGGTCGCGCAGCAAGCCGAAGCCGTCCTCGGCGCGTTGCGGATCGCGGCTGCGCATCATGCGCATTGCCGCGTCGAAGCCCTTCGCCATGGTTCGGAGGGTATCCAGAATTGCCGCCGGTCGGATGTCTGTCCGCGCAAAACCGGCCAGATCTCTGTCATCCGGTTGACCTCGCAGCCCGCCAGCCGGAAAGGTCGGACAACACGAGGTCTGGGAGGTGCCGTGCGGTACTCAGTCGTGGCAGCGTTGGTGACGGCGGCGGTCGTCGGAGCGGGAACCGTCGCGGCGGCCGCGCCGCAGGCGCCGCTCACAAGCGATCCGGCGGCGTACGCCGATCCGCTCGTCGGCACCGGGCGCGGCGGCACCTCGGTCGGCGAGATCAACAACTTCCCCGGGCCGGCCGCGCCGTTCGGGATGATGCAGTTCTCGCCGGACACCGACGGGTCCTACGCCGGCTACCAGTACCACAGCGACAAGATCCGCGGCTTCAGCCTCGACCACGCGTCGGTCGGCTGCAACGCGTTCGGCGACGTCCCGATTCTGCCGGTCACCGGCGACGTCGGAGCGAAGCCGTGGGATCGCGTCGAACGCTTCACTCACGACGGGGAGCAGGCTGAGCCCGGCTATTACGCCGTCACCTTTCCGGATTCGGGCGTCCGTACCGAGCTGACGGCGACCACTCGCACGGGGTTGGCGGCGTTCGCCTTCCCGGCGGGGCAGAACGCGCAGGTGCTCGTGAAGGGCGGCGCGAGCCTGGCGGGCAACTCCGCGGCCGGGCTGCGGATCACCGGCGACCGCGAGGTCAGCGGGCAGGCGACGACCGGCCACTTCTGCGGCAAAGCGAACAAGTACACCGTCTACTACGACATCACCTTCGACCGTCCGTTCACCGCGCACGGCACCTGGGACGGAAAGACCGTCCAGCCGGGCAGCGACCAGGTCGACGCGCCGAAAGCCGGGGCGTACCTGACCTTCGGCGACGCGGGCGTGGTCCACGCGAAGGTGTCCATGTCCTATGTGGACGTTCAGGGCGCGAAGGCGAACATGGCGGCCGAGGCTCCCGGCTGGGACTTTTCCGCGATGCGCCAGAAGACGAGGGACGCCTGGCGCGACGCGCTCGGCCGGATTCGCGTGGCGGGCAAGGACTCCGCGCAGCTCAAGACGTTCTACACCGCGCTCTACCACAGCCTGATGCACCCCAACACGTTCAACGACGTGGACGGCCGCTACATCGGTTTCGACGACCAGATCCGCACGCTTCCGGCCGGGCACTCGCAATATGCCAACTTCTCCGACTGGGATACCTATCGCTCGCTCGCGCCCTTGCACGGCATGCTGTTCCCGAAGGAAGCCAGCGACATGGCGCAGTCGCTGACCAACGACGCGGTCCAGGGCGGCTGGTGGCCGCGCTGGCCGATGGCCAACGGCTACACCGGGCAGATGACCGGCGACAGCTCGGTCGCGCTGCTGTCCAGCCTCTACGCCTTCGGCGCGCGCGACTTCGACGTCAAGACCGCGCTGAAGTACCTGGTCAAGGGCGCGACGTCGGTGGACGAAACGCCGGGCGCGTACCAGGAGCGGAGGGGGATCGCGGACTACCTCGCCCGCGGCTACCTGCCGAACAACGACGCCTCCCGCGGCGACCACGCGCGCGTCGGGGCCTCGATCACGCTGGAATGGGCGATCGACGACTTCGCCATCGCGCAGTTCGCGGGCGCGATCGGCGACCGCGGCGTGGCCCGCGACTTCGCGAAACGCGGCCAGAACTGGCAGCACCTGTTCAACCCGGCCACCGGCTACCTCCAGCCGCGCGGCCAGGACGGACGGTTCCCGGACGGCCCGGCGTACCAGCCGCCCGCGCCCGGCACCTTCGGCCAGGACGGCTTCGACGAGGGCAACGCCGCGCAGTACACCTGGCTCGTGCCGCAGAACACGGCCGGGCTGGTGACCGCGATGGGCGGGCCGGCCGCGGTGTCCGCGCGGCTCGACACGTTCTTCCAGAAGCTCAACGTCGGCCCGAACGAGCCGTACATGTGGGCGGGCAACGAGCCCGACTTCGGCGTGCCGTGGCTGTACAACCACGTCGGCCAGCCGTGGAAGACACAGGAGGTGGTGCGCCGGATCGCGACCACGCTGTTCAGCGCGACGCCGGACGGCGAGCCCGGCAACGACGACCTCGGCGCCCAATCGTCCTGGTACGTCTGGGCCGCGCTGGGGCTGTATCCGTCGACCCCGGGCACGCCGGATCTCACCGTGCACAGCCCGCTGTTCGAGCGCGCGGTGCTGACGCTGCCGGGCGGTCGCACCCTTGACCTCCGTGCGCCTGGTGCGTCGACGACCACGCAGTACGTCCACGGCCTGTCCTTGAACGGGCGCCGGTGGGATCGGACGTCGTTGCCGCAGGACCTCGCGCGCAACGGTGGGCGGCTCGACTTCGCGCTGTCCGCGCAGCCGGACCGGAACTGGGCGGCGAACACGCAGCCACCGTCCTATCGGGACGGTGAAGAGCCGTACGTCGCCTCGGTGGCCAACCAGGTCACCGTCGAACCGGGTGGTTCCGGCACCGTCGCGGTGAACGGCCAGCGGCTCGGCGGGCATCTGCGCTCGGTGAACATCGCGACCTCGGCGCCGGCCGGGATCACCGTGTCCGGCCAGCGTTCGGTGTGGCTCGACGATCGCACCGGAAGCGGGAAAACCGAACTGACCGTCACGGCTGCGGCGGGAACGAAGGCCGGTTACTACGAAGTGCCCGTAACGTTGCGCGGAGCCGGACATTCGGTTTCCTCCTCGATAATTGTGTTGGTCGCGCCGAAGGGAAGCCTGGCCGGCGCCTTCGGCAATGTCGGGATTTCCGATGACGGCGACGGCGGTTCGGCGAATTTCGACGGCGCCGGAAACAGCTATTCGCGGAAAGCGCTGGCGGACGCCGGTCTCGCTCCGGGTTCGATCGGACACGCAGCGGGTACGACGTTCGTCTGGCCCGCCGCGCCGTCCGGTCGTCCGGACAACGCGGTGCCGTCCGGGCAGAAGCTCGAGCTGGGTGGAACTTCAGCGAGCCGCCTGCTTTTCGTCGGCTCGGCGGCGAACGGCGACCACCGGGGGAGCGCGACCGTCGCGTTCACCGACGGCACGACCGCGACCGCCGATCTTTCGTTCGGTGACTGGGTGTTGCCGGGCGGAAATACCGAACCAGTGTTCGGCAATACGCTCGTGGCCCGCACCGCGCACCGGAATCAGCCCGGCGGCCAGGGAATCGGCGCCTCGGTTTACGCCACCGCGCCGCTGGAAATCCCCGCCGGCAAGAAGATCGCGACGGTGACGCTCCCGGCCGATCCGGACCTCCACGTTTTCGCTCTCGGCCTCGGGTGAGTTTGTCAAGCGGGATTCCCAGGGTGTGATCTGTTCGCGGGTTCCGGAATTTCTCGGCCGTCTTCTTCGTAGGTGCCCAAGTGCTCACGACGAAGGGGAGTGGCGTGAACGAAACACGCGAAGCGCGCGGCGCCGGGAGCCAGCTGAAGCTGGTGCTCGTGCTGGGCGTTCTGGTGGCACTGGGGCCGCTGTCCATCGACATGTATCTGCCGGCCCTGCCGGACATCACCCGCGAACTGTCGACGACGGAGTCGACGATCCAGCTGACCCTCACCGGAACGGTGCTGGGGCTCGGGCTCGGCCAGCTGATCGCCGGCCCGCTTTCGGACGCGATGGGGCGGCGGATCCCGCTCGTCGCCGGAAGCGCGATCCACGTGCTCGCGTCGCTGCTGTGCCTGGTGGCCCCGACGGTCGAGCTGCTGAGCGCGGCGCGCGTGCTGCAGGGGCTGGGCGCCTCGGCGGGCGCGGTGCTGGCGCTGGCCGTGGTGCGCGACCTCTACACCGATCGCGCCGCGGCGAAACTGCTGTCCAAGCTCATCCTGGTGATGGGCGTTTCCCCGGTGCTGGCCCCGACGCTCGGCAGCGCGCTGCTGGCGTGGACGCACTGGCGCGGGGTCTTCGTGGTGCTCGCCGCGATCGGGCTGGCGAGCGGGATCGCGGCGGCGCTCGCGCTGCCGGAGACGTTGCCGCCCGCGCGGCGGCAGCCGTTCCGGTTCCGGGCGACCGTGCGGTCCTACCGGAACCTGTTCACCGACCGCTCGTTCGTCGGGCTGGTGCTGGTGGCCGGGTTCGCGATGGCCGGGCTGTTCGCGTTCGTCAGCGGCGGGTCGTTCGTGTTCCAGCAGCAGTACGGGCTGGACCAGCAGCAGTTCGGCCTGATGTTCGGGGCGAGCGCGGTGTGGCTGATCGCCGCGACGCAGGTCAACGCCCGGCTGATGAACCGGTTCGAACCGCACCAGGTGCTGCTCGTGGCGAGCCTCGCCGCGGCGGCCTCGGCGGCGGTGCTGCTGGTGACCGCGCTGACCGGATTCGGCGGCATGTTCGGCGTCGCGGTGCCGGTGTGGGCGGTGCTGTTCTTCGCCGGGCTGATCCTGCCGAACGCGCCCGCGGTCGCGCTCGACGCGCACGGGGACAACGCCGGGACGGCCGCGTCGCTGCTGGGCGCGGTGCAGTTCGGCGTCGGCGCGGCGGTCTCGCCGGTGGTCGGCCTGCTGGGCAACAACGCGGCCGCGATGGCCACGGTGATGTTCGGCGGGCTGGTGGTGTCCGGACTGGTGCTGTGGCTCGTCGCGCGGCCGTGGCAGGGCCGGGCGGCCGAGCGGGACGAACTGGTCGACGCCCGGGTTCCGGTGGCCGTCGACTGACTCCGCTGTCCGTGAGGGGAACCCTGAGGGAATCAGATTCCCTCAGGGTTCCCCTCACGGACTTCACATGCTGCGGAGCACCGAGACGACCACGCCGAGCACCGTGGCCCGATCGCCGTCGATCACCTCGTAGGCCGGGTTGCGGGGCTCGAGGTAGACGTGCCCGTCGCGGCGGCGGTAGACCTTCACCGTCGCCTCCTCGTCGATCATCGCGGCGACGATCTGGCCCGAATGCGCCTCGTGCTGCTGCTTCACCACCACGATGTCGCCGTCGCAGATCGCCGCGTCGACCATCGAATCGCCGCGCACGCGAAGCCCGAAAACGGTGCCGCGGCCGGTGAGCCCGCGCGGGAGCCGCAGGACGTCGTCCACGTGCTCCTGCGCGGAGATCGGCGTGCCCGCCGCGATGTCGCCGACCACCGGCACCGGCACGGAGTCGCCGCCGTCGCGCGAGGGGACGTCGCCGAGGAAGGCGCGCACGTCGATCGGCCGCGACATGGTGGAGCTGCGGCGCAGGAAACCCTTGTCCTCCAGCGCGGCGAGATGCTTCGACACCGAGGACGTCGACCGCAATCCGACCGCTTCGCCGATCTCGCGCGTGCTCGGCGAATACCCGTGCTGGCCCACCCAGTCCCGGATGGTGGCGAGGATGTGCTGCTGCCGCTCGGGCAGGGCCGAAGCGTCGAGGTGGTCGAAGATGTCGTCGTAGGCGGTCACGGGCCGATCGTAGAGGGCGTCCGGGCCGGTCGCGGGGGCTGGGGGCCGTCGTGCCCGCGGTTGCTCCACTGTGGACGGTGGAGGCGCTTGGTAAAGTGTTCCCTCCGGAGGGTGACGGAGGGAACCGGGGATGACTCAGCCGGTGGTGCGTCCGAAGGCGACGGGGATCGGCATCGCGGTGGCGGTGTTGCTCGCGCTGCTGGAGATTTACGCCGTTCGCGGGGGGATCTGGCCGATCGGCACTATCGTGGGCGGCGGAAGCGATGCCGGCGTCCACGATTACCTGTTCGCGATGACCGCGGTGCTGGCGATCGTGGTGCTCGCCGGCGTGGCGATGATTTTCGCGCGGCGGCAATCGGCCGGCCGGATTCTGCTCTGGGGCGCGCCGGTGCAGTTGCTGTGCGCGCTCGTCCTGGTGATCTTTACCCATTCCTGGGAAGAGAGCGTCGCGTTCGGCGTGATGACTGTCCTCGCGGTGGTGCTGTGGCTGCCCGCGGTGTCGGCGAAGGCGGCTCCGCCGGTGGGATACGGAATGCCTTACGGGGCACCGGTTCCAGGGACGCCGCAGTATCCGGGGCCGGTTCCGATGAGGCAGCAGTACCCGGGACCGCAGTATCCGCAGCCCGGCCCGGTTCCGCCGCAATATCCGCAGCAGTACAGCGCTCCAGGCACGCCGCAGCCGTACCCGCGGCAACCGTCTTATCCGCAGCAGCCGATGCCGGGGCGATGGCCCGCTTCCGGCCCGCCGCAGCAGGGTGGCCGGGCCAGTGATCACTGCCCGGCGAAGTGCCGCTGCTCGTCGGTGACCTCGGCGAGCACCCGCTTGAACTCCGCGTACCCGCTCCGCCCGAGCCGCTGGGCGTGCCGGTCCTCGATCCCGGCGAGAATGCGGGCCGAGGCCCCGATCATGGCCTGTCCGCGCTCGGTCGGGCAGACGAGTTTCGCGCGCCGGTCGGCCGGGTCGGGGCGGCGTTCGACGTAGCCGAGCGTTTCGAGTTCGTCGACCATCGTGCCGATGACCTGCTTGCGCCGTCCGGACAACCGGGACAGTTCGGTCGCGCGCGCCCCGTCCGGGCCGAGGTAGGCGAGCACCGCACCGTGGCGCGGGCTCAAATCGCCGAAACCTTCGGCGGCCAGCGCGGTGAACAGCTCCCGTTGCACCGCGAACAGCAACCGCCCGGCGAGCATCCCGAGATCGGGACGGGCGGGCACTCGGGACTCGGGCACGGCGAAGATCGTAGCCCTTGGCCGGACGCGGGTCAGGACCGCCGGGGCACGACGCAGAATTCGTTGTCTTCAGGGTCTTTCAGCACGATCCAATGGTCGTTTTCCGGATCTTCCACGACTTTCGCGCCGAGCGTCACGAGGCGGGCCACCTCGTCGCGCTGTTCCACCGTGTCCGGCGCGATGTCCAGGTGCAGCCGGTTCTTGCCGGTCTTCCCCTCGGGCACCGGCTGGAACAGCAGCGACGGCCGGTCCGGCGCTTTCAGCTCGACGTAGACGAGTCCGTGGCTGTCCGGCCACTTCTCGGCGGGCGGATAGCCCAGCGCTTCCCGCCAGAACTCGGCGAGCGCCTCGGCGTCGCGGCAGTCGACAGTGACGGCGATCAGGTGGCTGCTCATGATCGGCGGATACCCGCGATCAGGCGCCGTTATCCACGGGTGTTCGGCAGTCCACAGTGGACCTCAGTGCGGGTGGGAGAGCAGGGTGCCGAGACCGGGTCCGGCGGCCGGGCGGCCGAGCAGGGTGAGGCAGTGCCAGAGCGTCACTTGGGTGGCCGTCAGCACGGGTTTGCCCGCGCGGTTTTCGAGTTCGGCGAGCAGCGGCGCGGTGTGCAGGGCGGTTTCGGGGACCAGGACGGCTTGGGCGTCCGGGGAAGCGGCGGAGTCGACGAGCTCGCGGATTCGGTCGCTGTCCCAGGACGCCAGGTCGCGGTCCGAACCGGCGTCGGCCGACACGGCGTGCACGGTGGCGATGTCTTCCTCGGCGAGGAAAGCCGCGAACGCGTCGGTGATGTCGGGCGCGTACACCGAGGCGAGCGCGACCCGCTCCAAGCCGAGCCGGTGCGCGGCCGCGAGGAACGCCAGTGACGTGCTGCTCGCCGGGACACCCAGTGTCTCCGTCAGCGCGTCGGTCTGCCTCTTGGCCACGGCGACGCCGTCGATGAAACTGCAGCTCGTGCACGCCCAGCTGACCACGCGCGGGGACGTCGTGAAGGTCGCCGCAGCTCGGACCAGCCGGTGTGGTTCGCTCAGCTCGCGCACCGCGGTCTGGACGTCTTCCCGCCCGACCTTGCGCCGGGCCCAGGGCACGTAGGCGAACTCCACGCCTGGCCGGGCGTCCAGGCATCCGGCCAGGGCGGTGAAGTCGTCTTCGGCGCAATCGCGGGTGGGATACAGCAGACCGATCATCTCGGGCAGTGTCGCACCCGTTCGCTTCGGCGGCAGAACTTCAGGAGCCGGAGTAGATCTCCGCGGCGGGCGGGGCCTTGGCCGGGACGGGCTCGTCCCAGCCGGTGAACTCCATCGTCCCTTGGTCCTGGGACTCGTACCGCAGCAGCCGGTGCGATCCGGTTCGCAGGAAAATCGTTCTGCCGCCGTTCCGGTACCGCGTCGCCGGGGCGCCCGCCACGTCGGCGGGTTCGCCCGCGGAGTAGCCGGGCTGGTCGAGGTCGTCGGCCATGGCGCCGACGAAGGCGTCGAGGTCCAGGAAGGCCTTGAACTTCTCGCCGAGCCCGCGGATCATCGGGGAGTCCGTCGCCACCCACTTGCCGTCCAGCGGCGAGCGGGCTCCGGCGGGCCGCCCGGCCAGCTTGGCCATGCCGCGGGTGAACTTGATCCAGATCTTGTCGCCGACGCGGACGATCGGCACCGCCGCGCCGTCCTGTTCGATCGAGCCGCTCACGCTGTCGCGGTTGAACTGCATGTCGAACTTCGTCGGGCCGTCGCTGCCTTTGACGTGGACCGCGGCCGCGGTCTTCATCTCGTTCGCGACGGTGTCGCCGACGGTCGCGGCGTCGAGCGGCGCGGCCGAAGAACTCGCAGCCGGGCTGGGGGCGGCGGGCGGTTGCGCGGCGCTTCCGCCGGAGCCGGAGCAGGAGGTGCACACGAGCGCGGCGGCGACTGCGAGGGTGCCGTAGCGCAGGAAGAGGTGGTTCGGGACCGGGCGAATCATGCGTTTTCCGTTCGGGACGGGCCCGGGACACCCCCGGGCGCATCCGCTTATCGCCTGGCCCGGTGGTCCGTTACGGCTTGTCCGTCTCTGTCATGGATCCGTGACCACTTGGTCCACAGTGGACGAGAGACCGTCCGATCAGGAGCCGGGGCCGGAGTAGATCTCCGCGGCGGGCGGGGCCTTGGCCGGGACGGGCTGGTCCCAGCCGGTGAACTCCATCGTGCCTTCCGACGGGGATTCGAGGCGCAGCAAGCGGTGCGTGCCGGCTGCCTCGAGGAAGATCGTCCTGCTGCCGTTGCGGTACCGCAACGCCGGAGTGCCCGCGACGTCGGCGGGTTCGCCCGCGGAGTAGCCGGTCTTGTCGACGTCGTCGGCCATGGAGCCGATGAAGACGTCGAAGTCCAGGAACAGCTTGAACACCTCGCCGAGGCCCTGGCCGAGCTGGGAGTCGAGCGAGACCCACTTGTCGTTCACCATCGCGGCGGCCTCGGCGGGCAGGCGGGCCTCCTTGGTCAGCGACTTGCTGAACCGCATCCAGACCTTGTCGCCGACGCGCAGCACCGGGACCTCGACGCCGTCCTTCTCGATCGAGCCGCTCACGCTGTCGCGGTTGAACTGCATGTCGACCTTCATCTTGCCGTCTTCGCTCTTCGAGCCCTTGACGTGGACCGCGGTCGCCTTCTTCATCGCGGCCTTGACGGTGTCGCCGACTGTCGCGGCGTCGAGCGGCGCGGCGGACGGCGCGGCCGACGAACTCGCGGCCGCGACGGCGGCGGCTGGCGGCGGCGCGGCGTTCCCGCCGGAGCCGGAACAGGCGGTGCACGCGAGCGCGGCGGCGGCCGCGACAGCGCCGTAGCGCAGGAAGAGACGGTTCGAGACCGGGCGAATCATGCGTTTTCCGTTCGGGACAGGCCCAGGACACCCCCGGGCACATCCGCTTATCGCCCGGTCCGGAGGTTCGTTACGGCTTGCCCGATTTCGTCACATATCAGTGACTCCGGCCTGGTCCACAGTGGACGAACCGGCCTCAGCTGGCGGCGCGGGTGGTGGCGTAGCCGGGATGCGGCAGGCGCTGCGGTCGGCCGTTCGGGTGGTACTCGAAGTGCCACCATTCGTTGTCGTACACGCGATACAGGCCGAACCGTCCACCGTGGACCTCGAGCCACTGCGCGCCTTCGTAAGGCCGCACGTCGAGCGCGACGCCCTGCACGTGCTGCGATTGCGCGGGCGGGAGCGTCAGATGCAGGGCGAGTTCGTGCGAACCGGCGCGCTGTACTTCGGCGTGGAACAGGTCGGCCTGGGTGGCGGCGTCGCGGTGGCCGGAGGTCAGGCCGAGCAGGATTCCGTGCCGCCACAAGGCTTCGGTCCGCGCCGCGGTGAACGCGGCGTACGTGCCGGGCGTGAGCCCGGCGAGGTTTTCGGCCGGATAGCGGGCCCCCAGCGCCCACTGGCACGCGACGTGCCGCGCCCGGCCCCGCGCGACCACCCACGCGACCGGCACGAAAAGCACCGCGAGCACGTGGGTGACCACTCGGTAGATTCCAGTCACTGCAAGGCCTTCACGACCGCGGCGGCGGCCCGCGCGATCAGTTTGTCGTCGGTCTTGGCGTCTTTCTTCGCGTGGTCGGACAGCACGGCGAGCACGATCGGGGCCCGGTGCGGCGGCCACACCACGGCGATGTCGTCGCGCGTGGCGTAATCGGCGGACCCGGTCTTGTCCGCGACCTGCCAGTCCGCGGGCACGCCGGCGCGGATCACGTTCGCGCCGGTGGTGTTGGCGCGCATGATCTTGGCGAGCACGGCCTGCTTGTCCGCCGGGAGTCCCGAGTCGAGCGCGACGGCGCGCAGGTCCTTGGCCCAGACTCGCGGGGTGGTCGTGTCCCGGACGTCACCAGGGCTCGTCTCGTTGAGAGCGGGCTCGATGCGGTCCACGTGGGTGACCGTATCCCCCAGCCGGCGAAGCTCCGCGGCCAGCCCGGCGGGACCTCCGATTTCGCGGAACATGAGGTTATCCGCAGTGTTGTCACTGTAACGCAGCGCAGCGTCGAGGACGCTCTGTAGCGACATCTGCTCCCCGATGTGCTTCTCCGTAATCGGGGAGTTGGGCACGAGATCGCTTTGCCGAATCGTGACCGTCCGGTTCAGATCGTCCCCTCGGTGCAGGATGGCTGCCGCGTTGAACACCTTGTGCGTCGATGCGTAGGCGAAGCGTTCGTCGGCGTGATAAGCGACCTCGCGGCCGTCGCCGGTGTCGATCGCGTAGACGCCGAGCCGGGCGTCGAAAGCCTTTTCCAGCGCGGCGAAATCCGGCTGGACGACGGTCTTGGCCGCGGCGGGCGAGGCGGGCGGCGCGGTGGCGACCGGTGGTGCTGGTGCGGCGCACGAGGCTAGCGCGACCAATGCGAACGAGGCCAGGGTCAGCCTGCGGAACACGGGGTTCTCCCTCCGAAGTCGATCAACTCCCCGAAGCGTGCCCCGGGCCGGTTCATGCGGGCCAAGACACTTTTGTGCGAGACGATGCGTATCTGGCATAAGCTCTGGTCGTGGACTTGGTCGGCTGCTGCAAAGCGTTCGTGAGCGTGACCGAAGCGGGGAGCTTCACCGGCGGCGCGGCGGTCGCGCGGATCCCGCAGCCGGTGGCGAGCCGCCGGATCGCCGCGCTCGAGCGGCACCTGGGGGAGCGGCTGTTCGACCGGTCGACGCGCCGGGCGCGGCTCACGCCGTTCGGCCGGGACCTGCTGCCGTCCGCGCAACGCCTGGTCCGGCTCGCCGAGGCGATGGAACACGACGCTCAGCGCGCGCGCCGGCGGCCGTTGCGGCTGGCGGTCCCGGACACCTCGACCACTCGCGACCTCGCCGAACTCGAGGCGCAGGCGCGGACGGTGGAGGTGTTCCTGGAGTTCCGGGTCGCCGGGCCGGCGGAACGGGCCGAGCTGGTGCGGACGCAGGAGGTCCGGGCCGCGCTCGTCGCGGTGCCGCCGGAGGACGGGGTGTGGACAGTGCCGCTCGGGCTGGCCAGCGAGGCCGAGCCGGACGAAGCCGTGGTGCATCTGGAAACCCTGCGCGCGGGCCGGGCGGCCGGTGCGCGCCGCCGGGTGTGGGTGCAGCCGGAGGACGACGTGCCGCATGTGCGCGACCGGGTGTTCCGCGCGCGGGACGCGGCCGGGCTGCTGCCCGCGCAGGTGGAGGTCGCGGCGACGCTGACGACGGCCGCGGCGAGCGTGATCGGGTCGGCGGATCTGCTGCTGTGCTCGGCGGACCAGGCTCGGGAGCTGGGGCTGGCGTGGCGTCCGGCGGGCGGCGTCCGGCTCGCGCGCGGATACGACGTGGCGGCCGGGCTGGGCGACGACGTCGACCGGGTGCGGACGCCGCTGCGCGCGGCGATCGCCCGCTGTCTCGGCGCGAGCGTTGCGGCAGACTGACGCCGTGAACACTGAGGCGCTGCTGGCGCGGCTGCGGGACGAACTCGACGAAGGCGGCCTGCGCGGTTCGTTCCTCGTCCGCGATCTCGGGTCCGGCCGCGAGATCGGGATCGAGCCCGATCTGGAGTTCGCGACCGCGTCGCTGGTCAAGGTCCCGCTCGTGGCGGTGACGCAGGACCGGATCCGGCGCGGCGAACTGGACGGCGCGCAGTCGGTGGAGATCGAACCCGACCGCATCGACACCGCCGGGCCGACCGGGCTGTCGCGCTTCCGCCATCCGGCGCGGGTGGCGGTGGCCGACCTGATGTACCTGGCTTCCTCGATCAGCGACAGCGCCGCCGCCGACGAACTGTTCGCGCTCACCTCGCCCGCGGAGGTCACCCGGACGGTGCGCGAGTGGGGCATCACCGGCATCTCGGTGCGGCATTCGGTGCGGGAGCTGAGCGATACGCCGGTGGAACGGTTCGCCGCGGCCGACGTGCATCTCGCGCATTCGCTCGCCATCGGCGCGGTGACCGAGGGACAGGGGCATCCGGTGCGGCAGCTGGACGTTTCGCGGGCGAGTTCCGGTTCGGCCCGCGCGTTCGCCGACCTGCTGACCGCGCTGTGGACGCCGTCGAAGATCGACCCGGACGTGTCCGCGCGGGTGCGCGAGCTGATGGGCGACAACCTGCTGCGGCAACGGCTCGCGCCGGATTTCGCGTCGGATTCGGCCAAGTGGTCCTCGAAAACCGGGACATTGCTGAACTTGCGGCACGAGATCGGCGTGGTGGAGCATTCGGACGGTCAGTCGTTCGCGGTCGCCGCGCTCACCGAATCCCGGGTGCCCGCGGCGATTCAGCCGGAGGCGGAGATTTTGATGGCGCGGGTCGCGCGGGCGTTGCGGGACCATCTGCGGGCTCGCGGCTGAGCGGGCGGCCGGATCCGCCCTCGCGGCGAATCCGGCCGGTTCCGCGTCAGGCCAGGCCCAGCAGCGTGAGGATGAGAACGATTCCGTGCGTCTGCATTCCGCCACCTCCCTCCCGGATCCAGGCACGGAAAATCCCGGCCGCGAAATAGCGTTGTTTCGCGGCTTAACGGATTTCCGTGATTCTCGGCGAACCGCCCGGAACGAGCGGCGTGCACCCAGAATGCGATCCGGGAACGAGGGCGGACAAGGGGTTTCCTGTTTCCTCGGCGAGCAGGAAACGCTGCTGTTGAGCGTCCGTGAGGGGAACCCCGAGGGACTCTGATTCCCTCCGGGTTCCCCTCACGGACTCGGCCCGGGCGGCTAGCGCAGGGTGGGATTTCCCCAGGCCAGCGCGGCCGGGCGGGTCGTGCGGGCGGCCGGGCCCGCCGGGGAGACGCCCGCGGCGGGACGGCGGATCTCCAGGCGCAGCCGCCGGACGCCGGTGACGTCGAGTTCGGTGTGCCGCGGGCTGCCGAACGCGGAATGGTCGAGGTGGCGGATTTCCCCGTCGAGCCGGACGCAGAACAGGCCGGTCTGGAAAGCCGCGTCCTCGGCGTCGTCGAGCACGCCGGCGACCGCGGTGAAATGCGCGTAGGAACCGCCGAGGTCGATTTCCGCGAACGCCCACGCGCCGGAAGTCGGTCCGGCCGTGCGGAAAACGACGCTGTGCTCGTAACCGATCCCGTCGATCCGCGCCGGGCCGGTCGCGATGTCCGCGCTCTTCTCGCGCCAGGGCAGCTCGGTCGCCAGGACCGGTCCGGCCGCGGAATCCGGTGTCCCGCGCCATGTCCCGCGCACCGGGCGTTCGTTCTGGCTGCGTCCGGTGATCGCGGAGAGCAGCCCGGCCACGCCGTCGTCGGTGAATTCCGAAATCCGGAAATGCGTGGTGGAATACGGGGTGAGAAACGCCGGGATGTCCTCGACGGAAGCGCCCGGCAGCACCACCGGCAGGATGCGGCTGGTCTCGCGCTCCAGGTCGCGGGTGAGCGCGTCGCGCATGATCCGCGCTTCGAACTGGGAGCCGCGGCCCTCGTCGAAGGGGGCCTCGCCGTCCGCGCGCCGCCGGTAGTTCGGCGAGGCGACCACCAGCACGAAATCGGCGGCGCGGATGTTCCGGATCGCCCAGGCCGACCAGTCGAGCCGGGAGGCGTCGTCCCATTGGTCCAGGCGGACGTCGAGCCCGAGCCGGGCGCGGAGGAAGGTGGCGAAGGTCCCGACCTGCCGGTAGTGCTCGGCGGCGGTGTCGTGGGCGTAGCTGATGAAGATCCGGGGTGCGGTCGGGGCGGACATCGGGCTCCTCGAATTCCGGCGGCGGCGACCGGTCCAGTTTCGGGTCCGGCGCGGGGCCCGGCGGGCGGGCGCGGGTTTTCGGCCACAAAGTGTCCAGAATCTGTCCCTTGTCCGGGCGCGCGCCAAAGGTATCGTCGGGGGCCGAGGTCGGATCGCCAGGACGCGGAAATCGACGGGGAGCGCTGCCCAGGTGTACCACTATGACGTTTTCATCAGTTATCTGCGAACCGCCGATCCGATCGCCCGGTGGGTGCGCAACCATTTCCAGCCGCGGTTGCGCGAACTGCTCGACGGAAACCTCGACCGGGAGGTCCGGGTGTTCTTCGACGGCTCGGTCCGGGTCGGCGACCGGTGGCCGGACGAACTGCGCAACGCTTTGCAGCGCACCAGGATTCTCGTCCCGGTCGCGTCCGGGCAGTACTTCTACAACGAATGGTGCCTCGCCGAATGGGCGTCGATGGCGCACCGGGAGAAACTCGCCGGCGGCGAACGCCCGGCCACGCTGATCTACCCGGTGATCTACGCCGATTCGAAGAATTTCCCGCCGTTCGCCCATCAGCGCCGGTGGCAGAACCTGACCGACTGGAACCATCCGTACGAGCATTTCCAGGTTTCACCCAAGTACATCGGTTTCCACGACAAAATGAACGAGATCGCCGAGGAAGTGGAGGAATTGATCAGCGCGGCTCCGCCGTGGCGCTCGGACTGGCCGGTGCTCACCCCGGTGCCGGACGACCCGCCGACCTCCCGCGTCCCGAAGTTCTGAACCGATGACCGGCACCGTGATCACGTTCTACTCGTTCAAGGGCGGCGTCGGCCGCAGTTTCGCGCTGGCCAACATCGCCGTGCTGCTGGCGCGCTGGGGCCATCGCGTGCTGTGCGTCGACTGGGACCTCGAAGCGCCCGGCCTGACCGACTACTTCCGCCCGATGCTGGACCGCGAACCGGACGGCGGCGTGGTGGACCTCGTGGCCGACTTCCGGGCCGGAACCGTCCAGCCGGACCGGCACATCCTCCGGCTGGCCGCGGGCGACAACACGCCGGGGACCCTGGATTTCCTCGCCGCCGGCCGCGAGGGTCTCGACTATCCCGCGCAGGTGCAGGGAATCGACTGGGAAAGCCTGTACGACGACCGCTTCGGCGCGTATCTCGAAAAGTGCCGGGAGCACTGGACCTCCAGCTACGACTACGTTCTCCTCGACAGCCGCACCGGGATCTCCGACGTCGGCGGCATTTGCGCGGCGCACCTGCCGGACCGGCTGGTCGTCCTCTACACCGCGAACCGGCAAAGCGTCCGCGGCGCGGTCGACATCGCGAAACGGGCCAACGTCGCCCGCAACGCCCTGCCGTATGACCGTCCGCAGCTGCCGGTGCTGCCGGTGCTCTCGCGGTTCGACACGCGCGAGGAGTACGACCGCTCGGAGAAGTGGCGGAAGTTCTGCGTCGAGGAGACCGAAAGCCTGTTCGAACCCTGGCTGGACCAGGACGTCCCGCCGGAAACGATGGCTCGGCACCTGACCCTGCCGTACGTGTCGTATTGGACTTTCGGCGAGCAGCTTCCGGTGCTGCACGAGGAAAGTCCCGGCGCGGACCAGGTCGGCTTCGCGCTCGAAACGGTCGCCGCGGTGATCGCGCATTCCTTCGACCGCACGGAGTTGCTGGAGGAGAACCGGGACGCTTACGTGGCCGCGGTGCGTCCGCAGAAGAACGATTTCGCTTACGACATCCAGGTGAGCATGCCGCGCTCGAACCTGACGGCCTCCCGGGCGGTGGCGGAAGAGCTCGAAAAACTCGGGATCCAGGTAGGGAAATCGCTGTCCGGCGACCGGTCCCGGCTCGGCCGCGCGGAAGCCGAGGCCCAGCACCTGTGCCTGGTGATCGACGGCAAGGCGAGCCGGTGGCAGTCCGCGGAGGCGGAGCTGTTCCTGCACCGCACGCTGGGCCACGACCGCAAGCTGATCCTGGTGCTCACCGAGGGCACCGACCCCCGCGACCTGTCCGGCTACCTGGGCAGCGTGCGGTATCTGCGGCTCGGCCCGGCGACCGGACCGGCGAGGGTCGCGCGCAGCCTTGCCGACGAGATCGGTGCAGGCCGGACCCTGGTCGACACCGGCCAATCCGACGTGGTTTCCCTGCTGCGCCAAGCCGAGCACGCCCTGCTGCGGCCGGGACTGTGGGACCTCGTCGGCGACCTCGCCGGCGAAATGCCGGCCGCGGTCGGAGCCGGGGACAGCGTGCGCGCGCAGGAACTCGGCGCGGACCTGGCCGTGCTGCTGCGCTGGCGGCGCGACGACGACGGCGCGGTGCCGCCGCCGCAATGGGTCCGCGACGCCTTGGCTTGGGCCCAGCGAGTGCTCGACGTGCGGGTGAACGGCTAGACCCGCTCGACCCCAGAACGCCCGCCCGCGCCCGCGGCCGGGATGCCCCGAGGAAGGACGGCGGATGCACGAAAGACTGAGCCACAAGCAGTCCGCGGCGATGTTCGCGCTGATGGTGCACGGCCGGGAGATGTCGAACCCGGAGCTGCGCAAGACCGCGGGCTTCGCGCTCGACGGGAGGGACCGGCTGAAGCTCAACCAAAAGTACGTCAGCAGCAAGAAATCCGGCCGCGCGTTCGTGCACCAGCTCACCGACGACGGCTGGGAATGGTGCGAGGAGGAACTCGCCGCGCTGTCCCCGCCGCAACCGGTGCGGAGCACGTTGACCGTGGTCGCTTACCTGGCGCTGCACGGCTTTTTCGAGTATCTGCGGTTGCACAAGGTTTCCCTGAAGGAGGTGTTCGCGGGCAGCGACGCGCCGCAGGCGGCTGATCTGGAGGAGCTGATCCGCACGGCGTACCGGAAACTCGCCCGCTCTCCCCGGGACTGGGTCGGCCTGGCGGATCTGCGGCCGTTGCTGGGCGACGCGGCGGTCGCCGAGGTCGACGCGGTGCTCAAACAGCTGAGCCGTACCGGACAGGCGCATCTGGTGCCCGAGTCCAACCGCAAGGCGCTCACCGCCGAGGACAAGGAAGCGGCCGTGCGCATTGGCGGTGAGGACAATCATCTGCTCTCCATCGAGGTGTCATGATCGAACACCTGGCGGTATTGGCGACCCTGCGGTTCGACTGGGCGGACACGCCTGACCACGTGTGGCGGGATTCCCCGTACCACGTGGACGGTCTGCACCCGGACGTGATGGCCGCGATCGACGTCGGCATCCGCGACGCCGCGGCGTCCGACGGGCCGAGCCCCATCGGACTGGTCATGCAGGGCATGAAAGGGGTCGGCAAAACCCATCTGCTCGGCATGGTGCGGCGGGCGGCGCACCGGGCGGGCGGCTACTTCTTCCTCGACGATCTCACCGCGGGCGACGCGTTCTGGGAGGACACCGCCGACGCGCTGCGCCGCGGCTTGCTGCGCTCGGACGATTCGGCGGAGCCGCAGGCGCGCAGCTTCGTGCGCCGGGTGTGCGAGCGCGGCGACGTGCCGTGGGAAAGCACTTCGGCGCTGATCAGCGGACGCGGACTGAGCCGGTCGCACGTCGACGCGTTCCTGATCGGACTGCGGAAACTGGACCGGCAGGTCGCGGTCGAATGCGCGGACACCGCCCGCGCGCTGGTGCTGTACGCCGCCGAAGACCTGACACAGAACGAGGTCGGCGACGATTACCTCGGCCGCTTCGAGGAATCGAGATCCGGGGCCCGGCGCAAGTGGGGGATCAGGGCGAAGCCGAAATCCGCCTCGGACCAGGTGCACGACATCACCCGGCTGCTCGCGCTCACCGGGCCGGTCGTGATCGGCGTCGACCAGCTCGACACGTTGCTGGCCGTTTCCGATCTGCAGGCGAAGGAGGTCGGCCGCCGCGAGGACAACAACCTGCTCGTCGCCCAGATCGCCGACGGGCTGATGGAACTGCGCGAGATCACCCGGCGGACGCTCACCGTGCTCGCCTGCCTGCCCGCGACCTGGCAGCAGATCAAGGGGAAAGCCGCGGACACGGTGCCCGACCGGTTCCGGGAAACGCTCACGCTCGGCCGGGTGCTGGACGCCGAGGTCGGCAGGCAGCTGGTGGAGCGGCGGCTGGGGTTCGCTTACGCGGCAATGGATTTCACCCCGCCGCACCAGACCTGGCCGGTGGCGGCCGCGGCCTTCGAGGGGCCGTGGGAGGAGAACACGCCGCGGGAGATCCTCAAGCGGATCGGTTCGCACATCGACGCCTGCGTGCGAGCGGAACGGGTGCAGGAGCTGACGACGTTCAATCCGGACACACCCGCGGTGCTGCCGGCGCGCCCGGAGCCGAAACCCGACCGCTTCACCGAACTCGACGCGTGGTTCGAGCAACTCCGCTCGGACGCGGATCCGTCGGCGCTGCTCGACCACAAGGTCGAGGACGAGGTGATGCCCCGGCTGCTGTCGGCCGCCCTGCGCGGCTGGATCACTGAGGTCGGCGACGACGAGATGGAATGGGACACCCGCGTCAGCGAGAACGAACTCCACGCCTGGCTCACGCACACCCTCGACGAGGCCTCGGATCTCGAAGAGCACTGGGCGTTCCGCGCGATCTCGGCGAAGAACCCGATCGCCGTGCTCAGCCGTTTCCGGAAGGCCCGGTCGGCGGCGGGATTGCGGGCCGGCGCGGGGAACCGGCATCTGGTGCTGATCCGGAACTCCTCGTGGTCCAAAGGGGAGAAGACCCAAGCCGAGCTGAGGGCGTTCGAAGCCGCGGGCGGGAAGCGGCTCAAGATGTCCGAAGCGGACGTCCGCACGTTCTGGGCGCTGGACGAGATGTTCGTCAAGGGCGGCCCGGACGTCCACGAGTGGCTCATCGACCGCAGGCCGGCCCGGCGTTCGCAGCTGCTGTCCGGAGTCCTGCCCGACGCCGCACCTCGCCCGCATGGCGCCGCGCAGGCGACCGAGCCCCCGGTGACCCAGCGACCCCCGAACCCGGCACCCCAACCGTCCCTCTTCCCCCAACCCGCCCCCTCACCGGTGCAGACCCCGCGAGCGCACCGCACCGGAAGCGCCCAAGCCCCCCGTTCCGACGGAACCCACCCGCCCCCGGACGGAACCCTCGCCCTCGGCACCGAAACCGGCTCCGGCAAGCCCGTCCGCATCGAACTCTCCGCTCTGCGCAAGCACGCCGCGGTCTTCGCCGGTTCGGGATCGGGAAAAACCGTGCTGCTGCGCCGGATCATCGAGGAATGCGCCCTGCTCGGCGTGTCGTCCATCGTGCTGGATCCGAACAACGACCTCGCCCGCCTCGGCGACGCGTGGCCGAGCCCGCCGAGCGGCTGGGGGCCCGAAGACGCCCAGCTCGCCGAGCGCTATCTCGAAGGCACCGACGTCGTCGTGTGGACGCCGGGCCGTGCCACCGGGCGTCCGCTGGGATTCGAGCCGCTGCCGGATTTCGCCGGGGTGCTCGACGACGAGGACGAGTTCTCCGCGGCGGTGGAGGTGGCGGTGGCGGCCCTCGCGCCGCAGGCCCGGCTCACCGGCAGCACCGCGAAGGCCGACCTCGGCTCGGCCGTGCTGCGGCAGGCGGTCGTGCACCACGCCCGCACCGGCTCCCGGAGCCTGCCGGAGCTGATCGACGTCCTCGGAGATCTTCCCGAGGGCGTCACGAATCTCAACGGCGGCAGGAAAATCGCCGCCGAGGTCGCGGAGCTGCTCAAGGCCGCGATGGTGAACGATCCGCTGTTCGCCGGGACCGGGACACCGGTGGATCCGGCGGTGCTGCTCGCTCCGGCGGACGGCAAGCGGGCGCGGATCTCGGTGATCAGCTTCGCCGGGTTGCCGTCCGAGGCCCAGCGGCAGAGTTTCGTGAACCAGCTGCAGATGGAGCTGTTCGCGTGGATCAAGCGGAATCCGGCGGGGGACCGGCCTCTGGGGGCGCTGTTCGTGATGGACGAGGCGCAGACGCTCGCGGCGTCGGGCTCGCTCACCGCGAGCACGCGCAGCACGATCGTGCTGGCCGCGCAGGCCCGGAAGTACGGGCTGGGGCTGCTGTTCGCGACGCAGGCGCCGAAGGGCCTGCACAACCAGATCGCCGGCAACGCGATGACGCAGTTCTTCGGGCGGCTCAACAGCCCGGCGCAGATCGCCGCGGCGAACGAGATGGCGCGGGCGAAGGGGAGCCCGGTGGCGGACATCTCGCGGCTGGAGCGGGCCCAGTTCTACGTGTCCGGCGAGGCGTTCGGGTTCCGGCGGGTGTCGACGCCGCTGTGCCTGAGCCACCACCCGGCGAGCCCGCTGCGCCTCGACGAGGTGCTCGCGCGGGCCAGGAACGGGGAGGGAGGAGGGGAGGGGTGAAACAGCGGCCCGGGCCGGGGATCCGTCCGGGCCCGGGCCGCTGCGGATCAGACGCCCGCGACCGACTGGATCCAGTCGCGGTACTGGGTGACGTTGATGTAGGCGGTGTAGGACTGGCGGTCGCTGGTGGAGGCGACGCCGACCTGCTTGCCGTTGGCGTACATCGGGCCGCCCGAGTCGCCGCCGGCGGTGATGCCGTCGCCGCGGTTCGCGCACACCGACACGCCGGCCGCGCCGTCCGGGCAGTCGACCGAGGTGACCTGGACGTTCGCCACCTTCAGCACCTGCGACTGGCAGTTGATCTCCGGCTGGTCGGTGCAGGTCGCGCCCCAGCCGTAGACCTGGGCGGTGTCGCCGACGTTGACGTCGCCCGCGGCGCCGAGCGGCGCGTACTCGGTCTGCACCTTCTGGTCGATCTGGACCAGCGAGATGTCGGCGTCGGGGGAGTCGTGCACCGAGGTCGCGGAGACCTCGGTGCCCTGGGTCTGGTCGAGGCTGCCGACGTGGAAGGTGATCTGCTTGCCGCCGGCGCCCTGGGTGCAGTGGCGGGCGGTGAGGATCCAGTCGGGCGCGATGATCGTGGCCGAGCAGAGTTCCTGGCCGCCGGCGAACATGCGGGCGGCGGCGTGCAGGGAGTCGGCGGTGCTGCCGTCGATGATGGCGGGCTGGGCGGGAGCGGCCGCGGCCGGCGAGGCCGCGGCGACGGCGGCGAAGGCCAAGCCGGACAGGACTGCGGCGGTACGCGCGATTCGCACTGGTGATCATCTCCGGTGGGGTACGGGGAGTGAGTGGTCAGGTACTGACCCACCGTCGTGAATGTCGGTAAATGACGGAACCCGCCGAAGGTCGGGCTGACACAGTTCCCGACTTTCGTCGTAGGACAAGCGGACCAGCCCGGGTTCTCGGGGCGCGGACGTGGACTGTGATCGCGGTCACCGTGCCCCGAGGTCCAGAATGGTGTCGGGTGGACGAGCGGGCGCGACGGGCCCCGCCTGGACAGGGAGCGCAGCACGCGGATGGAAGCCGGCTCACAGGGATCGGCACGGCTGAAGTCGTCGTACCGCTACGACGACCTCGACGTGCTCACGCTGCTGCTGGCGGGGGAACTCGACGCCGGCACCGCGCTGGTGGTGGTGCGCGCGGTGACGTTCGCGCTGGCGAAGCGCCCGATGGCGCTGGTGCTGGACCTGACCGGGCTGACGGAGCTGAGCGACGCGGGCGTCCACGTCCTGCGGGCCGCCCAGGACCGCGCGGCCGCCGAGGGCGTGGTGCTGCGGCTGCTCGCGCACCCCTCCGGGGAGGCGGGCCGCCGGCTCGCCGAGACCGGGATGACCGGCGTGTTCGACATCTATCCGGACCGCACGGCGGTCCGCGTGGAGACCGACCGGATCGCGTTCCTGCGCCGGATGAAACGGCGTCTCGACGCGGGCTGAGCCGGTCCGGATCCGGGCGTTTCGGGCCTGCCCGAAGCGGCCAGGTGGCCCGAGCGGGTGAACTTCGGAGGTTTTTTCGCGAGTGGTCCGGACCACTGCGGGCGATGTTGCGAGTTCACGCGAGCAGCGCGTCGGCCAGCCCCTGCTCCTGGATCGACTCCCGCAGCTTCGCCAGCGCGCGGCATTGCGTCACCCGGACGTTGCCCGGCGAGATCCCCAGCGCCTTCGCCGTTTCGGCCGACGTCAGCCCGACGACCACGCGCATCGTCAGGATTTCCTGTTGCAGCTTCGGCATCCCGGCCAGCAGCCTGCCCAGCGAGGCGCCGAGGTCGGCGGTCAGCGTGTGCGATTCCGGGCCCTCGCGCAGATCCGGGTTCTCCGGGACGTCGGACACCGGCCGCGAGCGGTCCCGCGACACCGCGCGGAAAGCGTCGGCCACCTTGTTCGCCGCGATCGCGCGCACCAGGTGCAGGAACGATCCGCCGCGGTCCTCGTAGCCCGCGACCGCCTGCAGGACCGCGATGCACACTTCCTGCGCGACGTCGTCGGCCGACAGGTACGACAGGTCGCGTCCGCCGATGCGGGCGCGGCAGTAGCGCGCGATCACCGGTTTCAGCAGCGCCAGCAGTTCCGGAGCCGCGCCGGGAACGCCGTCGCGGGCCGCGCGGACCACGGTCTCCAGGCGCTGCGCCAGCCCGGACGGGCGCGGCAGCGCGGCGAGCGGGACGTAGCCTTCGGCCGGTTCGGGCACGGTGGCGGTGGGCATAGGGGTCGGTCCTTTCCTACGGGCGGCCGCGGTGGTCTCGCCCGTTCGATCCGGGAGTCGGCGGTCCGGTCCCGGATGTTGCGTCCGCGCGGGTGTTGTCCAGCTTCTGTCCGTTGCGCGGCAACGAGTTCCGCGCGGACCTGGACAGATCTTGGACAGCTTCGCCCCGCCGGTAGCGCGTTCCGGCGCGGCGGCGATCCCGGTGCGGTCGGAGAGTCGTCCCGATCGGGAAGGGGAATCGCGATGATCACGCACTGACCGCGGCCGCGGGCCCGGCCGGCGGACGAGGTTCAGCCGGCCGGGTCCCACCGGATGCCGTAGGCGAAACCGGGCGCGAGATGGTCGAACCGCAGGTGCACCTCGCCCGACCCGTCCGGGCTCACCACGTCTCCGCGTGCGCCCAGATCGCGTGCGTCGTCCTGGAACACGCGGTCCAGCCGCACGATTTCGGTCGGCGGCGCGGCCGGGAAGCGCACGTGCAGGTCGAACCGGTCGACCGGATGCCGCGGCACGCAGACGTAGTGCGGATGCCGGAATTCCGCGCGGAACCGCAGCGCGAGGTCGTGCGTTTTCCCGCGCGGCAGCGGATCGGCCAGGTGCAGCGCCAGCCCGACCCGGTCGTTCGACTCCATCGCGCGGCGCACGAGCGTGCCGCCGTGGAAGACGTCGACGTCCAGATCGCTTTCCCGCACCGGCCCGGAGGTCGCGGACGTGGTGGTGAGGGTGAGCGCGAGGTCCAGTTCGTCGATCTCGTCGGCGTCGGCCACGATCCGCCGGAACTCGAACACCTCGGGCCGATCCTGGTCCAGGGCAAGGGAGACGCGCAGCAGTTCGGTGTGCCAGCTGCCGTCGGGCACAGGTCTTCCGCCTCCCTCGCGCGGGCCGGCGAGCGCGAGGTGCGCCACGTGCTCGATGCCCTCGTCGATGCGCCGCCGGATCGTGCGGTCGTCGCGGTCCAGTTCGCGCGCGGCCCAGTGCACCCGCTCCTGGTAGAACGGCTTGCGCGCCGGTTCGTGCATCGCGAACGCCGCGAGCACGGCGATCCGGAGGTCGTCCGGGAGCGTCTTGGCCAGCGGCTCCAGCACGTGCGCGAGCCGGTCGCGGATCTCGACGTTTTCCGCGTTGTCGGGAATCCCGCACACCTCGCGCAGGACCGGGCCGACCCGAATCCCGAGCGGAGTGGTGAATACGCCGCGCCCCTTGCGGAGCACTTTCAATTCCGCGACCAAGTCCGCCGCGTTCGGTTCCACCCGTTCCTCCCTCGCGTCTCCCCGCCCGCAGCCACTGTTCCGCAATGCGGGCGGGGATGTCCAGCCTTGCCCGGCATCGGCGCACGGACTGTGACCGGAATGATTTCCCATTCCCGCGTCCGGCTGGTGCTTTCGGGTTTATCCGCGCCGGAAATTCGCTCGGATGGCGCCTTCCCGAAACGGCGGGTGACTGCTCCCTATCAGCGGCGGGAGGTTTGTCCCCGTTGCTGGCGGCCGGTCAGCTGGCGCGGTTTTCGATCTCGCGAGCCGCGCCGGCGGCGGGCTTGGGTCTAGCCTGCCCGCAGGCTCCCGGCTTGCCGAAGCCGAATATGCCTTTCGCCCCCGTCCCGGCGGTAATTCGCCGCCGGTGTTGCCTCGTGTTCCCCGTTCACGCGATTAAGGCGGAAACAGGAAACTCCTTCCCCGATTGCCGCGTGGTCCCGCATTCTCGGGACAGGCCGCCGATCAGGCGGGCGGAAATCCGCTGAAGGAGCTGCTGTGATGAAGGTCGTCTGTTCGTTTTCTCTGCTGGTGCGGGCCGCGTTGTGGCTGACCGGGGTCGCGCTCGTGTCCGGGGTCGCGCTCGGCCAGCCGGGCGGGCCCGCGCCGGTCGCGCCGCCGGTCTCGGTGCGGACCGCGCCGTGACGAAACCACGGCCCGGCGTGTGCCGGATCGTCATACTGGGGGCGAGAAGAGGGTGGAGGCGGATGACAGCGCGCGCGACGTTCGGGGCGGAACTGCGGCGGCTGCGCGTTTCGGCCGGGCTGTCGCTCACCGATCTGGCCGGGCGGGTGCATTACAGCAAGGGGTACCTGAGCAAAGTCGAAACCGGCCTTGCTGCCCCGAATTCCGCACTCGCAGCCTTGTGTGAATCCGAATTCGGTACTCCGGGAGCCCTTACTTCGCTGGTTCCCGCGGAAACCGGGAAACGTCGAACCCGGCCGGACGTCCGCCCGTCCGGCCTTCCCCCGGTGACCGCCGATTTCGCCGGCCGCGACGAGGAATCCCAGGCCGTGCGGGGGATTCTCGAGTCCGACGGCGGCGTATGCGTGATTTCGGGGATGGGCGGCGCGGGGAAAACGGCGCTGGCGGTGCGGTGCGCGTACCGGCTCGAACCGTCTTTCGCCGACGGGATTCTCTTTCTGGACCTGCGCGGCACCTCCGGCGACCCGGTCGCTCCCGCCGACGCGCACGACCGGCTGCTGCGGATCCTGGAGGTGCCCGCAGAACGGATCCCGGCCGATCCCGGCGACCGCGCCGCGCTCTTCCGCACCTGCCTGCGCGGCCGGAGTTTCCTGCTGGTGCTGGACAACGCGGGCAGCACCGGGCAGGTGCGTCCGCTGCTGCCCGCCGAACCGAAATGCCGCGTCGTGATCACCAGCCGCTCCCGGCTGCCCGCATTGGACGAAGCCGAGCACGTCTCGCTGGGGGTTCTCCCCTCCGCCTCCGCCACCGCGCTGGTCGCGGCTTTGACCGGCGCGACCTCCGGTGCCGCACTGCGGATCGCCGACCGCTGCGGCCGTCTCCCGCTGGCGATCCGCATCGCCGCGGCCCGCCTGCGCGCCCACCCGGCGTGGGATGTCGCGGAACTGGAGCGCCGCCTGGCCGACGAGACCCGCCGGCTGGGCGAACTGGACGACGGCGAACGAAGCCTCGCCGCCGCGTTCCGCTTGTCCGTCCGCCAGCTGGACCAGCCGGAGGCCCGGCTGTTCCGCCTGCTCGCCCTGCACCCCGGACCGGATTTCGACAGCACCGCGGCGCAAGCGCTCGGCTCCCTGGACGCACTCTCGGCGGAGCGTCTGCTGGACCGCCTGCACCAGGCGTACCTGCTCACCCAGCCGGAACTGGGCCGGTACGGTTTCCATGACCTGGTAAGGGTTTTCGCCGCCTCCGAAGCGGCCGACGAGGACGCTTTCCGCCGCCTGGCCGATTTCTCGGTCGCGACCGCGGAACGCGCCGACCAGATGCTGAGCGGCCCGCGGTACCGCCCGGAGGTGACCTACCCGCCAGGGCTGCCGGAGGTGGAGTTCCCGGACCAGGACAGCGCGATCGCCTGGTTCCGCGCCGAATGGCCGAACCTGGTCGCGCTCTGCCGCCGGGCGGGGGAGACGGACCGATGCTGGCAACTGGCGTTCTTTCTGCGCGGTTTCTTCTACCTGACCAAACTGTGGGACCCGTGGATCGCGACGCACCGCTGGGCGCGCGCCGCCGCCGAGGCGGTCGGCAATCGCTGGGCCGCCGCCACGACCACAGCGAACCTGGGCATCGCCCATGTCGACCGCGGCGATCTGGACGAGGCTTCCCGTTGCTACCGCCAGGCTTTGGCGGAGTACCGGCAAATCGGCGACCGCCACGGCGAAGCGACCGCGCTGGCGCATTCCGCCTGGGCGGAGCACTACCGAGGCAACCACGAACAAGCCCTGCGGGACTTGCGGTCCGCAGCCGATTTCTACGACCTGACCGGCAACCGGCGCAGCGGTGCCATCACGATGCGGGGCGTCGCACTGGTCCTGACCGCACTGAGCCGCCCCGCTGAAGCTGCCCGGCTGGTCGAGGAAACCTTGGCGGTGTTTGAGGAACTGGGGCTGGAACTGGACGTCGTGATGGGATTGAACTGCCTCGGCTGGGCGAGGTTCCGCCTGGGGGACCACCCGGGAGCCGAGTCGGCTTACCGGGAAGCCGCGGCCCGCGCGGAGTCCTGCGGGAGCACCCATGAGGCGGCGCGGGCTTACCTGGGTTTGGGGAATGTCGCTGCGGCGCAAGGGTTCGCGAGCGAGGCAGCGTCCCAATGGGAACGGGCCGAGGCCGCGCATCCTGATCTGGACCCGGTGACCGTGGGCGAGGCGGCTGTACGGGCTGAGTATCCCCGGCTCCATAGCGCGTGAGATTCCCGGACTGTGCGTGTCTTCCTGACGACCTGTTCACCCGACAAGGGAGAGACGATGCCTGACTCGACCGCGCGCAAGACGGAACCGCAGAAGCCCGGACTCGCCACCGGCCAGGGCCATACCGCCATCGCGGACGTCGTGGTGCAGAAAATCGCCGGCCTGGCCACCCGCGAGGTCCACGGAGTACACGCCCTCGGCGGTGGCGCCGCACGAGCCTTCTCGGCGATCCGGGAACGCATCCCCGGCGCGACGGCCTCCGCGGGCCAGGGTGTGTCGGTCGAGGTCGGGGAGAAGCAGGCGGCCGTCGACCTGCAGGTAGTGGTCGAATACGGAGCCTCGATCGCCGACGTGTCCCGCTCGATCCGCCGCGGCGTGGTCACCGGGGTGGAGCACATGACCGGACTGGAGGTGGTGGAGGTGAACATCGCGGTGACGGACCTGCACTTGCCGGAGGACGGGGAGGACGGCGCGGCGGAGTCCGGGCGGGTGGAGTGAGCCGGGACGCAGCCTGGGTGGGTGGACGGCTGTTTCGTCCGTTGTGGACCGCAGACGCTGGTCGTCCGGGACGGTTCGTGCTTTGTTTCGTCGCACTGGGGTCGTGACGCGCCGGTAGCTGGCGCGATTGTCGCGTCGGACGGTTGCCCTTGGCTGTCCCTTGCCTCCGCCGGGAGCTGGCCCCGACCCTGACGTCGGGCAGCAAACAGGGAAACTCCCGCGACACCGAGACGTACGCCCGCAGTGTGCCCGCCGTCTCTGCCCGGTGCGGTCGGGGTTTCGGGCCGGGTGGCGGCGTGCTGGGATGGGCGGATGGGATCGTCGCCCGAGCCGGTTGAGCAGTTGCCTCGCGTGGCGGGGTTCCGGGCGCTGATGTTCGCCTTGCCGCCGGTCGGGAGGCGGTGGTCGGCTGGGTTGCGGGCCGCGGCGGCGGTGGCCGTTCCGGGGATCGCGCTGGTGCTGGCGGGTGCGTCGGCCTCGGCGTTGTTCGTCACGCTCGGGACGTTCGCGGTCTTGTACGGCGAGGGGAGGCCGTACCGGGTTCGTGCGGGCGTTGTGGCGACAGCTGGTGCCGGACTGCTCGCGGCGGCTGCGTTGGGTGCTTCGGTGGGGACTGTGGTTCCGCCGGGGCCGGTGCCGGTGCCGGTGCTGGTGGTTTCGGTGGTCGCGGTGTTGGCGACGTACGTCGTCGACGCATTGCGGCTTGGGCCGCCGGGGCCGTTGTTCTTCGCGCTCGTTTGCGCGGGTGCGCAGGCGGCGGTCGAGGCGGGAGCCCGGCCGTGGGTGGTGCTGGGGTGCGCCGCGGCGGGAGTCGGATCGTCGGTCGTGGTGTCGATGGCCGGGGTGCTGGCGGACCGGACCAAGCCGGAACGGACCGCTGTCGAACGTGCGGTGCGGGCGGTCGACGCGTTCGTCTCGGCGGAGCGGAAGACGGCTGAGGCTCGGCATGCTGCCGGTGCCGCGGTGTCCGCGGCGTGGACCGCGCTGCACGACGCGGGACATCCGCGCCGGGGCACGAAGCCGGATCTGGTGGCGGCGTTGCTTGCCGCCCACCGGCGGTTCGCGGACGCTTCGCCGGGCGAGTCCGTCGAGTTGCCGCCGGGGAAGCTGCCGTTGCCGCGACCGAGCGTCGGGTACCGGTTGCGGCGGGCGGTTCCGTTGCGCTCGCATGCCGCGCTGACGGCGTTGCGGGTTGGCGCGGGTTGCGTGGTCGCTGGGGAACTGGCGGTGGCAGTCGGGTTTGGACGGCCGCATTGGGCGGTGCTGAGTGCGTTGGTGGTGCTGCAGCAGGGATTGGACCGGAGGCGGGCGAATGTGCGTGCGCTGCACCGGTTTGTCGGGACCGCGGCCGGGCTGGTGCTGTTCGGGTTCGTGATGATGGTCGCGCCGTCCGGAATCGTGCTGATCTTGATCCTGGCGGTGCTGCAGTTCTGCGTGGAACTGGTGGTGCCGCGGAATTACGCGGTGGCGACGGTGGTCATCACGCCGCTCGCGCTGCTGGCCGCCGGAGTGGCGAGCCTGCCGGGCCCGGTATGGCCCGCCGTGGCGGACCGCTTCGCCCAGACGGCGATCGGGGTCGCGGTGGCGGTGGTCGTGCAGTACGCGGTGGTGCCGCGGGCGCATCGGAAGACGTTGGCCTGGACCGGATCTCGCGTCCGTGCCGCCGCCCGCGCGGTTCTGGCCGGCGCGCCGGTTCCGCGGGCGGCTGCGCGCCGGGACCTCCAGTTCGAACTGGAAGGCGCGACCCGGGCGGGGGTGGATTCGGCGCACAACGAACCCGGTTGGGCCGCTGGGCGTTGGCCCGCCCACGCCGCCCTGGTCCACGACGGCTACGACCTGCTCCAGGCCTGCTGGTCCGCGCCGGACGGCGGGTTGCGGGACGTGGAACGGTGGAGGAGCGCGTTCGGCCGGTGAGGCTGGGACCGCCCGCCTGCTCGCCAGCTCGCTCGCTTGCGTGCCCGCTCGCCTGGCCGCCAGACTGCCGCCTGCCCGCCAGACTGCAGCCAGCCAGCTCGCCAGCTCGCCAGCCAGACTGCCCGTCCGCTCGCCCGCCAGCCAGCCAGACTGCCCGCCAGCCCGCCAGCCCGCCAGCCAGACTGCCCGTCCGCTCGCCCGCTAGCCCGCTCGCGTGCCTGCTCGCCCGTCCGCACGCATGCACGCCCCGCCCAGCCGCCCGCCCGCCCAGCCGCCCGGCCGAGTGGTGGTTCGGCCGGGCGGTGGTTCGGGGTGCTCGATGCGTTGTGCTCGGTGTGAGTGCCCGTGCCTGACTCGCGAACAGCGGATGCTCGCCCGGCTCGGGGGATGCCCAGCGAGTTCGGCCAGCGGACACGCCTGCGAGATTTCCTGCGGACGGTGGACGCAGTCCAGGGCGGCGCGAACGTTGGCGAGTGTCCTGGCCTTGGTCGAAGCCCGGTTGCCGAGCACCCACCTCCGAGACGAGCGCCTCGAGGCCTGGCCGCGCACCGGTCATCAGCACAGGCTCCGAGCCGCCGCTCCAGCGAGCAAGGCCCCCGGCTACCGAGGACGCAGGGCCGCCTCGATCTCCTCCTGGTCCGTGTCCCCGCCGGGGGCGATCGTCAGCGGGCCAGCGACGTCCAGCAATCCCGGATGCCGGACCGTCCAGCTCAGCACCGGCAGCGAGTCCTTCGTGAGGTCGTGCGCGGACGTCACGGTGACCCCGGGCGTCGGGCCGCACGTGACCAGGTCCGCGGACGGGCCGCGGCCGTCGCTGTGGCAGAAGGCGGCTCGGCCGTCGGCGGACAGCGCCAGCAGCGCTGGCGTGCCGTCGGCGGTGACGGTCGGCAGGACGTGGTCGTAGCCGGCCAGCCAGCGCATCACCAGCCGGTGCACGCGTCGGCCGCGGATGGTGGTCATTGCCGCGACGTAGGTGCGGGCGACGGCGTCCAGCCGTTCCGGGTCCATGGGCCTCAGGCCACCTCCTCCGTTTGCTCCGCGCGGGTCGACCGGACGAACCACGCCCCGGCCACCGCGGCCAAGCCGATGCAGCCGGCGACGACGAAGGCCATCTGCAGGCCGTTGGCATCAGGACTGACGGCGGCGTGGTCGGCACTGCTGAGGGTCGCGACGCTGACGAACACCGCGGTGCCCAGCGCGCCGGCGACCTGCTGGAGCGTGGACAGGATCGCGCTGCCGTGCGAGTAGAGGTGGTCGGGCAGCGCCGACAGCGATTCGGTCATCAGCGGCGTCATCATCAGGCCGAGGCCGGCCATCAGGACGATGTGGATGCCGATCACCGCGATCAGCGGCGAATCCGGGCTCAGCAACGAGAAAAGCCACAGCGAGACCGTCATCGCGAGCGCACCCGGCAGCACCAGCGGACGCGCGCCGACCCGGTCGAACAGCGCGCCGACCGGACGGCCGAGCAAGCCCAGCACCAGACCGCCGGGCAGGACGGCCAGGCCGCTGACGAACGTGGACTTGTGCAGCACGGTCTGCAGATACAGCGGCAGCAGGATCGCGCCCACGCCGATCAGGCACATGAACAGCAACGCGCTGAGCCCCAGCGCGACGACGAAACTGCGGTGGGTGAACGGCCGCAGATCGAGCAGCGCGCGGTCGCGTCGCTGCAGGCGGAGCTGCCGCCAGCCGAACACCGCCAGCGAGACCGCGCCGACGACGATCGGCAGCCACGGCGGCATCAGTGCCGTCTCGGCGGATTCCCCCGCTGACGACAGGCCGTACAGCACTCCGCCGAAACCGACGGCGGACAGGAGCACGGAGAGGACGTCGAGCGGAACCGGCCGGGTTTCGCTGTCGATCCGCAGCTGCAGCATTCCGGTGACCAGGGCCGCCAGCGACAGCGGCAGCACGATGAAGAACATCCACCGCCAGCCGAGCGACGACAGCACCGCGCCGCCGATCGTCGGGCCGATGGCGGGCGCGACCGCGATGACGATGCTGATCGTGCCCATCGTCGCGCCGCGGCGCTGCGCCGGCACGAGCCGCATGACAGTGGTCATCAGCAGCGGGATCATCACCGCGGTGCCGCACGCCTGCACGACCCGGCCCACCATCAGCAAGCCGAACCCTGGCGAGACACCGCACAGCAGCGTGCCGAGGCTGAACGAGGCGAGCGAGAAGACGAACACCTGCCGCGGCGTGAACCGTTCGAGCAGGAACCCGGTCGTCGGGATCACCACGGCCATGGTGAGCAGGAACCCGCTGGTGAGCCACTGGATCGTGGTGGTCGGCACCGACAGGTCGACGGTGAGGTCGCGCAGCGCGACGCTCAGGATGGTCTCGTTGAGGATCATCACGAACGCCGACAGCACGAGGACGCCGATCAGCAGCCCGGGCTTGGCGGGCGGCCGCCCCGGGGCCTCCGCGGCGGGGGACGAGACGCCGCTCATGGGCGCACCTCGCCTGCGGTCGCGCGGACGGATTCACGGGTCGCGAGCCGGGCGGCGGCGCCTCGGGCGCTCGCGAAGGCGACGGGGGCGGGGCCGGCGGCACGAACGAAGCGGGCATCGGCCGACGGACGGCCGGGGACTGTCGGGCGGCTGCCGGGGAAAGCTCTGCGCGCGGCTTCACCGGCCGCAGCGGACGGAGTAGGGGACTGCTGGATCTTCACCCGGCCAGGATACGGATGAGCACCGACAAAACCGGCGTCCTTTTCCTCCCGCGGCCCGCGGCAGTGCGGGGAACCGCTCTTCGGCCAGCGGCGGAAAAAGCGGCCCGACCAGCGGCCGGACGGTTGCTGGCGAGACCAATGAGAGAATCTCGTTCCCGCGCCAGGCGCGCTCCACCGCGGAGCCGCAGCGCCGGGACAAGCGCGCCCGCGGCCAGGCGGGAATCCGGTCAGGAGAACGAGGTCCTCCGCCGGGAAACGCCGTCCGCGCCCTCGCCGCGAGACGGAAACCTCACGGATTCATCGCCAGCACCAGGAATCCCGCCAGCAGCACCAAATGCACCCCGCCCTGAAGCCGCGTCGCCCGCCCGGGCACCACCGTCAGCACACTGACCACCACGGTGAGCGCGAGCAGCACGATGTGCGTCGGCCCGAGACCCAGCAACAGCGGGCCTTTCAGCCACACCGAGGCGAGCGCGATGACCGGAATCGTCAGGCCGATGCTGGCGATCGCGGACCCGTACGCGAGGTTGAGACTGATCTGCATCCGGTCGCGCCGGGCCGCGCGGACCGCCGCGAGCGTTTCCGGGGCCAGGATCAGCAGCGCGATCACCACGCCGACGAACGACTGCGGCAGCCCGGCCGCCCGCACGCCCGCCTCGATCGCCGGGGATTCGACCTTCGCCAGGCCGACCACGGTGACCAATGCGATCAGCAGCAGGCCGAGGCTCACCAAGGTCTTCTGCAGGCTTGGCGGCTCCGCGTGCTCTTCCTCGCGGGTCTCGCCGTCGGCGTCGACCGGGAGGAAGAAGTCGCGGTGCCGGACGGTCTGCGTCATCACGAAAGTGGCGTACAGGACCAGCGACGCACCGGCCGCGAAAGCCAGCTGCGGCGCGGAGAACGCCGGGCCGGGAGTGCTCGCGGTGAATGTCGGAAGAACGAGGCTCAGCGTCGCCAGCGTGCCGACCGTCGCCAGCGCCGCGCCGCTGCCTTCGGGATTGAACCGGGTTTCCCCGTACCGGCGCGCGCCCACGAACAGCGACAGCCCGACGATGCCGTTGGTGGTGATCATCACGGCGGCGAACACTGTGTCGCGCGCCAGCGTGTCGGCGTTGTCGCCGCCGGAAGCCATCATCGTGACGATCAGCGCGACTTCGATCACCGTCACCGCGACCGCGAGCACCAGCGAGCCGTACGGTTCGCCGACCCGGTGCGCGACCACCTCGGCGTGGTGCACCGCGGCGAGAACCGTGCCCGCCAGCGCGATCGCCACCAGCGCGACCGGCACCGGACCCAGCGTGCGGCCCCAGGTGAGCGCCAGCAGGACCAGGGCGACCAACGGCAGCAAAGTGGTCCAGGACAACAGATAACCGCGGACGCTCGCCATGCGCACACCCTGGCATACCGGACCCTTCGTCGCCTGGGACGCCGTCCGCCCGGGGGAGTGTCGCGTCCGAAATGGACACTGCCGGTCGCGCCGCCCGGCGCGAAGTTCACTCGTTCGGCCTAGCGGATGCAGGGTTCCGCAGGTCGGCGGCGGGGTACGCGCGGCGCACAGGGGTGGTCGGCGCGAAAGGAGCCGGAGATGACCCGCGAAACGAGGATGGCCGGCCGCGCGATGCCGGCAGGCGGCGACGGCGCGGAGTATTCGTTCTGGCGCGAGCACACGCACATCAATCTGAGCCCGGTGGCCGCACCGTCGATCCTGGGCCTCGCCGGGTTCGCGGTGTCGACGTTCATGGTGGCGGCCAACCTGGCCGGCTGGTTCGGCGACAGCACGACGACGCCCCTGCTGCTGGCCCCGTTCGCGTTCGCTTTCGGCGGCGTCGCGCAGTTCCTCGCCGGGATGTGGTCCTACCGGGCCCGCGACGCGCTCGCCACCGTCATTCACGGCGCGTGGGGCGCGTTCTGGATCGGCTACGGGATTTACCAGCTGTTCGTCGGTCTCGGCGGGGTGCCCTCGACGACGGCGAGCCCGGTCGCGGCGGCCGCGATCGGCTTCTGGTTCATCGGGCTCGCGGCGATCACCTGGACCGCCGCGCTCGCCGCGCTGGCGGAAAGCCTGGTGCTCTGCGCGCTGCTCGCGGTCCTCGCCGCCGGGGCGACGCTGCTGGCGATCGGCCTGATCGGCGACGTCGGCGTCGTGCGCACGATCGCCGCGTACTTCCTGCTCGCGTCCGCGGTGCTGGCCTGGTACGCGTGCAGCGCGATGGTGCTCGAAGCGGCGCACCACCGGGTGATCCTGCCGATGGGCGTGCGCGCGCCGCAGCCCGCCCGGACCACCACAGTGCCGTTGCACCAGGCGATCCAGTTCGATCACGGCGAGCCGGGAATCAAGGCCGGGCAGTAGCCCGGCGAGGAGGTGACCACGGATGAAGATGAGCATGGCGCTCACCGCGTTGACGCCGCGGGACCGGAAGCTGCGGGAAAGCAGGCTGCCGCTCACCGCCGAGTTCCTGGCCGGGGCGTGGCTGGTGTTCGCGGCTTTCGCGTACAGCTACTCCTTCACGCTCTCCGCGACGGCCGGATTCTGGAACAGCCTCGTGTGCGGGATCGTCGTGGCGGCGGTCGCGCTGGTCCGGTTCGGTCTGCCGGAACGGGCGCGCTGGCTGGGCCTGGTCAACGTCGTGATCGGGCTCTGGCTCATCGCCGCGCCGTTCGCCTTCGGCTACCCGGTCGACGGCCATCGCGACGCCTTGCGCACGAATGCGCTGATCGTCGGCGTCCTGCTGGCGATTTTCGCCGTCATCTCGGTGACCGTCGCCTACCGCAGGCATTCCGGCGATTTCCAGGAGTAGGAAAAGGAAGAGCGATGTACTGGCCAGTGCTGGCGGTGCTGGGGATCGGTGTGCTCGCCTTGGGCGGCGCGGGATTGCGTGCGCTCAAGGCGGGCCCGCCGGCCCGGAAGGAGACCCTCGTCGGCGCCTGGCTGGTGGCGCTTCGGGCGTGGTGTGGTGGGCGTCCGCACCCGCTGCCGGGGCGGTGTTCCTCGTGATCGGCGCGGCGGTCGTGTTCGGCGCGGCACTGGCGAACGGACAGCTGCCGTCCCGCTGAAAAAGCCGGGTTTGCCGCGGGCAGCGGCCGGTTACCCGTCTCGGATGAGGGCCGGGCTGCCTTCGGCTGCCCGGCGATCGTCGGGTGCGCGGGAGGCCGGTCATGACGCAGCTGAAGCCGCAGCCAGTGGTGATCGCCGAAGCGCCCCGCCGCGGCAAAAAGGGCTCGGTGCTGCTGGGCGTCCTGCGCACCACCGACCACAAACAGATCGGACTGCTCTATCTGGGGACGTCGTTCGCCTTCTTTCTCGTCGGCGGCGCGATGGCGCTGCTGATGCGCGGCGAACTGGCCCAGCCGGGGCTGCAATTCCTGTCGCAGGAGCAGTACAATCAGCTGTTCACCATGCACGGCACGATCATGTTGCTGCTGTACGCGACGCCGAATGTGTTCGGCTTCGCCAATTTCGTGCTGCCGCTGCAGATCGGCTCGCCGGACGTGGCGTTTCCCCGGTTGAACGCGTTTTCCTACTGGTTGTACCTTTTCGGCGGATTGATCGTGCTGAGCGCGTTCCTCACGCCGGCCGGGGCCCCGGACTTCGGCTGGACCGCCTACACGCCGTTGTCCGACGCGGTGCACAGCCCCGGCGTCGGCGGCGATCTGTGGATCATGGGCCTGATCGTGTCCGGTCTCGGAACCATTCTCGGCGCGGTCAACATGACGACCACGATCCTGTGCCTGCGCGCGCCGGGAATGACCATGTTCCGGATGCCGCTTTTCACCTGGAACATCCTGTTCACCGGGATTCTCGTGCTGATCGCGTTCCCGATCCTCACCGCCGCGCTGTTCGCGCTGGAGGCCGACCGGAGGCTCGGCGCGCACGTTTTCGACCCCGCCAGCGGCGGCGCGATCCTCTGGCAGCATCTGTTCTGGTTCTTCGGCCATCCCGAGGTGTACATCGTCGCGCTGCCGTATTTCGGGATCGTCACCGAAATCATTCCGGTGTTCAGCCGGAAACCGCTCTACGGATACCGGCTGATGGTGTTCGCGACGGTCGGCATCACCGGGCTTTCCGCGACAGTGTGGGCGCACCACATGTTCGCCACCGGCGCGGTGCTGCTGCCGTTCTTCTCGATCATGACGTTCCTGATCGCGGTGCCGACCGGGCTGAAGTTCTTCAACTGGATCGGCACGATGTGGAAGGGGACGCTGTCGTTCGAATCGCCGATGCTGTGGTCGGTCGGATTCCTGGTCACGTTCCTGCTCGGCGGCCTGACCGGCGTGCTGCTCGCCGCGCCCGCGCTGGACTTCCATATCACCGACACGTATTTCGTGGTCGCGCACTTCCACTACGTGCTGTTCGGCACGATCGTGTTCGCCACGTTCGCCGGGATCTACTTCTGGTTCCCGAAGATGACCGGCCGGATGCTCGACGAATCGCTCGCGAAATGGCACTTCTGGACCACGTTCATCGGCTTCCACACGACGTTCCTGGTGCAGCACTGGCTCGGCTCGGAAGGGATGCCGAGGCGGTACGCGGACTACCTGCGCAGCGACGGATTCACCTTGCTGAACACGATTTCCACGATCGGCGCGTTCGTTCTCGGCGCCTCGGTGCTGCCGTTCGTCTGGAATGTGGTGAAGAGCTACCGGTACGGCGAGCGGGTCGCAGTGGACGACCCGTGGGGCTTCGGCAATTCCCTGGAATGGGCCACGTCCTGCCCGCCGCCGCGGCACAATTTCACCGAATTGCCGCGGATCCGCTCCGAACGGCCCGCTTTCGAACTGCACTACCCGGAGGCGGTGCAGCGGATGCGGGACGAGCAGCACATCCACTGGGGACGGCGGTCGCGGGAGAAATCGGACGCCTGATCAGGGCTGGAACCCCTTGACCAGGGCGCGGAGCCCGGCGGCGAACCACTGGTCGTAGTACTCGGCGGCGGCGGAATCGACCGGCTTCGGCGGCGAGCCGACTTGGGCGAGCGCGTGGCCGAGGGTGTAGACGCCGATGGACTGCAACGCGAGCAGCGCGGTTTCCCGCGCGATGCCGTCCGCGGCGAACCGGTCGAGCACGCCCGCGAGCAGCGGCGTCACCGTGTCGACGTCGACTGGATGGGTGCCCAGCAGCGGAACCGCGTGCGGATGGCTGAGCAGCATCGCGCGGTACGCCTCGGCGAACCCGGTCGCCGCTTCCGGCCAGGACGCCCTGGGCGCGAGGTCGGCGAGCGCGGTGGTGACCAGGCGGTTGACGACCGCCGCGAGCACGGCGTCGCGGTGCGGAACGTGGCGGTACAAGGACATCGCCGCCACGCCGAGGCGAGAGCCGAGCGCTCGCATGGTCAGGGCGTCGAGGCCGTCGTCGTCGATGAGGCCGATCGCCGCCGTGACGATGTCCTCGGCGCTGACCTGCGGCGGACGGCCCGGCCGGCGGCGCGGCGTGTCGTTCACGCGGTCAGCGTGGCAGCCGGGGTCGTGCCGGACATGACCAGGGTGAGCAGTCCGACGACCAGGTGCTGGACGTCCGGGACGACGTCGTGCCCGGCGGCCGGCAGGATTTTCCAGGTGCGCGCGTAGTCGCGGGCGCAGACCTCGCGCTGGGCGGCCGAGCTGATCCCGAAATACGGCAGCCACCAGCTGATCACGTGCCCGGCGAGGATCAGCGCGCACAACGCCAGCGCCGCGATCGACGACCACGGCCGGTGCAGTGCCACGCCCGCGGCGATCAGCAGCGGGAACGGGTAAACGGGTAGTTGACCGCGGCGGCGAGCAGGCGCGGGCGGAGGTTGCCCGGGGAGAGGTCGTTGAGCGGGAACATCGGCGCCCATTCGGTGAGGCCGAGCCAGGCGAGCCACAGCAGGGGGACGGCGATCGGGATCAAGGCGACTCCCCGGGTCTCGCATGCGTACGACGTAAGCTTACAAGGTACGCAAATTAGCCCGCGCCACAATCGCCCGGTCGGGAACCTGGATCAGCTCTGCTGGCGGCGGAATTCGTCCAGCACCCGGCGCTCCCGCTTCGTCGGGCGCCCCGCGCCGCGCTCGCGCCGGGCGACCGGGATCGCCGCTTCCGGCGGCGGCTTCGGGGTGCGGTCGATGAGGCAGGTGGCCGCGACCGCCGCGCCGACGCGCTTCTGGATCACCTGCACGACCTCGACCACCCGGGTCGTCGTCCCGATCCGGGCGCGGACCTCGTCGCCGGGAACGACCGTCGTCGCGGGTTTCGCCGGGCGGTCGTTCACGCGCACGTGCCCGCCGCGGCAGGCGGCGGCGGCGTCGGCGCGCGTCTTGGTCAGCCGGACCGCCCAGAGCCAGCGGTCGATCCGCGTCGATTCCATGCGTCCATCATGGCGCGTCCCATTGCCAGCGCAGGCCGAGGATCCCCGGGGTGACCGCGGCCGACATGACGTGCGCGGGAAGGCCCTGGGTGATCGGCAGTTCGGCGACGGTCGTCTCCGGCCCGGCGGGGGAGTCGAGCCGGTAGGCGTGGCAGGCCCGCGGCTCGTGACCGGGCGCGAAGTGCAGTTCCAGCAGGTGTTCGTGCACGGCGTTGCGGAACCGGCGCTCGTACGACCAGTCCGGGCGGTCGTCGGTGAACTCGAACTCGTACTCGGCGATCGCGGTTTCGCCCCGGTCCAGTCCTCGGCCGAGGACGAGTTCGGCCACCGTGAACCCCTCCTCGACGAGGGTTTCCGTGCGCCCGGGCGAGCAGTAGCGGGTGCGCACCAGCTTGGGCGGGCAGCCGGGGCCGACGCCGTGCGCGGTGACCAGCCGGATGTGCGTGTCGTCCTCCGTCGCGCGGAGCACCTCGCGCACTTCCAGCCGGAGCAGCCGCCGGTCCGGGCCCACGTGCACGGCCTCGTGCAGGCTGACGACCACCAGCGACGTCCGGTACGCCGTCTCGAACGAGTTCAGCACCCGCAGCACGGCGCCCCGCCGTCCCCACAGCCGTTCCCAGCGCACGACGGGAACCGGCGGCGGCTCGGGGGCGCGCTCGATCAGCCCGGTCAGCGAACCCGGCGGCAGATCGAGCACGCCCTCGAGAATCCGCACCGCGACGCGCGAGCGGGCACGGGCGGGCACGGTGCGGCCGGTCCGCCAGTAGCTGAGCGTGGTGGTGCTGACCGCCGCGCCCGCCGCGGCGAGCCGGTCGCGCAGCCGGTCGAGGCCGAGCCCGCTGCGGTCGATGGCCAGCGTCAGGGCGCGGCTGAACGGCCCGTCCGCCAACGCGTCGGCGAGCCGGTCCGGCTGGGTGCCGGGACCTGTCGAGAACACCTGCGTCCTCCTCGGGTCGTCCCCACCCATTCGCCTCCGGAACGGGCGGCGGCGCAACCGTCGAAGGTCGGGTCTTGGCCGGTCAGCGGGGTGTTTCGGCGAAGGGCTCGTGCAGTTCGACTACCCATTCGCGTTCGTCGCCGGAAGTGTGCAGATAGACCTCGCGCGGGAAGCCGTCCGCGCGGAAGCCGTGCTCGTCGGTCCACCGGGCCAGTTCCTGGTAGCCGGCGAGGAATCCGCTCGCCGGGCCGTGGTGGACGAGCGTCGCGGCACGCGCGGCGGGCAGTTCGGCCACCTCGAGCCCGTTCGGCGCGGCGACAGCGCCGGACACCGGGAGCGCGGCGTGCACGACGACCGGATCGTCTTCGCCTGCGGGCTTTTCGTAGTAGCAGGTCAGCGGTCCGGACGGGACCGCGTCGGACCCTTCGAGCCGTTGGCCGAGTTCCGCGCACAGCGGGCGCAGGACCGGGCTGATCGCCTCGGCGGAGAAGCTCTCCACGGTCGCGGTGAGCCGCACGACGCGCGTCGCGGGGATGTCCTTGACGATGATGTCGGTGTCCGGCATGGCGTGCTCGCTTTCCAGAGTGCGGAGTCTCGCCTCGACCGCGGCCAGCCGGAGCCGGTCGGCGGCGACCCGTTCGGCCAGTTCGGCCCGGCGCAGCGTCAGCATGCCGCGGACCTGCTCCGGCGTGACCTGCTCGGCCAGCAGCGCGGCGACCTCGCGGAGCCCGAAGCCGAGGTCCTTGAGCGCGACGATCCGGTTGAGCGCGGCCAGCTGTCCGGCGGTGTAGCGCCGGTAGCCGGTGCGCGGGTCGACCTCCGCGGGCCGGAGCAGGCCGAGCGCGTCGTAGTGCCGCAGCATGCGGACCGAGACCCGGCCGTGGCGGGCGAATTCTCCGATGGTGAACATGACTTCCCCAGCACACGCTCTGACACGGTGTGAGAGTCAAGTGTCCCCGCCGGACCGGGAACGGGCCAGCCCCCTGCGCCGACCCGTTCCCGGTGGCCCCCTCGTCCCCCGACGAACGAGGGGACCGCGCCGGTCCGCCGCCCTCCACAGGACGGACCGGAGCCGGTTGCGGCTCCCGCGAACGGAACAGCGGAGGGTGTCCCGCGTGACGGCGGTCGCCCGCAAAGCCACCCGATCGGGTGAGGATCGGCAGGTCCGTAGGCTGGCCGGGTGAATCGCACGGACCGGCTGTACGCGCTTGTCGAGGAGCTCCGGGCGGTCGCGCCGCGCACCCGGACCGCGGCGTGGCTCGCGGCGCGGTTCGAGGTCAGCGTGCGCACGATCGAACGCGACCTAGGTGCTTTGCGCGAAACGGGCGTCCCGATCTGGACCGAGACCGGGCGGACCGGCGGCTACGGCCTCGACCGCGAGCGGACCCTGCCGCCGCTCGCCCTCACGCCGGAGGAAGCCATCGCGATCACCGTCGCGCTGCGCTCAGCCGCTGGTTCCCCGTTCGCGGGCGCGGCGGAGTCGGCGGCGCGCAAGGTGCTGGCGCGGCTGCCGTCCGATGTCCGCGACGCCGAACAGCACCTCGCCGCGCGGCTGCACCGGGTCGGCGAGCCCGAACCGCCAGCCGTCCACAGCGGACTGATCCTCACCGCGCTCGCGGCCAGGCGCGTCCTTCGGCTGTCCTATGTGGACGCCAAGGGGCAGGAGACGGAACGCGACGTCGAGCCGCTGGGGCTGCTGTGGGGCCCGGCGGGCTGGTATGTGCTCGGCTGGTGCCGTCTGCGCGACGCGGTCCGCGGCTTTCTGCTGGACCGGATCCGCGCCCTCGAGCTCACCGGCGACCGCGTCGAGCGCCGCGAGGTCGACCTCGACGCCGAACTCGCGCGGATCTCCGCCCGTCCGCTCGGCGAGTGACCTGCGCCACGCGGCGCGGAAACACCGACAGGACGGTGTCGCCGGCGCCCGCGATGGTCGTCGCATGCCGAAAGAACTGAACCCCGAAGAAATCCCCGCCCTCTGGTGTCGCATGTGGAACGAGGACGCCTCGCTCGCGCACCGGCTGCTCACCGCCGACGGCCGCCAGTGGTCCGGCGCCAAACCCGGCCTCGACCCGCTGATCGGCCCGGCGGACGCCGAGGCGTTCATCGCTCGATACCAGCGCGAAGTCGGGAATGTGTTCGTGCCGCGCACGTTCGTCATCGATGGCGCCGATCGGCTCGCCTTCACCTGGGACGTCACCCGCCGCGACGGCGTGGTCCTCACCGGCGCCGATCTGTGCGTGCTCTCGGGAGGAAAAGTCGCGCGGAACTGGACAATTCCCTCTCCGGACGGCCGGTCGCCGTTGCCGGACGGGCCGGGTGAGGGCGACCTGGACCGGGACGGATTGCGCGCCCTGGCAACGGATGCGCATCCGTGGCGCGGTGAGCTGGTGCTCGACCCGGCGCGGCAAACCATCGCCGGGACCTGGTCGGACGGCGCGCGCGGCGGGCTGGCAGTGCTGGTCGCGGTCGACGGCCGGGTGGACCGCGAATGGGTGGTGCCGGGGACGCGTCCGCTCCCGTGATCGCGGGTGCCCGCGAGGCATGATGGCGGAATGGCGAACCGCGTTCTGCTGGCGGACGACGACCGGGCGATCCGGGAATCGCTGGTCCGCGCGCTCGAATTGGAGGGCTACCGGGTCAGCGAGGTCGCCGACGGCGTCGAGGCGCTCGCGATCGCGCGGAGCGAGGAGTTCGACGTCCTGATCGTCGACGTGATGATGCCCGGCGTCGACGGCCTTGGCGTGTGCCGGGTGCTGCGCGCGGGAGGCGACCGGACGCCGGTGCTCATGCTGACCGCGCGCGTCGAGACCGCCGACCGGGTCGCCGGATTGGACGCGGGAGCCGACGACTACCTGCCGAAACCGTTCGAACTGGACGAACTGCTCGCCCGGTTGCGCGCGCTGCTGCGGCGCAGCGCGGATCCGGGCGAGCAGGCGCAGCGCGTGGTGCGGCTGGGCGGGCTGGCGGTCGACGCCGGCGCGCGCCGGGTGTGGTGGCACGACACCGAGGTGGCGTTGTCGAAGACCGAATTCGACCTGCTGGAGCTGCTGGTGCGCAATGCCGGGATCGTGCTCGGCCGCGACACGATCCACCAGCGGATCTGGGGGTACGAATTCGGTCCGGAGTCGAAGAATCTGGCGGTCTACATCGGATACCTGCGGCGGAAACTGGAGAACGCGGGCGCGGACGAGCTGATCCACACCGTGCGCGGCGTCGGCTACGTGGTGCGGCCGGCATGAATCTGCGCGGCAAGCTGGCGATCGCGTTCGCCGCGGTCGGCGGCGGCGCGGCGATTCTCGTGGGCGTGCTGGGCTACCACACGGCTTCCCAGCGGATCAGCGCCGAACTCGACCGTTCGCTGCTGAGCACGGCGTCGCAGGTGTCGGCGGGCGCGGTGCAGCTGCTCGCGCCGAGCCCGCTCACCCGCGGCCCGGGGGACGACGACCACGACGAGGCACAGCCGATGGTCGCGCAGTCGATCGCGCCGGACGGGACCGTGCGTCGCGTCGGCGGCCGTCCGGTCACGCTGCCGGTCACTGCCGCTGATCGGGAACTGACCACCGGCACCCGCTATGCGGACGCGACTGTCGGGAGGGACGACTACCGCGTGCTCACCGTCGCGCTCGGCTCCGGGCGCGGGGCGCTGCAGCTCGGCATCGACGTGGACGAAACCCGGCACGTCCTCGGCGACCTCGCCGAACGGATGACCTGGGTCAGCCTCGCGGTGCTGGCCGGGGCGGCGCTCGCGGGCTGGCTGCTCGCCCGGCAGAACACCCGGCGGCTGGTCCGGCTCACCCGGCTGACCGAGGAGGTGAGCGCGGGCAGCAGGCCAGGGCTCGGGATCCCGGACCGCGGCCGCGACGAGGTCGGCAGGCTGTCCGCCTCGTTCGCCGGGATGCTCGAGCGGCTCGCCCGCGCCCGCGACGACCAGGAACGGCTGGTCCAGGACGCCGCGCACGAACTGCGCACTCCGCTGACCAGCCTGCGCACCAATGCGAGCGTGCTGCGGCGGTTCGAGGAATTGTCGCCGGACGCGCGGAACCGGCTGCTCGCGGACGTCGACGGGGAGACGCGCGAGCTGACTCATCTGGTCACGGAGCTGGTGGAATTGGCCACCGGACAGTACGACGACGAGCCGCTGCTGCCGGTCGAACTGCTGGAGCCGGCGGAGCGAGCTGCCGCGCGGGTGCGTCGGCGATCGGGGCGCGCGGTCGTAGTGGACGCCGATGGCACGACGGTTTCCGGACGGGCGAAGGCATTGGAGCGGGCGATGACGAACCTGTTGGAGAACGCGGTGAAGTTCAGCTCCGGTCCGGTGGAACTGCGCGTGCGGGACGGACGGGTCGAGGCGCTGGACCGCGGGCCGGGGATCGCGGACGAGGACGCCGACCGGGTGTTCGACCGGTTCTACCGAGCGGCGGGCGCGCGGTCCTTGCCCGGGTCGGGGCTGGGGTTGTCGATCGTGCGGGAAGTCGCGCTCTCGCACGGCGGCGAGGTGTTCGCCGGACCGCGGGACGGCGGCGGCGCGGTGGTGGGGTTCACCGTGGCTCTTACCTGATTCACACCTTGATCTTGCCCGGGGCTAACGGGGCTCGGCCAGAGTTGTGGCCGGTTGTGGTTCGGTGGATGGGGAAGGCTGCATGACGACGGTCAACGGGTTGCCCGCTCATATTCTGCTCGTGCACGCGGTTGTCGTGCTGCTGCCGTTGGCGGCGCTGGTGCTGGTGCTGACCGCTTGCCTGGCCTCGGTGCGGCGGCGGCTGGCCGGCGCGAACGCGATTTTGTCGGTGCTGGTGGTTATCCTCGTGCCCATTACGACGAATGCGGGCGAATGGCTGGAACGGCGCGTGGCGCGGACGCCGCTGGTCCGGGCGCACACGGAAATCGGCGACACGGCGATCTGGGCGGCGATTCCGGTGGCGGTGCTGGCTTTGGCGCTGTGGTGGCGGCAGCGGGAGGCCGGTGCGGCTGCGGCGGACGCGGATGCCAGCGCGGCGGGCGGCGCGGACGCAGGTGCTGACGCTGCGGTGGCTGGCGGTTCTGTGGCGGTGGTGCCTGGCGCGGGTGCGGGTGCTGCGGTTTCGGATGGTGCGGCGGTGGCTGGCGGTTCTGCGGCAGTGGTGCCCGGTGCGGGCGCGGGTGCTGCGGTGTCGGACGGTGCTATGGCGGCGGATGGTGCTGGGGCGGCGGTGCCTGGTGCGGGTGCGGAGGTGCCCGGACGTGCTGTGGCGGCGGCCGGTGCGGGCGCGGTGGTGGCTGGCCGTGCTATAGCGGCGGTCCCTGGGACCGGCGCGTCTGGTGCGGGTGAGGCTGGTGCGCGTCAGGCGAGCCCTGCCGCGAGCGGCACCGATGCGAGCAGCACCAATGCGAGCGGCCCCGCCGCGAGCGGCAGCGGCGTGAGCGGGGCTGCCACGAACCACCGTCGCGTGTTTCTCGCGCCTGCCTCGAAAGCGGTCAGCGTGACGTTGATCGTGCTGTCGGTCTTGGCTGCCGGGGCGGCGGTCTACGACATCGTGCGAATCGGCGACACCGGTGCCCAAGCCAGCTGGCAGGGACAGTTCCAGCAGAACCCGGCCCCGCGCGGGAGATAGCGGAGTCCTTGCGGCGAAAGGACTTCACGCCCAGAACCTCGCGACGCTACTGAAGCCGAGCCGCACCTGAAGAGACTGTCCGTGAGGGGAACCCTGAGGGAATCAGAGTCCGTCAGGGTTCCCCTCACGGACAACCGATCAACTGCCGATCCGGCGTTCGAAGCCCTCCGGGACGATCAGGTCGTCCCGGCTCAGGTCGTGCACGCTGCGGTGTCCCAGCGCGAGCAGTGTCGAGTCGATGCCGTTGCGCAGCACGTCCAGCACGTTCTCCACCCCGGCCTGCCCGCCCGCGGCGAGGCCCCACAGGTACGCCCGCCCGATCAGGACCGCGCGCGCCCCGAGGGCGAGCGCCTTGACGACGTCGCTGCCGCGCCGGATTCCGCCGTCCAGCAACACTTCCACCTCGCTGCCGACCGCTTCCGCGACCGCGGGCAGCGCGCGGATCGTGGCGGGGGTGCCGTCGAGGTTGTTGCCGCCGTGGTTGGACACCGAGATCGCGCTGACCCCGGCGTCCACCGCGCGGCGCGCCTCGTCGACCCGGTACACGCCCTTCAGCAGGAACGGCCCGTCCCACTGTTTCCGCAGCCAGCTCACGTCGTCCCAGCTCGGCGGCGCGGTCTGCATCCACTGGCCGTACGCACCGAAGAACGACGGCACCGGCGTGCCGGGCTCGGCCATGTTCGGGACGCTGAGGTCGGGCAGTTTCTTGGTGCGGGCGTAGGCGAGCAGCCACCGCGGATGCGTCATGCCCTCGGGCGCGAACCGGATCAGTTCGCGCAGCGTCAGCTTGTCGGGGATGTGCGGGCTGCCCCAGTCGCGGCTGTGCGAGAACGACCAGTCGAGCGTGAGGATGATCCCGACCGCACCCGCGGAACGAGCCCGGTCGAGCCGCCGGAGGATGTCGTCGCGGCTGCCGGTCCAGTACACCTGGAAATACGTATTCGGGTTGGCCGCCACCACCTCCTCGACGGGCTTGCTGGCAAACGACGACAACCCCATCGACGTCCCGCGCGCGGCGGCCGCGCGGGCGACCGCGACCTCGCCGTCCGGGTGCACGGCCTGCACGCCGGTCGGCGAGATCAGCACGGGCAGCGCGACGTCACGGCCGAGGACGTTCGTGCTCAGATCGCGTTCGCCGGGCAGTCCGGCGGTGCGCGGGGCGAACCGCAGTTCGTCGTACGCGGCCAGATTGTCCTGCAGCGTCAGCCCTTTTTCCGAACCGGCGATCAGTGCCGAGTAGACGGACGCGGGCAGGCGTTTCTTCGCCCGCCGCTGTGCTTCGGCGACAGATTCGAACCAGGTGGTGCTCATCGTTTTCCCTTCGGGTCGACGCGCAGAGGGCGCCAGGTGATGCGCGGCCGCAGCGGGACCGCGGTCCGGTGGTCGAGGCAGCCCGCCCACACCCCGGCGCCGTACGCGAGGTCGTCGGCGATCGCGCCGGCGGTGTAGCGGAATGGGTCGAGATCGGGTCGTTGCCGCAGCCAGGCGGTCAGCGGCGGTCCGGCGAGCAGCGACGCGACCGCAGCGCGCCGTCCCCAGCGTTTTCGCCCGCCGGGCAGCAAAAGCGCGGCGAGCAGGGGAGCGGCGAATTGCGTGCTGTAGCGGCCGAATCCGAGCCAGGTTTGGCCGACCGCGGTGCCCATCGCGCGCGTAACACCGTGCGCCGGGACGTCGCTTCGGTGTAGCACGCGGGCCATGCTCAATACTGCGCCAGTGAACGCGGCGGCAGCGGGAAGCGGACGGCGCGCCAGGAGCGCGGCGACGGTCAGCGCAGGCCACGGGTGCAGGACGAGCGGGGTCATCGCGGCCGGACGCCGGAAGGCTAACGGGGCGGCGGAAGTGCCGTAACTGGCGCGGCGGCGGAGCAACGCGCGCCAGGTGGTCGGCTCGTGATGGTCGACGTGCGCGGACGGGTCGTAGCGGATCCGGAAGCCAGCGTCGTGGAGTCGCCAGCCGAGGTCGACGTCCTCTCCGACGCGCATTGCCGGGTCGAAGACCGCACCGTCGCGGACGACGGATTCCAGTGCGGAACGGCCAACCAGGAGCGCGGCAGTGGGCACATAGGACAGTCGCGTGCCGGGTGCGACGCGGGCGGGTGCGGTGCCCAGGTCGAGGCTGCTGGCGGCGCGGGTGTAGCGGCCAGCCCACGTGTCAGGGGCGAGCGGACGCACTCGCGGCGCGACGGCGGCGACCAGCGGGTCGGCGAAATGCCCGGCCAGTCGGTCGATCCAGTCCGGCGACGGGACGCAATCGCTGTCCAGGAAGGCGATCAGGTCGGTGGAAACGTGCTCCAGCGCGGTGTTCCGGGCGGCACCCGGACCGCCGTTGACGTCGCGGCGGACGAGTTTCGCGCCGTGCGCGGAGGCGACCGCGGCGATGGCGGCTGGGTCGGCGGACCCGTCGTCGACGACCAGCGCCGGGTATCGGCCGTCGAGACCGGCGAGGCAGCGGCCGAGCAGTTCGGCGCGGTCGCGGACTGGGATGACGACGGTCGCGTCGGCGTTTTTGGCCGGGGGCAACGGATGTGCGAACCCGGCGTCGGTGAGCAGCCGGGCGAGGACGCCTTCCGCCGAGGTCTCGACCGGGTTGTCCGCCAAGCGGGCCCACGCCGTTCGCCCGGTCTTCGTCAGGCGCAGCACGCGGGCGGGGGAGCCGCCGAAAAGGAGGCCGTCGGAGAGCTGTTTGACGCTCGGATCGACGGCGAGGCGGAATCCGGCGGGCAGTGGGGTGGTCACAGCGCCAGTCCTCCGTCCACCGGGACGATCGCGCCGGTCATCGCGCTGCTTTCCGGCCCGGCGAGGAAGACCAGGACGGCGGCGACCTCGGCGGGATCGAGCAGTCGTTGCTGAGGTTGTTGCGCGGCAAACGTTTGCGACGCAGGGAGGTCGTAAAGCCGGGCGCTCTCGGCGAGGATCGGCGTGTCGGTCGAGCCGGGGCTGACCGCGTTCGCGGTGACGCCGGAGTCGCCTAGTTCCGTGCCCAGCGCGCGAATCAACCCGGCGACTCCGGCTTTCGCCGCGCAGTACGCGGCGAGTGTCGGCAGTCCACGGGACGCGGCGGCGGACGCGACGGCCAGAAACCGTCCGGAGCGGGGTTTCGGCCGGCGCAGCATCGCGGGAATCGCCGCGCGGGCGAGGTTGAGGACGCCGCGGAGGTTGACGTCGAGGACAGCGTCTTCCTGCTCTGACGGCATTTCCCACATCGGCACTCCGCCCGCGATCACTCCTGCCGCTGCGATGGCCGCGTCGAGTCCGCCCCAGTGTTTTTCTGCTGCCGCGACGACTGCGTCCAGTTGAGCACGGTCGCGGACGTCTGCGTGGAATTCTTCTGCCGTACCGCCGTTTTCCCGGATCTTGGCGACCACTGTGGACAGTTCTTCGGCAGTGCCCATCGGGTAGGGGAGCGCGGGATCGTCGCCGGCGACGTCGACCGCGAGCACGGCCCAGCCCTGTTCGGCCAGCTTCGCCGCGGTGGCTGCGCCGATGCCGCGCGCCGCGCCGGTCACGAGGACGGCTTTCATGGCATCACCACGGAAGTCCAGTCGCGCACGTGCGCTCGCAACTGCGCGGTGAGGCGTTCGAGCAGGTCCCGGCCTTCGTCTGCGGTGGCTCCAGTGGGATCGCCGAGAATTCCGGTGTCGGTCACGGCTCGCACACCGCCCTTGCGCAGCACAGGAAGCAGCTCGCTCAGCGGACGGCTATCGCCCGGCACCGCTTTCTCCAGCTGCACCGCGTCCGGCCGGAGAGCCAGCTGCAGTGCGGTTTCCGGCCGTCCGGCGTGCGGATCTCCTTGCCAGCGCGGCTCGAACATCGAGACGTCCCGTGATTCGGTGCGCAGGGTCGCGACCGCACGGGTGACCGAAGCCGCGTTGCCGCCGTGCGCCGACACGAAAAGCAGCCGCCGGAACGTTTCGCACGCCGACCGGCCCAGCTCCACGAGCAGGAGTTCCGTGGCCGCTTGCCCGATCGACAGCGTCCCCGCGAACCCGGCGTGCTCGCCGCTCGATCCGTACGGCACGGCTGGCGCGACCAGCACGTCCGGCCGTTCCGCGGCGAGCCGGTCGCACAATGCCGTGGCGATGTCGGTGTCCGTGCTCAACGGCAGGTGCGGGCCGTGCTGCTCGGTGGCCCCGAGCGGCACGGCGAGGATCGCGCCGGACGCCGCCTGTTCGGCGACGTCCGGCGACGACAGATCGGCGAGCCGCATTTCAGCGGCCCGGGGTGAAGCCTGCGAGCGGATTCTCGTCGCAGGCCCGTTCCGGCGGACGGCGCATGCCGATGGTCACCGGCACCTTGCGGTGCGAATGGTCCAGCGACGGTTTCGGCACGCTGCCCGCGGCGACCCCGGCCAGCGCGCGTTCGCCGTGGCCGCGCACGCATTCCGGGTCCGGGCCGTCGAGCGGCAGCCCGGTGAAGAACTTCGCCGCCATGCACCCGCCGCGGCAGGCGTCGAACGCCGAACACGACGTGCAGGCCCCGCCGCTCTGCGGGCTGCGCAGCTGCGCGAACAGCTCGGATTCCCGCCACACGCGCGTGAATCCGCCCTCGCCGCGGATGTTTCCGGCGAGGAAGGTGTCGTGGATGGCGAACGGGCACGCGTAGACGTCGCCGACCGGGTCGACCAGGCACACCACCCGGCCCGCGCCGCACAGGTTCAGCCCGGGCAGGCCGCCGTCGCCGTAGCCGGCGAGGTGGAAGAACGAGTCGCCGGTGAGCACGTTCTCGCCGTGCTCGACCAGCCAGTCGTACAGCTCCCGTTGCTGGCGCGCGGTGGGGTGCAGCTCGTCCCAGACGTCCGCGCCGCGGCCGGACGGGCGGAGCCGGGTGAGCCGCAGCTGGGCGCCGTAGCGGTCGGCAAGGGCTTTGAAGTCGTCGAGCTGTCCCGCATTCTGCCGGGTCACCACGACAGAAATCTTGAAGTTCCCGAACCCCGCCGCGGCGAGGTTCTCCATCGCCCGGATCGCGGTGCGGTAGGAGCCGGGGCCGCGGACGTGGTCGTTGACCTCCTCGGTGGCGCCGTCGAGGGAGATCTGGACGTCGACGTAGTCGCTGCCGGCGAGCCGGTTCGCGACGTCCTCGGTGATCTTGATGCCGTTGGTGGAGAACTTGACGCCGACGTGGTGCTCGGTCGCGTAGTCGACCAGCTCCCAGAAATCGGGCCGGACGGTCGGCTCGCCGCCGCCGATGTTCACGTAGAACACCTGCATGCGCTCGAATTCGTCGATCAGCGCCTTGCACTCCCGCGTGCTCAGCTCGCGCGGGTCGCGGCGGCCGGACGAGGAAAGGCAGTGCACGCAGGAGAGATTGCAGGCGTAGGTGAGTTCCCAGGTGAGGCAGATCGGCGCGTCGAGCCCGAACTGGAATTCGTCGACAAGCGGCATCACACGCTCCTCGGATGGATCATGTCCGACGCCGCGAGCGCGGCGAGGGCGGCGCGGTAGCGGGGCAGTTCCGCCTGCGCGACCCCGGCCCGTGCGCACGCGGCGCGGGCGGAGGGGTGGTCGGTCAGCGCCTGCACCGCGGCGAGCATGGTGCGGCTCTTGAGAAAGGACAGCCGGCGGGTGCCGAAGTGGTACAGCAGCGCGCCGAACCGCTCCGGCCGGATGGAGACCCGGCTGTCCAGTTCCCAAGCACCGTCCAGATCGAACGCCGCGGCGTCGCGGTCAGTAGACACCGCACATTCCGTCGATCGAGACCTCCTCGACGAGCAATTCGTCGGCTACGACCTCTTCGGCCTTCGTCCCGGATGGGGCTGTCGTCTCGCTCATCGTGACTCCCTTGTCCCGCTCGGCGATATTTGACACTTAGTGTCGAATGTGACGGCGAGAATACTGTCACCGAGTGCCAGAAGCAATGGCCGGTCCGCGCGGGACACCCGAATGGGCGTTCGCCGCGGCCGGGAACCGACTGCCCCGCTCGTCCGACTCCTCAGGAGGCGGACCACGCGAAGGGAACAGGATGGCCATCGGCACAGACGACGCGCCACGCACCGAACGAGAACCGGCGACCGGATGGGCGGCGCTGCGCCCCTTGGTGCTGCGGCTGCATTTCTACGCCGGAGTGTTCGTCGGGCCGTTCCTGCTGGTCGCTGCGCTGACTGGGATCGCGTACGTGTGGACGCCGCAGCTGGAACAGGCCGTCTACTCGCAAGAGCTGCACGTCCCGTCCGCTGCTGGCGGGGTCCCGCTCGACCAGCAGGTTCTCGTCGCACGCGGACGGGTGCCGGACGGGAAGGTCATCGGCGTACGTCCGGCGCCGTCCGCGACCGACACCACCCAGGTGATCTTCGACCGTCCGGGCTTAGCGCCGAGCTATCGGTACACAGTGTTCGTCAACCCGCATGACGGCGAGGTCCGCGGCGCGCTGGAAACCTACGGTTCGGGGCAGGCGATGCCGGTCCGGGGCTGGATCGACACCCTCCACCGCAACCTGCACCTCGGCGATTTCGGCCGGCTGTACAGCGAGCTGGCGGCTAGCTGGTTGTGGGTGATCACCCTCGCGGGACTGGCTTTGTGGCTCGGCCGCCGTCGACGCTTGCGTGCCGTGCTGCTGCCGTCCGGAGGAAAGCCCGGACGGCGCCGGCTGCGTTCCTGGCACGGTTCGCCGGGGCTGTGGATCGCTGCCGGGCTGCTGTTTCTTTCCGCTACCGGACTGACGTGGTCGCTGCGCGCGGGCGCGAACATCACCGATCTGCGGTCCTCTTTGGACTGGACTACGCCGACGGTTTCGGCTGCTGGCTCCCGGACTCCCGGAGACGTCGGCTGGCAGGCCGTCCGCGACGCGACCGCGCGGGCCGGATTGTCCGACCCGGTGGAGATCCGGCCGCCTTCTGGGGGCGGTTATGTGGTGCAGCAGGTCGGACGGGGCTGGCCGTCCAAACAGGACTCGATGGCGGTCGATCCTGGCACTGGCGCGATTACCGGGACGTTGAGGTTCGCTGACTATCCGCTCGCCGCGAAGCTGAGCCGGTGGGGGATTGACGCGCATATGGGGTTGCTGTTCGGGGTCGCGAATCAGGTGGTGCTGACGGTGCTGGGGGCGGCGTTGGTTTGTGTCGTGGGGTGGGGGTATCGGATGTGGTGGCTGCGGGGCCGCGCCGGGCGATTGGTGGCGGGCGGCTGGTTGCGTGGCGGGGGTCGTTCCGGCGAGTCACGGTCGCTTGGTGAAGCCGACTTGGCTCGGTTGCCGGAGGACGGCGGGTCGTTGGGTGGTCTGGTGCCGACGCGTGGTGTGCGCGGCGGGGCTCGGTCTGGCCGGTTGTCGATGCGTGACGAGGTTCGCTCCGATCGGCCGTCGATGCCTGGGGCTCGCGCTGGAGGGTTGCCGACGGGCGAGGTGCGGTTACGCGACGAGGCCGGTTCGGACCGGATGCCGGAGAGCGGCGTGCGGTCGCGGGACCGGGGTCGTTTCGGCCGGTTGCCGATGCGCGGCGCGTGGCGGCGAATCCCCGGGCGAGTGTTGGCTCCGGTGCTGGTCGGAATGGCGGTGGTGGGGTGGTTCCTGCCGGTGTTCGGGGTGTCGTTGCTGGGATTCCTGGCGGTGGACTGCCTGCTGGGCTTGCGCCGGGAGGTCGCGCGATGATCGCCGAAGCGGGTTTGCGGTGGATCCTCACGCTGCTGTTCGCGGCGGCTGGGGCGTTCTGCCTGTACCGATGCGCGCGGCGTCCCGGTGTGAGCGGACGGGTGGCGGACGCACTGCACGCGGCGATGTGCGTCGGGATGGTCACGATGGCTTGGCCGGCCACGATGACCTTCGCGCGGATGCCCCAGGTCGTGCTGTTCGCGGCGGCCGCCGGATGGTTCGCGGTGAGCGCGGTGCTGGGATTCGGGCACGGACGTCTGCCGGGAGCACACCACGCGCTGATGATGGCCGGAATGGCGTGGATGGCGTACGTGATGCCGTCGGCGATGGCGGGAATGACGATGTCCGCGGCGGCGATGGGCGGCGAGCACGCCGGGATGGACATGGGCGACGCCGGGATGGCGATGACCGGGCACGCGCCTGCGCCGGTGACGGTGGTCGCGGGTGTGCTGGCGGTGTTCTTCCTGATGGCCGGGGTCGCGTGGCTGGCCCGGGCGATCGATCACGCCCGGACGGTCGCCCGGCCTGGACGGCGGGAGGTCGGGCTGGCGATGGAAGGCGTGATGAGCTTGGGAATGGCAGTGATGGCGGTGGCGATGATCTGAGCCGGGCCGGGTTGTTCGGGTCGACCTTCCCGGTCGCCGAGGCACCCGACGAAACCCGCGTCACCCCCGAAAGCAGCCCCCGGCCCCAACAGCCTTCAAGCCAAGCCCGCCAAACCACACCAGCTTCGGAAGTTGCGGCCCTTGCTCTGGACTACAGGCCGGAGTTCGCGAGCTAGGCGGTTTGGCGTGAGCCGGGCGGAGCCTGTCGCTTAGGGCTTGTTGTCTCAGGTTGCGTCGGCTGGAGTCGCGGGTTCCTTTCAGACCGCGCGGTCGTCCTCCCCGGACTGCTGCGGGCGTGCGGTTCGCGTCGCGTGGGGGGACTGCGATTCCGTGCTCGCGCGTTCCGGCAGTGTGAGCTGCTTGGCCGGAACTCCCGAGCGGACGGGCGTCAGGCGGCGCGGTGCCGTCCGGTCGGGCGCTGGGAATCGCGGCCGCGTTTCGGGTGCGGGCGGACGAGGGCGAGCGCGCCGTGGGTCGTCACGGTGGTCTGGTCCGGGTCGTCGGCGGTGTCGGCGAGGTCTGGGCCCGGCTGGTGCCGGAGCCGGTGCTGCCGGTGGACCGCGTAGAGCAGCGCCAGCCCGATGACGAGGAAGACGTGCGATAGCACCCGGGCGACTGTCACCCGGTCGCCGATGAGGTCGCTGGTCGTGAGCACTGCGAGGACGATCACGAACCCGGTGATCATCGGCAGCTGCCCGGCCGCGGCGCGGGTTCGCAGCGCGGCCCACAGCAGCCCGACGCCGACCGCGAGGTTCCAGGCCGCGCTCTCGTTGATGAGGTGGCCTTCCATGAAACCGCCGCCGCCGTGCGCGTTGTCCATGCCGAGCAGTTGCGCGAACGCCAGCCCGCACTGGACCAGCCCGACCAGCCCCAGCGCGACCCGCAGCCCCCATTTTTCCCGTGGCGGGGCCGGGGTTTCGGCGAGGATGCGGTCGGTGAGGTCGGGCACCTCGGGCGCGCTGCGGACCAGCAGGGTGCGGCGCAGCGTCGCGCTTCGTTCGTACCAGCTCCGGCACGCCGCGCAGGTCTCGAGGTGCTGGTCGACCTGCGGTTCGGGCAGCGGGCCCGCTTCGCCGTCGAGCCGCGCGGACAGCGCTTCGCGGAAGATTTCACAGCTCACGTCTGTCATAGTCGCTCGGATACGCGTCCGAGTTCCCGGCGGGTCCGGCGATTTTTCCCGGTGCCCGGTCGTGGAACCGCCGCCGGCCGGCATGGACTACCGTGAGGCCCGTGTCCACCGGCCGCGACAACGACGACGAGCGGATCACCGCGCTGGCCCTCGCCGCGGGCCGCGGTGACCAGGTCGCATTGGAAGCCTGGGTCCGCGCGACGCAAGCCGACGCGTGGCGCTTCCTGGCCCACCGCACCAGCCCGGCCGACGCGGACGACCTCACCCAGGAAACGTACCTCCGCGCGTTCGGCTCGCTGCCGCGCTTCGCGGGCCGGTCGTCGTCGCGGACGTGGCTGCTGTCCATCGCCCGCCGGGTGGTCGTCGACCGCATCCGCGCGCGCTCGGTCCGCCCCCGCGAATCCACGACGGCCGACTGGCAACGCGCCGCCGAAGAACAATCGGCCCGGACGCGCACGGCGGGCTTCGAGGACCTGATCGAACTGGGCCTCCTGCTGGACACTCTCGACGAGGACCGCCGGGAAGCCTTGGTGCTGACCCAGTTCCTGGGCTTGTCGTACGCGGAAGCGGCCGAGGTATGCGGCTGCCCGGTCGGCACGGTGCGGTCCCGGGTGTCCCGCGCCCGCGACGATCTGCTGCGCGCGCAGGAGGAGAACGACACCGCGATGTGAGGCGGGGGTTGGTCGGTTCTGCCGGGTCGCGTTGCTTTAGGTGAGCGGGCGGGTCGTCCGGTTCCGCTGGGTCGCGCTGCGCTAGGCGAGTGAGCGGATTGTTCGGTTCTGCCAGGTCGCGCTGCTTTAGGTGAGTGCGTAGGCCGTTCGGTTCTGCCGGGTTGCGCTGGTTTGGGCGAGTGCGTGGGTCGCTCGGTTTCGCCGGGTCGCCCGGCTTCAAGCGAATGAGCGGGCCGTTCGGCACCCAGGCGGATCGAATGCTTGGCTACCAGCCGTCCGCTGCTCTCTTCGGGTGGCGAGTGGCCGTTCCGGTAGCCGCGAACGCCTGCCCGCCGTTGGATCCGACTGCGAGCCATAGCCGTCGTTGCGGCAGCCGCCAGCGCCAGTCCGCCGTTGAATCGGACTGCGAGCCAGAGCCATCGTTCCGGTCGCCGCTAATCCCCGTCCGCCGTTGGACCCGGCCGCGAGCCATAGCCGTCGTTCCGGCAGCAGCCAGCGCCCGCCCGCCGTTGGACCCGGCCGCGAGTGAGAGCTGCTGTTCCGGCAGCCGCTAGCGCCCACCGTGGGATCCGGCCGTGATCCAGATCGCGGGAACTCGCGGCCATCTCCGCGCGACCACTCTGCTGTGCGCACTATTCCGGCCCCGCACCGGCGGGGTTTGCTTGCCGCCGCGGGGTTTGCTGCCGTGGCCGTCGTGGCGGTGGTCGCCGCGGCGGGCGATGTCTATGCCGCGCTCGGCAACCCGTCTCCCGGCCTGTTGACGTCCTTTGGCACCTCCTTGCTCCGGTTGATCGCCGACGCGTCCGGGGTGGTCTGCGTCGGCGGGCTCGCGTTCGCGGCGTTCCTGAGTCCGCCGGGCGAATCGGGCCGGCTCTCCCCGGACGGTTACGCGGCAACCCGCACCGCGGCGGGTGCTGCGCTCGTCTGGGCGCTCTCCGCCGCGGTGCTGGTGCCGTTCGACGCCGCTGACGCGTCCGGGCGGCCGGTTTCCGAGGCGTTGCACCTGGCGAACCTCGCCGTCCCCGTTGACGCCATGGAGGAACCCAAAGCCTGGCTCTGCGTCCTGGCGGTGGCGACGGTCGTAGCCATCGGCGTTTGGCGCACGCTGACCTGGCGCACCACGGTGTGGTGGCTGGGACTGGCCCTCGTCGGACTGCTGCCGAGGGCGATCGCCGGGCACGTTTCGATCGGCGCGTGGCATGACCTGGCCACGAATGCCTTGGTGTGGCACGTGATCGCGGCGGCGTTGTGGACTGGTGCGCTGGTTGCGCTGCTGGTCCACCGCGGCTCAGCGGCGGCACGAGAGGTTGCGCTGCGTCGGTATCGACGGTTGGCGACGTGGTGTCTCGTAGTGCTCGCTGCCTCCGGAATGGTCGACGGTCTCGCGCTCGCCCGTCCGGCTGGATTGTTTACTGGCTATGGCTTTCTCCTCGGGGTGAAGGTCCTGATCACGGTGGCGTTGGCGGGGCTGATCGCCGTCACGCGCCGTCGTTGTGGCGGCGGGAAAGCGGCTCTCGTGGCTGAGGTCGTGGTGCTGGCTGGGGCAATGGGCGTCTCGGCCGGGCTGGCACACCTAGTGCCACCAGCGTTCGTGGACGATCCGGCGACCGTCGGCGAGACCGTGCTCGGCTACGACCTGCCCGATCCTCCGACGTTCGCCCGGCTCTTTCTCGATTGGCGTCCGGACTTGCTGCTCGGCGTCGTGGCAGTGCTCGCCGTCGCGGCCTACGCGGTCGGGGCGCGCCGCCTCCGCGTTCGCGGCGACGACTGGCCGCGCGGCCGATTCTGGGCGTGGACCTGCGGCTGGGCGACGGTGCTGATCGCGACGTCGTCCGGCCTGGGCAAGTACTCGTCCGGAACCTTCAGCCTGCACATGGTCATCCACATGACGCTGGCCATGCTCGCCCCGGTGCTGCTCGTGCTCGGCGGCCCAGTGACCCTCGCGCTGCGCGCCCTGCCGGTGGCGGGCAAGGGGCCGGACGGTCCGCGCGAGTGGATGGTGGCGCTGCTGCACTCACGCTTCACCCGCCTGGTCGCGCACCCGCTGGTGGCGTCAGTGGTGTTCGTCGGCTCGTACTACGCGCTGTACTTTTCGGGCCTGTTCGGCGAGGCGATGCGCTACCACTGGGCGCACCAGCTGATGAACCTCCATTTCCTCGTGTCCGGCTACGTTTTCTTCTGGCTGGTGATCGGCCTCGACCGCCCGCCGCGCTCGATGCCGCATCTGGCGCGGCTCGGCATGATGTTCGCGGTGATGCCGTTCCACGCGTTCTTCGGCGTGATCCTGATGAACAAGCAGACGGTGATCGCCGAGACGTTCTACCGCTACCTGTCGCTGCCGTGGATGCCCGATCTCCTCTCTGATCAACGGCTGGGCGGCGGCATCGCCTGGGCCACCGGGGAAATCCCGATGATCGTGGTCGTCGTGGCGCTGCTGGTGCAGTGGGGCCGCCATGACGACCGCGAAGCCGCCCGTCTGGACCGCCGCTTCGACCAAGGCGAGGACGACGATTTCGCCGCCTACAACGCGATGCTCGCCAGCCTGGCGGCCAGAAGGCAGTAGCCGCGGCCCGATGCCTGCCTCGGCGAATCAGGTCCGGTCAGTCCTGAGTTCCGCTCGACCGGCATCGGCCCACCGCCCGCTGAATCCGGCCGCGTGCCCCGCGTCGCCACCCGGCAGGGCAGCCGTGATCTCGTTGCACCGCGCCATTTCCCTCGCTAAACCACGGCAGTCACCACCTTGTCCAAGGTTCCGTCCTTGACGTCCTCGACGAGAACTTTCAGCTGCGCCAAGCTCATCTGTACTCGCTGCCCGAAGTCGTCGGTCAAGACGACGCGGCGCTCCGGCGGGGCGGTGTCGTCGAGGAACAGCTCCGGGCAGCCGCAGTCGCAGTTGCCGCAGAACGTGGTCACGTGCTGCAGATCTCCTGACGCGGCAAAGGTTTCGGACATTCTCGCTCCTGTCTGATCGGGTCGGATCGGGCACTGCCACCATCTGGATAGTCGTCGGAGAGGGCCGAAAGGTTCCCAAGTCACCCGAAGGAGTGGCGGCGGAAAAGCAGGCGTACTATGGAAATCAGTTCGCCTTCCCGGTGCCGGCACTGCCACCGCCTCGTGCCCGTCCTGGAATCCGGAGAATCATGTCCACGCAGACCGCCGCCCCCGCGGCGACCCCGACCCGTCAACTCGATCTCGCCGTCGGCGGGATGACTTGTGCCGCTTGCGCGGCGCGTGTCGAGCGTTCCCTCGGCAAGCTCGACGGCGTCCGCGCCACGGTGAACTACGCGACCGAACGCGCGACCGTCCACTATCCGCCTGACCTTGACCCCGCCTCGCTGGTCGCGACGATCGAGCGGGCGGGCTACACCGCGGCTGTCCGCGGTGAAACGAGCCCGGAAAACCGCGACGCGCGGGTTCGCGATCTGCGCCGCCGGCTGATCGTCGCCGCAGTGCTGGCTGTCCCGCTCGGAAACCTGTCGATCACGCTCGCGCTCGTGCCGTCGCTGCGATTCCCGTTGTGGGAGCTGGTGTGCCTGCTGCTCGCGACGCCGGTCGTGTTCTGGTCGGCGGCACCGTTCCACCGTGCCGCGCTGCGCAATCTGCGGCACCGATCGTCCAGTATGGACACTCTCGTTTCCTTGGGGGTGCTGGCGTCCTACCTGTGGTCGGCGGCCTCCGTATTGATCGGATCGGGCACCGAGGCGGGCTACTGGATCGGGTTCGGCGCGACCGCGCCGGGCGCGGATTCGGTGTACCTCGATGTCGCGGCGGGAGTGACGACGTTCTTGCTCGCCGGCAGGTACTTCGAGGCGCGGTCAAGGCGCGGCGCGGCGGACCTGCTCGGCGCGCTGGACGCACTGGCGGCGAAGGACGTGCGGATTCTGCGCGCGGAAGGCGAGGTGCTGGCCGGAATCGGCGAACTGGCGGTCGGCGACCGGTTCGTGGTGCGGCCGGGGGAGAAGATCGCCGCTGACGGAGCTGTCGACAGTGGTCTGTCCACAGTGGATGTCAGTGCTATCACCGGAGAACCGGTTCCGGCGGAGGTCGGGCCGGGAAACCGGGTGATCGGCGGGAGCATCAACCTGAACGGCCGGCTGGTAGTGCGTGCGGAGGCGGTCGGCGCGCGGTCGCAGCTGGCGCAGATGAGCGCGCTGGCCGAGCGGGCGCAGGAGCGGAAGGCGGCGGTGCAGCGGCTGGCCGACCGGGTGTGCGCGGTGTTCGTCCCGGTGGTCTCGGCGTTGGCGGTGCTCACGCTGGCGGGGTGGTTGCTCACCGGGAACCCGGTGCGGGATGCGTTCGGGGCGGCGGTGTCCGTGCTGATCATCGCGTGCCCGTGTGCCTTGGGGCTTGCGACGCCGACGGCGTTGATGGTCGGCGTCGGGCGGGGCGCGCAGCTCGGGATCCTGGTGAAGGGGCCGGACGCGCTCGAAGCGAGTCGTACGGTTGACACCGTTGTGCTGGACAAGACCGGGACGGTGACTCAGGGGCGGATGACTCTCGCCGAGGCCAGGGCGTTCGGGTCGTTTTCGTCGACGGAAGTGCTTCGTCTCGCGGCCGCGGTGGAAGCTTCGTCGGAACACCCGATCGCAGCGGCGATTGTCGCCGGTGTGCCGGAGGTGCTTCCGGCCGCTGCGGAGTTCGAGGCCTTGCCGGGCCTGGGTGCGCGCGGGGTGGTCGAGGGAATGGCGGTAGTGGTGGGGCGGCCGAGGTTGCTGGTAGGAGAAGGGATTTCGGTCGGCCCGGAGGTCGAGGCTGAAGTGGCGTCGGCGGAGGCGGGCGGGGCGACGGTCGTGCTCGTGTCGAAGGCGGGCGAGGTCGCGGGCATGCTCGTAGTGCGGGACGAGGTGAAGCAGTCGGCGCGGGAGGCGGTCGCGCAGCTGCATCGGCTGGGGTTGAAGACAGTGCTGCTGACCGGCGACAACGAGGCGACGGCCCAGGCTGTCGCGGCGGAGGTCGGGATCCCCGAGGTGCTCGCCGGGGTCTTGCCGAGCGAGAAAGCGGCGGCGGTGTCTGCGTTGCAGCGCAAGGGACATCGGGTGGCGATGGTCGGCGACGGAGTGAACGACGCTCCGGCGCTGGCGACCGCTGATCTCGGGCTGGCCGTCGCGGAGGGGACTGATCTGGCTTTGCGTTCGGCCGACATCATCCTGGTCCGCGACGATCTGTCGGTGCTGCCGGACGCGATCCGTCTCGCACAGCGGACGTTGCGCACTATCCGCGGCAATCTCGTCTGGGCGTTCGGGTACAACGTGGCCGCTTTGCCACTCGCCGCGTGCGGGCTGCTGAATCCGCTGATCGCGGGGGCCGCGATGTCGCTGTCGTCGGTGCTGGTGGTGGCCAACAGCTTGCGGCTGCGGAATTTCGCGCCCGGCCGCTGAGCCGGGGGTGGTCGGGATCACCCTGGCCGTCGCTCACTCGATTAGGTTAGGTTTGCCTAATCAGTCGGCGACGGAGGGTGAGGTGCGCGGTGACGCGGGACGCGGGAGCCGGGATCGAGGGGCGGATCGCGCTGGTCACCGGCGGTGCGCGCGGGATCGGGGCGGCCGTCGTGGAGGCGCTCGCCCGGGCCGGTGCCGTGGTGGCCGCGGTCGACATCGACGAGGAGGGGTTGCGGGAGGTCTCCGCGCGGGACTACGGCGCGGGGGCGGCTCGGGCTGATGCCGGGACCGTTTCGGGTGGTGGGGTGCTTGACGATGCCGCGCCGGGCTTCGGGGCGGGGCTGGCTCGGGTGGATGCCGGGGGCGTTTCGGACGCCGGAGTGCCTGGCGATGCCGCCCGGGGTTCGGTTGCGGCGGGAGCGCCGGAGGGTCGTGATGGTGAGCGACTTTCGGGGAGTGCTCCGGCGGGGACGTCCGTAGGCGGCGTCTCGGGGAGCGCTGCGGCGGCGGGGCTGCCGGAGGGCACGGTCGGCGCGCGGCCTGCGGGGAGTGTGCCGGAGGGGGCTTTCTCGGACGGCGGCGTCGCGGGAGGTTCTGCGGCGGAGGTCGTGCCGGAGGGTGCCGATGGTGCGCAGCCTTTGGTCAGTGCGTCAGAAGGGGCTTTCTCGGGCGGCAATGCCGCGCGACCGTCGGCGGAATCGGCAACGACGGCGCTCGCGGACGGTGGTGCCACGCCGATAACCACAGATGCGGCGCAGACTCGTCCCGACGCCAGCGCTGGGCCGCCAGTAGGCACCCAGTCGCCGGTTGGCGGGCGGGTGGTGCCGTTCGTGGCGGATGTCGGGGATCCGGGGGCGGTCGCGCGGGTCGTGGCGGACGTCGAGCGGGAGTTGGGGCCGATCGGGATCGGGGTGTCTGTCGCGGGGGTGTTGCGGCCCGGGACTGTCGGCGAGACCAGCGACGAGGACTGGGCGGCGACGTTCGCGGTCAACTCGACCGGGGTTTTCGCTGTGCTGCGCGAGATCTCCCGGCGGATGCAGCCTCGGGGGAACGGCGCGCTCGTCACCGTGGGGTCGAACGCGGCCGGTGTCCCGAGGACCGGGATGGCCGCTTACGCGGCTTCGAAGGCGGCGGCGACCATGCTCACCCGCTGTCTCGGGCTCGAACTCGCCGGGTCGGGGATCCGGTGCAATATCGTCTCGCCGGGGTCGACCGACACCGACATGCAACGTCTATTGTGGACGGACGAATCCGGCGAAGCTCGCGTGATCGCGGGGAATCCGGAGGAATTCCGCGTCGGGATCCCGCTCGGGCGGATCGCCGATCCGGCCGATATCGCGGACGCGGTGCTGTTTCTCGCGTCCGACCGGGCGCGGCACATCACCATGCAGAACCTCTACGTCGACGGCGGGGCCACGCTTCGCGCGTGACCCGGGTTGACCCGCCGGGCGGCTTTTCCTTTTCGTCCGGATACGGTAGCGTCCATTAGGTTAGGCTAACCGAACAGTCAAGGTCTGGACCTTGCGCAAGGAACAGTGCGAGGAAGCGACAGGGGCGGCTCGGCCGCCTGCGCGTGTGCGAAAGGGAATTCACCTCGTGTCCTCACCTGCTCCGGCCCGTCCGCGGCCGGTCCACCGGGCGGCGGATCTCCTGGCCGCGTACCTGCCGGGGTCGTTCTACTACTCGTCGGCCCGCGGGGTGCTGCTCGCCGACGGGGTGCACTCGTGCGTCCGCGGCGCCCCCGGCAACCGGGCCGCGGCGGCTGCGGAGGCCTTGGAAGCCGCTGTGCTGGCGGGGGTTGCCGATCCGGTCGTGGTGGGAGCGATCGGGTTTCGGCCGGATTCCGGGAGCAGCCTGATCGTGCCTGCGGTGGTGCGCCGGGCCGAGGTGCCGCGCGACGGGGACGCGACGACCGGGGATTCAGGCAGTCGCGCGAAGCTGGCGGACGCGGTTTCTGAAGGCGATCGCATGGAGCCAAACGGGTTTGCGGCTCGGCGTGAGCGCGCGGGCTCCGGGGGCGATCGAACGGGGCTGGACGGCGATCCGCGACCGGGCGTGGCGGAATCCGGCGGAAACCCGGACAACGCTGGAACGCGCGGCAGTTCAGGCCCCAGAACGTCGAACAAAAACCCCTGGACCGTAGTCCCGCAACCGGCCCCCGAGGTCTACGCCGAAAGCGTCCGCCGGGCGGTCGACCTGATCGCCGACGGGGAACTGCAGAAGGTCGTTCTCGCGCGGGCGTTGGATCTCGTTGGGCAGCAAGGCGTCTCTGTCCAGCAGTTGCTCCGCAACCTCGTCGTGGCTGACCCCGCGGCGCACGCCTTTGCTGTTGACGTCAGCGCCCCGGGGGATGCGGTGCCGCGGACGCTCGTCGGGGCCAGCCCGGAGTTGCTGGTGTCTCGCAAGGGCGACGTCGTGACGGCGAATCCGCTCGCTGGGTCGCGGCGGCGGACAGGTGACCCGGTCCAAGACGCGCAAGCGATTGCCGAGCTTCGAGTGTCCGAAAAGGACCTTAGCGAACACGCACTCGTCGCTGAGCAGGTCGCGGAGGTGCTGGGGCGTTACTGCACCGAACTGGAAGTTCCGGAAGAGCCGGAAGTGATTGGCACGCCTACGATGTGGCACCTTTCCACCCGGATCACCGGGCGGGCCGGGCCGGGTGGGCCGTCGTCGTTGGAGCTGGCCGAGGCGTTGCATCCGACGCCTGCGGTGTGCGGGGTGCCGGTCGAGCTGGCGCGCGACACGATCGCGCGGCTGGAGCCCGAAGACCGCGGGTATTACGCGGGGCTGGTCGGCTGGACCGACCTCGCCGGGGACGGCGAATGGGTGGTCACGATCCGGTGTGCCGAGGTGTCCGACCAGACCGCGCGGCTGTTCGCGGGGGCGGGCGTCGTCGCGGGGTCTGATCCGGCGGCGGAATTGGCTGAGACCAGCGCGAAGTTCGGGACGCTGCTGCGTGCGCTGGGTGCGGAGGGGGTCGCGTGAGCTTGTGGCCGGAGGAAACCGCGGCGAGGTATCGGGCCAGCGGGTATTGGCGGGGGCAGACGTTCGGGGCGTTGCTGACCTCGCTCAAGGACGCGTACGCGGGCCGGACTGCCGTGGTCGGCGAGGAGCAGCGGTGGACGTTCGCCGAGCTGGACGAGCGGGCGCATCGGCTGGCGGCCGGGTTCGCCGCCAGCGGGATCGTGCCGGGCGACCGGGTGGTCGTGCAGTTGCCGAACATCCCGGAGTTCGTGTCTGTCGTTTTTGGACTGTGGCGGGCCGGTGCGGTACCGGTGTTCGCGTTGCCCGCGCATCGCGACAGCGAGTTGCGGCACTTCTTGGAGCAGAGCGAAGCGCAAGCGATCGTCACTGTCGGGGAGCACGCCGGGCACGATCACGCGAAAATGGCGCGTGAGGTGGCGAAACAGCGAAAGGTTCTCGTTGTCGGGGAGCCGGAGTTCGCGGAGCTGGCGGAGACCGCGCCCCAGGAATTGCCGGATCCGGATCCGGAGGGGATGGCGTTTCTGCAACTCTCCGGCGGAAGTACCGGGCTGCCGAAGCTGATTCCGCGTACTCACGACGATTATCTGTACAGCGTCCGGGAGAGCGCGCGGATTTGCGGGCTCAAAAAGGAAAGCGTGTATCTCGCGGCCCTTCCCGTCGCGCATAATTTCCCGCTCAGCTCACCCGGGCTGCTCGGCGCGTTGCACGCGGGCGCGGCCACGGTGCTGGCGCCGCGGCCGGACGCCGATACCGCGTTCCGGCTGATCGAGGCCGAAAAGGTCACGATCAGCGGGGTGGTTCCGCCGTTGGCGGCGGCCTGGGTGCAGGCGGCGGCGCGGACCGGGCGGGATCTGTCCTCTTTGGACGTTCTGCTCGTCGGCGGCGCGAAATGCGGCCGGGAACTGGCCGAACGCGTCGGTCCGGCGCTCGGCTGCCAGCTGCAGCAGGTGTTCGGCATGGCCGAAGGGCTGGTCTGCTACACCCGGCTGGACGATCCCGAAGACCTCGTCCTCAGCACCCAGGGGCGGCCGATCTCGCCGGACGACGAGGTGCGCGTCGTGCATCCGGACGATCCGCTGGCGACGTCGGACGATCTCGTCGAACCGGGCGAAATCGGCGCGCTGCTCACGCGCGGGCCGTACACGATCCGCGGGTACTACAAGGCGGACGAACACAACAAGACCGCGTTCACCGAGGACGGGTTCTATCGCACCGGCGATTTGGTGCGCCGGCGCGAATCCGGGCATCTCGAAGTCGTCGGGCGGGCGAAGGAGCAGATCAACCGCGGCGGCGAGAAGGTCGCGGCGGAAGAGGTCGAGAACCACCTGATGGCGCATCCGGGCGTGCTCGACGCGGCCGTCGTCGCGGTGCCCGACGAGTATCTCGGCGAGCGGACCTGCGCATACGTCGTCCCGGCCGACGGGGCGCAGCCGAGCGCGGCGGAACTGCGCCGGTTCGTGCGCGGGCGCGGGGTGGCCGCGTTCAAGGTGCCGGATCTGGTGGAGGTGGTCGGGGAGTTCCCGGTCACCGGCGTGGGCAAGACGAGCAAACGCGAACTGCGGGCGGCGCTGGCCGCCCTGGCGAAGGAGAGGTGAGGCGTGTCCCTGCCGAAGATCCGGGCGTATCCGCTGCCGACGGCGGCGGACCTGCCCCCGGGGCGGGTCGACTGGCGGCCCGACCCGGCGCGGGCGGCTCTGCTCGTGCACGACGTCCAGCGGTATTTCCTTGCCCCGTATGAAGGTTCGCCGATTCCGGAGATGGTCGCGAACATCGCGGAGCTGGCGGAGAAGGCGCGAAGCTACGGCATGCCGGTGTTCTACACCGCGCAGCCGGGCAAGCAGCCCGCCGCCGATCGCGGGCTGCTCACCGAGTTCTGGGGCGACGGCATCGGCGCGGTGATCGACGACGACCCGCGCGCGGCGGACATCGTCGACGAGCTGGCCCCGCGGCCGGGTGACACCGTGCTGGACAAATGGCGCTACAGCGCCTTCCAGCGCAGCACGTTCCGCGAGCAGCTCGGCGACCGCGACCAGCTGCTGATCACCGGCGTCTACGCGCACATCGGCTGCCAGACCACGGCGGTCGAGGCGTTCATGCGCGACGTCCGGCCGTTCCTGATCAGCGACGCGGTCGCGGACTTCGACCGCTCCCGGCACGACCAGGCGTGCGAGTACGTCGCGCAACGCTGCGGCGTCGTCACCACCACCGCCGCCGCGCTCGCCGCGCTCTCGGCGCCGATTCCCGCAGGAGCACCTCGATGAGCACCCCCGGACTGACTGCCGGCCAGGTCAACGCGGACGTCGCCGAACTGCTCGGCTGCGGCCTCGACGAGCTGACCCCGGACACCGATCTCGCCGACCTCGGCCTCGATTCGATGCGGATCATGAGCCTGGTCGAGAAGTGGCGCGGCGCGGGCGCGGCGCAGCTGGAATTCGCCGACCTCGCCGAAGACCCGCGCCTCGGGCACTGGACGAAGCTGCTCACCGGCGGCGCGCAGTGAGCCGGGACGAGCACCGGCACCGTCATACCGCGCGCATCGCGGAGGTCCGCGCGGGCCGTCAGGCCGAGAAAGTGCCCTACCCGATCCGGATCCGGCGCGCGGAGGTCGTGCGGACCAGCGCGGTCGGCGCCGGCCTGTTGCGCGTCACCCTCGGCGGGCCGGGCACGACCGGGTTCGAGGCGCATTCGCCGGACGAGCACGTGAAGATCATCTTCCCGGACGCGGACGGCGAGCTGCGGCTGCCCGAGGCGAACGGCGACCTGCTCCGCTGGCCGAAGCCTTCGCCGGTCTCGCGCGAGTACACCGTCCGCCGCTACGACCCGGCGTCCGGCGAGCTGGACCTCGATGTCGCGCTGCACGACGGCGGTCTCGGCTCGGACTGGGCGCGCGCGGTTCAACCGGGCGAGACCGTGCACGTCGCCGGTCCGCCGGGCGGGCTGATCGTGCCGCACAACTACGACCGCTACCTGCTCGCCGGCGACATCACCGCGTTGCCCGCACTCGCGCGCTGGCTGGAGGAACTGCCGCGGACCGCGGCGGGCTGGGCGTTCGCCGAGGTCGCCGACGCGAGCGAGCAGATCGACCTCGACGCTCCGGACGGCGTCGAAGTCCATTGGCTGCACCGCGGAGCAGCCGCACCGGGCAGCGTCGAGCTTCTCGCCGACGCAGTGCGCGAAGTCAAAGTGCCGGAAGGCGAACGGCTTTACGCGTGGATCGCCGGAGAAGCGGGTGCGATCAAGCCGCTGCGCCGCTGGCTGCGCGACGACCTCGGGCTCGCCCGCGAGGACTGGGACGTGACCGGCTACTGGAAACGCGGCGTCGCGGACTTCGACGACGAGCACGACCACTGATCCATCAGAACAGCAAGGACCCTCGCATGACCGTCACCAGAACCACCCGTCTCGCCGCCGCCGCGCTCGCGGTCGCCCTCACCGTCGTCGCCGGCTGCGGTTCCGGCGACGCGCGGAGCGGCGGGAGCGGCGGGAGCGACGCCCCGACCCGCGCGTTCGCCGCCGACAACGGCGAGATCAAGATCCCGGTCAAGCCGAAGCGCGTGATCGCGACCGGTTACGCCGTTCCCGCGCTGCTCGAGGCGAAGGCTCCGCTCGTCGGGATCTCGACGTGGAAGCGCGGGCTGCCGATGATGACGGCCGAGGACCGCAAGAAGTACGACGAGCTGCCGAAGGTCGCGGGCGAACAGGCCGCCGAGACGAACTACGAGGCCATCGCGCAGGCGGATCCGGACCTGATCGTGATCGGCGTGCCGAAGCCGGTGCTCGCGGACATCGACGTCAAGCGGCTGCAGGAGATCGCGCCGGTCGTGGCGATCGGGCCGTCGGTGCCGTCGGCGTGGCGGGAGCTTTCGCGCAAGCAGTCCGACGCGGCGGGCGCGCTGGCCGGGTTCGACGCCGCGCGCCAGGAGTACGAGGCGAAGGCGAAGCAGCTCGCGGACAAGTACAAAACCGTGCTGCCGCAGCTGAAACTGGGGCACGTCGGCGCGTACGGCGAGGTCGCGAAGGGCAATTTCCAGCGCGAGTTCGACAACTCCTGGGGCACCAACATCGCCCAGGACCTCGGTGCGAAGTACTACGGCCAGGTGAAGGTCAAGGGCGGCGGTTCGAAGGACGTCAGCGAGTACCCGTCGATCGAGGAGCTGCCGACGGCGTTCGCGCAGGCGGACGCGATCACGTACTCGGTCAAGCCGGACGGCTCGGTGCCGCCCGCGGTGAAGTACGTGCTCGATTCGCCGCTGTGGAAGGAACTTCCCGCGGTGAAGGCGGGCAAGACGTTCGCCTTCCGCTACACCGAAGCGGCCACCTACCGGGCGGCGATGAAGACGCTGGACGCGGTGGGCCAGGCGTTCGCGCCGCTGCTGAAGAAGTGACCGCGCGCAGCCGGACCGCGCTGCTGGCCGCCGCCGTCGTCCTGCTGGCGGCGGTGGCCGTGGTCAGCGTGGGCGTCGGCGCGCACGGCATCGCGCCGGCGGAGGTGCTCCGGGCCATTTTCGGCCACGGCGATCCGGCGGATCAGGCGGTGGTGCGCGACGTCCGGGCACCGCGGGCGCTGCTGGCAGTCGGTGTCGGAGCGGCGCTGGCGGTGGCCGGTGTGCTCGTCCAGGTGTTGTCGCGCAACCCGTTGGCCGAACCCGGCGTGCTCGGCGTGACCGCCGGGGCCGGGTTCGCCATCACGATCGGTTCCGCGCTCGGCATCGCTGTTTCGGCGTCGGGGGAGCTGCTGTTCGCCGTGCTCGGCGCGGTGCTGGCGACCCTGCTGGTGTACGCGGTCGGCCGGCGGTCGCCATTGCGGATGGTGCTGACCGGCACCGCGCTGACCTTCGTGCTCAGCGGCGTTTCGCTAGGGCTCCGGCTGTTGCTGCCGGACACTTTCGACCGGTACCGGTTCTGGGCGGTCGGTTCGCTGGCCGGACGGGAACAGGCTCCGTTGACAGTGCCGTTGATCGTGATCGCGGTGAGCGTGGTCGCCGCGTTCCTGTTGAGCCGTCAGCTGAACGCGCTCGCGCTGGGCGACACTGTCGCGCACACTCTCGGCGCGCGCGTCGCACGAATCCGTGCGGTGACGCTGTTGCTGATCACCTTGCTGGCCGGAGCGGCGACTGCGGTGGCCGGGCCGATTCTGTTCGTGGGCCTGATCGTGCCGCATCTCGCTCGGCGCGCGGCGGGCGCTTCGGTGCCGTGGCTGACCGCGTTCGCGGTGGTGCTGGGCCCGATTCTGCTGCTCGTGTCGGACATCGGTTCACGCGTGCTGCTGCCGACCGGCGAGGTGCCGGTCGCGATCGTGACGGCGTTCGTCGGTGGTCCGGTGCTGATCTGGGCGGTTCGCAAGTACGGGACGGCCGCGCTGTGACCGCGTTCGTGTTCCGCCGCGGGCGATTTTCGCTGCGGGTCGAGCGCCGCACGGTCATCCTCGTCGCGGTGCTCGCCGTCATCCTCGCCGGGCTTGCGTTGCTGGGACTGTGTTACGGCGCGGCCTGGGCCAGTCCGGCACGGGTGTTCGCCGCGCTTGGCGGCTCCGGCGGCGGACCGGGCGTCGTGATCCGCGAATGGCGGCTGCCGCGCGTGGCGGCCGGGCTCGTGTTCGGTGCCGCACTCGGGCTGGCCGGGGCGATTTTCCAGAACGTCACCCGGAATCCGCTGGGCAGCCCGGACGTGATCGGCCTCGATTCCGGCGCTTACACCGGCGCGCTGATCGCGATGACGGTGCTGTCCGGGTCGCCGGCGCAGCTGACGTTCGCCTCGGTGCTCGGCGGGCTGGTCACCGCGGCCGCGGTCTATCTGCTTTCGATGGGCGGCAGCCGGTCCGGGCTGCGGCTGATCGTCATCGGGATCGCGATCAACGCGATGCTGACCGCGTTGAACTCGTGGATCGTGCTGCGCGCCGACCTGGAAGTGGCGATCGCCGCGGTCGGCTGGAGCGCCGGTTCGCTCAACGGCATCGGCTGGAGCGACGTCGCGGTGCCGTTCGGGGTGCTGGCCGTGCTGTTCGCGGTGCTGCTGACCCGGGCGCCCGCGCTGCACCAGGCGGCGCTCGGCACGGAACTCGCGGTGACGACGGGGGTCCGGCACGAATCCCTGCGGCTGCAACTGGTCGTGATCGGTGTCGCCTGCACGGCGACGGTTACCGCGGTGGCCGGGCCGATCGCGTTCGTCGCGCTCGCCGCCCCGCAGATCGGCCGCAGGCTCGCCCGCGCGCCCGGCATTCCGCTGCTGCCCGCCGCGCTGACCGGCGCGGTGCTGCTCGCCGGAGCCGATCTCGTCGCGCAGATGCTGCTCGCCCCGGTGTCGCTGCCGGTCGGCGTGGTCAGCACGGCGATCGGCGGCTGCTACCTGATCTGGCTGCTCACCAAGGAGGTGCGGCGGAAGTGACCGCCCGCTTGACCGCTCGGGACCTCACCCTGCGCTACGGCGACCGCGTCGTCTCGACGCAGTTGCGGCTCGACGTGCCCGACCGCGCGTTCACCGCGGTGGTCGGCCCGAACGCGTGCGGCAAATCGACATTGCTGCGCGCGTTCGTCCGGCTGCTCCGTCCGTCCGACGGCGGCGTGACCTTCGACGGCCGCGAGGTCGGAGCCTATCCGGCCAAGGCGCTGGCGCGGGAACTCGGCTTCCTGCCTCAGGATCCGTCCGCGCCGGAGGACGTCCGCGTCCGGCAACTGGTCGCACGCGGCCGGTTCCCGCACCAGTCGCTGCTGTCGTCGTGGTCGGAGGAGGACGAGACCGCGGTGGTCGGCGCGATGACCGCGGCCGGGGTCGCCGGGCTGGCCGACCGTCCGGTGCAGGAGCTCTCCGGCGGGCAGCGGCAGCGGGTGTGGATCGCGGTCGTGCTCGCGCAGCGCACGCCGTACCTGCTGCTCGACGAGCCGACGTCGTTCCTCGACATCGCGCACCAGTACCAGGTGCTGGAGCTGCTGAAACGGCTGCGCGACGAGGGCCGCACGGTGATCGCGGTGCTGCACGACATCAACCAGGCCTGCCGCTACGCCGACCACGTGGTCGCCATGCGCGACGGCCGGGTCGTGGCGGAGGGCGAGCCCGGCGACGTCGTGGACGCCGCGCTGATCAAGGAAGTCTTCGACCTGCCGAGCGTCGTGGTGCCCGATCCGGTCACCGGCACGCCGATGGTCGTGCCGTCGCTCTGAGCCCGGGAGTCACCTGTTGAGCACCGCACTCGCCACCCTCGAGCTGACCAGCGCCCAGCTGGGCATCTGGAACGCGCAGCGGCTGGAACCGGATTCGCCGTACTACCTCGTCGGCGACGTCATCGAGATCACCGCGGTTTCCGGCGACGCACCGATCGACGTCGCGGCGCTGGCCGAGGCCATCCGGGCGACCACCGAGGAAGCCGAAAGCTTGCGCCTGCGGGTGCTCGACACTCCGGACGGCCCGCGGCAAACCGTGTCCGCCGAGCCGGTTCCGTTGCCGGAGATCGTTGACCTGCAAGGGGAAGCGGACCCGCTGGCCGCGGCGCACGCCCGGGTCGCGGCGGAGCGGCAGCGGGCGGCCGAGGCGTGTCGCGGGATGCTGGACCGGGCGTTGTTCTCGCACCTGATCCTCCGGCTTTCCGGCACCGAAGTGTGGTTTACCCAGCTGGGCCACCATTTGGTGTTCGACGGGTACACCGCGGCGATGCTCGCCCGGCGCACGGCCGCCCGCTACACCGCCGCGGTGCGGGGCGAAGACGTGCCGCCGTCGGCGTTCGGCCGCTTCGCCGATCTGGTGGACGCCGACCGTGCGTACCGGATGAGCGAGCGTTTCGCCCAGGACCGCGAGTACTGGTGCGACCGGTTCACCCCGATGCCGGAGCTGGCCGAGGACGCGAGCGCGGCCGGGCTGCCGGAAGCGACGTTCACCGCGCGCGCCGAACTCGCCTCGGACGAGGTCGCCGGTCTTGGCGAACTGGGCAAGCGCGCCGGGACGACCTGGGGCGATGCGCTGATCGCGTGTTACGCGGCGTTCCTGCACCGGGTGCTCGGGACGGCGGACGTCGTGTTCGCGGTGCCGTTGATGTGCCGGGTGGGCGCGGCGCTGCGCACTCCGGCGATGGCGGTCAACGTGCTGCCGTTGCGGGTTCGCGTGCGGCCGGGGGACCGGCCGGAGGAGCTGACCGCGCGGGTCGCGCGGGCGCTGCGGGAAATGCGCGCGCACCAGCGGTACCGGGGGGAGAACCTGCCGCAGGACCTGGCGGTGCCGGGTGCGGGTGCGTTGCTGCATGGCCGCGGGATCAACCTCAAGGCGTTCGACCTGGAGCTGGCGTTCGGCGAGGCGCGCGCGACGATGCGGAACGTCGCGGGCGGGCCGCCGGAGGACATGGGCCTCAGCGTGCTGCCGACGGCGGGCGGCGGGCTGTTGCTGGGGTTCGAGGTCGACGCGCGGTCGCAGGACCAGGCTGGGGTCGATGCGCAGCTCACCGCGTTGAAGGCGTTGATCTCCGCGTTCACCGGGACGGACGCGCCGGTGGTCGGCGGGGTGGACCTGGTGCCGGATGTCGACGCCTTGCTCGCCGAGTGGTCGACTCCCGCTGTCGCCGCGCCGGAGGTCCGTGAAGGGCCCCTTGAGGGAATTGGATTCCTGCAAGGAGTCCTTCACGGACAGACGGCGCTGGTGTGCGGCGATGAGCGGCTCACCGGCGACGAGGTGCTGGACCGGGCGCACCGGCTGGCGCGGGCGCTGCGGGCGCGCGGCGTCGGGGCGGACGACGTGGTGGCGCTGGCGCTGCCCCGGTCGGTCGATCTGGTCGTGGCGTTGCTGGCGGTTATCGACGCGGGGGCCGCGTTCCTGCCGCTGGACCTGGCGCATCCGGCGGAACGCTTGCGCGAGCTGGTCGCCGAGGTGAGTCCGAAACTCGCTGTGACGGACTCGGATCTGCTGCCCGGAGTGCCGCGGCTTCGGCTGGACGATCCGGTGGCAAGGGACGAGATCGCCGGGTACCCGGCGGCGGGATTGTCCGATGTGGACCGTCATCCGGAACACCTCGCGTACGTCATCTTCACCTCGGGCTCCACCGGGAAGCCCAAGGGAGTGCTGGTCCGGTCCGGCGGGCTGGAGACGTTGCTGCGGAACCACCGCGCGACCACCGTCGCCGAGACCTCGCGGGGACGGCGGCTCCGCGTGGCGCACACGTATTCGTTCGCCTTCGACTCGGCGATCGAGCAGGTGCTGTGGATGCTGTGCGGGCACGAATTGCACGTCTACGACACGGAAACCGCGCGCGACGTCGATGCTTTGCACGCCGCTTTCCTGCGCGACCGGATCGACGTCATCGACACCACGCCGTCGATGGCGGCTCCGTTGCTGGACGCGGGTTCGCTCGATCCGGCGTTGCTGGTGCTCGGCGGCGAGGCGACACCTCCGGCGTTGTGGCAGCGGGTCGCTTCGTCCGGCATCCGGGCGCGCAATATCTACGGTCCGACTGAGACCACTGTGGACGGTGCCAGCGCGTCGATCACCGGGGACGAACCGGTGATCGGGTTCGCCGTTCCCGGGACTCGGGCGTACGTGCTCGACGCCGCGCTGCGACCGGTGCTGCCGGGCAGTCGCGGGGAGTTGTACCTCGCCGGGCCGCATTTGGCTCGTGGTTACCTCGGCCGTCCGGGTGCGACGGCGGAACGGTTCGTCGCCGATCCGTTCGGGCCGCCGGGGGAGCGGATGTACCGCACCGGCGACGTCGTGCGCTGGGTGCCTGGCCGTGGGCTGGAGTACCTGGGGCGGCGCGACGGGCAGGTCAAGATTCGTGGCCACCGCGTGGAATTGGGTGAGGTCGAGGGTGCGCTCGGGGCGGTGCCGGGGGTGCGGGCCGCTGCGGCGGCGGTGCGCGGACCGCGGCTGATCGGATATGTCGTTGGTGCCGGGCTCGTGGCGGACGACGTGCGCGCGACGCTCGCACAGCGGCTGCCGGAGGCGATGGTCCCGGCGGCGGTCGTGGTGCTGGACGAACTTCCGTTGACCAGCAACGGAAAACTCGACCGGACCGCGCTGCCCGCCCCCGCTGCGGCAGCCGGGGGACGGGAGCCGCGGACGGAGCGGGAACGGTTGCTGTGCGCCGCGATCGCCGAGGTGATCGGCGTGGAGCGGGTCGCCGTGGACGATGATTTCTTCGCCCTCGGCGGCGACAGCATCACCGCGATCAGCGTGAGCAGCCGGTTGCGGGCGCACGGGCTCGACCTTCGGCCGCGCGATTTGCTGGCACGACGCAGTTTCGCGGCCTTGGCAGCGGCCAGCCGGGATCTGTCCGAACCGGACAGTGAGCCGGACGAACCGGTCGGCGAGGTCCCGGCGCCGCCGATCGTGCGGACGTTGTTCGACTTGAATCCGGATCTGGACGCGATCGTCGGGTATGCACAGTGGACGGTGGTCCGCGTCGGCGGTCCGGTGCCAGGGTTGGTCGATGGCGTTCAGGCGGTTCTCGACCACCACGACGTGTTGCGGCTTCGCGTCGAACCCGATGGCACGTTGGTGATCCGGCCGCGTGGCGCGGTCGCGGCGGTCGTCAGCGAGGCGGCTGGGGACCCGGCCGAGGTGGCGGAGCGGCTGGCGTCCGAATTGGACCCGCGCGCGGGGGCGATGCTGCGGGTCGCGCTGGTGGGGGACCAGTTGGTGATTGTCGTGCACCACCTGGCGATCGACGGGGTTTCCTGGCGCATCCTGCTGCCTGATCTGCAGACGGCCTGCGAGGGCGGGGTTCTGGAGCCGGTGCGCACTTCCTGGCGACGCCACGCCTTGACTCTCGCCGAGCAGGGCGCGAGCGGTGCGCGGCGCGGGGAACTGGAGTACTGGCGGTCGATGGAGAAGAGCAAGCTTGACCCGAGGCGAGACACCGTCGCCACCGCACATCGTTCAGTTACCGTTGCCACTGAAGAAGAAAGCACCGCGATCCTCACGACGCTGCCCGCCGCCTATCGCGCGGGTGTCGATGAGGTGCTGCTCGCCGCGCTCGTACTGACGCTGCGCGGCGACGAAGACGCGTTGACCGTGACGATGGAGGGCCACGGCCGCGAAGGCTTGGACCTCGCCCGCACGGTCGGCTGGTTCACCGCCGAATACCCGGTCCACATCGAACTGTCCGGTGTGGACACTATCGATCGGTTGCTTCGCGCGGCAAAGGAAGCACGGCGCGCGGTGCCGGACGGCGGGGTCGGCTTCGGAGTCCTCCGGTACCTGGACCCCGGTGCTGAGTTCGCGCCGGAAATGCCGGACGTCCTGCTCAACTACCTCGGCCGGTTCACTCCGCTGTCCGGCGGCTGGCAGCTGCCGGACGAGGACCCGTTCGCCGTCATCGAACCGCCCGCGAAGGCGTTGGAACAGGTCCTGGCACTGAACTGCTTCGTCCGCGAGGACGGCGCGCCGCGGATCGCCGTCGAATGGACCGCCGCCAGCCGGGTTCTGCCGCCGGAGGAAGTCGAACGTCTGCAAGAAGCCTGGGCAGCCGCATTGGTTGCGTTGGCGGCGCACGCGCGGGAGAACATCGGCGGGCTCACGCCGTCCGATCTTCCGCTGGTCACGCTCACCCAGGACGAGATCGACGCCCTCGAACAGCAGGGCCCGATCGCCGACGTCCTGCCCGCGACGCCGTTGCAGGCCGGGCTTTCGTTCCATACGCTGACCCGAGGCGGACCGGACGTCTACACCGTGCAGGCGGTCACCCGGCTCGAAGGGCAGCTCGATCCGGACCGGATGCGTGCCGCTGCCGAGGCGTTGCTACGGCGGCACCCGGCGCTGCGCGTCCATCTGCACACGACGGCGGCGGGCGAGGTCGTGCAGGTCGTGCCCGCCGACGTGTATCTGGACTGGCGGCACGTCGAGCACCCGGAGAACGCCGACGAGTGCGCGGCTGAGCTGGCCCGGCCGTTCGACCCGGCGGTGCCGCCGCTGATCCGGTTCCTGCTGCTCACCCTCGGTCCCGCCGAACACCGGCTGGTGCTGACGATCCATCACGCGCTGCTGGACGGCTGGTCGATGCCGCTTGTCGGCCGCGCCCTGCTGGCCACTTATGCCGAGCTGGACGGCGGACCGGCCGCTCCGGTCGCGCCGCCGCTGGCCGAGTACCACCGGGTGCTGGCCGCCCGCGATCACGACGTGGCAGTCGAGGCCTGGCAGACCGCGTTGGCTGGTCTGGAAGAAGGAACCCGGCTCGCCCCCGCGACCACAGAGTCCACTTCGGACCGTCCACAACGGATCTGGGTAGGGCTCGGTGCGGAGTTCAGCGAACAACTGCGCGTCTTCGCCCGGAAGCACGGGGTGACGCCCACGGCGGTGTTCCAGACCGCGTGGGGTGTTCTGCTGGCCCGGCTCACCGGACGCCAGGACGTGGTGTTCGGCTGCCCGGTGTCCGGCCGGCCGTCCGACGTGCCCGGCGTGGAGGCGATGATCGGCCAGCTCGGCACGACCATCCCGGTGCGCGTGGCGTTCGCGCCGTCCGATCCGGCCGCGGAGCTGCTGGCGCGGGTGCAGGACGAGAACGCGCGGCTCACCGACCACCACCATCTCGGCCTGCCGGACATCCAGCGCGCGGCGGGCGTCGGCGATCTGTTCGACACGATGCTGGTGATGGAGAACTTCCCGCTCTCCAGCCGGGAACGCGAACCGCTCTCGCCCGGACTCGACCTCGCCGGCGTCGACATCACCGATGCGACGCACTATCCGCTGACCGTGATCGTGCTGCCCGGCGACGAGATCTCGATCGGCCTCGGCTACCAGCCGAGCGCTTTCGACGAGCCGACCGTGGAAGCGTACGGCCGCTGGCTGACGACTCTGCTGCACGAGATCGTGGCCGACCCGCGGCAACCGGTCGCTCGGCTGCGTTCCCTTACGGTGGAAGAAGAATCGGCTCTGCTGCAGCAAGGAACCGGGCCCGAACCCCGGAGGGAAGCCGGTACCTGTCTGGAGGAATTCGCCCGCTGGGTGCGGGAAACTCCGGACGCCGAAGCAGTGGTGTGCCGGGACCGCCGCCTGACTTATGCGGAACTGGACCGGAAGGCGAACCAGCTCGCCCACGCGTTGCGCGCGGCAGGCGTGCGGGAGCAGGACCCGGTCGCGGTGCTGCTGGAACGGGACATCGACCTGGTCGTCGCGTTGTTCGGGGTGCTCAAGGCCGGGGCGGTGCACGTGCCGATGGACCCGACCTACCCAGCGGAACGCCTGGCGCATCTGGTGCGAGACAGTGTGCCTGCCGCAGTGGTGTCCACTTCGGATCCTGGCTTCGGCATTCCGGCCATCGACCCGCTTGTCCTGAGTGGACCGTCTACTTGGGACGATGTGGTCCCGTCGCCGGACTCGCTGGCGTACGTGATCTACACGTCCGGAACCACCGGAAAGCCCAAGGGCGTCGCGATCACGCATCGCGGCATTCCGAGCCTGGTCGCGCTGCAGGAAGACATCGTCGGCATCCGCCGCGGCGAGCGGTACCTGCACTTCGCGTCCACGAGTTTCGACGTGTCGTACTGGCAGTTCTTCCTGCCGTTGCTGTCCGGCGGCACGTCGGTGATCGCGCCGGAGGAGGTCCGCGGGTCCGGCGACGACCTGCTCGCCTACGCCGCCGAACACCGGGTCACCGGGCTGAACCTGCTGCCTTCGTTCCTGTCCGCGATGCCGGACGACGCGACGGTGGACCCGGAGGTGTTCTTCGTGGTCGGTGCCGAGCGGCTCGACCCCGAACTGGCGCACCGCTGGGGCGACCGGCGCGCGCTGTTCAACGCCTACGGCCCGACCGAGGTCACGATCAACTCGCTCACCTGGGTGTACTCCGCCGACGATCCCGGCCCGCTGCCGATCGGACGGCCGGACCCGCAGGTGCGGGCGTACGTGCTGGACGCGGGACTGCGGCCGGTCGGGACCGGTGTCACCGGCGAGCTTTATCTCGCCGGGCCGAAGCTCGCTCGCGGCTACGTGAACCGGCCGGGGCAGACCGCGGAGCGGTTCGTGGCCGATCCGTTCGGCGCGCCCGGCGACCGGATGTACCGCACCGGCGACCTGGTGCGCTGGCGGCCGGACGGACAGCTGGTGTTCCTCGGCCGCGCCGACCACCAGGTCAAGCTGCGCGGGTTCCGGATCGAACCGGGCGAGATCGAGTCCGCGCTGGCGCGGCATCCGGACGTACGGGCTGCCGTCGTGCTCGTGCGCGAGGACCGGCCAGGGGACCGGCGGCTGGTCGGCTACGTCGTGCCGGTCGACGGCGCGGACCCGGATCCGGCCGCGCTGCGCGAGTATCTGGCCGCCGAACTGCCTGCGCACATGGTGCCGTCGGCGGTGCTTTCGCTGGAGCGGCTGCCGCTCGGGCCTAGCGGCAAGCTCGACCGGGCCGCCTTGCCCGCGCCTGGTCCGCGCAACGTCGCCGCGGCTCGGCAACCGGCGACCGAAGCGGAAACCGTGCTGCTGCAAGTGGTTCGGGAACTGCTCGGCCCGGACGTCACGATCGACGACGGATTCCTCGACGCTGGCGGCGACAGCATCGCGTCGCTCCGGCTGGTCGCGCGAGCCCGGCGGGAAGGCCTGCATCTGACCGCGCGGGACGTCTTCGAGGGCGGCACGATCGCCGGGATCGCGGCCCGCTGCAGTGACCGGACTGTGGTGGTGTCGCCGGATCTCACGCCCGCGATCGGGGACGCACCGCTGACGCCCGTCATGCGGGAGCTGCTGGAACGCGCTGGTTCGGCCGCGGACGGGTTCTGCCAGTGGGTCGAGGTGTGCGTGCCCTCCGATGGTGACGTGCCGAAGTGGCGGGCGGCGCTCGACGCGGTGCTCGAACGGCACGATGTGCTGCGTTCGCACCTGGCCGGCGAGGTGCTGCGCGTTCCGGAACCTGGCGCGGTGACCGGGGCGGACGTGCTGATGGCCGTCCCGGCGGGCGAGGACGCGGATCTGCGGGCGCTGCTGGACGACCAGATCGCCGCTGTCCGGTCCACAATGGACCCGCGGACCGGCCCGATGCTGCGTGCGGTGTGGGTGGACGCCGGGCCTGCGCGTCCGGGGCGGCTCGCGCTCGTCGCGCACCACCTCGTCGTGGACGCGGTGTCGTGGCGGATCCTTCTCGACCACCTTGAGCAGGCGTATCTCGGCCACCAGTTGCCGGATCGCGGGCCGTCGTTCCTCGGGTGGGCACGGGCGTTGGTTGCGGCCAAGCCTGCGCGGCAGGTGGAAAGCCCGCACTGGCAACGGGTTACGGCCTCGGCCTGTTCCGTGAGCGGAACTGCGCAGCACCACGAGATCGAGGTGTCGGAGGACATCACGCAGGCGGTGCTGACGACATTGCCGGGCGCGTACCGGACCGGCCCGGACGCCGTGCTGCTCACCGCTTTCGCGCGGGCTTACCGTGCCTGGCGTGGTTCGGAGTTGCTTGTCGCGCTGGAAAGCCACGGACGTCCGGACCACACGCCGGACTTCGCCGGAGCGGTCGACCTGTCCCGGACGGTCGGCTGGTTCACCGCGATGTACCCGGCGCGGATCACGCCGCCCTCTGGAGAGAGGGCGATCGCCGCGGTCCGTGATCAGCTCCGCGCCGCCGGCGACGGGCTCGGGTACGGCATCCTCGGCGGAACGGCGACCGGAGCGGACGTCAGCTGGAACTACCTCGGCCGGTTCGAGGCGGCACCGCAGGAAGAGACGCCGTGGCAGCGCCCGCCGGACGCCGATCCGCTCGGCTCCGCCGGAGCACCGCTCGCACACGCGCTGATGGTGAACGCGATGGTGCGCGACGATCGGCTGGCAGTGCGCTTCACCTGGCCGTCCTCGGAGTTCAGCGCGGACGAGGTCGCGGCCTTGGGAACCGCGTTCCAGGAGGAACTCGCGGCGCTGGCCGGTGCGGTACCGGCTGGCGAGCTGCTGCCGTTGACGCCTCTGCAGGAGCTGATCCTGCGCGAATCGCGGGCGGCGGACGAGGATCCGTACCCGGTGCAGGCGGCGTTCTCGCTGGCCGGAGCGCTGGATCCGGCCGCGTTGGAGGCCGCGGCGAACGCGTTGGTGCGGCGGCATCCGAACCTGGGCGCGGTTTTCCCGGCCGGGCACGAGGTGCAGGTGCTGCCGACGGAACCGCAGGTCGGCTTCCGGGTGCGTTCGGCCGGGGAGGACGTCGAGCGGCTGCTGGCCGAAGAGCTCGCCGAGCCGTTCGATCTCGGTGCGGGGCCGTTGCTGCGGGTCACGGTGCTCCGGCACGGCCCGGATCGGCACGAACTCGTGTTGACCAGCCATCACCTGTTGTCCGATGGTTGGTCGGCGCCGCGGATCCTGGGTGAGTTGTTCGCCGGGTACTCCGGTGAGTCGCTGCCGGAGGCGGTGCCCGTGTCGCGGTACACGCGGTGGCTCGCGGCGCGGGACCACGCGGTCAGCGGGCAGGCGTGGCGGACCGAACTGGCCGATCTGCCGTCGCGGAAGCTCCTGTGCGGACAGCCAGTGGCGGTCGAACCGGAACTGTTCACTGTGGACGCTTCGCTGGTTGCTTCGTTGACCCAAGCCGGTGCCAAACACGGGGTGACCGCAGGGACTTTGCTCCAGGGTGCGTGGGCGGCGGTGCTCGCGGCGCGTTCCGGGGTCGCCGATGTCGCTTTCGGGGCGATGGTTTCCGGGCGGACGTCCGAAGTGGACGGCGTCGAAGAGATCCTCGGGCTGCTCGCCAACACCGTGCCGGTGCGGGTCCGTTTCACCGGCACCGTGGCGGAGACTCTCGCGCAAACCCAATCCCGGCAACAGGAACTGCTCGCGCATCAGCACGTCGGCCTCGCTGAAATGGCTGCGTTGACCGGTCGGGACAGGTTGTTCGACAGCCTCGTCGTGTTCGAAAACTACCCGGTGGACCCGGCGAAACTGCGCGAACCGGCTCCTGGGCTGCGGATCACCGGGACCAGGTTCCGCGAACGCACGCACTACCCGATGACGGTGACCGTGGTGCCCGAACTCGCTGGCGGCTGGTCCGGCGTATTCGGTTACCAGGACGGGATTCTGACGGCGGCGGAAGCCCGGTCGCTGGTCGCGGACCTGCTGCGGTTCCTCAGCGAGCTGCCGTCGCGGCTGGACGACGACGCGGGTGAGTTCGCGAGGGTGCGGTGAACCTGTGGCGGACTGCGTTCGTGCTCGTGCTGGGCACGTTCATGGCGACGCTCGACAGCACGATCGTCTCGGTCGGTGTGGAGACGCTGGCGCAGCGGTTCGACGCGTCCGTCACTGAGGTCCAGTGGGTGACCACGGCGTATCTGCTCGCGGTGGTGGCCGCGGTGCCCGCGTCGGGCTGGCTCGCGGCGCGGTTCGGTGGTCGGCGGACCTGGCTGACCGCTGTGGTTGTGTTCGTGCTGGCGTCGTTGTTGTGCGGGCTGGCGAGTTCGTTGCCGATGCTGGTGGCGTTCCGCGTGCTGCAGGGGCTGGCGGGCGGGTTGCTGCCGCCGACCGGACAAGCGTTGCTGGCGCGGGCGGCCGGGCCGGAGCGGATCGGACGGCTGATCAGCGTCGTCGGCGTGGTGCCGTTGCTGTCGCCGGTGCTGGGTCCGCTGGCGAGCGGGGCGATCCTCAACGTCGCGGACTGGCCGTGGCTGTTCTACGTCAACCTGCCGGTCGGCGTGGTCGCGGTGCTGCTCGGGTTGCGGTATGTCGCGGCGGACGCGCCGACCGATCCGCGCGAGCCGTTCGATTTCCGCGGTGCGGCTTTGCTTTCGCCAGGGCTGGCTGCGGTGGTTTTCGGACTCACCGGGTTCTCCGACGGATACCCGAAGCTGCTTTCCACGGCGGCGGTCGTGGCGGGTTTGCTGATGCTGGCCGCGTTTGTCCGGCACGGGTTGCGAGTGCGGGCACCGTTGCTGGACCCGCGATTGTTCACCCGACCGCCGTTCGGAGCCGCTGCGTTGGCGTTGGTCGTGCTGGGCGCTTCGGTGTTCGGCACGATGTTCTTGCTGCCGTTGTATCTGCGTCGCGGTGCCGGATTGGACGCGTGGGACACCGGATTGCTGTTGGCGCCGCAGGGAATCGGCGCGGCCGCAGGGTCTGTTCTGGTGCATCGCATCGTGGATCGAGTGGCGCCGCGGACGTTGGTGTTGTCCGGGATCGGCCTGGTCGCGTTGGGAACGGCGGCGTTCACTCAGCTTGGTCCCGGACTTCCGGATGTCGTGTTGGTCATTTCCTTGTTGCTGCGTGGTTTCGGAGCGGCGATGATCAGTGCGCCGGTGCTGGCGCTGGTGTACCGGAGTCTTGAGAAGGCGCAGCTGCCGAAAGCGGCCGGGGCGCTGAATTTGCTGAACACTCTGGGCGGTTCGGTCGGGACCGCTGTGCTCGCGCTGGTGTTGCAAAACCGTTTGACCGCAAGGGGCACCGATGTCGCGGCGGCCTTCGCGGACACGTTCTGGTGGGTGCTCGGACTGGTCGTGGCGGCGGCTGCCGGGGCGGCGAAGCTGCCTAAGGAAAGACATCTCAGGTTCTTAAAAGTCAAGCCGCAGCAGTGAGCGGAGGTGGAAAGGCCTGATGTTCGTCGAAAGGTTGTCCTGTTTGGAGGC
>NZ_JBVKDQ010000011.1:246387-325542 GCF_055633755.1 Amycolatopsis sp. NPDC114484 | reverse complement strand
ACGGCACGGCACGGCACGGCACGGCACGGCACGGCACGGCACGGCACGGCACGGCACGGCACGGCACGGCACGGCACGGCACGGCACGGCACGGAGTGATGATGGCTCACAGCCGCCGACGGTTCAGCCTGCCACGCGAACTTCCCAACAACTCACCCCACCGCACTCGCCTCCGTCCTCCCGGCATGGCCCACGCCAGGGCTGCTCAACTGGCGGCACCACCCCCGGATCGAGGGCGCCGCCAGCGTGCGGGAATCGCTGCCCCATCTGCTGACAACCGCCAAGGTCGGCTGCCGAAAACCCTCGCCCTGCAACGGCTCCGCCAGCCGCCGCACTCGCCGCCACGCAACAGCTCAACTCACCACCGCACAACCCACCACCACGCTCAACACCGAACCGCTCCGCCCACGCCGCACTCGTCGTCCACGCGACCGATCCGCCAACCACGCCCCAAACCTCAGGTACCGGCTAACTCCGAATGTCCCCCACCAGCAACGTCCGCTCGAGAAACTCCGGGGTGAACCTCACCCCGGTCACCCTGGCCGCCACCGCGAACGCCGCCGCGAGCGGGTTCGGCGGCCGTTCCTCTCGCTCCGGATCCAACCCGGCCTCGCGCATCCAGGGCGTCAACCGCTCCGGTTCGCTGCCGTACCGCTGGCTCGGCTGACGCGGCAGGAAGCCCGCGACCACCGTGCCGTCCACCGCGTAGACGAAGTGCGCCTCGGCGTAGTCGTGCCGGTTGACCGCCACGACCTCGCTTCCCTTCGACAGCCCGGTGACGACCTCCGGCAGATTCCCCTGCCAGCCCCACGGCTCGATCGCCACGCTCCACTCCCCGGACGCCACCACGCCGACGTACCCGCCGCCGTTTCCGCCTTGGGTGTGCCCGACGTATTCCGCGACCAGGCTGTTCAGCTCGGCGAAAGCCAACCGCTCGCCGGCGGCGGCTCCGAAGCGCCGCAACACCTCCGGCGGGTCGAGCCCCCGCAGAAACGAAATACAGAAGATGTCGTGCAGCGGACCATAGCTCTCGAGCCAAGCCAGTTCGGTCAAAGTATCCGTCATCGTGCCCTCCTCGGTCGGTCCAAGCCATGATCGCAGGCACCACCGACAAAAAACGCGAACCGCACCCGGGTAAGGACAACCCGCCCGCACCGGGTGAGGACCGGGCCCGCGCTCCCCGCCACAGTGGAGCCCGCCGTCTGCCTCCGGAGGATTCGCATGGTGCGAGCATCGTTCACCGATTTCCCGGCACGCCGGTTCCGCAAGGCCAGACACGCGGATCGCCGGGCACGCCGCGCCCTCGCCGACCGACGAGGCGAGGGCGCGCAACCGCCGCCGGTCCTGCCCGAGCACGAAGCAAGCGGCGCCCCGCTTCCCCGCGCACTCGTCGTGCTGCTGGGCGCTGCCGCCGCGACGGTCGTGCTCGCCGGTGTGCAAGCCATCGCCTGGTTCGCCGCTCCGGTGTTTCTCGCTCTGGTCGTGGTGCTCACCCTCGATCCGGTGCGAACCTGGCTGCGGGGCAAGGGATTCCCGCGCTGGCTGACCGTCGCCGTGCTGACCGTCGCCGTCTACGCCGTTCTGCTGGCCTTCTTTCTCGTCGTCGTGGTGTCCGTCGCGCAGCTGTCCGCACTGGCCCCGCGCTACGCCGGGCGGGTCGAGGAGCTACTGCACGACGGGCTGGCCACGCTCGGCGTCGGCGAAGCGCAGGTGCGCGGCATGCTTTCCTCCGTCGATTCCGGAAAAATCGTCCGGCTGGCCGGTTCTCTGCTCGCGGGCGCGGGCAAGCTGGTCACGAATCTCGCGTTCCTCTTCGCTCTTCTGCTCTTCCTCAGCGCCGAAACAGCCTGGGCCGGGCAACGGCTGCGCCGGATCGCGCGCGACCGGCCGTGGATTTCCCCGGCGTTGCGCGGGTTCGTCACGGGCACGCGGCGGTACCTGCTCGTGACGACGGTGTTCGGCGGCCTCGTGGCGGCGCTCGACACCGCCGCGCTGGCGCTGCTCGGCGTTTCCGGGGCGGTGCTGTGGGGACTGCTTTCCTTCGTCACCAACTACATCCCCAACGTGGGGTTCGTGATCGGGGTGGTCCCGCCCGCGGTGATCGCGCTCCTCGACCGCGGCTGGCGCGGCCTGCTCGTGGTGCTCGCCGTTTACCTCGTGCTGAACTTCGTGGTGCAATCGCTGATCCAGCCCCGGTTCGTGGCCGGCTCGGTCGGACTGTCCACTGTGGTCACAGTACTGGCGCTGGTGTTGTGGACCTGGCTGCTCGGCCCGCTCGGCGCGGTACTCGCCGTGCCGGCGACCCTGCTGGCCAAGGCGCTGCTGGTGGACGTCGACCCGCGGGCCCGCTGGGCCGAAGCGCTGCTGTCGGCTCCGCGCCGCGACGAGGGCTGACCGGCGTCAGGTCAGGCCGTGCCGGCGGGCGGCGACGACGGCCGAGCGCCGGTTGTTCACTCCGAGCTTGCCGTAGATGGCCCGCACGTGGGTTTTCACGGTGTTGACCGAAACGGTGAGGTCGGACGCGATCTCGTCCAGCGAACGCTGGGACGGCAGGCGCCGCAGCACCACCTGCTCGCGATCGGTCAGGTCGCTGGCCGGAGCGTGCGGGACGAGCCCGCCGCGGACCGTCTGCGCGAACCGGTCGAGCGAGCCGAATCCGCCGGAGTGCCCGATCAGCAGGTCCCGGACCGGCGGCTCGGCGAGCGCGAACGGCCGCACCAGCCCGTTCGGCCGGGCGAGCGCGAGGGCCTGGTCGAGGGCTTGGAGGGCTTTGGTCCGGCGGTACGAGCGCAGGCCGAGCGCGGTTTCGGCAAGGCAGCGGTCGACCGGCGTGGCGGGAAGCAGCGCGACCGCCGACGCGGTCTCTCGCAGCACGGCTTCGGCCGCGCCGGTCTCGTCGGCGGCGAGGTGGGCGCGGATCCGCAGGACAGCCAGTTCGCCGCTGCCCGGCAGCTGATCCTGGGCCCAGGCAAGGACTTCCGTCGCGTGCAACGCTTCGCCGAGAGAGAGCGCCGCGTGCTGCTCGGCGACCGCGCACACCCCGACGAATTCGCGGGGCAGGTCCAAGCCCGCAAGCTGCCGGCGTGCCGCGCGCATGAGCTGAGAACCCGCCGTCCGGTCGCCGTCGTCGAAACGCGCGATGCCCTCGAAGAACTCGCGCAACGGCGTCAGCAACGGCGCTGAACCAGGCACCTCGGCCGAGGCCGCCTGCGCCAGTTCACCTACGGCGACAACTGGTTCAGCGCGCATCAGTTCGTCGTAGGCGAGCAACAAGCGGCACTCGGCGACCCCCGGAGTCCGCTGCCAGCCGTGCCGGCGCGCGACCGCGAGCGCACCGGTGCACGCCCGGCGCATCGAGCGGTGCTTCCCGCCGATGGCGCTGGCGACGGCGAGTGCCAGCCTGCTGTGCAGCACGAGGTGGTCCAACCGCTCGCCGCTCGCCAGGCGCAGCGCCTCCTGCGCCTGCGTGCCCGCGTGGCGGCGCGCGCCCCGGTGCAGCGAACGCCACGAGCGATCGAGATGGGCCCAGGCGTCCAACGCCGGGTGCCGCGCTGCGGAAGGTTCTGCCCCGGCCAGGGGTTTTCCCTTGACCACGGCCAGATGCCGGACGGCGAGCGGCCACCAGTCGCCACCGCCCCCGTCGCCGAGATCGGACTCCGCTTCGGCAAGCCGGCCGCCTTGGATGTTCTCGAGAGCGGACGCCAACCGCAGCGACGGGTTCGCGGAAACCGTCGCACTCCCGAGGAAATCGAGCGCGGCGCGCACCGGTTCGCCGTCCCCGGCCAGCACCTGGCGCACGGCGCGGTCCCGGGCCAGCGCCAGGACGTATTCCCGGTCGTGTCCCGCGACCGCGTGCCCGAGCGCCTCCCCGAACCGTCCTTCGCCGGCGTGCCACCGTGCGGCGATTCCATGCAGCCGCGGCACGCGATCCGGGTCCCGCCGCGCCAGCTCGGCACGCAGGAAGCCGCGCAGCAGCGGGAAAAAGCGGTAGGTGTCGGCTGGCGTGCGCGTGACCAGGCCCCGCGCGCGCTCAAGTTCGTCCAGTCGCGCACCAGCGTCCCGACGGCCGGACAGGCGAACCGCGAGGGTCGCCGAAGCCGCGTCGCAGATACTGAGGCACAACAACAGCTCTGTCGTGCCCGCGGGCAGGTGCGCGAGCACTTCGTCGGAGAAAAACCGCGCCACGGCACGATCGTCACCGGTCACGGAGGCCACGATCGCGTCCGCGTCCTCTGCTTCGCGCGCCGAAACCGCCGTCCAGCCAAGGGCCGCGGCCCAGCCCGCGGTGCGTTCGGTGAGCTCCCGGACGCGCTCGTCGTCCACTGAAGCCCCGGCGGCCCGCAGCAGGCTCGCCGTTTCTTTCGCGGTGAACCGGAGTTCGGCCGCGTCCACCCGGGACAGCACGTCTTCGAACTGCAGCCGGGCCAGCCGCAGCGGCGGCTCGACCCGGGTGGACAGCACCAGGCGAAGTGCGGGCGGCAGGTGGCGGGCCAGCGCCGCGAGCGCTTCCAGGGGCTCCGGGCGGCGGATCTCCTGCAGGTCGTCCAGGATCAGCCGCACCGGACCGGCCTGGCAGGCGAGCGCGTCGTCGAGGTCGGCCAGGAACGCCCGCCGCAGCCCGGGCGGCGGCGGGCGCAACCGGTGCAGCGCGCCGCACCCGGCCTCGGCGCGCCGCAACGCGGCGAGAATCGCTTCCCACAACCGGCCTTCGTCGTTGTCGTCCTCGTCGAGGGACACCCAGGCGACCGCGCGGCGGGCGCCGGCCCAGGCGGACAGCGCCGCGGTCTTGCCCGCCCCGGCGGGCGCCCGGAGCACGCTGACCGGCCGTGCGGCGGCGCGGTCCAACAGCACGTCCAGCCGCGGGCGGGAGACGAAGATTCCCGGCAGGCGCGGAACCGCGACCTTCGCGCCGGGAACCGGCCGGGACCGGGTCGTCGTTCGAGCGGGCACGTCGAACCTCTCGGCTGTCGGGAGACTTCGCCCCCGGCCGCCTCGGTCGGCTCCGGGGGCGAGGCCACGACTGTACTGAGCACCGGCGGCCGGGCCGCCGGGTCACCAGATTTCGGCGGCGGCCTCGTCTCCGTGCACGATGACGGCCCAGATCACCAGGATGTCGAGCGCGATCACGATCGCGCCCCAGAACGGGTACGCGGACAGGAAGGCCAGCTGTGCCAGCGCGTTGAAACCGGCGAGCGCGACGGTGCAGACCCGGGCCCACTGCGCGCCGGCGAACAACGCGATCCCGGTCAGCACCACGAGGACGCCGACGATCAGGTGGAGCCAGCCCCAGCCGGTCAGGGAGAAGACGAGCAGGCCGGACTGGCCGACGACGTAGTAGTGCCGGTCGACCAGCGCGACCAGGCCCTCCACCGCGGTGAAGAGTCCGGCGAGGACGGTGATCGTCCCGGCGAACCAGATCCAGCCGGCCCGGCGCGCGCGGGCCGCGGCCCGTTCCGGCGGGAGCGGCGGCCGGGCTCCGGCGTTCGCGGCCGGGGGGTGCATGCGTTCGGTCATGGGTCTCTTCCTCGTTCGTCGAGGGGCTGCGGACCCGGGCGATCATGGTCGGCTCCCGCGCCGCCGGGCCTCGCCCGCCTCAGGTGAGATCGGGGGCCGCGGCGTCCCGGGCTTTCACCCGGAGCGGGCGAAGCCGCGGCCGGCCGGACGGGAAACAGTGCGGCGGACCACCGATCCCGGAGCGAGGAGACGTCATGGCCACGTTGACCGTATGGAGGTTCCCGACCGTCGACGGCGCGGAAAACGCACTGGATCTGCTCCAGCGGCTGCAGAAGCGGCAGCTGATCTCGATCGCCGACGCGGCGCGCGTGAGCTGGCCCGAGGGCCGGAAGAAGCCGAAGACCAAGGAACTCGGCTCGCTGACCGGGGCCGGCGCGCTGGGCGGGACGTTCTGGGGCCTGCTGTTCGGCCTGATCTTCCTCGTCCCGCTGCTGGGCGCGGCCGTCGGCGCGGCGATCGGCGCGCTGACCGGATCGCTGCGGCACGTCGGGATCGACGAGGAGTTCGTCGACACCGTCCGGACCCAGGTCACCCCCGGCACGTCGGCACTGTTCGTCATGTCGGACAACGCCGTGCTGGACCGGGTCGCCGAGCCGTTCAAGGAAACCGGAGCCTCGCTGCTGACGACCAATCTGTCCGATGAGGAGGAAGCCCGGCTGCGCGCCGCCTTCGGAGAATCCCCGGAGCCCGAGCGGCTCTAGCGCGCGTGAACGGGCCCTCGCCGAACCGATCGGCGAGGGCCCGTTCGCGTGCCGGACCGGCGGCACGCGTCCGTTCGGTCCATTGTGCTCGCCATTCCGGGCGAACGCCGTTGCGGCGCAAGCGGGACCGCGGCGGCGCCCCCGAACGTCGCCGCGGTCCCGCGAGAGGCGGACCGCACCTCCACGGCCCATTCTGCGGACCCGCCCGCGTTCCGTCGTCACCCGTCCCGGATGACCCCGCTTCACCCCCGGCGGGCGACGCCGCCGTCCGGTTCCGGGGCCGACGATCCGTCCCATGCCCTTCACCGACAAGGACACCGGCGTGCGGATCGCCCACGCCCGTGCCGCACGCGTCGCCGTGCCCGCCGCCCGCCACGCGGAATTCCCCGACGCCGTCCGGCGCGCCGATCCCCTCGCTCTGCTGGCACGCCAGGATTCCGGCCGGGTCCCCGAACTGCTGCCGCTGCGCTACACCCGGCTGGCCGCCTCGCCGCTCGCGTACTTCCGCGGCGCCGCGCTGCCCGCCGCGGCGGATCTCGCCGCCACGCCGCGGACCGGATTCGCGGTCCAGGCCTGCGGAGACGCCCAGCTGGCCAATTTCGGCCTGTTCGCCGCGCAGGGCCGCCGGCTGGTGTTCGACTTCGCCGATTTCGACGAGACCCTGCGCGCGCCCTGGGAATGGGACGTCAAACGACTCGCCGCGAGCTTCGAGGTCACCGGACGGGAGATCGGGCACCCCGCCGGGCAGCGCAGGCGCACAGTGCTGGCCGCGGTCGAGGCGTACCGGCTGGCGATGCACGAGTTCGCGCGCCGCACCCCGCTCGAGATCTTCTTCGCCCCTCCGGACGCCAGGACGCTGCGCACGGTGGCGGCACACCGCCTCGGCCCAGCCCGGCGACGCGCCGCCTTCCGGCACACCGAAATCCGCGACGGCGCACTGAGGCTCGCCGCCCGCGCGCCGTGGGCGGTCGCGGCGGGCCGGCTCGGCGGGGACGGCGATCCGGCGACGCTCGCTGATCGCCTCTGCGCCGTGCTCCGGCGCTACCGGCGCACGCTCGGCCCCGCGCGACGGGCCGTGCTGGACCGCTACCGGCTGGCCGACGCGGCGCGCACCGTGCCGGGCCCAGCCGGTTCCGGGGCCCGATGCTGGGTCGCCCTGCTCGTCCGAACAGACACCGGGGACCCGCTTCTCCTTCGGCTGAAGGAAGCCCGGCCATCAGTGCTGCAGGAATACACCGGCGGCGCCGCGCCGGACGATCCCGGAAGGCGGGTCGTCACCGGACAGCGGCTGATCCAAGCCGCGGGCGACGTCTTTCTCGGCTGGGCCCGCTCCCCCGGATTCGACGGCCCGGCCCGCGACTTCCACGTCGGCCGGCTGCGCGACGACCGGAGCGCCGGCGACGTCGCGACGATGACCCCGGACGTCCTGCGGGCGAACGCCCGGCTGTGCGGGTGGACTGTGGCCAAGGCGCACGCGCGCACCGGCGACGCGCTCGCGATCGCCGCGTACCTCGGCTCCGGTCCGGGTTTCGCCGAAGCCGTCCGGGAATTCTCGACGGCCTGCGCCGACCAGAACGAACGCGACCACGCCGCGCTGCGGCAGGCGATCCGGCTCGGCCGCGTCGCGGCGGCCGGGTCGTGACGGACCGCCCGCGCCTCACCCGGGCGCGCGGTGCTCCGTCCGGGGGAGTTCGCGGACCCGGTGGACGGATCCGACGTGCATCCCGAGGGATTCGAGCCGGCGCAGGATTCGCGGAAGGTCGCCCGGATCGGCGACGGTGCCGAACACAATCGTTTCCGGCGGAACGGGGACCACGAGCACGTCCCGGAAATCGGCGGCGCTTTCGGCAGCTCCTCCCGGAATGGCGCCGCGGCCGCGGAAAACGTAATTCGCGCGGCCCCGGGAACCCAGAACGGCAGGCCCGCTCATCGACGGCCCCCGTCCCGCCCGGCCGCGTGCCACGCGAAGCCGACGAGCACCAGATCGAGCAGCACCACGAACGCCGACCAGCCGTGCGGCGGCAGGAAGACCAGACGGGCCACCAGGTCCGCACCGGCGCGGAGGCCGGTCCGGATCCGGGCGGGCGAGACCAGCGCGGCGAGCGCCGCGGTCAGTCCGAGCACCGCCGTCCCAGTGCTGACCGAGCCCGTCCGCACCAGGTCGAGCACCACGACCTCGCCCGGCCCGAGCCAGAAAAACTGTGTGCAGGCGAATCGCGGCCGACCGCCCGCCGAGGAATTCCCGCGTATTTTCACCCGGCCCACGATTCTGCCGCCGGACGCCGTTTTCCTCGCCCGCAGCGGATGAGCCGCTCTTCTTGCCTGGCAAAATCCGCCGGAATCGCCCGGAACCGACCGCGAAGGAGAATTGCGCATGCGCCGACGCCTCGACGTCTCGCTCCGAAGACAAGTGCCGAGGGCGAAGGTCGCCGTTCCCGGTCCGCCCGCGGACCTCGTGTCGCGGCCGCGGCTGCTCGCGGTCCTCGATCGCGCGGCCGAGGCCGCCATCGTGTTCGTCGGGGCCCCCGCCGGGTTCGGCAAGACCGTGCTGCTGGCCGAATGGGCGCGCCGCCGGGGCCGGGGGGCGGTCGCCTGGCTGTCCGCGGACGCCGACGACAACGACGACCGGCTTTTCTGGTCCGCGGTCCTCGAAGCGCTCGGCCGCTGCGGCCGGTTCCCGGACGGCGATCCGTTGCGGTTCCTGGCGGTGCCCGAGTCCCCGAGCACCGATCTCGCGTTCCTGGCCGAACTCGCCGACGCGCTCGACACGCTCAGCGAACCCGTCGTGCTCGTGCTCGACAGCGCGCACGAGATCACCTCGCCGGAGCCGTGGCGCGGGTTGCGGGCGCTGGTGCGCCACCAGCCCGCGGGACTGTGCCTCGCGGTTTCGAGCAGGCGGGAGCCGCCGTTGCCGCTGGGCCGGGCCCGGCTCGCGGATCGGCTCGTCGAAATCGGGGCCGAGCGGCTGCGCTTCACCGCCGGGGAGGCGGAAACGCTGTTCGCCGCCGACGCGGCGATCCCCCCGCACGAGGTCGCGCCGCTGGTCGACCGGACCGGGGGCTGGCCGGCCGGGCTGCGCCTCGCGGCGGCGTCCGCGTCCCGGCACGGCAGCCTGTGGGACTTCGACACCGGACGCGACAGCGCCGCGCTCGCCTACCTGACCGACGAAGTCCTCGCCCCGCTTTCGGCGGCGCAGCGGGAACTGCTGCGGACGATCAGCGTCTGCGACGACGTCCCGGCCGGGCTCGCTCCGGTGCTGTGCGGGCGAGCCGACGCGGAGGCGATGCTCCACGAGCTGAGCGGGCCGTCCGTTCGAGCGGTCGACTCCGGCGGCACTCCGCCGCACCGCCGCGTCACGCCGTTGCTGCGCACCTACCTGCGGGCGGAACTGCAACGGCGGGCCCCGGACCGCGCGCGGACTCTGCACGCGACGGCCGCGCGCTGGTTCGCCGCGCACGACCGGCCCGCGTCCGCCTTGCTGCACAGCGTCCGCGCGGGCGATCCCGGCCGGGTCGGCGAGCTGCTGCGCGCGCACGCCGTCCCGCTGCTGCTCGCCGGCGAACACCAGGTCCTGCGCCTGGCGCTCGCCGCGGTCGAAGACCGGCGGGTCGCCGCCGATCCGCTGGCGGCGCTGATCTCGGCCGCGCTGAGCCTCGAAGCCGCCGAGACCTCGGCTGCCTGCCTCCGGCTCGCCTGGGCGGACGCCGCGTGGCCGGACCAGCCGACCGCGGAGCTGACCGTTCTGCGGCAGCTGGCGCAGTCCCGGTTCGCCCAGCTCGACCGCACCCCGGCGCAGGCTGAGCGCGCAGCGGAGCAGATCGACGAAGGGCTCAAGACCGAGCTAGCCGTCCTCGCGGCTGCGCACCGGGCCGGCGCGCTCGCAATTCGCGGCGAGCGCGAAGAAGCCCGGCGAGCCCTGGAACATCTCCTGGCCGCGGCGGAAGAACTCGGGCAGGAGTTCACGGTCGCCCATTGTCTGGCCGCGCTCGCCGAAATCGCCTGCCACGACGGCGATTACCCGGCGATGGACCGGCTCGCCGGGACAGTGCGGCCGCGCCAGGATTCCCCGCAGTCGTTCCAGCGCGCGCAAACAGCGGCCCTGCTGGCGTACGGGGCGCTGGTGCGCGGCGAGCCCGCCGACTGCGTCACGCACGCGAAACGGGCCCGGCAGCTGCTCGGCGACGCACCCGCGCGGGCGGCCCGCACCCTGCGGCTGTTCGCGGAAACCCTGCGCGGCGCCGCCGAATTCGAACTCGGCGGCTGGCACTCCGGGCTGCGGCGGATGCGCCGGGCCCGCCGCCGTCTCGGAACCGGCCGGTCCTGCCCGGCCCGCCACGCGGTCCTGTGCGCCGTGCTGGAGCACCGCGCGGCGCTGCGCCTGGGAGCGGCCGGCCAGGCCAAGGAGGCCGTTCGCTGGGCCGCGCCCGCCCTCGCCGGTTCGGGCGAGGAACTGCTCGTGCGCGCCCGGACCCAGCTGCGGCTCGGCCGCCACCACGCGGCGAGTTCCGTGCTGCGCGCCCTGACGGAGGACGAAGCGCCCATGACGCTCCCGTGGGCCGCGGTCGAGGCGACGCTCGTCGCGGTGCAGGCCGCGCTGGCCGCCGGGGCGCCGGAACGGGCGGCCCGGCTGCTCGACGACGCCCTGCGCGCGGCCGAACCCGCCGGGATCCGGTTCCCGTTCGTCTTCGCCCCGCCCGATCTCGTCCGGTTCCTGACCGGCCGGCTCGGCGCGCTCGGCGGCGGCGAACGGTTCGCCGGGGAGATCCTCGCGGTGCGGCGCCGGCTGCGCACCCCGCCGATGCCGGAGCCGCTGACCGAACGCGAACGCGGCGTCCTGCGGCTGCTGCCGACCCAGCGGTCGATCGACGAGATCGCCGAGGACCTGACCGTCTCGCCCAACACCGTCAAGACCCACGTCCGCGGGATCTACGCGAAGCTCGCCGTCCGCAGCCGCCGCGAAGCGGTCTCGGTCGCGCGGGAACGCGGGCTCCTCGACGCGGAGGTCCCCGACTTCGCCGGATAGCGCCCGCCCCACCCCCGGCGGGCGAGGCGGGCGCGTCCGCGATCCGGTCGGGTGGGCCGGGCACCGGCCGGCACGTCGTCCGGCCCCGATCCCCGGCGAGGAGAAGTCATGGCCCTGGCGAGCGCGGAGTACCCGTTCTGGAACCTGATGGCCACGATGCTGGTGTTCTTCTGCTGGGTCGCCTGGTTCGGCCTGCTGTTCGTGGCCGTCGGCGACCTTTACCGCTCCGGCGCCTCCGGCTGGGCCAAGGCCGGCTGGACCCTGCTGATGCTCGCGCTGCCGGTCCTCGGCGTCCTGCTCTACCTCGGCATCGAGGGCCGGCGCCTGCGAACTCGGCGGCGTGTCCGCGAAGCAGCCGTCGAACGGCGCTTCGCCGGCTACCTGCGCTCAGCGTCCACATCGGACACAACAAGCGCTGCCCAGATCGCCGAAGCCCGGCGGCTGCTGGACGACGGCGTCATCGACGACGCGGAGTACCAGACCCTGATGCGGAAGGCGCTCGCGCCGTGACCGCCTCGCTGCGGTGGCGGTTCGTCCGCCTCGCGGTGCTCCGGCCGCTGCTCACGGTCACCGCGCTGGTCTGCCTCTATTACCTGCTCCCGGTCGGCCAGCCGGTGCGGCCCTTGACCTTGGCCGTGCTGCTCGCCGGGCTCGCTCTCCTGGTGCTGCTGGTCGTCGGCGAAGTGCGGATGATCCTGCGCTCGCCGTTCCCGGCCGGACAGGGCGTCCAGGCGCTGGCTCTCGTCGTCCCGTTGTTCCTGCTGCTGTTCGCCGACGGCTACTACGTGCTCGGCCACGACCGTCCCGGTTCCTTCAACGCGGGCCTGACCCGCACCGACGCGCTGTACTTCGCGGTCACGGTGTTCAGTTCGGTCGGATTCGGCGACATCGCCCCGGTTTCCGCGACGGCCCGGGTGCTGGTGACCATCCAGATGGTCGCCGATCTGGTCGTGCTGGGCGCGGTGCTGCGGGTGATCGCGGCCGCGGTGCGCCGCCGCCGACCGTCCACAACGGACCGGTCATTCCGGGGCAGGCAGGAACAGGGCGGCGACGAGGCCGGCCGCCGCCGCGACGCTCAAGGTCGCGAAGGCGAGCGCGAAGGACCGGTCGCCCAGGTGCGGCGTCCCGGCGAGAACGGACCCGGCCAGCGCGGTCCCCACCGACGAGCCGAGGTTGGACACGCTGCGCGACACCCCGGAAATGTCGCCCTGGGCCGAATCCGGGAAGCGGGACTGCACCAGGTTCGCCGACGCCGTGAGCATGATCCCGACCCCGGCGCCGAGCAGGAACAGCCCCGGCACCGCGCTCGCCACGCCCGAGTCGGCGCGCACCAGCACAAGCACGAGGAGCAATCCGGCGAAGGCGAGGAAGAAGCCGGCGAGGATCAGCCATCGCTGGGAGTGCCGCCGCGCCATCCGGCCCGCGGCGGCCGAAGCGACGAGGATGCCGATCGTCGCGGGAGTCAGCATCAGCCCGGTTTCGATCGCGTCGCAGCCGCGGACCTCCTGGAAGAAGACGGCCACCACGAAGAACGCGCCCTGCAGGACGAGCCATTGCACGTGCTGGGTCGCCAAGCCGAGCCCGGTGATCCGGTCGCGGAAAAGCCCTGACGGCACCAGCGGTTCCCGCCCGGCCCGTTCGCGCGCGCGGACGTGGAAGAAGAACAGGACCAGGAGCGCGGCGCCGATCCCGGCGAACAGCCATACCGGCGAGATGCTTCCCGCCGGGATCAGCACCGCTCCGGCGACCGCGAAGTCCGCCCGGGAAACGAGCCAGCCGTACGAACCGGATTGCAGGACACCGAAAACGACGAAGAACAGACCCGCCGCGGAAAGGGCAGCGCCGCCTACGTCGAACCCCTTCCCTCGCGGCGGCGCGGGCGGTTCGGCGATCCGCAGGGCAAGCAGGACGATCAGGCCGACCAGCAGCACCTGCAGCAGGAACGACGCGCGCCAGCCGAGCCAGGTCGTGACCACGCCGCCGAGCAGCGGACCGGCCGCCGCGCCGAGCGCGCCCGCCCCGCTGACCACGCCCAGCGCCCGCGCGCGGGCCGCCAGGTCCGGGCTGGACACGGTGACCAGGATGTAGATCGGCGGGATCATCAGCGCCGAACCGATCCCTTCCAGCAGCGAGTAGCCGAGGAGCAGCGTCCCCGGCCCGCGCGCGAGCGAAGCCAGCAGCGCGCCGGCACCGTAGACCGCCAGTCCGGCCAGAAAACACCTCTTGCGGCCCAGCAGATCGCTCAGCTTGCTGCCCGGCACCATCAGCGAGGCCATGGTCAGCGTGAACACCGTGATCGCCGTCTGCACGCCGAGCACGGTGGTGCCGAGATCCGCGGCGACGGCGCTGACGGCGACGGTCATGGTGGTGGCCGCGTAGCTCGCGACGAACTGGGCGAGGGCCAGGGGCAGCACGATCATCGGCGGGCCTTCCTCTTCGGGTGCCGCACACGGTGGCGCGGCGGCGGCCGGGCCACCTCACCCCGCGCGGATGAGGCGGCCGCGGGCCGCCCGGGCGACGGTGCGGACGAGGAAACCCGTTGCCCCGAGGGAGAAACCCATGACCGAGACCACGATCGCCGAGCACGCGCTGATCGGCGACCTGCAGACCGCCGCGCTGGTGACCACCGACGGGTCGATCGACTGGTTCTGCGCGCCGCGGTTCGATTCGGCGTCGGTCTTCGGCGCCCTGCTCGACGACGAGCGCGGCGGCCGGTTCCGCATCCGCCCGGCGGGCGCCTGCGCGAGCTCGCAGATGTACCACCCGGACACCGCGGTGCTGATCACCCGGTTCTCCGGACCGGACGGGATCGGCGAGGTCGTCGACTTCATGCCGCCGTGCGGGCAGGCCCCCGCCGAACGGCGCCGGATCGCCCGGCTCGTGCGCTGCGTCCGCGGCCGGATGACCTTCGACGTGCTGGTCGCGCCCCGCTTCGACTACGGCCGCCGTCCGCACCGGGCGATGCTCGTCAACAACGGAGCCGTTTTCACCGCGCCCGGCATGTCACTGGTGCTGCACGCGGTTCGCGAGCCCGGCGACGACCGCCTCGCCGAGGCGCGCGTCGAAGGCGAGGACGTGCGTCTCCGGGTCGCTCTCGAAGCGGGCCAGGTCCGCGGGGTCGTGCTGGAGACCGGGGCCGCCGCGCCGCCGCGCGAGATCGGCGTCGCCGAGTTCACCGCGCTCTTCGAGTCCACAGTGGACTGGTGGCGCGCCTGGCTGGCCCGCTCCTCCTACCGCGGCCGCTGGCGGGAAACCGTGGCCCGTTCGGCGATCACGCTCAAACTGCTCACCTACGCCCCGACCGGCGGGCTGGTCGCCGCGCCCACCCTCGGACTGCCCGAGCGGATCGGCGGCGAACGCAACTGGGACTACCGCTACACCTGGGTCCGCGACGCGTCGTTCTCGGTTTCGGCGTTGCTGGCGCTCGGATTCGCCGAGGAGGCCGCCCGGTTCGGGGCCTGGCTCGGCGACCGCATCCGCGAAGGCGACGGCGGGGACAGCGGGCCGCTCGCCGTCCTGTACCGGGTGGACGGCACGTCGGACCTGCGGGAGGAACGCCTCGCGCACTGGTCCGGGCACCGCGGGTCGAGCCCGGTCCGGATCGGCAACGCCGCGTCCGGGCAGCTGCAGCTCGACATCTACGGCGAAGCCCTCGACAGCGTCTTCGCCGCCGACCGCGCGGGATTCGAGCTGCCGCACCAGGGCTGGACCGCGCTCCGCGCCGCGCTCGACTGGCTCGGCGACCACTGGGACCAGCCCGAAGAAGGCATCTGGGAAACCCGCGGCGGCCGGAAACGCTTCACCTACGGCCGCCTGATGAGCTGGGTCGCCTTCGACCGCGCCATCCGGCTGGCGGACGCGCACGGCCGGCCCGCCCCGGTCGAGGACTGGACCTGGCAGCGCGACAGCATCCACAGCCAGATCCTCAGCCGCGGCTGGCACCGCACGCGCAACGCCTTCGTCCAGCACGACGCCGGCGACGAACTGGACGCGGCCCTGCTTCGCATGCCCCGCACCGGTTTCCTCCCGGCCAAGGACCCGCTGTGGCTCTCGACGCTCGACGCGATCAAGGCCGATCTGGTCACCGACAGCCTGGTCTACCGCTACGACCCGGTCGCGTCCCCGGACGGGCTCGCCGGCGGCGAGGGCACGTTCTCGTTGTGCAGCTTCGATTACGTCGACGCGCTGACCCGCGCCGGACGGCTGGAGGAGGCCCGCACGGCGTTCGAGAAGATGCTGACCTACGCCAACCACGTCGGCCTCTACGCCGAGGAGATCGCACCGACCGGCGAGCAGCTCGGCAACTTCCCGCAGGCCTTCACGCACCTGGCGCTCATCGACGCCGCGGTCGCCCTCGACGCCGCGCTCGGCTGACGGGCGTCAGGTCCGCGGAGGCGCCGCCTGCAACGTCCCGGCGGGCAACCGGTCCGCGCCCCAGCTCCGCTCGACGTAACCGAGGATCCGCGCGACGTCCTCCGCGGGCACCTTCTCCGGCTCCCCGTGCTCCCGGGGATCGACGTGGAAGATGTACAACCGCGACGCGAACTGGTCGAACGGCAGCGAGGCCTCGCCGAACCGCTCGCCGTTGCCCGCCGTCGAGACCACGACGCCGTCGCCCCAGTCCTGGCCGCTGTCGTTGTTCGGGTTGTAGAAGTACACCCGCATGACGTCCTCGGGATCCGGGGCCGTGCGCAGGATCGTGATCGCGTGCCAGCCGACGTAGCGGGCCGCGCTGTCGGTGACCGCGATCCCGGCCGGCTGCGGGTGGATCAGCGGCTGCTCGCCGTTGTAGGACGGGTGGTAGCTCGCGTGGAACTGGCGCAGGAAATCGTCGGGGTCGACCAGTTTGCCGGTGGCCACGTCGACGTTGATCCGGAAGCCCCGCGCCGCCCACCAGCCGTGGAACTCGGGGTTGACCCAGCGGTGCGGGTCGCCGGGGCGGTCGGCGCAGCGGCGGCCCATCTCGGCGTAGATCCGGTCGAGATGGGGCACCACGAGCGACGACACCGGGTCCAGGTCCGCGGGCAGCCCGGCGGACAGCCCGGCGCCGCTTTCCTTCGACGAGACCGGCTGTCCCTCGAAATGCATGACGACCTCGTCGTCGCGCGCCGCCCACACCACGACCTGCAGCAGGTAGTCCGGGTCGTTGTAGGCCCACATCGACAACGCGCGCGCCGACTGGCAAGTCGGGTTGTCGCCCTGCCCGACGCCGAGGGGCTGGCCCAGCATCGAGAGCACGCCCGCGACCAGCCGCGCCTCGGGCCTCGGCTGGTCGCCGAACACGAGCGTCAGCCGCTCCCGCGCCGCGGTGGACAGCTCCAGCGCCAGCTGCCGCCACAGCGCGGGCACGACCGGCGGCTCGTAGAGGATCCCGCGGTCGAGCAGCAGCGCGAGGCCGTAGACGCACTGCGCGGTCTGCGGGTGCACGGCTTCCTCGATCAGCCGGTGGACGAGGTCGTGGTAGCGCATCAGGCAGTTGCGGCCCACGTCGGACAACCCGAGCGCTTCGCCGAGGAGGTAGTCGCTTTCGTGCGCGAGGTACCGCAGCAGTTCGGCGTGGTACGGCGACACCAGGCCGGTGTCGTGCATGGCCCGGGCGAACCCGGCCGCCTCGTACTGCAGGCTCGCCGCGTCCATCGCCTCGAGCCGGGACCGGAAGACCTCGACGCCCGGGTCCTCCCGGCAGGCCTCGGTGGTCCCGAACAGGCTGGTGATCAGCCGGTCGAGCCCCTGCACCGAGGATCCGCCCAGGTCGACGTCCGGGTCGCCGCGGTAGATCGAGATCCGGGTGATCAGCGATTTGACCTGGTCGACCTGGATCGGGCGCTGCCGCAGGATCCGCCAGATCTCCTCGACCACCTTGTCCAGGATGCTGTCGTAGCCGATCTGGTCGGCGAGGTACCGCAGCAGGTCGCGGATGAGCTGCGCGGTCCGGCCCTGCCTGGTCCGCTCGGCCTCGCTGGGCGGGGTGAACAGCAGTTCGAGGTTCGCCCCCAGCACCTGCGACAGGAACACGCGGGCGTCCTCGGCCGACAGCGTCGGATGCTCGTAGTCGCCGCACGCGACCGCGAGCATCCGCAGCTCGCTGGTCGCCTCGATCACCACGGTGTCGGTGTTCTCGCTGTGCAGGCCGGGTCCGACCAGCGCGGGGATGAGGATCTCCGGGGTGTCCCAGTCGGTGCCCTGGAAGACCCCGGCCTCCTCGAGCGCCCGCGCCCTGGCCCGGACCGCGGCCGCGCCGTCCGGCTGGAGCAGCACCCGCCGCAGCGCCTCCAGCACCCGCCGCAGCTTCGTGTGCTTGCCGAAGTCGCGGGTCCCGGCCATGGCCGAGACAGCGTCGTCGAGCGATGCCACGCGTTTGGCCAGCGTCGCAGTCGTGCCGGTGACGTCGGCGTTCGGCTCCAAGTGCTTCCTTCGGTCGGGGTGGCGGACTCGTCCGTGCTCAGACGTAGAAGTCCAGTTCTTCCTGCGCCTTCAGCAGGTCTCGCATCCGGTAGGGATCGTCCCCGAAGAAGTACAGCAGACCCCAGTGCGTGCCGAACGCGGTCCTCTTCGTCACCGTCGCTTCCAGCGGAGCGGTCAGATCGTGTGACTCGTAGTAGTCGTCGTCCTCGGTCTGCTGCGGGATCTGCAGTTCGCTGACCACCCGGCGGCGCGGGTAGACGCCGAAGCAGCCGGCGACGCCGGTCGCGTCGGCGACCTCCCTCGGGAAGAAGGCGTCGATCTCCTCCTCGGTCGTCTTCGGGTCGAAGGACAGGACGAGCGCCTGGTAGGCGTTGAAGCCGTAGGCCCGTTCGAGCAGCTCGAAGACCTTGAACCCCGGCGGCCGGTAGGCGACCTCGCCGAAGTACATCTCGCCGTCGCTGGTGACGAAGTACTCCGGGTGCACGAAGCCGAACTCGATGTCGAAGGTCTTGACCAGCTTCTCGATCTGGGCGGTGATCTGCGGCCGGTATCTCTCCAGCTCCGGGGTCGCCGGGACGAACACCGAGTAGCCGAGCGTGACGTACTCCGAGATGTTCAGGAACTTGACCTTGCCGTTGTGGATCCACGCCTCGACGGCGAACTCCCATCCGTCCAGATGCGACTCCATCAGGACCGGGAACTCCTCCTCCGGGATCGAGTCGATCTCGTCCGGGGTGCGGATGACGCGGTGGCCGAGGCAGCCCGCCTTGTCGAACGCCTTGAGGTGGATGGGGTCGTTCGGGTCGCCGTCGAGCTTGAGCAGCGTCTGGTTGACCCGTTTGAGGAAACGGACGACGTCGTCGCGCGCGTGCGCCTCCTCGAAGATCCCCACCCGGATGCCGCCGAGCTGCGCGCGCCGCTTCATCAGCGCTTTGTCCCGCAGCAGCATGGCCTGGCCGAACAGGCGCGGGTTGTCCATCAGCACCGAGTTGATCGCCCCGGCCCATTCGACGGTCTCCTCGAACAGCGGGATGGCGACGTCGACGCCCTCCTCGTGCAGGATCTCGGCGATCTCCATCGAACGGTCGTTGAGCCGCTCGAAATTCCACGACAGGTACGGGATGTCGTGCTCGGCGCAGTACTTCTCCGCCCAGTCCGGGGCGACCACGACATAGCGCCGGTCGAACCGGTCGAGCGCCTCGACCGCGTTGAGCGACCAGCCGAGCAGCGCTACGTATCCCTTGTCCGGATCTTTCGCGATCGGCTCGGACTGTGGCATAAACCGTTCCTCCGTTCAGCACGCGCGGCTCGCCACGGCGCGGCGGCCGCCGCGTGCCGAAGTCATATACCCGAAACTGGCGGAATGAAACGGATCCGTGCCGCCGCGCGGGGTTTCGCGCACGGAAACTGTTGCGCCGTCAGGGTTTTTCTCCGGACTGCGCGACTCCGCCCGCCTGCCCGAGCAACGCGCAGGCCGTAGCGAACGCCCCCGCCAGGTCGTGCCCCATCCCCGCCACCACGTCGTCCAGCCCGCGCAGCCCCGCCCGTTCCAGCAGGGTTTTCTCGTTCGTCACCCACTCCCCGCGCGCGGCCAGCACCGCGTGCCCGGCCTGCATCGCCGCCACCCCAACCGAAGCCGCGGTCTCCGCGACCCGCCCGTGCCGCACATACGCCGTCTTCGCGTACTCCAGAGTCAGCGCCGCCGAAGCACGCCAGAACCCGGGGGCGTTCTCCCGCAACAGTTCCGGGTACCCCGGACGCGGCAACTCCCCGCGCAGCACCCGGTTCAGCGCCAGCTCCGCCACCACCAGGTAGGTCGGGATCCCGGCCAGGTGGAACGCCAGCGGCTCCCAGCGGACCCGGCCCTTCTCCGCCTCCTCGAGCTCGTGCTCGACCACGTCCAGGTCGCGGTAGTGCACGTCCACCGCCCGCCCCCGCACGGTCAGCCACGCGCCGCCGTTGAACACCCCGCCGCCCCATTCGCCCAGGCCGGACACCTCGCCGGGCAGGCCGAGCGCGCGCAGGTCGTCCGGGTCGAACGCGCCGCGGTAGTACACCGCGTAGTCCCAGTCGCTGTCCGGCCGGTGGGTTCCGCGCGCCCGCGAACCGCCCAGGGCCACCGCTTCGACTCCGGGCAAACCGGACAGCAGCTCGGCCACGTGGCCGGCGAACGTTTCCTCGTCGTTTTCCCGCATCAGGAGAAGATGCCATGAATCCCTGCCAAGATCGCCAGTATTTCGCCGGTTGTCCGTCTGACCTGGGGGTCCGAATGCACCGTTTACGCACGATCGCGGTCGCCGCCGCAGCTGTCACCGCTCTGGGCGGCGCACCCGCGAACGCCGCGCAGCCCTTCTCCGGCACGATCTTCGCCGCCACGCACAACAGCTACTCCGGCAATGTCGACGGCGCGAAGGGATCCATCTCCTACCAGCTCGACCAGGGTGTCCGGTTCATCGAATTCGACGTCCACGACAACGGCTACGCCACCCGCCGCGACTACGGCATCGGCCACAGCTCGCCGGGCGACCTCGTCGACCACGCGGGCAACCCGGCGTCCGACAGCCTCCGGGACTGGCTCGCCGTGGTGAACACCTGGTCCGCCGCGCACCCGGACGCCGCGCCGATCGTCGTGATGCTCGATCTGAAGGACGACCTGACCGACAACGACTCGTTCGCCGCCGGGAACCTCGGCGCGGTCAACGCCGAGCTGAGTGCCGCGTTCGGGCCGCGGCTGCTCTCCCCCGCCGCCTACCGCACCGGCGCGACCACGGATTCCTTGCGCGGCAAGGTGCTCCCGCTGCTCTCGGGCGACGGCGGCACGCGCGCGGCGTATCGGCGGGATGTCGGGTACCACCCGGCGGTCGCGGTCAACAGCCGCGGCCAGGTCGTGGAGGTGCACGACTCGGGCGGCGGCGCGCTCTGGTACTGGACCGGGCAACTCGGCGCCGACGGGCGCGTCGCCTGGCAGCGCCACGGCCGTTACGACAGCGGCCAGACGCCCGCGGTCGCGCTCGACGACTCCGGCCGGATCGTCGAGGTGCACCAGTCGCCAGGCGCCACCACGCTCTGGTACCACACCGGACAGCTCGGCGCGGACGGCGAAATCCGCTGGTCTGCGAGCCGTCAGTACGACAACGGGGTGCTTCCGACGGTCGCGTTCACCAGCTCCGGGATCCGCGAAATCCACCGCAGCCAGGCGAACAACCAGAACTGGCAGTGGCGCGGCACGCTCTCCGGCGAGACAGTGACCTGGACCGGCAACGCGAAAACGTCCGATCCTCGTTACGACAAGGCGAACGCGGGGCGAATCTCTGTCACCACCGGCGCCGACGGGTCCACGCCGGCGCAAACCCTGCGCTACTCCACGGATCTCGTCAGCGGCGGACGGGTGCAGTACCAGCAGGTGGCGTTCGACGAATACCAGCAGGGCGATCCGGCCGAACTCCAGGACGGGCTGTTCTACGGGGCTCCGGCGAAGGAATCCGAGTTTCTGGTCGCCGCGCGCAAGAGCGGCCACGTGGTGCGCGGCTGGGACTTCGACAACGCGGGCCTCGCCACCGATCCGCTGGTCAACTACCCGGCCACCAACCACCCGTACGACGACTGGTACCGGCAGCTCACCAAGGACGCCGCCCGGTAGGGCCCGCGGAGGTCACCGGGCGCCGCGGCCGATCCGGTCCACCGCGTCTTTGGCTTCCTTGAGGCTGGCTCCGGTGACCTCCCGGTAGCGTTTGATCGCGGCGATCGTCTTCCCTTCGCGCAGCAACGGCTCCAGTTCCCCGGCGAGATCGCCGGACGGCTCCTGAACGCCGAGGTGGTCGAGCACCAGATCGAGCTTGCGCTCCAGCCGCGTCATCCGGCGCTCGAGCGATCTGGTGCCCGAACCCCAGCCGGTGCTCATCACGATCCCCAGGGCCAGCAGCGCGACGATCAGCCACAGCAGTTCGATACTCACGCGCGCAGCCTACGTGTCCGGATTGTCCGGGAAGCGCAACGGGGCCGGGCGCGATGCCCGCGGATTCACCGACCCGCCCGGAAACGAGAAGGGCCCGCGCTCTCCCACCCCGACGGGGAGAGCGCGGGCCTCGCCCACCGGCTGGAGGGTCGGTGTTCCTCCCAAGAACACCGGCCCCTCCGGCCTGTGGGCGCTCAGGCGGTCCGCTGCCTGAGCCGAGCCGCCCCGACGGCTACGACCGGCATCGACGCTTCCCGCAGCGCCGCCCGTTCGACCGGCCGCCGCACCGTCCCGTTCGGACTCCGCAGGCAATACCGCTCCACGGATTCCATCAGCACGGCGGCGACCATCACGACCACGGGCGTAGCCAGCGCGAACCACATGCTGCCTTTGGTACCCAAGCGCGCGCGGAACCAATCGCCCTTTCCCCGGCCGGGTGGCCACTAGACTGGCGGCGTGCGCACGCGACCGACGCTGACCTGGGCCGGACCTGGAGAAGAATTGCCGCGCACGGGCACGGTCGCCGACGTGGCCGAGGTCGTCTCCGGGCGGCGGGTGCTCGTGCTGAGCGGCGCGGGGCTCTCCACCGAATCCGGCATTCCCGACTACCGCGGCGAGACCGGCAGTCTTCGCCGGCACACGCCCATGACGTACGGCGAATTCGTCGCCAGCGAAGCGGGCCGCCAGCGGTACTGGGCGCGCAGCCATCTCGGCTGGCGCACCATCGCGCGGGCCGCGCCGAACGACGGGCACCGCGCCGTTTCCGCGCTGCGGGCGGGCGGCTGGCTCTCCGGCGTCATCACGCAGAACGTCGACGGCCTGCACCGCGCGGCCGGCACCCCCGGCGTGGTCGAACTGCACGGCAACCTCGACCGCGTCGTCTGCCTCGACTGCCGCCGCACCACTGCCCGCGAGGAACTCGACGCCCGGCTGCGCGCGGCCAATCCGGATTTCGGCGCTGTGGCGACGCGAATCAACCCGGACGGCGACGTCGAACTGGCCGAGGACGTCGTCCGCACCTTCAAGACCGTGCCCTGCGCGAGCTGTTCCGGCGTGCTGAAACCGGACGTGGTGTTCTTCGGCGAGAACGTGCCGCGCGCCCGGGTGGAGCGGTGCTACCGGCTGGTCGACGAGGCGTCCGCGGTGCTGGTGCTGGGTTCTTCGCTCACGGTCATGTCCGGCTTGCGTTTCGTCCGGCGGGCGGCGAAATCCGGCAAACCCGTCGTGATCGTCAACCGCGGCCAGACCCGCGGCGACGAGCACGCGACAGTCCGCGCCGACCTGCCGCTCGGCCCGGCTCTCACCGAACTTCTGGCCATGCTGGAAATCTCGTTGCCCGGCGCGACGGCGGCCGGATAGGCTTCGAACACTCCGATGGAACGGTCCCCGGAAGTACGCCGCAGAGCGGACCGGCCAGCCTGAAGACACCCAGGCGCAGGAGCGGGCGGCAACCCGTGTTGTTGTCGACCCGTTTACCCGGAGGTTCTTCCGATGTCTATCGGCATTGGCCTGCCCATCAGCGATCCCGCCGCCCTGCTCGAATGGGCGCGGCGCGCGGACGCCGGCCCGTTCAGCACGCTCGGGCTGCTCGACCGGCTCGTGTACCACAATCCCGAACCGCTCACCGCGCTCGCGGTGCTGGCCGGCACGACCACCCACGTCCGGCTGCAGACCGAGGTCCTGCTCGCCCCGCTGCGCGAGACGGCGCTGCTCGCCAAGCAGGCCGCCACGCTCGACCGGATGAGCGGCGGCCGGTTCGTGCTCGGCCTCGGCGTCGGCGGCCGCGAGGACGACCACCACGCCGCCGGCACCCCGCTGCGCGAGCGCGGCCGCCGTTTCGACCAGCAGCTCGCCGACCTGCGCTCGCTGTGGTCCGGCAAGCCGCACAGCGCCGAAGCCGGTCCGATCGGCCCGGCCCCGGTCCGCGAAGGCGGTCCGGAGCTGCTGATCGGCGCGTTCAAACCCAAGGCGCTGGCTCGAATCGCCCGATGGGGCGACGGACTGCTCGCCGCCGCGCCGCCGTCGTGGGCAGGCGGGCTGTTCGACACTGTCCGCCGCGACTGGCAGGAACACGGCCGCGAGGGCGAACCGCGTCTTGTCGCGCAGGTGAACGTCGCGCTCGGCCCGGATTCCCTCGTGGACGAAGCCAAAGCGGCCATGCACGCGTACTACGAATTCACCGGAATGGCCGAGCGGATGGTGAGCGGAATGCTCACCACGGCAACCGACATCCGGGCCGCGATCCGGGCGTACCGCGATCTCGGCGCGGACGAGGTGATGCTGTACTGCTACGGCGGCGATCCCGCCCAGGTCGACCGGCTCGCCGACCTCTGCTGAACAGCTGATCTCCCTGAACAGCTGACGTCCCTTGAACAGCACTGGAAGTAAGCTCGCCGCCATGCAGGCAGCGACGCTTCCCGGCGGCTCTTCCGCGCCCCGCCCCGGAACTGCCCGCCGGCGGGGATGACGGGCGAGCCTTCCGGGCGGGCCCCCTGGCCCGCCGCGCACCCCCGGCGAGGTTTCCTGCTGGGGGCCGGCGCGGCGATCGCCGGTTCGGGCGCGCTCGCGGCCGCGCTTTCCCGTCCCGCGCCCCCGGTGGCGCGGGACCGGTTCGGCGCGGACTGGCTGTTCGGCCCGTTCGTGCCCGGCAGCACGGATCCGGACTTCGACGACGGCGAGATGGCGCTGGTTTCGGTGCCGCACTGCGTCGTCCCGCTGTCCTGGCAGGACTGGGATCCGTCGGACTGGCAGCACGTCTGGGTGTACCGGCAGCATTTCCTCGCGCCCGCGCAGCTTCGCCGGAACCGGGCGTTCCTGCAGTTCGACGGGGTGCTCAGCGCCGCGACGGTGTATCTCAACGGCCGCCGCGTCGCCGTGCGCAGCGGCGGTTACCTGCCGCTGCGCTGCGAGGTCACCGGTTTGCTGACCGACAAGGACAACGTGCTCGCGGTGGTCGTCGACGGCCGCTGGCAGCAGAACACGCCGCCGGATCTGCCGGAATTCCCCAACCCGACGGCCATCGACTTCTACCAGCCGGCCGGGCTGTACCGCGAAGTCCGGCTGACTGGAGTGCCCCAGACCTATCTGTCCGATGTGTACGCCCAGCAGATCGCTGTGCTGACCCCGAATCGCGAGGTACTGCTGCACTGCACAGTGGATTCGGCGAAGCCGGTGAAGGGCCCGGTTCGGCTCACCGCCGCACTCAGCCAGCACGGTGCCGAAGTGGCGTCGTCCTATACCGATCTCACCGGGCTGCCGAAGGGAAACACCGAGGTCACGGTGTCGTTGCAAGACCTGGAAGCGGTGCAATTGTGGGATCTGGACGACCCGGCGTTGTGCGACATCCTCGTCACGCTCGCCGTCGACGGCCGGAAAGTGCACACCTACCCGGTGCGCACCGGATTGCGCGACACTCAGTTCACTGTGGACGGTTTCCGGCTCAACGGGAAGCCGCTCAAGCTGTTCGGGCTCAACCGGCACCAGTGGTACCCGTTCGTCGGCGGCGCGATGCCGGATCGGGTGCAGCGCCGCGATGCCCAGCTGTTGAAAGAAGAGCTGAACTGCACGATGGTGCGCTGCTCGCATTACCCGCAGGCGACGGCGTTTCTCGACGCCTGCGACGAGCTGGGCATCCTGGTGTGGGAGGAACTGCCGGGTTGGGACCACGTCGGCGACACCGCGTGGCAGGAACTGGCGGTGCGCGACGTGCACGACATGATCGTGCGCGACCGCAACCATCCGTCGATCATCGTGTGGGGCACCCGGGTGAACGAGACGCTCGGCCAATACGCGCTGTACGGGCGGACGGATCAGCTCGCCGCGGAACTCGACCCGATGCGGCCGTGCACCGGCGCCGTCGCGGGCGAACGCGGCTACGTTTCGCCGCTGTACCCGGTGAAAGCGGCCGGCGGGGTGTTCTCCTTCAACGACTACAGCCGCCCGCGTCCGCCGGGTTCTCCTCCCCCGCTGCGCCCGCCGCGCCGCGGAGTTCCTTACCTGATCAGCGAAGCGATCGGCACACTGGTCGGCTCGGCCTACTTCCGGAGGACGGATTCCCTCGCGGTGCAACGGGAACAGAGCATGCTGCACGCCTGGGTGCACGACCACGCCGCGTCCGATCCGCGCTACAGCGGCCTGCTCGGCTGGTGCGGTTTCGACTATCCCTCCGGCTGGTACCACCACTATCGCGGCGTGAAATACCCCGGCGTGATGGATTTCTTCCGCATCCCCAAACTGGGCGCGGCGTTCTACCGGGCGCAGCGCGACCCGTCCCGCGGCGCGGTGATCGAACCGGCCTTCTACTGGGATTTCGGCCCCGGCTCACCACCGGGCGGGCCCGGCCGCGACGCGATCGTCTGGTCGAACTGCGAGGTGCTCGTGGTGACCGTCGCGGGCAAGCGCCCGATCACCGTGCGGCCGGATCGCGCGAGGTTCCCGCACCTGGCGTATCCGCCGTTCCCGGTGGATCTGCGGGTGGACGGCCGGACGCGCCCCGAACTGGCCGTCGAGGGCCGGATCGGCGGGCGAACCGTGCTGCGCAGGCGATTCAGCGCGGATCCGGCGTACGACGCCATCGCGGTGACCGCCGACGACGACCGGATCATCGCCGACGGGGCGGACACCACCCGGGTCGCGCTGCGCTTGCTCGACCGTTACGGCGCACCGCGGCCGCACGCCCGCGGAGTGCTGGCCGTCGCGGTGAAAGGCCCCGGCGTGCTGATCGGCGATCCTTACCTGGATTTCGGCGCGCTCGGCGGGGCGGCGGCGGTGTGGGTCCGGTCGATGCGCGGCACTCCCGGCACGATCACCGTGAGCGCCACGCATCCGTTCGTCAACACCGGAACCGCGACGATCGAGTCCTTGTGAGCGCGGCCCCCGGCCTCACCACACGACCGGCACCTGCGAAACACCGCCCGTCAACCGGTTCGCCCGCACTTCCAGCTCATCGGCGGGCACCGCGAGCCGCAGGTTCGGGAAGCGGCGGAACAACGTCGTGAACACCACGCGCAACTCCGTGCGCGCGAGGCTGGCACCGATGCAGAAGTAGCCGCCGTACCCGAAAGCGATGTGGGAGTTGGGTTTGCGGTCCGCGTCGAACTCGTGCGCGTCCGCGAACACCGACGGGTCGCGGTTGGCCGAAGCGGTCGAGATCATCACCGCGTCGCCGCGCGGGATGCGGACGCCGCCGATTTCCACGTCCTCGTGCGCGTACCGGAGCAGCCCGAGCCCGCCCGGCGCGGACATCCGCAGAATCTCCTCGACGGTGGCGTGCACGCGTGCTTCGGGGTCGGCGGCCAGCGCGTCGCGGCGGGCGAGGTCGGCGAGCAGGAACAGCACGCCGAGATCGATCCGGTTCGACGTGGTCTCGTGGCCGGCGAACAGCAGCCCGGCGGCGAGCCGGCCGAGGTCGTCGTCGGTGAAGGTCGGGTCGTCGGCCTGCGCGGCGACCAGGTCCGACACCACGTCCTGGCCCGGGTTCGCGCGTTTCGCGTCGGCGAGACCGGACATGTAGGCGGTGAACTCGGTCATCGCCACCTCGGCGTCGCCGCCGCTGTCGAGCACGCCGATGCGGTCGGAGAGGTCGCGGAACTTCTCGCGGTCGCCGTACGGGACGCCGAGGAGTTCGCAGATCACCAGCACCGGCAAGGGAAACGACAGGTGCTCGTGCAGATTCGCCGGCGAGCCCGCGGCTTCCATCCCGTCGAGGCAGCGGTCGGCGAGTTCCTGGATCCGGCTGCCGAGCCGGCGCATCCGGTTCGCCGAGAACGCCGGGACCAGCAGGCGGCGCAACCGGGCGTGCTCCTGCTGCTCGGTCTCGAAATCGCCCTGCGGCCCGTTCAGCACCGCGGCGTCGGAGACCGCCGAGGCCTCCTCCGGGTGCGGGTGGGAACGGCCGAACCGGTTGTCCGCGAACACTTCCCGCGCCTGCTCGTAGGCGGTGACGAGCCAGGCCGGGTCGCCCGCCGGGGTCGTCACCGGGACGATCGGGCCTTCGCGGCGCAGGACTTCGTAGAGCGGCGCGATGTCCAGCACGTTCGGCCTGGCGAACGGCAGCCGGGCAGGGGTCGGCATTCGGGGTCCTCCTCGGGTCAGCCCGCCCGCGTGCGCAACGACGCGAGCCAGTCCTGTTCGTTCTCCGCGCGGCGCTGGACCTCGGCCAGCACGAGCCTGCTCCACGGGTCGGTCTGCCCCGCCCCGAGCTTCGCCAGCCGGTCCCGCTGCGCCGCGACGGCGGTCTCGCGCGCGTCCAGCACCCGCAGCCGCTCCTCCGGGGCGAGCCTGCCGAACCCGGCCAGCCGCGCCAGGAACTCGGCCGGGTCCCCCGCCAGCTCCGGCGGCAGATCGGCGAGCAGATCGTGCAGCAGTTCCCGCCCGACGTCGGTGATCGTGTAGACGTGCCGCGGCGGACGGCCCTCCTGCGGCTCGGCGGTCCGGGTCACCGCGCCCGCCTCGGCGAATCGCCGAAGCGCCGGGTAGAGCGAGTTGTTCGACAGCGCGCGACCGCTGGATTCCTCGACCTGCTTGCGCAGTTCGTACCCGTGCCGCGGCCGCTCGGCGAGCTTCGCGAGCAGGAGCACGTCGATCCACACATAGGTCACCGTAACCTAGGGTCCGTTGCCCGGCAACGTCCGAACGGCGGATGCCGGGAGAAGATCTCGGGCCCGTTTTTCGTCGGTCCCTCCCAGTACGGTCGGATTCGACCGATCCAGAGGGGGATCCCGATGTCCGACCACGTTCGCTACGGCCTCTACCTGCCGCCCTTCGGCCCGTTCGGCGACCCGGCCGCCTTGGTCGACCTGGCGGTCCGAGCCGAAACCGCCGGCTGGGACGGCGTGTTCCTGTGGGACCACGTGGTTCCCGCGATGGCGCCGATCGCCGACACCTGGACCACCCTCGCCGCGATCGCCCAGGCGACCAGCCGCGTGTCGCTGGGCCCGATGGTCACGCCGCCGAGCCGCCGCCGTCCGTGGGTCCTGGCCCGCGAGGCCGCCACCGTCGCGCGTCTCTCCCGAGGGCGGCTGATCCTGGGAACCGGCATCGGCTCCGACGAAACGGGCGACTTCAGCCGCTTCGGCGATCCGTCCTCCCCCGCCGAGTTGTCGTCGCGGACTGACGAGGCGCTGGAGATCACCCGCGCGATCTGGGCCGGAAAAGCCATTGCGCACGAGGGGCGGCATTACCGAGTGAACCTGGACGCCGCCGATCCGGAGCCCTACCCGATTCCATTGTGGACGGCCAGCACCACCGACCACGAGCGGGTCCTGCGCCGCGCCGCCGCGAGCGACGGGATCTTCCCGAATCCCGGTCCCCGGCCGCCTTCGCCCTCGGCGCTGGCCGCTCTGGTCGCCCGAGTCCGGCCCGCGGACCGCCCGTATGCCGTCGCGGTGTCCGGGAACGCCAGCCCGGCCTGGGAAGACCCGACCACGGTGGACCTGGCGGGGCTCGCCGAGGCGGGGATGACGTGGTGGATGGAATCGCTGATCCACTTCGATCCGCTGGAGCTTTCGCTGACTGTGGTGGATGCCGGACCGCCCCGGATCGGGGGTTAGACGGGGAGCGATCGGGGGATTTCGCTGGCGGCGGCCAGATCGGGCCTGGGCGGAGGTGCAGGCGGCGGCCAAATCCAGTCTGAGCCGAGGTGACTGACGGCAGCTAGGCGGGGATGGCTGGGCGGCTCGACGGGATCGCCCCGGGCGGGCACGGCCGCGCGGTCGGCACCAACACTCGCCCGAGCAGGCACCGCCACACGGTCGACACCAGCCCTCGGCCGGGCGTGGTGCCGTGTCCCGAAACCAGCGCTTCTCCGGGCGCGGCGCGCTATACCCGGGGGGCCGCGCTTGGCCGGGCGCGGTTCTGTGTCCCGGGACCAGCGCTTCTCCGGGCGCGGCACCCTATACCGGGGCCTGCGCTTGGCCGGGCGCGATGCCCGGCGCTGGGGCCAGCACCCGCCCGGCCCGGCCATGCGTCGGCGAGCACGGATCCGGCGGCAAGCCTTGCCTGCCAGAGCCGGAATCTGGTCGCGGGGCTTGGTTCGCACCGCAACTCAGCACCGGCCCGGGCCACCGCGAGACCGATCGGCCGGAAGCAGCTCACCGGCTTCCGTTCGAGGCCCGCCCTCAAGCGGTCGCCCGCCGCCCCGGTCACCAGGACTGGTCAGGGCTCAGCCCAAGCCACCTGCCCGGCAACCCGACCCGGCAACCCAATTCCCCGCAGCCAGCGCCCGCCAAACCCAGACCGGTCACACCGCCGGAACCCGGCCGTGCCGAACCGGTCAGCACCTCTCCGCCCGCCACCGCCGCCCGCCGCCCGCCGCCCGCCGCCCGCCGCCCGCCGCGACGGATTTTCGTCGCCTGTCGGCAAGAATTCCCCGCCCGGCCGGATTGTTCTTCGTCCGCACCGTTTTCAGCACCCGCGGCCGCGACCTCCCCCACGATCGCCTGATCGTTCAACAACCTCCCGGCCCTCCCCGCCCCGTCCAGCGGGCATCCACCCTCCGGGGCAGCCGGTCGCCGTCCGTCCCCCTCCCCGCCCCGTCCAGCGGGCATCCACCCTCCGGGGCAGCCGGTCGCCGTCCGTCCCCCTCCCCGCCCCGTCCAGCGGGCATCCACCTTCCGGGGCAGCCGGTCGCCGTCCGTCCCCCTCCCCGCCCCGTCCAGCGGGCATCCACCTTCCGGGGCAGCCGGTCGCCATCCGTCCCCCTTCGGCGGCTTCCCTGTACGGCGCGGGAGAGCTACCGTGGAGGGTGGTTGAGCCTCCAGCCACCGTGATTTCGTCCCGCGCGCCGGGATGCCCGGTGCCCGGCCGGTCCGGCATTCCGCCGCAGCCCTGCGCGCGGCTCAGAGAGAGTGCCGTGATGACCTCCGCGCACATTGCCCGATTGCCCGCACTGCCGTCGCCGGACCCGACGGGGATGCTCCGGCTGCGCGTCCGCCATCCCGCCCCGGGGACAGCCGTCGTCGAGGTCGCCGGGGAAGTTGACCTGGCCACCGCGCCGCGGCTGGCCGAGGTCGTCGAGTCGAGGCTGCGCAGCACGGTCAGCCTGGTCATCGTCGACCTGCGCCGGACGACCTTCCTCGGCGTCGCCGGACTTCGCGTCCTGATCCGGCTGAAACTCCTCGCCGCGGGGGCGGAGACCGACTTCTACGTCGACCCGGGCACCGCGCCCACGGTCCGGCGCCTGCTCTCGCTCTTCCCGCTGGACTGCGTACGCTCCGGTGCCGCCGAGGGGCTCACCGAGATCCCGCTGCCCCGGCCCGCGGAGAAGGCTTGACCGTCCACTGAGGACACTGCCGACGCTGAGAACCACAGCGGGCACGAGCTTGAGCAATCCGCCCGACAAGACCGCAGCCCGGCGCTCAAGCGGAACTCCTCCCGCCTCGGCGAACCCGCCGCGGCCACAGCCGAGCCGAGACCTGGCACCCGGCACCGTCCGTGAGGGGGACCCTGCGGGACTCTGAGTACCACAGGGTTCCCCTCACGACCAGCGATTGTGTGGTGTAGGGGCTTCTTCACGGACTTGGGTTCAGGCGTCCGGATCGCGAAAGTCCTCCGGGCTCACATCGTTCAGCAAATCCCGGAACCGGCGGATCTCGTCCTCGTTCGCCTCCGCCGGTTCCTCCAGGTCCGCCGCGGCTTCGAGAGCGGAGCCGAGGGACGTTTCGTCGCTCGCCGCCACCGTCACGTCGACCGCCGCCTCGTCCAGCACCGCCTCGGCGACCTCCAGCGGGGCGTGCGTCCGCAATCCGATCGCGAGCGCGTCGCTCGGGCGGGCCGACACCCGCACGCCGCCGGTCAGGACGAGGTCCGCGTGGAAGATGCTGTCCAGCAGCTGGGTGATCTCGATCCGCTCGACGCGCTGGCCCAGCGCCGCCAGCACCTCGATGATCAGCTCGACCGTCCCGGGCCTCGCCGACACGACCTGCTCCTGCGCGGCCGCCAGTTCCTGCGCTTCCGGCGCGCCGATGGTGATGGCGAGCCACCGGCGCGAGCCGGATTCCTCGCGCAGCAGCACGACCGGCGCCGACTCCTGCGCCACCACGGCCAGCCCCTGCACCCGCACCTGCACCATGGGGGTCACCCCGCTTCCGAAAAGGTTCTCCCTGCTGACTACCCAACGTCCCGCGGTTTGTCACGCAAAATCGCCGGACGCCTCACCCCGGATTCACGCGCCGGAGCCGCCGGGCCGGCGGGATCCGGGCGCAAACGTGCCGCGGCGCACATTCCGGGAATCCCGCCGCACGTGTCGATCGCGCCGCGCGTGGGTATGCCGGAGCCATGAACGACGAGGGACCCGGCAGCCGCGCCAGCGGCGGCATGCCAGCCGTGGACCGTTTGCTCGACGAGGTGATCGAGCTGCGGCTTCCGGCGGAGACCTATCAGATCCCGCTTGTCCGCATGCTCGCGCAGGCAGTCGCCGCGCGGGCCGATTACGGGCTCGACGCGATCGCCGACGCCAAGATGGCCGTCGACGAGGCGTGTGCCCAGGTCGTCTCGACCGCGGCCCCCGGGGCCGCGATGACCTGCCAGTTCACCATCTCGCCCGAAGGGATCCGGTTCGGTGTCCGGACCCGCACGCAGCACGCCGAACCTCCGAGCGAGCGGAGTTTCGGCTGGCACGTGCTGACCACCCTGGCCGCGAACGTGTCGGCTCGCTGCGTGCCCGATCCCGCCGAAGACGGGTACGCGCTCACCCTCGACCTCGACCTGCACCGGGAGGCGGGCGGGTGAACCAGCAGCCGGTCATCCGCCACAGAGACGAATACGCGCACACCGCGCCGCTGTTCGAACAGCTCGCCGCCCTGCCCGCCGACGACGGGCGGCGGCCGAGGGTGCGCGAACAGCTCGTCACCGAATTCCTGCCGGTCGCCGAGCACATCGCCACCCGGTTCACCGGGCGCGGCGAACCCCGCGAGGACCTCGTCCAGGTCGCCCGGATCGGGCTGATCAACGCGATCGACCGGTTCACCCCGGACCGCGGCCCGGACTTCCTGTCCTTCGCCGTGCCGACGATCATGGGCGAGATCCGCCGCTACTTCCGCGACACCGGCTGGTCGGTGCGCGTGCCGCGGCGGCTCAAGGAACTTCACCTCGCGCTCAGCCGCGGTTCGGGCACGCTGTCGCAGACGCTCGGCCGCGCGCCGACGCCCACCGAGCTCGCCGAGCACCTCGGCCTCGAGCTCTCGGAGGTCCACGAAGGGCTCGTCGCGGGCCACGCCTACCAGACCTTGTCGGTGGACAAGCCCGTGCACGACGACGCCGAGCCGCTGCTGCTCGCCGACACGCTCGGCAGCGACGACCCGGAGATCGAGCACATCGAGAACCACGAGGCGCTGCAGCCGCTGCTGCGCGAACTGCCCAAGCGGGAGCGCGCGATCCTGGTGATGCGGTTCTTCGGCGGCCTCACCCAGACGCAGATCGCCGAGCAGGTCGGGATCTCCCAGATGCACGTGTCCCGGCTGCTGTCGCAGACGCTCGAACAGCTGCGCGGCAAACTCACCGGCGACCCCTGAGCAAGCCCGCGACCGGGGGTCGCCCGACCGGGCTCGATCCCGTTGTCGCACCCCCGCGGATCTGCGACGATGCGAGCCCGTCCATCAGCTTCAGGAGGGCCCGATGGCCTCGAAACTCAACCCGTACATCAGCTTCGCGGGCAACGCGCGCGAGGCGATGGAGTACTACCACGGCGTGTTCGGCGGCGACCTCGCGCTGAACACCTACGGAGAGTCCGGCGCACCCGCGGAGGCAGGCAACGCGGACAGCATCATGCACGCGATGCTGGAGGGCGGCAACGGCTTCACGCTCATGGCCTCCGACGTCCCGCCCGGCATGGAGCACAACCCGGGCACGAACATCTCGATCAGCCTCAGCGGCGACGACGGCGACCTGCTGCGCGGCTGCTGGGAAAAGCTGTCCGACGGCGGAACCGTGGCGGTTCCGCTGGAGAAGCAGATGTGGGGCGACGAATTCGGCGCCTGCACCGACCGGTTCGGGATCTCCTGGATGGTCAACATCGGCCAGCCGGGCTGAACCGCCGGTCAGCTCCGCACTTCCACCTCGGCCCCCAGCGGCAGCCGGTCGAAGAACAGCGCCGAATCCTCCTCGGTCAGGTGGATGCAGCCGTGCGACGGCCGGTCGAGCGGCCCGGCGTGGAAGGCGATGCCGCCCGCGGCGAAGAAGACCGAGTTCGGCATCTCGTCGCCGTATTCGTCGCTGCGGTGCACGCGGTCCTTCCACGCCACCGTGAACCTCCCGGCCGGGGTCGGCTGGCCCGGCGCGCCCGGTTCCATCGGGACCGAGCGCACCACCGCGCCGTTCTCCAGCAGCCACGCCCGCCGCAGCGAGAGGCTGGCGCACGCACCGGTGACCACTGAGCACGACGGGCCCGGCGGGGTGTGCTTGACCCGCGGCACGGGCAGTTCCGGCGACGGCGCCAGCGGCTGTCCGGCCGCCCGCGCCTCCGGCTCCGCCCGCGCCGCGCACCCGGCCGCGACCGCGGCCGTCCCGGCCAGCACCATCGCGACGATCTTCCCGCGCATCCGTCCGCTCCCGCCGTTCGCTCCACAGTCCCCTACGGGCGAGCGGGCCGGAAGGTTGCGAACGATGACGCGTCAACAACCGGTATCGTCGGCGGGCGACGACGAGGAGGTGAAGCGATGGAACTCGGCATCTACAGTTTCGGCGACCGGCCCGCCGACCCGGTGACCGGCGAGCAGGTCCCGGTCGCGCGGCGGCTGGCCGAAACGCTGGAGCGGATCCGGCTCGCCGACGAGCTCGGCCTCGGGTTCTACGGCCTCGGCGAGCACCATCTGGAGCAGTTCGCGATCTCGAACCCGGCGACCGTGCTGGCCGCCGCGGCGAGCGTCACCGAGCGCATCACGCTCTCCAGCGCGGTCACCGTGCTGTCCACCGAGGACCCGGTGCGCGTGTACCAGCAGTTCACCACCCTGGACCAGCTCAGCCGCGGCCGCGCGGAACTGCTCGCCGGGCGGGGTTCGTTCACCGAGTCCTTCCCGCTGTTCGGGGCCGACCTCGCCGAGTACGACGAGTTGTTCGAGGAGAAGCTCGCCCTGCTGCTGCGGCTCGACCGCGAGGACCCGATCACCTGGTCCGGCCGGTTCCGGCCGCCGCTGACCGACGCGCACGTCTACCCGCGCCCGTACGGACGGCGGCTGCGGATTTCGGTCGGCACCGGCGGGCATCCGGAGTCTTCAGTGCGCGCCGGGCTGCTCGGCCTGCCCGTGGTGTACGCGGTGATCGGCGGCGAGCCGGAGCGGTTCGCACCGCTCGTGGACCTCTACCGCCGGGCGGGCGAGGCGGGCGAGCACTCCCCCGGCGACCTGCACGTCACGATGAGCGCGATCGGTCTCGTCGCGGAGAATTCGCAGGACGCCAAGGAGAGTTTCTACCCGTACTGGCTGGAAACGATGAAGTACGGCGCGCGGGCCCGCGGCTGGCAGATCCCGACCCGCGCGGAGTACGACGAGTACACGCGGGACGCCGCCGCGCTGTTCGTCGGCAGCCCCGACGAGGTGGCCGACCGGCTGATCGCCGTCGGGAAACTCACCGGGGCTGACCGCTACGCCCTGCAGATGGACTGGTCCGGCGTGCCGCACCGCAAGGTCATGAAAGCGATCGAACTGCTCGGCACCGAGGTCCTCCCCCGGATCCGGAAGGAACTCGGCGCCGCTTCCTGACCGTCCGCTCAGGACTTCTTGCCGCCGAGAACCTGGTGCAGCGCAGCGCCGTCCGGTACCCCGAGCCCGGTGCACGCGTCCCATCCGGCGGCGGCCGAGTACGCGCCGTTGCCGCCCTCGGTGATGTCGCGGAACCCCGGCTGCGTCTTGCCCGCGCCGACCCCGGCGTACAGCTTGCTGTGCACCAGCCCGAATCCGCGCCCGGCCACCTGCGCCAGCCTGGCCAGCAACGCCGCCCACAAGGGCGAAACCGCACTAGTGCCGCCCACCACGATCTGCTGTCCGTCGACGAGAACCTGGTACCCCGTCGAGGGATCCGCGTTGCCGGCCACGTCCGGGACGCCGCGGCCGGGCTTGCCGTCGCCCGCCCGCGCGGGCACGCCCGCGGCCTGCTGGTAGTCCGGCACCGGGAACGCGTCGCTCACGCCGCCGCCGGTCGCCCCGCCGCCGGAGGTGTTCCAGACCGTTTCGGAGTTCACTGTGGACGGTGGGGTGCCGTCGAGCTTGGTGCCGCCGCAGGCGAGCGCGTGCGGGCTCGACGCCGGGAAGTCGACGTGCTGCGCCCCGTCGGTCTGCCCGTCGGCGCTGCCGTTGTCGCCGGACGCGCAGCACACCGTCACGCCGAGCGCGGCGGCGTCGGCGAACGCCTGGTCCATCGCGGTGCGGGCCTGCGGCGTCCACTGGTCCTCGGACTGGCCCCAGCTGATGCTGACCGCGACCGGGGTCGGCGTGGCGTGCACCGCGGTGCTCACCGCGTCCAGGAAACCCTGGTCGGTGTTCGGCGCGAAGTACACGATCTGCGCGGCTCCCGGCGCGAGCGCGCCGATCACCTCGACGTCCAGCGCCACTTCTCCGTCGGCCGAATTCGGGTCGCCGGCCGGCGCGTTCTTGCCGCCGTCCACCCCGGCCGCGGCGATCTTCGGTTCGGTGATCTTCAAGCCGGCGAAGTACTTTTTGAGGTCCTCCGGCTTATACCCGCCGCCGAGTTCGATCACCGCGACGGTCTGGCCGGTGCCGTCGGCGTCGGCCGGGAACCCGTACAGCTGCCCGACCTGGTCCGGCGTGTACCCCTTCGCGGCGGCTTCCTTGTGCAGCCGGAACTGCGCTCGCGCCTGCGGCCGTTCGTCCAGGCCGAGCACCGCGACCACGACGTCCCCGAGCGCGGCCGGCAGTTCCAGTACCCCGCTGCGCGCGGCGAATTCACCGGTCTCGCCGTGACGGACCCGGTTCAGTTCGGTCTTGAACGCGGCCGTCATCGCGCGTGCCGGGCCTCGGACCGAGACGCGCCGCGAGCCGGCGTGCACGTCGGTGACCGTGAGCCCGGCGTCGGTGAGGACGGTGCGCACCAGGTCGAGATCGTCGGCGGCGGCCCCGTAGCGCTCGGTGAAATCCGCGGGAGCGAGCGGCTCGCTCAGCGCGGCCACGTCCAGTTCGGCGCGCCGCCGCAGCACGACGGTCGCGGTGACGGTGGCGTCCGCGTCGAGCGGGCCGAGCACCTCGGCCCCGGCCAGCGCGGGACGCAGACTTCCGGATAGCGATACCCACTGTGATTCTGTCATCACTCCATGGTCGCCCCGCCGTGGTCCGGGCACCACCGTCGTATCCCCCGTCCGGCGGCAAAACCTGTCCGGTTTTTTGTCGACCCGATGAACGGGACCGCGGCTGCCGTGCCGCCCGGGCGCGCGCACAGTGTCTCCATGAAACGGATCCTGACTCTGGGCACGGCCGCCGTGCTCACGCTGGGCGCGGTCACCGCGTCGGGCAGCGCCGAGGGCGACCTGGCCGCGCACGGCTGGGTCGGCACGTGGGCGGCGCCGCCCGCGGCCGCGGTGGCGAACACGCCGCAGGGGTATCCGAACTACTCGATCCGCAACGTCGTGCACACCAGCGCGGGCGGAAATCAGGCCAGGGTAAGGCTTTCCAACACCTTCGGCACCGCCCCGCTCACCTTCGGCCACGTGACGCTCGCCGTCGCCGCCGACGGCCCGCGCGCGGCCGGCGGCACCATGCGCGCGCTGACGTTCGGCGGACAGTCCACAGTGGTCGTTCCGCCCGGAGCCGAGGTGCTGAGCGACCCGGCGTGGCTGCGCGTCCCGGCCGACGCCGACCTGCTGGTGACCACCTACGTGCCCACGCCGTCCGGTCCGGTCACCTACCATCCGCTCGCCCAGCAGACGTCGTTCTTCACCCGCGCCGGAGATTTCGCGGGCGAGGAATCCGGCGCGTCGTTCACCGAGCAGACCGCGGTGTGGCACTACGTCAGCGAAGTCGACGTACGCGGACCCGCGCGCGGCACCGTCGTGACGCTCGGCGATTCGATCACCGACGGCGCGCACTCCACCCCCGGCGCGAACCGGCGCTGGCCGGACAAGCTGAGCGACCGGCTGCACGGACAGCTCGGCGTGCTCAACGCCGGGATCAGCGGAAACCGGCTCCTGCTCGACGGCGCGACCGCGGGCCGCAACGCGCTCGCCCGGCTCGCCGACGACGTGCTGACCAGCGGCGACGTCCGCACGCTGATCGTGCTCGAAGGCATCAACGACATCCAGCAGAACCCGCACCAGACCGATCCGGCGATGATCGTCGCCGCGCTGCGCCAGGTCGTCGCGCAGGCCAAGGCGCAGGGCATCCGGGTCATCGGCGGCACGCTGACGCCGTTCAAGGGCTGGAAGGTCTACGACCCGACGCTGGAGAAGACCCGCCAGGCGGTGAACTCCTTCATCCGGACCAGCGGGATCTACGACGGCGTCGTCGACTTCGACGCGGCCGTGCGCGATCCCGCCGACCCGCTCGCGATGCTCCCCGCCTACGACTCCGGCGACCACCTGCACCCGAACGACGCCGGGTACCAGCGGATGGCCGACGCGGTGCCGCTCACTCTCCTGTGACCGGCACGAGCGGCTTGCTCGGGAACGTCAGCACGGCGAGGAGACTGAGCACGCCGACGCCCGCCATGTAGAGCGAAACGGACAACGACGTCCCGGTCGAACTCTGCAGCGACGCCGCGATCAGCGGGGCGAACCCTCCGCCCAGCACCGCGCCCACGGCGTAGGCGAACGACGATCCGCTGTAGCGGAACCGGGATTCGAACAGCTCCGAGAACAGCGCCGACTGCGGGCCGTACGTCGCGCCGAGGCCGATGTTCAGCACCACCACCGCGACGATCAGCAGCCACGGCCGCGCGGTGTCCACGAGCAGGAAGAACGGGATCGACCAGACCACCAGCAGCACGGAACCCGCGAGGTAAACGGGTTTCCGCCCGACCGAGTCCGACCAGATCGCCGCCGCGACGATGCTCGCCAGCCACACCACGCTGCCGACGATCACCACGACCAGCATCGTCGTGCTGGACAGCTTCAGCACCGAAGTTCCGTACGACAGCAGGTAAGCGAAGAAGATGTAGCCGAGCGCGGTGTTCGCGATGAAGCTGGCCGCGGCGGCGAGCACCTGTTTCGGCCGCGCGCGCAGCACCTCCACGATCGGCAGCCGGCTGCGCGCGCCGGTGCTGCGCAGCTTCGCGAACACCGGGCTTTCCTCCACCCGCAACCGGATCACCAGCCCGACCCCCACCAGCACGAGGCTGACCAGGAACGGGATCCGCCAGCCCCACGACCGGAAATCGTCGGCCGAGAGCGAGTTGTTCACCAGGAAGAACACCAGCTGCGCCAGGATCAGCCCGGCCGGGACGCCGATCTGCGAGAAGGATCCGTACCGGCCGCGTTTGCCCTCCGGAGCGTGCTCGACCGCCATCAGCGCCGCGCCGCCCCATTCGCCGCCGGCCGAAATCCCTTGCAACACCCGGAGAACGACGAGCAGGACCGGGGCCAGCACGCCCGCCTGGTGATACGTCGGCAACGCCCCGACGCCCGCGGTCGCGAGCCCCATCAGCACCAGCGAGGCGACCAGCATCGCCTTGCGCCCCACGCGATCGCCGAAGTGCCCCCAGACGATCCCGCCCAGCGGCCGCGCGACGAACCCGACGCCGAGCGTCGCGAACGCGGCGAGCGTGCCCGACGACGGGGACAGCGACGGGAAGAAAAGCTTGTTGAACACCAAGGCGGTCGCCGTGCTGTAGGCGAAGTAGTCGTACCACTCGATGGTCGTCCCGATCGCGCTGGCGAGTGCCACCCGCCGGACCCGCCCCGCCGTGTTCACGTCCTGCTCAAGCACCACTGCCGAGCCCCCTTCTCGTTCAGGCGCGTCATCTTGGCACGGCGGCTCCCTCCCGGTCGACCACCGGAAGGCGGGGGCTTCACCCGCCCGGCGCGCGGAAACCCGGTTCCCGCCGCGCCCTTCGGTGTGCCAGGGTCGGCCGGTGCCCGATTCCTTCCTCGAACTGCAGCGCTGGCAATTCGACCTCGCCTGGTCGCTGGTCGAGTACCACCTGGAACGGCTGGCACCCGACGATTTCTGCTGGGAGCCTGTCGCACGGTGCTGGACGATGCGCCAGGCCGACGACGGAATCTGGACGCCGGACTGGGCCGAGCCCGAGCCCGATCCCGTTCCGGTGCCCACGACCGCCTGGCTGAGCTGGCATCTCGGCTGGTGGTGGAGCGTCGCTCTCGACCAGATCCGCGGCCGCAAACCGAGGGAACGCAGCGACATCGCCTGGCCGGGCCCGGGCGAACCGGCCGTCGCCTGGCTCCGCGGCCTGCGCACGGACTGGCTCGCCGCACTGGACCGGCTCACCGGCGCCGATCTGGCCTCGCCCGTCCCGTTCCGGCCGGAAGGCGATCCCCGGCGCACCATCGGGCACCTGATCGCCTGGGCGAACGCCGAATTGATGAAGAACGTCGCGGAGATCGGCCAGCTTCGGCTCCAGCGAGCCGCCCGCTGAGAGCGCCTGGCGCGTGCGCCGAAGCACGCGGGCTTGGTGTCACCGGAGGTTCGGGGAGGCAGCAAAGGGCAGCCGAAAGGCGCGCGCCCGGCGGACAGCGGTCCGTCAAGCGCGCGCCGGTGTGCCGCCCCGTCAACGTGCCTCAGCTGCTCGGCATCACGGGCCGCCGGGGCCTGTTCGCCTCAGTTGCCGGTGGAGAAGATCCCGGTCAGCCACAGATCGTCAAGCGACAGCGGGTGGCCGCGGGTGAGGGGGTGCAGGTTTCCTTGGTTGTCCCGCACGGATCCTTCATAGCTGTCCGCCTCCACCCGATAGGCCCCCTTGATGTCCATCCAGCCGAAGGTGGGGCTCTTGCCGTCCCAGACGTAGCAGCAGGAGCCGCCGCCGTAATAGACCCGGACGACGTCCGAGAGGTCGCACGTGGAGTTCACGACCGTGGCTCCGCCCGCCAGCTTTCGGGCGAGATTCATCTGATTCCCCTCACGATGCTTGCTTGCCGAGTTGTCCGCGCACTCCGTTCGCCTGAGCGCGTGCGGCTGACCCAGCTTCAGCGCGAGGGGAGATCACACATCCGGAACCGGCCCTAGCCCGCCTTGGCGATCAGCTCGTCCGCGACCCACCGCGCGACCCCGGCCGGATACGGAGCGGGCAGCCCGAGCACGACGTGGCCGAACCCGGCTTCGAGCGCCTGCCCGATCGCCGTCCGGGTGAGGGCGGGCTGGTCGTAGGACACCGGCAGGTGGATCGAGCGCGTGATCTCCGCCGGATCGCGGCCGATTTCCGCGCAGTACCCGTCCAGCATCGCGTCGCGTTCGACGGCGTCGGCGAGGTCCCCGCCGGGGATGTTCCAGACATCGGCGTGCTCGGCGGCCACGCGCAGCGTCGCGCGGGCCCGGCCGCCGATGACGAACGGCGGATGCGGGCGCTGCACCGGTTTCGGATTGCCGAACGCGCCGGTGAGCCGGACGTGCTCGCCCGCGAAATCGAACGGCTTGTCCTCCGTCCACAGCTTCCTGATCACTGCGCACGCCTCGGCGAACCGGCCCACCGCGTCGGCGGTGTCCAGATACGGCAGGCCGTGCGCGTCGTACTCCCGGCGGGCGAGCGGGTGACTCGGCCGGGAGCCGACGCCGAGGCCGAAGTCGAGCCGTCCGCCGGAGACGACGTCGACGGTCGCGGCGATCTTCGCCAGCATCGCCGGCGGGCGGAACCGGTTGCTGGTCACCAAAAGCCCGAGCCGCAGCCGTCCGGTTTGCGCGGCCAGGGCCGAAAGCAGCGTCCAGCCTTCGAAAATCGGCCCGTCCAGTTCGCCCGCGATCGGCAGGAGGTGGTCGAACAGCCAGGCGTGCTCGATGTCCGGGATGGCGTCCGCCTCGCGCCAGACCTGCTGCAGCGAGGCGTAACTGGTCTGCATCGGCGCGGTCATGATGCCGAACCGCGGTTTCGTGGTCATCGCGGGAAGTCCTTTCACTCGTGCGATTCGACGCGGCCGAGCGGACTGTCCTCGATCCCGGCCCAGCTGTCGTCGCCCGGGATGAGCGCGCTGCGGAGGTACGCCGTGGTCAGCCGCTGCTGGAGCGCGACGCGGGCGGGGCTTTCGTCAGTGGTTTCCTTGGCCTCGTAGCCCGGTATGCCGCCAAGTGAATGCTCCGCGCCGAAGAGCGTCAGCAGGCTCTTCTCCCCCGGGCTGAGCCGGTAGGCATCGGTGAACCAGTCCGGGCCGCGCACGGACAGCATCGAGTCGTCCTGGTCCCCCGCGACGATCAGCGTGGGCACCTTCAGCTCGGCGAAATTCGGGCTCATAAAAGGGAAATGCTCGGCCGCGAACGGCGACAGATCCGCACCGCCGGTGCCGGTGATGGCGAACAGCACCCCGGCGGTCACCCGGGAATCGGACAGATCCTCGCCGACGCTGCCGTCCGCCTCGACGATGCGCGCTCCCAGCAGCATGCTCGCCGACTGCGCTCCCCAGGAATGCCCGGCGACAGCGATCCGGCCGTGGTCGATCCGCCCGTTCAGCCCCGGCACCGCCGCTTCGACGGTGTCGAGCTGGTCGATGACGTGCCGGAGGTCCTCGACCCGCAACCGCCAGATGTTCGGCGTGCGCGGGTCTTCCGCGGGCAGCGCGCGGGTCCGCGAATCGAGGTGAGTCGGTTGCACGACAACGAATCCGTGCGCGGCCCAGTAGTCGGCGAGCGGGCCGTAACCGTCCAGGGACGAGCCGAAGCCGTGCGAGAACACGATCACCGGAAGGTCCCGTCCGGTCGCCGGGGCGGACACGCGCACTGGCAGGTCTTCACCGCGGCCCGGCGCGTCGAGCCGCACTGGTTTGACGGAGACGACCGGAGCCGCGAGCTGTACTGGAGACATGGGAGTACCTTCTTTCGCCGTCGGGCACGAGGGTGTGGTGGCCGGCGGCCCGATCTGGCATCATGAGCAAACGGAACGTTGCTCCGGTAACTATACGGAACACGGTTCCGCTTGTCTACCGGCAGCACGCGGAGGGAGTGGCACGTGGGTGAGAACGCGGGAGCCCGCGCGAAACGGGCGGACGCCCGGCGCAACGAGAAAACCCTGCTCGACGCGGCGTCGGCGGTGTTCGTCGAGTCCGGGGTGGACGCGCCGGTGCGCGACATCGCGACCCGGGCGGGCGTCGGCGTGGGCACGATCTACCGGCACTTCCCCACCCGCGCCGACCTGATCATCGCGGTGTACCGGCACCAGGTCGAAGCGTGCGCGGACGCGGGACCGAAACTGCTGGCGGACAACGCTTCCCCGCACGCCGCGCTCGCGCAGTGGATCGACCTGTTCGTCGACTTCCTCGTCACGAAGCACGGGCTGGCCGGGATCATGCAGTCCGACCACAGCGGGTTCGAGGCGCTGCACGCGTATTTCCTCGAGCGGCTAGTCCCGGTGTGCACTGAGCTGCTCGGCGCCGCCGCCGAAGCCGGGGAAATCCACACCGATCTGGAAGCTGTGCACCTGATGCGCGGCGTGGGAAACCTGTGCATCGGCGCGGAAGCCGACGACAGTTATGACGCGCGCCGCCTGGCCGCGCTGCTGATCACCGGGCTGCGGCAGACCGGGTAAGCGCGGCGAACCGCGCGTATCCGCTACCGCGCGTCCGGAGCCTTCACCTCGTCCGGACGCCGTTCCGGACGCAACCCTCGCCAAGCGGTATGCCGCAATCGCCCATCCCCTGGTGTGAGGCGGCGGTAGACAACCTCGCCGACCATCTCCGGATTCAGCCAATGCGCGCCGCGCGCCCGGTCCCGCGGCACCTGGTCGGCGAACGGGCTTGTCTTGCGCTCCAAGGGAATCAGCTGTGCCTGAAGGTCTTTGAGCATCGCGTCGGTGAAGCCGGTGCCGACGTCGCCCAGGTACCGCAGCTCCCCCGAGCCCGGGTCGTGCGCGCCGAGCAGCAGCGCGCCGATCGTGCCCTCCCGGCGGCCCTGGCCCGGACGCCAGCCGCCGAGCACCACCTCGGTCGTCTGCACCAGCGGGTGTTTGAGCCATTCCGGGCTGCGCCGTCCCGGGTGGTACCGCGACGTACGGGCCTTCACCAGCAGGCCTTCGAGCATCATCTTCCGCGCGACGTCGAGCAGCCCGGCCGGGGTCATGCCGTCTGCGGCGAGATCGCGGTGCCGGTACCAGGGCGTGATCGCGACCAGCTGCCGGTCCGGCGGCTCGATCTCGGCGAGAATGCCGCGGCGTTCCTCGTACGGCGCGTCGAGCAGGCTTTCGCCGTCCAGGCTCAGGATGTCGAAGGCGAAGTACGCGACGGCCTGCCAGGTGCGGTTCTGCAGGAGCCCGAAATCGGGACGGCCGTGCTCGTCGAGGGCGACGATCTCGCCGTCGAGCACCGCCGGGCGGCCGCCGAGCGCATCGCCGAGCGCGCCGGACAGTTGCGGGAATCTGGCGGTGAAGTCGTTGTCGTTGCGGCTGGTCAGCAATGTGCGCCCGTCCGGCGCGACGCGCATGGTCGCCCGGTAACCGTCCCATTTGAACTCGTAGGCGTACGCCGGATCGTCGCGCAGCGTGCCGCCGTCGGGCGACGCCAGCATCGGCTCGATCGCGGGCGGCATGCCGCGGGCCGGTTCGGACATTCGGGCACCTCCGCGCACCACCGTAAGCCGAACCCGCCGGATCCGCCGCCGTAAGATGGCCGAGTCCACGATGGAGGGGGCCAGGACCGGTGCCGAGCAAGGATTTCGAACGGATCATCCGCAAGCTGCGCGAAGTCGAACGCGGCAGCGGCCGCGACTACACGTCGTTCAGCGTGCGCGGCAAGCGCTTCGGCTACCACTGGCCGCGCACCGACACGGTCGGGCTCAAGCAGACCGTCGCGGAACAGCAGGCGCTCGTCGCGGAACGCCCGGACGTCTTCGAGGAGCAGTTCACGTCCGGCGGGTTCGGCTGGGTGGTGGTGCAGTTGAGCGGGATCGAGGCCGACGAACTGGCCGAACTCGTGTACGAGGCGTGGCGGCTTTCGGCCCCGGAAGACCTGGCGGCCGAGGTTCCGCTGCCGCAGCTCTGACAATCCGGCATATCGGGTAACGAACCGGCGGGCACTGCCGATCTTCTTCGTGTTCTGAGACGAGGGGGGCTGCGGTGTCGCGGCGGTCGGTGCAGGTGCTGGTGGCGTTCGGGGTGCTGGCCATGGGGCTGTTCCTGCTCTATCAGCCGTTTTTCGCCGGCTGGCCCGCTCGAGCGTGCCTCCCGGCCCGGGACCAGCCCGCTTGGTGCGGCCCGTCCTACGCCAACCCGTCGGAATGGGGCAGGGTTTTGATCAGCGTGTCGTTGTTGGCGCTGCTCTACCTGCGCTACCTCGCCGACCGCAAACAGGTTCTCTGAGCCGGACCCGCTCCGCCCGCAGCCGACCGGATCCGGGGGCGGGGCCCGCGGCGTCGGCGCTGGGCCGCGGACCGGTTTCGCCGAGTCCACATCGGACCGTCCACAAACGACAGTGCGCCCCGGCCGGAAGGCCGGGGCGCACTGGTGGTCACCAGGGGTTGTTGTCCTGCTCGTCCGGGTCGATGCCGCCCGGGCGGCGTCCCTGCGGCGGCGAGGCGGGCCCGCCCGGCGCGGGCGGCGACGCGGGCGGACGCGGCGCGCCCCCTGCCGGAGGCGCCGGCGGCGGCGTCTTGGCGGGCGGCTCCGGCTGCTCTTCCGCGCTGTCCTGCTGCTCGGCCGGGTCCGGGTCGGGGTCCGGGAACCGGTTGCGGAGCGAATCGAGCATGACGGCGCGGGTGTCCGGGTCCTCGTCGCCCAGGCTGCGGCCCATGACCTCGGCCACGCGGTCGGTGATGCCCGACTGCGCCTTCCGCATGGTCTCGAGCACCATCCTGGAGAGCTCCTCCGGCGGAATGGTGCGCGTGCGAGAACTGAACACCAGGTCCGACACGACCCCGTCGGCCCCGACGGTGACCTTGACGGTTCCGTCCGGGCTGGTCGCGGTCAGCCGCAGCTGTTCTGTTTCCTGCTGGGCCGCCGCGTAGCGCTCCGCCTTGCGGGCGAACCCGGCCGCCCATTCGTCCATTCGCCGGATTGCGTCGTCGGGGTCCCTGATCAGGTCGCCCAGCCCACCCGCGCTGGTCATGCTTTTCGTTCTCCTCGAATCCCGTCACCCGCTCCGTTGCGGGCTGGTCTTGTCCTCGCCGCGACGGGCGCCGTCACCCGTCGACGGTACCCGCCCGCCGCAGCGCCGCGAGAGCGCCACCGCCTCGCTACGTCTCGTTCGGCGAAACGCCCCGGTCCGGCCGCGACGGAGCCTCGACCCGTTCCCGCGGCTGCAAGGGCTCCGCGCTGTCGTACCGGGCCTCCGCGGGCATGGCGTCCCGGTTGAAAGGCACGTTCTGCCCGGTCGGGGCCTGCACCCCGCCGACGCGGAACCTCTCCTTGAGCTCCCCGCTGTCGGTCTTGCTGAGCATCCCCTCGGTCGCCACCTTCTTGAACGGCTTCGACTGGCCCTCGTCGCCCTCCTGGTAGGACTTCGCGGCGGTCCGCACGTTGTCCGAGGTCGCCTGCACGCCCTCGATCGCGCCGCTGATCGCTTCCTTGGCCTTCTCGCCGGTCGGGTTGATGATCGGCGGGAGGAAAGCGCACAGCAGCCCGTACGCGTCGTCGGACATCGCGTAGTTCGCCGCCTGCGCCGCCGTGTTCAGCCGGTCCACCAGGCCGTCCAGGTGGCTCGCGTGCGCCACGAGGTCGTCGGGTTCTACGCGGAACCCCTGCGCGCCTCCGCTCATCGCCGCCTCACTTCCAGTCCTTGTTCTTCCAGTCGCCGATCACCGGCGGGGCGACGACCTCGTCCGGCGCGAAGAACGACGGATCGTCCGACTCGACGAAGCTCGCGACCTTGTGTTCCTTGTCCTCCGGGCCCTTGCCGCCCTTGCCGCCGCCCATGGCTCCCATGCCGGGAGCGCCGGCCGCGCCCTTGCCGCCCGCGCCGCCCGAGCCGGGGCCGCCGCGCCCGGCGACGCCTTCTTCAGCCGCGCCGGAGCCGCCCGCGCCGCTGAACGCGCCGCCGGAGCCCGGGCCGCCCTTGGCGCCGCCGAGACCGCCCGCACCGCCGCCGCCGAGCCTGCTGCTGATGCTCTCGCCGTTGACGCCGCCGACCTTGCCGATGCCGCCGAGCTTCTCGCCGCTCGGGCCGGTGCCGCCGCCGGGGAACAGCGGTTTGCCGTCCGGGCCGATCTTGCCGGGGTTGAACGGCTTCGGCTCGTACGGCTTGAGCCCGCCGGGGCCCTCGGGGATCGAGGGCTTGAACGGCTGCGGCTTGTACGGATTCGACTTGTACGGGTCGCCGTCCTTGCCGGTCGGGATGGACGGGATGGGCGGCGGGGTGAAGTTCGGGCCGCCGCCGGGGTTGCCTCCGCCGGGACCCGGGATCGGCGGGAGGTTCGGCGGGGTGAAGTTCGAGCCGCCGCCGGGGTTGCCGCCCGGGATGGGCGGGAGGTTCGGCGGGGTGAAGCCCTGCGCCTTCGTCGAACCCGGGTCGTTCGAACCCGGGATGGGCGGGAACGAGCCGCCGGGCCCGCCGGGGACGCCGCCCGGTCCGCCGGTCGCTCCGCCGGGACCGCCCTGCGGGATGTTCAGCGACGCCGGGTCGAACCTGCGCTCGGGGCTCTGCCCGCCAGGCCCGCCGGGGACGCCGCCCGGTCCGCCGCCGCCCGGTCCGCCGCCGCCCGGGCCCCCGCCGCCGGGACCGTACGGTTTGCCGTCCGGTCCGATCGGCCGTCCGTCGGGGCCGATCGGCTGCCCGTTCGGGCCCACCGTCGTCCCCGGCGGGCCGATCGGCTTGCCGTCGGGACCCAGCGGACGCCCGTCCGGGCCGATGAGCTGGCCGTTCGGGCCGACCGTGGTCCCGGGCGGGCCGATCGGGTTGCCGTCGGGGCCGATCGGGCGGCCGTCCGGGCCGACCCGCACCCCGCCGGGCGCGCCGGCGCCGCCGCCGGGCTTCATCGGGGTGCCCCTGAGCGCCGGGGACAGCTGCGCGGTGGGCAGCTTCGGCGGCTCGGCGAACCGCGGCGTGGCGACCGCGCCGCCGATCGTCTGGTCGTACCGCGTCATGATCTGCGCGGCCTGCTCCCGGGCGGCCTGCTGGTCGGTGAAGGTCTTCATCGCCGAGGAGTAGGCCACGACGTAGGCGGCCGGGTCCTTGATCGTCATCAGGACCTTGTTCGCGTCCTGCGCCGAGAAGTTCACCGGCGGGTTGGCGTTCATCGCCTTCTGCGTCTCGTTGAGCGCCTGCGAGTGGACCTCCTGCTGGCGCCCGGTCAGCGACGCGCCCTGCGCGGTGGTGCCGAGCCACTTGCCCACGTTGGCGAGGTGCACGCGCGCGGCGTCGCCGGCGTCGCCCTTCCAGTTCGAGGTGCTCGCGTTGATCGCGTCGCCGAGGTTCTTCTGGTGCGTCGCCAGCTCGTTGCCGAGGCTCACCCACGCCTCCGAGGACTCGGCCACCGAGGCCGGGTCCGCGTGCGTGGTGATGGCGTCGATCATCTGCTCGTGCGTCGCGTTCTTCCAGTCGGTGTGCGGCGCGGCGCCCGGATCGCGCATCTCGAGGTCTTTGCCGAGATGCTTCTTCGACTCCTCCAGGTTCCGCTGGTACATCGCCTGGATCAGCTGGTCGCGCGCCTTCCCCTGGACGTTCGGGAGCAGCCAGCCGTTGAACACGGCGTCGATCTTGTGCTGCGCGTCCTCGCGCAGCTGGTCGCCCGAGGCCACGTCGTCCGGGCGCACCGGGCCGATGTAGTACTTCGACGAGGGGTCCAGCGTCGGGTTGTAGAGCGCGGTGTTGCCCGGGTCGTAGTCCGTCGAGGACGGGTCGGAGACGGACTCGGCGGTCGGTTGCTTCTTGTCGGCCACTGGTCTCCCCTTCAGCCCTGCTCTTGCGCGGTGCGGTGGATGCGCTCGAAGCTCTCCTTGGAGCTGTGCTCGCGCTCCTTGTAGTTCTTCTTCGCGAGCTTGATCGCCTCGACGTAGGTCGGGAACTCCCGGTTCGCCGCCTGCAGCTGGGTGACCAGGCCCTGCTGGTCGCGCGCGGTCTCGGCCATGTGCTTGCTGACGAACATCCCGGCCGGGCTCTTCGACATCGCCGGGACCCCGGCGATCTTCTCGATCAGCTGCACGTGCGCCTCCAGCGCGTCGAGCACGCCCTGGAGCGCGGCGATCATCTTGTCGCCGGTGCTGTCGTCCACCGCGAACGATCCGCGCTCGGCCAGCGTCTTCAGCTGCTTCGCGGGCAGGAAGTCGGTCCGTGCCGCGGTCACGGTCGCCGCCTTGGCGTCCACCAGCGTCATCGGTGCCTCGTCGGTCATCGGGACCTCGTTCTCCTCATGAACTGTCGCCGTTGCAGTGGAATGCTCAGTAAACCTCGGAAACCGCCTGCTGCACCGCGCGCTTGAGGTCGCGGTGCCCGGCGGGCAGGTATTCCGCGGTCAGGTCGCCCGCCTCGCTGACGGTCGACTTGATCAGGTAGCGGCCGTCGGCGGTGTCGAGCCAGCCGATCGGGTTGCCGCCGCGCCGCTCGCCGTGGCGGCCCCAGCCGCTCACCGCGATGTGCCCGCCGCCGAGCCGGGGCTGCGCCAGCACGCGTTCGAGCACCTCGACCCCGCCGGGGGCGGGGCGGGAGACCCGCGGGTCCGGGCGGCGCGGCTGCACGCGCCCGCTGACCTCGATCATCCCGAACGCGTCGGTCTCTTCCTCGTCCTCGGCCGCCTCGGCCCGGCGGCGCGCGGTCATCGCGGACACTTCCTGCGACGCCGCCTGGCGGATCGTGTGCGCGCCGGTGCTGGCCGGGCGCGCCTGCGGCAGCACCCCGGCGATCACCTCGACGAGTTCCTCGTCGTCGAAGAGCGAGAACAGCAGTTTGTCGGTCTTCGGGTCCTGCGTGATCCCGAGCGCCTGCCTGCCGTCGCTGAGCGCGACCACCGCGATGTCCGCGCCGAGGCCGTCGATCCCGCTGACCGCGACCGAGACCCGCGGCTTCGCGAGCAGCTCGAAGGCGGTGCGCACGTAGGGGCTCAGCTCGTCGCCGCTGGAGAGTCTGCGCTCCTCGATCGCGTCGTTGACGACCTTCGCGACCTGGACGTACCGGTCCGGTTCCGCGGGCACGGAGCCGATCCGGAGCGGGAACTGGCGGATGTTCCCGCCGGTCGCCTCCCCGACCACCAAAGCTTCGACGACGTCGAGAACGAACTCGAACCTGTCCGCCATCCCGAGGGCATCCTTCCCACAGCCGGGTCGGGCACGGCCGCTTCGGCACCCTTGTGAGTGACACCGAATTGCGTTGCCGTGCCTGGGATTCGCAATGGGGAAAGACTATCAGTCCGGCAGGGGCCGGTGATCACCACGGGGACAGCTGCCCCAATGTACCGCGGGCCGTGTCCGAAGAGACACGACCTGCGGTTTCGCCGTGCGCGCCGCTTGACGCGCGAACGATTGGCGACGGAAATTCCTGAGTGCGAGAAAGCTGACAAAAGGCCGCCGCGGATCGCGGCGGCCCCTTGTCGTATCCGGTTTTACCGAGTTGTTCTTCTGCTCTTCGCCGTCGTTTCGCCGGGTCGTTGCTCCACAGTGGACCGCAGCGGCTCAGGAGACGCCGCGGGCCCGTTCGATGTCCGGCGAGCGGTACATCCGCTCCGGGATCCGCGCCAGCGTCGACTCGTGCACCTGCGGCCCGAGCCCGTACAGCTTCTGGAAGCTCATGATCAGCGGCCGCCAGGCGTCCGGGTCGACGTGGTCGTCGGTGCCCGGCAGCCGGATGTCGTCGTGCACGAACACCCGCTGCACCCGAACCTCCAGCCCGACGATGCCGCCGCGCTGGGCCTCGTCGTCCTCGGCGAACGGATGCACGGACTCCAGCACGGCTTCCATCGCGACCGGGCACTCGGCGACCCGGGGTGGCGCCACGGTCTCCGACGGCACCGGGGTGAGCCCCGCGCGCCCGAACTTGTCCGCGACGTGGAAGTAGCCGCGCTCCTCCTTGCGCGGCGGCACCGGATCGGACCCGGTGGTCAGCGCGAGCCGGTCGACCGCGGCGGCCATCGCCGACGACGGCAGGTTCAGCACGCATTCGCGCGTGCGCAGGAGGTTGAGCGTGGTCTTCGAGCGCGCGCCGAGGCCGAGCATCGCGCGCCAGCCGAGCCAGAACGCCGACGACATCGGGGCCAGGTTGGCCGAACCGTCCTCATTGGACGTCGAGACCAGCACCACCGGGGTGCCGAAGTACAGGATTCCGGGCTCGATTGCCGTGTGGGCGGGAAAAGTCGTGTTCACACCGCTCAGTCTGGCCACCGCCGCCCGCGCCCCGCTGGCGGAAATCGGCCGTCGCTTTCAAAGCCGTGAGGGGAACCCTGAGGGAATCTGATTCCTTCAGGGTTCCCCTCACGGTCAGTCGGTCAGGCGACGCCGGCGGCGGCCAGGGCGCGGCCGGTGAGGACCCGGGCGAGGTGCTGGCGGTACTCGGCCGTGGCGTGCGGTTCTTCCGGCGGCGAAGTGCCCTCCGCGGCCAGCTTCGCCGCCTCCGCCGCGGTGGCCCCGCCGGCCAGCGCGCGTTCGGTGGCCGAGGCCCGCAGCGGCGTGCCGCCCATGTTGATCAGGCCGACCGAACGCCCGGTGACCGCGACGCCGACGATCGCCCAGTCGATGGCCCGGCGGGTGAACTTCTCGAAGCCCCAGCCGAGTCCGGCCTGGCTCGGCAGCCGGATCTCGGTGAGCAGCTCGTCCGGTTCCAGCGGCGTCGTGAACGGCCCGAGGAAGAACTCCGCGGCCGGGATCCGCCGCTCCCCTCGCGGCCCGCGCGCGACGAGCGTCCCGTCCGCGGCGAGCACCGCCGCGGGCAGGTCGGCCGCGGAGTCGGCGTGCACCAGCGAACCGCCGATCGTGCCGCGGTGGCGCACCTGCGGGTCGCCGACCGACCCGGAGACGTGCGCAAGCAACGGCGCGTGCTCGGCGAGCACCGGGTCGTGCTGCAGATCGTGGTACCGGGACAGCGCCCCGATCACCACCTCGTCTCCGTCGACCCGGACGAACTTCAGCTCCCGCAACGGCGCGATGTCCACCACGACCTCCGGCGCGGCGAACCGGAGCTTCATCAAGGGGAGCAGCGAATGCCCGCCCGCGAGCAGCTTCGCGTCTTCCCCGTGCTCGGCGAGCAGCGCGAGCGCCTCGTCCACAGTGGACGCACGCCGGTAGGCGAACCCAGCCGGGATCACTGCGCCACCTCCTGGCCGGACGCGTCGATCACGGCGCTGACGATGTTGTGGTACCCGGTGCACCGGCAGAGGTTGCCCTCCAGCGCGGCACGGGCCTCCTCGCGGGTCGGCTTCGGGTTCTCCTTCAGCAGCGACACCGTCGCCATCATCATGCCGGGCGTGCAGAACCCGCACTGCAGGCCGTGCTGCTCGCGGAACGCGCGCTGCACCGGGTGCAGGCCGTCGGTGCCCGATCCGGAGGCCAGACCCTCCACAGTGGTCACTTCGTGGCCGTCCGCCTGCGCGGCCAGCACCGTGCAGGACTTCACCGATTCGCCGTCGAGCAGCACCGTGCACGCCCCGCAGGACGTGGTGTCGCAGCCGATGTTCGTGCCGGTGAGGCCCGCGGTGTCCCGCAGGTAGTGCACGAGCAGGGTGCGGTCGGGCACCTCCCCGCCGATCGTCTTCCCGTTCACCTCGATCGAGACCCGCACGTCAGTTCGCCTTCCTAGCGTCGTTCAGGGCCGTCCACACCCGCAGCGGGGTGGTCGGCATGTCCAGGTGCGCCACGCCGAGGTGGGCGAGCGCGTCCACCACCGCGTTGTGCACCGCCGGCGTCGACCCGATGGTCGCCGCCTCGCCGATTCCCTTGACCCCCAGCAGGTTCCGGGTCGTCGGCGTCTCCATGTCCACCAGTTCGAAATCGGGCAGCTCGGGCGCGGTGACGAACGAGTAGTCGGCCAGCGTCGCCGTGGTCGGGTTGCCGTCCGCGTCGTAGTTCATCACCTCGAGCAGCGCCTGCGCGATGCCCTGGCCGAGCCCGCCGTGCCGCTGGCCGCGGAAGGTCAGCGGGTTCACGATCGGACCGGCGTCGTCGAGCGCGACCAGCCGGCGCACCTCGACCTTGCCGGTCTCGGTGTCCACCTCGACGACGGCGAGGTGCGCGCCGAACGGGAACGTCGGGGCGCCGTCGCCGAACCAGACGTCGGCGGTGAACCCCTCCGCCTCGGCGGCGACCCGGGCCCAGTCGAGCGTCGTGCTGGACGGCGCGCCGCGGACCTGCCAGACGCCGCGTTCAGCGTCCAATTCGAGGTCGTCCGGCGCCGCTTCGAGCAGTTCCGCCGCGACCTGGCGGGCCTGTGCCACGACCTCCTCGGCCGCCTGCCGGATCGCCGAACCGCCGAGCTGCAGCGACCGCGAGCCGAACGTGCCGACCGCGCGCGGGACCTCGTCGGTGTCGCCGTGCCGCACGGTGATCTTGTCCATCGGCACGCCCAGCTGGTCCGACAGCAGCATCGCCAGCGACGTCCCGAGCCCCTGCCCGTGCGGGGAACTGCCGGTCCACGCGGTGACCGAACCGTCCGGGTGCACGTCGACGCGGCCGCTCTCGCCCCCCGCGTCTCCGCCGGTGATCTCGACGTAGGACGCGATCCCGAGCCCCAGCGCCACCGGATCCCCGGCCTCGCGGCGCTTCCGCTGTTCCTCGCGCAGCTGCGCGTATCCCGCCGCGTCGAGCACCTTGTCGAGCGCCGCGGCGTACTCGCCGGTGTCGTAAGAGCCGCCAGTCGGTGTCTGGTAAGGGAATTCCTCGGGACGGATGAAGTTGACCCGCCGGACGTCGGCCGGGTCCATCCCGATTTCCGCGGCGAACATGTCGATCGCGCGCTCGACGGCCGCGGTCGCCTCGGGACGGCCCGCGCCGCGGTAGGCGGCGATCGGCGTGGTCGTGGTGACCATGCCGCGGCTGCGCGTCTGCACCACCGGGAAGCGGTAGACGCCCGGCGCCATCAGCTCGGTGAGCGTCGGCAGGAACAGGGCTCGCGGGTACGCGCCGGTGTCCTGGAGGACGTCGAGCCGGTATGCCAGCACGGTTCCGTCGCGCTTGCCGCCGACGGTCACGGTGTTGCGCTGGGCGCGGCCGTGAGTCATCGAGGTGAGGTTCTCGCTGCGCGATTCGGCCCAGCGCACCGCACGGCCGGCGCGTTTCGCCGCCCAGGCGAGCAGGATCGCTTCCGGGTCCGCGCCGATCTTCGCGCCGAACCCGCCGCCGACGTCCGGCGCGATCACCCGCACCCGGTCCTCGCCGATGCCCAGCCCGCCGGCCACCACGCTGCGGCCGATCTGCGCGTTCTGGGTGGAAAGCCACAGCGTGACCCGGCCGTCCTCGCCCCACGCGACGGACGCGCCCCGTGGCTCGACCGGAGCCGGGGCCACGCGCTGGTTCAGGATCTCCCCGGTGACGACGACCTCGCAGCCCTCGAACACCGAATCGTCGAACTCCTCCGGGCCGTTCGAGTGGACCACGTTGCTGCCGTGGTCCGGGAACACCAGGGTCTCGCCGGCGAGCGCGGTGTCGAAGTCCGCGACCGCGTCCAGCGGGTCGTAGTCCACATCGACCAGTTCGGCCGCGTCGGCGAGCTGGTACCGCTCCTCGGTGAGCACCAGCGCGACCGGCTCGCCGACGTACCGCACGACGTCCGCCGCCAGGAACGGCTCGGCGACCGGCCCGGCCTTGCCCGGTTCGAGATCGAGATCCGCCGCGGTGTAAACGCCGACGACGCCCGGCGCGGTGCGGGCCTCCTCCACGTCGATGCCCGCGATCCGCGCGTGCGCGATCGGGCTGCGCACGAAAACCGCGTGCACGGCGCCGGCGAGCGCTTCCTCCTTGAGGTCGTCGACGTACGTTCCGCCCGCGGTGATCAGCTTCTCGTCTTCGACGCGCACCACCCGGGTGCCGACAATGCTCATCTGTCCTCCTGCTCGGGTACCCCGCCGACTATGCCCGCATCCGGCGCCGCGCGTCAGCCCGAATAGGTTTGCCACGCCGAAATTGCCGTGCGGGAGAGCCTGCGGCGGCGTGGCGGAAGATAGCGCAGGGGTTGGGGCGGGCTGGCGACCGACTCCGCTCTAGCGGTGGCGGGCCTCGGCGGGTGCCTTGTGGTCAGTCGGGGGAGGGTCTTCGCCGTCACCGCGCGGCCGCGGCCGGGATTTGCTCCTCGAACCAAGTCCGGAGCGACTGCGGGGTGTCTGCGATGTTCTGGCCAGCGAGGTGCTCCAGATACTCCTTGCGCAGCGGGAGCTGGCCCCGCAGCTCGCTGTCCTCAGGATGCAGGAATTGCTCGCCTGCCCAGCGAGCCTCTGCGAACGTAACGAGCACCAGACAGCTTGCCGACCAGACACCCTCCGCTGTAACCCGGCATGTTCTTGCACCAGTCGGGCAGGCCCCGTACCCAAATGAGCACCTCGACGGCTCCGCCGTGAAGCAGAAAACCCGCCTCTTCGCGAGTCGACCCCTCCTCGAAACGCGCGCCATCGAACGCGGCGAGATCTTGCAGGCACCGGTCATGCGAGCGCTGGAGCAGTCGGAGCGCCCTGTTGGCAGTGGTGTAGTCAAAGTCAGCTGGCTGAGTCATTTAGGCGTCCCTCTGTCTTGCCCCGGAGGCGCATGCGGTCAGCCGCGCGTTACCCCGCCCCGCCTTAGCCCGAGTACGCCTGCCAACCCAGCACCACCGCCAGGGAAAGCCCTCCCAGCCCGATCGCGATCCGCAACGGCGTCGCGGGCAGGTACCGCACCAGCACCGAGCCCAGCCACGAACCCGCCACCGAGCCGAGGCACACCGCGATCGCCGCGGGCCAGCAGACCTTGCCGGTGAAGGCGAACACCAGCGCGGCGATCAGGTTCGCGGTGCCGGTGGCGATGTTCTTCGCCGCGTTCGTGCGGGCCAGCGACTGGCTCCAGACCGTCGTCAGCAGCGCGAGCATCAGCACCCCGGCTGCGGCCCCGAAGTACCCGCCGTACACCCCGACGAGGAACGCGGCGATCCCGGTGAACGGGCCGATCCCGTGGTGTTCCCGGTGTTCGGCCAGCCGCCGCAGCCGCGGGCCGGCCATCAGCACGATCGACGCGCCGCCGATCAGCCACGGCACGACGACGGTGAACGCGTCCGCGGAGCTGACCAGCAGCACGAGCCCGCCACACGCCCCGCCCGCCGTGGTGATCAGGCACAACGGCAGCAGCTGGCGGCCTTGCCCCTTCAGCTCCGGACGCGCGCCGACGGCCGCCCCGGCGGTCGTTCCCAGCATCGCGACGGTGTTGGTGACATTCGCGATCACCGGCGGCAGCCCGGCGGCGAGCAGCGCGGGGTACGACACCAGCGACGCGAGGCCCGCGGTCGCGCCGGTCAGCCCGGCCCCGACCCCGGCCAGCACGAGCAGCAGGAATCCGCCGGGGCCAGTGATCACGTTGTCATCTCAACACGCCGGTCCCGGCGTCTTCCGGCGGGGGACGCCGGCCGGATCGGCGCTCCCCCGACGGAACGTATAGGGCGTTATACGATTTCGTCCGTCGTTGTCCGAAACCGGACGGGATCGGCCGGGAGGGTTGCCCGGTCGCTCGGCCGCCGCACAGAATCCGCGCCGACAAGGTTGTCAACAATGCTGGAGGACGCGGGATGGACGGGTTCACCCGGCGGCAGGCGCTCGGTCTCGCAGGCGCCGGCGCCGCACTCCTCCTCGCCTCGGGAACAGCACGCGCGGCCTCCCGGCCCGCTCCGGATCCCGTCGCCGCGACGTACCTGCGAGTCCTCCTCCGGCACACCCGCTGGGCCGAGCAGCAGTTCGACCCGGCTGCCGGCAGCTACCCCGCCCGCGACTTCACCTTCGCGGTCGTCCTCGGCAACGCTCTCCTGCTGACCCGCGACGGTTACGACGCCGCCATCGCCGGGGTCGACCGCGACACCCTCCGCGCGCACACCCTCGCCACCATCAAGCACTTCGCCGCCTCGAACCGGCTCTCCGGCGGCACCGAATGGGGCCGGAAACTGTTCTTCGACACCACTTTCCAGTCCTACTTCCAGCTCGCCGCCCGTCTCTTGTGGACAGAGCTGGACCCCGCGACGCAACGGAACGTCGAGCGCATCGCCACCGAACAGGCCGCCTACACGACCGGCCTCGGCACCGGCGACGACCCCGCCTCCGGCGACTGGACGCCCAACGGCCTGCGCGGCGGCTACGTCGGCGACACGAAACTCGAAGAGATGGGCGTCTACGCGCAGTCGCTCGCCCCCGCGCTCGCCTGGGCCCCGAACGATCCGCGCGCTCCGGAATGGCGCGCGGCCTTCGGTTCCTGGAGCCGCAACGAAGGCGGCCTGCCCGCGGCTGATCTGGCGAATCCCCGGCTCGTCGACGGAAAACCGGTCAGCGCCAACACCGCGGCCAATCTGCACGACACGTTCCTCGTCGAGAACCACGGCTCGTTCGGACCGCACTACCAGGAAGAACTCTGGCGCACGTCCGGCCGCAACGCGATGCATTTCCTCGCCGCCGGCGTCCCGCTGCCCGAGGTGCTCACCGCGCAGCCGAACGGCGAACTGCTGTGGCGCACCATGCTCCTGATGACCAGCGACGCCGGCGAACCGCTGATGCCGATGGTCGCCGACCGCGAACACCTCTACGGCCGGGACGCCATCCCGCTCGCCTTCCGCGCCCAAGTGCTCGGCGACCGCTGCGCCGCTTACGCCGAGGCCCAGCTGGCCGCGCGGCTGGAGCCGTACCAGGCCTACCCGCCGGTCGACCGGATCACGAAGTTCTCCGGCGAACCCAAGTACGAACCGGAAGCCCGCGCCGAACTCGCCATCAGCTACCTGCTGCACGAATGGCGCGCCGAACACGGAGGCCCGATCAATGCGGTGCGCAAGGAAGAATTCGACGCCCGCGCCGCGCGTTCCGCCGATTTCGGCCCCGGGCCGGGCCTGCTGGCGCACCGCTCCCCCGCCGCGTGGGCGGCGACCGTCAGCAAACCCGGTTTCGTGAAATTCGCCTGGCAGCCGAACCACGACGACTGGCTGTTCGTCCTCGGCGGAGCCAACCCGATGCTGCTGCCCGCCACGAACCTCGCCGTGCGCGAACGCCACGCCACGACGTACCGGAAGGTCCGCGACGGATTCGACGGCACCGTGGGCGTCCTGCGGTTCGGCGCCGGATACGCCGCGCTCGCCACTCTCCCCACTGGCACCGCCGTCTACGCCAGCACCGGCGTCGCGTCGGACGAAGGCGTCCTCAACGTCTACAACCTGGCCATGCCAGGCGTTCCCGGCCTCGACGGCGACCGCACCTACACCGCCGCCGAGGGTTCGGTGACTCTCCCGGCGCAGTCTTCGTCGGCCGGTGGCCGCACAGATGCCCTGACCTTCGCTCCGGTGACCGCTCGGCACGTACGGATGCTTGGCGTTCAGCCGGATCCGCAGTACGGCTACTCGCTCTGGTCGTTCGAAGTCCATGACGGCGACGGCCCGGACCTCGCGCAGGCGGGAACCGCGTCCGCGTCGTCGGCCGCGCCGGGCAAGGAGGCGAAGTACGCCACCGACGGCAATTCCGCGACCCGCTGGGCAGTGTCCACATCGGACCGTCCGAGGGCGGACAGCTGGCTGGCCGTCGACCTCGGGGCACCGCAGCGGTTTACCAGTGCGCGCCTGAGCTGGGAGGCGGCCGCCGGACGGAAGTACCGCGTCGAAACCTCGCCCGACGGCGTCGCCTGGACCCCGGTCGCGACCTATCCGGCGCCCGCGCTGCACAGCACCGGCGGCTGGCTGGACATCGACGGCCGGGCCGGGATCGTGGTCACCGGCCCGAATCCGATCACCGTCACGAACGACCACGTCACGGTTTCCGCCGGTCCGCCCGCGCCGCTGCTGGCCGAGCTGTATCCCGGGCGCGCGGACCTGCCGAAGCTCGCTCAGCGGGCCCGCGCCGCCGCGCCCGGAATCCACGCGAGCGTCACGGACGATTTCCTGGTGCTGGCAAACCTTTCCGGCACGACCGCGTCCGGAACCGCCGCCCTGCCGCAGGATCGCACCGCGCTGCTGGTCTACCGCGGCACGCAGAAAGTCACCACGTCCGGCAGTTTGTTCAGTTTCGAACTGGCCCCTGCCGAAGGCCGGATCGAGCCGCCCCGATTCACTGTGCGCGGCAGGCTCGGCGGTGCCGTACCGCCCGGCCTGACCGCCGTGGTGCACGACGCCAGCCGCGTCGACCTGACCGCACCGCCCGGACTTCTCCCGACAGTCGTCACCGTCACCCCGGCCGACGGCCGTCCGCGCACAGTCGCGCTGCCGCCGCGCCACATCGTGCCGGTCGTCTTCACCGAAACCCGGCCATACCCGCTGAACGACCGCGCCCTCGGAGCCGTGACCTTCCCCGCCGAACCGCTGCCACCCGGAATGACCAGCCCGGACGCCGCCGTCGACGACAACCCGGCGACAGCATGGCAACCCGGCCCGGGCGGTCGGTTGGTCATAGACCTCGGCGCACCGCTGCAGATCGCGACCGCCGAACTCGCCTGGACGACCGGACGCGTCCCCGTCACCGTGGTCGAGACCAGCACCGACGGCGTCACCTACACCGAGATTGCCCGCCCCGACCGAAAACGCACCGTCTCCGTCCCGGTCCCCGAACCGGTCCGGTACCTGGCCGTCCGCACCCTGGACTGGCGGCCGGGCGACGCCGGCCTCACCCGGGTCTCCGCCCTCACACCGCCGAACTAGCCGGCCAGTCCTCGAACGGCAACGCGAGCGTGTGCCCGGTCTGCTCGGCTTTCGCGCGCAGATACCGGACGTTGTTCTCGTTCGCGAAAACCCCGGTGCGGACCTGCTCGCGCACCGCGACGCCGTGCCGCGCCAGCTGCGCCGCCTTGTCCGGGTTGTTCGAAAGCAGGTCCAGCTGCGCGACGCCGAGCACGGCGAGCATTTGCGCGGCGGCGGTGTAGTCGCGTGCGTCTTCGGGCAGGCCGAGCGCGGAATTCGCCGCGTAGGTGTCCAAGCCGGAATCCTGCAGCGCGTACGCGTCGAGCTTGTTGTACAGCCCGATTCCGCGGCCTTCCTGCCGCAGATAGAGCAGGTACCCGCCGGCTTCGGAAATCCGCGCGACAGCCTCCGCCAGCTGCGGGCCGCAATCGCAGCGCGCGGAGGAGAAGACGTCGCCGGTGAGGCATTCCGAATGCAGCCGCACCAACGGCACCGGACCGGGTTCCCCCAGCACGAACGCGAGATGCTCGAGCCCGTCGGACAGCCCCGTGAACGTGACCGCCTCCGAACCGACCGCGGGACCGTCGCCGAACCGCAGCGGGATCCGCACGCGGGTGCGCACCTGTGGAACACTCGTCATCGGGCAGCTCCTTTCCCCCTGGACGATTCCGACCCTACCCAGAACCACCGACAGAAACGCGTTCCCGGAGTGCGGCCGACATCACGCGGGCTCGCGGGCATGGCCGGGCGGCCGGAATTGTTCGCCCCGGAAACCGCTCCCGCGCAGCTCGCCGACCTGCGCTTCCGGCTGTGCGCGACCACGCTGGCGAGACGCCCCGGGCACTCGGCGTCGACGTCGGCTGTCGGCGCAAACCAATCGGAAGAATTCGACTGGGCGAAGCAGGAGACCCGCGCTCGCGCTACCGCGTCCAGCTCGGCGAGCGGCGGATCCACTTCGAACCGCGTGACTTCTTCCGTCCGTTCGCACCGCCTAACTCCCCCATGTGGACGGCATCCACTCCGACTCTCCCAGCGGCGGCAAAGCAGGCGACAGCAACGCCAGATCCGGCGGCACCAGCACCGCCGAGGACACCAGCGCCGCCACGAGATCGTCATCCGCGGCCCCCGGCCGGAACCGGAACCGCACCGCGTCCAGCACCGCCGTCACGACCTCCGCGGTCCAGCCGCCGCCGGGATCCAGCACCGACAGCCTCCGAGCCGCCAGCGAAACCGGCACCGGGCGCGGCTGTTCCTCCCGCCGCAGGAATCCCCGCGCCACCATCGCGAGCACGAGCCGTTCGTCCGGTCGCAGCCGCCCGGCCGGGAGCGGCGCCGGCGTCCCGTCGGCGATCCGCACCTCCAGCACGTGCTCGCGGTCCCCCGAACCCCGCGCGTACACCGGGAGATAGCCGGACGGCAGCGGAACCGGCGCGGCCCCGGCGAACAACAACCGCGACCTCGGCAGCCGCAGCGGCACCTTGCCGGTGGCCCGCACCCACCACCGGCCCGCACGTCGCTCCAGCACGCCGTGACAGCGGCTGACCCGCCGGTCGTCCTCGCCGAGCGGCACCGTCACCTCGGCCGTGTTCCTCCCGAACGTGACCGGCCCGCGCGCCGCCGGCGGCACCAGGACTCCCCCCGCGCGTCCCAGCACCGCCAGCGTGCCCGGCGGCGACGCGAACCCGAGCGCGAGGCTCGGGTGTCCCGCGGGCAGCGTCCGCATCGCCTCCCCTGCCACGGGCACCCCCCGCGGAGCCGCTGCCGGCCCCGGCCGGGCGACCGCGACGGCCCGCCGGGGGCGCGGGGCCGGATCCGCCGCGCCCCGCGAGTCAAGCAGGAGGAGCCGGGACCCCTCCCGGATCGTCGCCGGGTTCGAGCAGCGCCAGATCCGGCGGGACCAGCGACGTCGACAGCAGGAGTTCCTTGATCAGGTTGTCGTTCAACGCGTTCCCGACCGGTTCGCCGACCTCCTCCCTGGTCAGCCCGGCCACTCCGGCACGCGCCAGGCGGGCACGAACCGCGCCGACGAGGTGCTCGACGCGCTTGCCGCTCCAGCGCGCTTCCGGCTTCAGCTCGGACAGCTGCTCCGCCACCTGCCGCCACGCGAGCGGCTGCGGATACTGGTCCTGCAGCAGATACCGCTGCGCGAGCGAAACCAGGACGAGCCGTTCGTCCGGGGTGAGCCGCCACATCCGCGGCGGTTCGGTCACGTCCTGCGGCCGCGAATCCGGGCGGCGGCCGTCCGCGCCCGCGACGTAGACCTCCAGCAGATGCTCGCGCCCGGCCGACCCGCGCACGAACGCCGCGGTGTAGCCCTCGGCCAGCGGCACCGGCTCCTCCCCCGGGAACAGCAGCCGCGAGCCGGGCAGCCGGATCGGCAGCTTCCCGGTGTTGTGGATCCACCAGGAATCCCCGCGACGCACCAGGAATCCCTGTTTCCGGCTGACCTTCCGGTCGTCCTCGCCGACGCACACGTGCACGTCGTCGCGGTTGCGCCCGAAAAGCACCTGCCTGCCGTCGCGCGGCGGCATCCGCACGCCGCCGGTGACGGCGAGCGCGAAAATCGTGCCCGGCGGGGAAGGCGGGACGCCGTGGGCGAGGCTGCCGTGCTCCGGGCCCAGTTCTTCCGGCGTGCCACCGGGAAACGCGGTCATGTCTTCGGCAGCTTTCCGGCCAGCTCGCCGGCCAGCGCGGACACCGGAGCGCACAGCTGCTCCGAGGGCGGTTTTCCGTGCACGACCAGCTTCATCCGTTCCACTCGGCTGTCCCCGTGCGCGTCGCGGTAAGGGCGGCAGACGAGGATCGCCTGGCAGGTCCCCGCGCCGAAGTCGTCGGTCTTGAGGTACGCGTCGTGGCCGCCGACCTGCACGAGCTGACCGGTGGTGCCGTCCGGCGGCTGGTCCCGGTCGAACACGACGGTGACCGAGCGGTCGGACGCCGGGCTCTTCCAGTCGCACCGCCAGCCGCCGAAGCCGGCCTCGATCCGGACCGGCGAGCCGATCCTGGCCTTCGAGGCGACAGCGATCGGATCGAACAGCGAGCACGCGTCCACGCTCGCCAGCGAACCGGCCGGGAAAGCCGTCGCGCGCGCCGGAACCCCGGCCGTCGCCATGGCTTTCGTCGCGGACGCGACCGCCGTGTCGGCGACCCGGCATCCTTCCGCGTCGTAGCCCGGATCCAGTTTGGCCGCCACCCGGACCAGATATCCGTCCTGCAGCTGGATGGTCCGATCGCACTCGTCCGACGACGAAGACGCGAAAACCGGGAATGGTCCGGACTTCGACTGCGCGCCCTCCAGCGCGGCGCCGGGCGGGAGGTCCAGCTCCACCTTGACGCCCGCCCGCAGCCCGCCCTGGTGCAAGATCACGTCGCAGCGGTTGAAGTTCCCGTAGTCCGGAATTGTTTCCGGGGTGCCGAACGGCTTCAGCGGTGCGGCATCGACCAGCCGGCACGGGTCCGCGGCCCGCGGATCGGGGCCGATCCCGAGCTTTGCCGGTGCCGCCGGAGAGGTCTGCACCGGACGCAGCACGAAATACGCGGTGGCCACGACCGCGACCGCCGCGACGGCGATCCCGGCGATCAGCAGCCCGCGCCGCTTGCGCCGCCGCGGCACCTCGACCGGCAGCGCGTCGATCCCCTCGGCCAGCAGCTCCCCCGCCGACACCGCGGTCGGCCGCTCGGCGGGGTCGAGCCGCATCAGCAGTTCCAGCGTCGGCGCGAGCCCGTCCTCGTGCCGGGCGGGCGGGACCGTCCCCTCGGCGACCCGGCGGATCGTGGCGTACTCGTTGCCGCCGGAGAACGGCGGCGTGCCCTCGACAGCGGCGAAAAGCGTTGCCCCCAAGGAAAAGACATCCGACGCGGCGGTGGGCGGATGCCCCTGCGCGACCTCCGGGGCGAGGTAGTTCGGCGTGCCGCCGATGAGCGGCGAATCGGTCACCGTCTCGTCCGTGCGGACCGAGCGGGAGATGCCGAAATCAGTGAGCTTCGCACGGCCGTCCGAGGCGATCAGCACGTTGCCCGGCTTGACGTCGCGGTGCACGATGCCGTGCGCGTGGACCGCGCCGAGCGCCGCCGAGACCTGCACCCCGATCTCGGCGACCGTGCGCGCGGGCAGTCTCCCCTCCGCGGCGAGGATTTCCGCGAGGCTGCGCGAGGGGACGTACTCCATCACGAGCCACAGTTCGTCGCCGTCGGCGGCGACGTCGAAGAAGGCGACCACGTTCGGGTGCAGCACCCCGGCCGCCAGCCGGGCCTCGCGGCGCAGCGTCCGCCCGCTCGCCACGTCGGACAGCCGGGCCTGTTTGAGCGCCACCTCGCGGCCGAGCCGGTCGTCGCGGGCCCGCCAGACGACGCCCATGCCGCCGCTGCCCACCCGTTCCAGCAGCCGGTACCGGTCCGCGATCAGCTGGTCCGCGTCCACCGACGCTCCCCTCGGCGTGGTCCGAGCCCTGTGAGGTAACTCGCAGTGACGATACTGCATCGCCTCCGCCGGCAGAAAGCGGTCCGGGACCCCTCCCGCCGTCCGGCCCTGCCTTCGCCGACGTCCCCGTCCGCGCGAAAAAAGGATCCCGATGCGCGCCCCCACCCTTGTTCTGCTCGCCGTCGTCTTGGCCGCCGCGTTCGTTCCGGCCGCGCACGCCGCCGGTTCCCGCCTGCACATCACCGCGGGCGGCACCCTCGGACCACCCCCGCGTCTACTCCGGCGACGGGAAATCCGTGTCCGGCATCGACGTCGCGGCCGATTGGGTCGTCCTCGACGGTTTCGTCCTCGACGAACCGTCCGCGCCCGGCGTGGAAATCCGCGGCAATCACGTAACGCTGAAGAACACCAGAATCACGGCCCCGCACGGCGGGGACGGCGACGGCATCCGGTTCTTCGGCGACTACATCGCCATCGAGCACAACACGATCAGCAAGACGGAGAACCGCGACGGCGCGCACGCCGACTGCATGCAAACCTTTTCCAGCGACAGCCCGCCGAGCGAGCACATCCGGATCGAAGGAAACCGCTGCGAGAAAATCGACAACATGTGCCTGATGGCGGAGGGCCCTAACGACGGTGAAGGCGACGGAAAAGGACACACCGCGGATTTCCTCGTCAAGGACAACTTTTGCGAGACGCTGGTCGCCTCGCAAACGCTGATGTTCGAGGACGTCCAGCAGGCCACCATCACCGGCAACACCTTCGCCGCCGGTCCGGACCACGCGATCGGCTTGGCGATCCACTCGACCGGCGCCCGCGTCGAAGGCAACCGCGTGGACCCGTCGATCCCGTGCGAGGTCGGCATCGACGATTCCTCGCGCGAGGGCTACACCGGCCCGGAGCCCGCTTGCGCTCCGTGACCTTTGTGGACAGTCCGGCCAGCGGCACACACCGTGACCAGCACCGCCGAATCGCGCGCCGGGTTCGGGCAGTCGGGTGAATCGAAGGCGGCGCGGTTCGCCGCGGGGCGGGACGGGTACTTCCTCCAGGACGGCGCGCGGGCCGTCCTGGAGGAGACCTCCATGCTCAGTCACCACGAACGCGTCGAGCTGGACAAGATCGAGCGCTGGTTCGAAACCAGCGACCCGGAACTGGCCGCCGCCCTGAGCCGAGGCAAACCGGCCCGCTCCGGCGCGCTGGTCACCGCGTTCGCGATCCTGCTGGACGTCGCCGCGTGCGGCCTCCTGGCCGCCGGTCTCGCCGGGGCCAGCCCGGTGCTGACGGTATGCTCCCTCTTCGCCGCCGCGGGCGGGGCGGCTGCGCATCTCGCCCGCCGCCGCGACCGCAAGTGACTGGGTGACTGACACCCCGCTGGCTTCGCGGACGGACGGTGGCGGATCGAAACGCCGCTCTGCCCGGTAGGCCGCTTCGCCAGCGCACGTCCAGCGACGCCGCTCCCGCAAGCGCCGCGCACCACGCCGCGAGCTGGATCGCGCTCAACCCGGCCCGGTCCAGCCCCGGCCGCAATGCCGCCTCGCCAACGCACATCCGCCGACCACCGCCGTCCCGCCACAAAGCCGCCCCCGCAAGCGCCGCGAGCTGGAGCACGCTCAACCCGACCGCTTCCGGAAGGCCGCCCCGCCAATGCACATCCGCCCCCGCCGTCCCGCCCCAAAGCCACCCTCGCAAGCGCCGCGAGCTGGAGCGCGCCCATCCAGCCGCTTCCGCCCACCCGGAACGCCGCCCACACACAAGCACCGGACCCAACCACTCCGCCCCATGCCCCGGCCGCTCCAGCCCCACCCCACCCCCGCCTCACCGGCCACCCAGCCACCACCCGTCCCTCCACCCCGCCATTCCCGGATGCGCCGCCCGCCCCGGACCCCGCACACTGGTGCCGTGTCCGAGTGGGTGCTGCACGTCGATCTCGACCAGTTCATCGCCGCCGTCGAGGTCGCGCGGCGGCCGGAGCTGCGGGGGCGGCCGGTGATCGTCGGAGGGAACGGCGATCCGGCCGAACGCGCCGTCGTGGCCACCGCGTCCTACGAGGCGCGCGAGTTCGGCGTCGATTCCGGCATGCCGCTGCGGCTGGCCGTCAAACGCTGCCCGGACGCGGTCCTCCTCCCCGTCGACGCCCCGGCCTACCAGGAAGTCTCCGACCGCGTCATGGCCCGGCTGCGGGAATTCCCGGTGGTGGTCGAGGTGCTCGGCTGGGACGAAGCCTTCCTCGGCGCGACCGCCGGCGATCCCGAAACGCTCGCCGCGGAAATCCGGCGCGGCGTCGAGGAGGAAACCGGGCTCTCGTCGTCGGTCGGGATCGGCGACAACAAGCTCCGCGCCAAACTCGCCACCGGTTTCGCGAAACCGGCCGGAATTTACCGGCTCACCCAGGAAAACTGGTGGGACGTGATGGCTGAAAAACCCACCGACGCGTTGTGGGGAATCGGCCGGAAGACCGCGAAGAAGCTCGCCGAAGCCGGTTACTCCACCATTCTCGAACTCGCCGCCGCCGACCCGGACGCGCTCGCCGCGAGGTTCGCGCCGAAACTCGGCCCGTGGTACCGCCTGCTCGCCGGCGGCATCGGCGACACCGAGGTCAGCGCGACCCCGTACGTCGCGCGTTCCCGAAGCAGGGAAACAACATTCCAGCAAGATCTCACCGACCCCGAGGTCATCGCGCAGGAGACCGCGACCTTGGCGGCACGCGTCGCGCAGGACGTAGCCGACGAGGGACGTCCTGCCGCGCGCGTCGCGGTCAAGGTGAGATTCGCGCCGTTCCTCACTCACACGCACAGCGTGACGCTGCCCGCACCGACCTCCGATCCGGCAGCGCTCGCGGCGGCGGCGCAAGAACTGTTGGGCCGCTTCAGTTTCGGCAAACCGGTGCGGCTGCTCGGCGTCCGGGCGGAGTTCGAGCGCGCTTGACAGCCCCGGACCGGCCTTGCCACAGTGGGACCCACGCGCCCGCCGGGGCGCGGCTCGGGGCCGAGAGGCGCTGCGACGGGGTTTCCCCGCCACGCTCGGCCCGCGGGATTTCGAGTGAAGGGCGCCTCCTGGTTCAGGAGGCGTCGCGTGCCACTCGCGAGTCCGGCCCGGTCAGCACCGTCGTGCGAGGTGGGCCGTGTGGTCGGAGACCAGATCGACGGTGTCCGGCAGAACCTGCCGGATCCGCTGGAAAGCCTGTTCCCGCACCGAAATCGGCAGCACCAGATACGCCGAGACGGTGGAAAGCAAGCCGATGAGCTCGTCCGCGCTCATCGTCACGCGCTGCTGGACGACGACCTGCCGGACGTCGGCGAACAACTCGGACTTCTCGAGTTCCGTACCCGGCCACTGCAGCTCGTTCTCCGGCGGCGTGCCGTCCGGCGACGGGACCTGCGCGCTCTCCAGAAAGGGAGCCTGAGCCTCGTCGATCGCTTTCCGCACCACGGGATCCGCCGGCCCGACGGGTCCGCCGAACGACGCGAACACCCCGCCCGGAGCGAGCAGGGCGGCGATGCGCGACCACCGCCCGGCCGGCTTTGTCCAGTGCAGCGCGGCGGCCGCGTACACCAGTCCGTACTGCCGCTCCGGACGCAGGTCTTCCAGCGTGCCCTGGCGGGTTTCGACCTCGGCGGGCACGTGTTCGCGCAGTTCGGCGAGCATCGCCGGATCCGGGTCGGTCGCGGTGACCGCGATGCCCCGCGCCGCGAACAGCCGGGTCATTTTCCCGGTGCCGGCCCCGATTTCGAGCGCGTCGGCCACCGGTTCGCCCGCGTAGTCCAGCACCTTCCCGACTAGCTCGGCGGGATAGGCCGGGCGGAACCGCTCGTACGCCGCGGCCACCGAGCCAAAACTCAACGCGCGCTCTGTCATGCCCGGCATTGTGGCCTGATCCGCACCGCGCGCGCCTCCCTTTTCGGGCGCCGGCCCGGCGCCCGTGCTCCGTTCTGCCCGAAAACCCTGAAAGGACCGGAAAAATGTCGCCCATCCCGCGTACCGTCGACGGCCTGGAGTTCGCGGTCGCCGACTTGTCGCTCGCCGCGGCCGGACGCATCCAGCTCGACCTCGCCGAGCACGAAATGCCCGGCCTGATGGCGATCCGCCGCGAGTTCGCGCAGTCCCAGCCGCTCAAGGGCGCGCGCATCGCCGGCTCGCTGCACATGACCGTGCAGACCGGGGTGCTGATCGAAACGCTCGTCGCGCTCGGCGCCGAGGTGCGCTGGGTGTCCTGCAACATCTTCTCCACCCAGGACGAGGCGGCCGCGGCCGTCGTCGTCGGCCCGGACGGGACTCCGGAACACCCCGAGGGCACCGCCGTCTTCGCGTGGAAGGGCGAAACCCTCGACGAGTACTGGTGGTGCACCGACCAGCTGTTCCGCTTCCCCGGCGGCGAACTCCCGAACATGATCCTCGACGACGGCGGCGACGCCACCCTGCTCGTCCACAAGGGAGCCGAGTTCGAGAAAGCCGGCGCGGTGCCCGCCGCGCACGAGGACGACCCGGAGGACTACCGGATCCTGCTGCGCACCCTCGCCGCCAGCCTGGCCGAGGACCCGCGGCGGTTCACCCGGATCGCCGGCGCGATGCGCGGGGTCACCGAGGAGACCACGGCCGGCGTGAACCGGCTCTACCAGCTCGCCGCCAACGGCGAACTGCTGTTCCCGGCGATGAACGTCAACGACTCGGTCACCAAGTCGAAGTTCGACAACAAGTACGGCATCCGCCATTCGCTCCCGGACGGCCTCAACCGCGGCACCGACGTGATGATCGGCGGAAAGTACGCCGTCGTCTGCGGGTACGGCGACGTCGGCAAGGGCGCGGTCGAGGCGCTGCGCGGACAGGGCGCGCGCGTCGTGGTCACCGAGATCGACCCGATCTGCGCGCTGCAGGCCGCGATGGACGGGCTCGAGGTGGTGGAACTCGACGACGTCGTGGAGCGCGCCGACCTCTTCCTCACCACCACCGGCAACTTCGGGATCATCTCCGCCGCGCAGATGGGGCGGATGAAGCACCAGGCGATCGTCGCGAACGTCGGCCACTTCGACAACGAGATCGACATGGCCGGGCTGGCGAAGATCCCGGGCATCGTCAAGACCGAGGTCAAACCGCAGGTGCACACGTGGCGGTTCCCGGACGGGCACGCGATCATCGTGCTGTCCGAGGGCAGGCTGATGAACCTCGGCAACGCGACCGGGCACCCGTCGTTCGTGATGTCCGCTTCGTTCGCGAACCAGGTCCTCGCGCAGATCGAGCTGTTCGCCAAGCCGGGCGACTACGCGAACGACGTGTACCGGCTGCCGAAGCACCTGGACGAAAAGGTCGCGCGGCTGCACCTGGACGCGCTCGGCGTCCGGCTGACGAAGCTCAGCAAGGAGCAGGCGGAGTACATCGGCGTGGACGTGGACGGTCCGTACAAACTGGACCACTACCGCTACTGACGCCGAACGCGGCGGGTTCCGCGGATTCCGCCGGGCGGAGCGGAGGCCGCGCCGGATGCCACCGTTTCCGCCCGGCGGCGGCGATCGTGCGCGGCTTCCGCGCGATCCGGCGTGGAAAGGGGTCCTCCGGCTCCGAGGGGGAGGGAGAGCCGAAGGACCCCCGGTAGTGTTAGCACACTGCCAAGCAGCTTGTACACGGCCCGGTACCCGATCGGGTACAGATGCGCCGGGCGCGCAGCGTGACGCCCTCCGGGACCGCCGGAGGTCAGGAAGCCTGCCGCAGCAGGGGTTTTCCCGCTCCGGTGCAGGCACAGTCGGCGTCGAGGGTGTGACAGTCGATGATCAGGCCGTGCCGTACCCGGTCGAGGTCCAGGCAGGACGGGTCCGTGCACTCGGCGAACCCGCGGTCCGGGTGGACCACCAGGGTTCCGTGACAGTGGTCGATGCCGCTCGTGCAGAACGCGCACTCCATGCTCAGCCGCCTTCCGCTCAGGTTTTCGAATCCCCGGCGCCAGGTGCTCCGGGGCCGGACTCCTCTTTGGTACCACTGGAAAACTCGCCGTCGCAGGATACCCGGCGGCGTGTCGGCCCACTCGGTCCGGTGAAGTCGGCCGCACTTGCTCACCGGGCGTGACGATCGGCATTTTCCGGACGGCGGCGGAGAAAATTCACTGTTCCGCGACACGGAACATCCTGGCCCGGAACTCGTCCGCGAGGCATCGGCGCGAAACCCCCGGTTTCGCGCCGGTCAGGCGCTTTTCGGCCGCCGGGCCCGCGCGGCCGGCTTCTTCGCCGCCGCTTTGCCGCCGGCGGCGGCCTTTTTCGTCTCCTTGGCCGGCCCGCGGGCCTTCTTCGCCGCCGACACGCTCGCCTCCAGCGCCGCCATCAGGTCGACGACCTCGGCCTTCTCCCCCTGTTTCGGCGCGCCGACCGTCTCGCCGCCGCCCGCCTTCGCCTCGATCATCGCTTCGAGCGCTTCGCGGTAGGAGTCGGAGTACTTCTCCGGTTCGAACACCGGCTCGGACAGCGAGTCGATCAGCGAACCCGCCATCGTCACCTCCTGCGCGCGGACCTGCGGCGGATCCTCGCGCAGGAACGGGAAATCCGGGACCCGGACCTCGTCGGCCCACAGCATCGTGGTCATCACGAGCACGTCGTCCACGACGCGCAGCAGCGCCAGGCTTTCCCGCTGGCGCACCGCGACCTTCGCGATCGCCACGTGGCTGGCCTTCTGCAGCGCGTCGCGCAGCACGATGTACGGCTTCACCGCGTTCTTCTGCGGCTCCAGGTAGTAGGTGCGGTCGAACCGGATCGGGTCGATCGACTCCAGCGGCACGAATTCGAGGACGTCGATCGAACGCTGGGTGGGCAGCGGCAGTTCGGCGAGGTCGGCGTCGGTGATCACGACCATCTCGCCGTCGGGCAGCTCGTACCCCTTGGCGATGTCGGAGTAGGGCACCTCTTCGCCGTCGATCGAGCAGAACCGCTTGTACTGGATCCGCCCGCCGTCGGCGACGTGCACCTGGCGCAGCGACACGTTCTTGTTCTCGGTCGCCGCGTACAGCTGGATCGGGATGCTGACCAGCCCGAAGGACACCGAGCCCTTCCACATCGACCGCATGCCGCGCACCTCCGCCGAGTTCGCCGGTACGTATTCACGCTCGGTGACCACCGTAGCCGCGATCGTCCGAATCCGACAGTCCGCGCACGTAGGGGGCTTGCGCGCGGCCACGGCGAGTGCTCAGGCGCTTCCCGGCGGTTGCCAGCACGACGGCGGCGCCGCGGCTTGGCTCAGGCCGGGGTCCCCGGGAAGTGCGGGTTCTCGATCACCCCGACCAGGTTCCCGTCCGGCGCGCGCACGAGAGCGGTCCGGATCCCGCCGCCGAAATCGGTCACCGCCGCGTGCTCGGCCGCCCCCTCCCCGACCAGCTTCGCCACCGCGGCTTCCACATCGGACACTCCCCAGTACGTCACCGGCCCGTCGCCGTTCTCCGCGCGGCCGTTGGGGTCCAGCGCCAGCTCGTAGCCGTGCACGCGGTACCCGACGTAGAACGGCTCGTCGAAGTAGGGCGGCACCCCGAGGACCCGGGTCCACCACTCTTTCGCCGCCGCCAGGTCGTCGGCCGGATACACGATCGTGCGCAGTCCATCGAACATGTGTTCATCCTGGCACAAAGCCGAAAAGAGCCGGCGCGTTGCGGTGGAGGATCTTGTCGATCTCCTCGTCGGGCAAGCGGGATTCCTTGATGTACTCGAACGTCCGCCGGTACGACTCGACCGACAGCAGGACGGGGAAGTCGCTGCCGGGCACGAGACGGTCGGCGCCGAAGGCTTCGCGGGCGCACCGGAGGGCGGCTTGCGAGCCCCAGCCGACGGTGTCGTAGTAGAGACTGCGGGCCATCGCACTGGGCGGGCTGAGCAGATCCGGCGTGCTGGCCTGCCCGTCGAGCCTCGCCAGCTGCATCGGGATCAGGCCGCCCAGATGCGGGATGACGATCTTGATGTTCGGGTAGCTCACCGGGATGTTCCGCTTGATCAGATGGAGAACGAGCGCGGTGTCCTCCAGGGACGCCCCGGCCGCCGCCGTGAAGCCGTAGTCGTTGATGAACGGCGAACAGATGCCGTTTTGAGCCGGATGGAAGAAGAGGGTCGTTCCGCGCTCGTTCATTTCCTCGTACAGCGGCTCGAATTCCTCTCCGGCCGTGGAGCGGTTGAACACCGAACAGTTCATCGTCACTCCGACCATGCCCAGTTCGTCCAGTCCGCGCCGCATTTCCTCGAGTGCCGCGTCGATGTGCGGCAAGGGCAGGGAAACGAAGGACGAGAACCGGCCGGGACGCGAAACGGTCAGCTCGCAGCAGCTGTCGTTGAGCACCCGCGCCGCCTCGACCGCCACCCGGGATTCCGCCGCGTAAGGCGCGATACCGGCGGCGGAGAGGATCTGCCGCACCACTCCGGCCTCGTCCATCATGGCGATGCGCTGCTCGATCATCCCCGGTTCGTCGGTCATCACCGCGAACGTTTTGCGCTCCCCCAGCACCGAACTCGCCGTGGTCGAAGCTTCGGACTTCTTGGCCAGCTTTCCCAGCACGGTCCGATACGAAGCGGGAAAGCAATGGGCGTGCACGTCGCACGATCATCGATTTCGATCCTCCTGGATCTTTACAAGTCGGCTGGGTCTCCGCGCAGCGTGACCTCGCGCCCGGAATCGGTGCGCACCGTGACCGCGTGCACGCCCGGCCGTCCGGACACGACCGTCAGCGGCAGCCGGTCGAAAGTCTCGGCACCGATGTGGTCCCGCAGTTCGTCGGCGTCCGCGCCGATCTCCAGCCGGGTCACCGCCGCCCCGCGCTCGCCGTGCTCCGCCGCCCCTCGATCCGGATTGGTGGCCGGGTCCTCGCGGTAGAACCAGTTCGGCAGCCCCCGCCGCCAGCACGTGTCGAGGGCGCGGCCGGGGCCGGGAGCGGTGGTGATGACGCGCTGGGTGCCGTCGGGCTGGACGCGCCCGGGAAGTCGCGCCACCTCGCCGCCGAGCCGCTGCGCGACCTCGGCCAACTCCTCGAGCGTGTCGGCGCGCAGGCTCCAGAACATCCACCGGTCGCCGTCCGCGACGACGCGGTCGAACCAGGCGACCCCCTCGTCCCGCTCGCCCGCCGGGGCCGTCACCGCCTCGACTTCCAGGTAGACGTCCCCGCCGAGCGGGAAGATCGTGTTCGCGATGCCGGCGGCGAAGGCTCCCCCGTCGTAGTGGGCGAGCCCGGTCTCCTCCCGCACCCGGCGGACGCCCTCGCCGAGATCGCGGACGCCGAGGCAGAGGTGATCTAGATGGAACATTCCGCTCCTTTTCGGTTCCCCCGCGGGGAGACGGCGAAAGTTGCCAAACGAATGTTCGGATACTTACCGAACAGATGTTAGGCATCTCGGACTGCCTTGTCCACCCTCTTGATCAAGGCCGCCGATCTACCGGGAGCGAACGGGAGAAACCGTGGCGTTTCAGGCGAAAACGAGCGAAAAGAACTCGTCGACGAACGCCAGCACGGCATCCGCGTCCGCGTGCTCGGCGGAGTTCGGGAAGAGGGCGACGCGTCCGTGCGCCCCGACGAACGCGATCACGGCGGCTCGTTCCGCGGGCACCCGGAGCGCGATCCCCGCCGCGGCGCACCGCGCGAACCCGTCGACGAGCAGGCCGATCACGTCCGCCAGCGGCCCGACCCGCCGGGCACCGGGCGCGGTCCGGGGCGGCCCGTTGGCCGTCATCAGCCGGTAGTGCCCGGGGTTGTCCACTGCGAACCGGCAGGACGCGTGCAGCATCGCCCGCACCCGGCCGACCACGTCAGCGGAGTCCACGCGCGCTTCGGCCGTCTCCATCGCGACGCGCAGGCGAACGAACTCGTGCTCGGCGAGGCCCGCCACGAGCGCGGCGCGATCGGTGAAGTGCTGGTAGATGCTGGCCGGCGCGATCCCGGCGGCGCGGGCGACGCCGCGGATGGTCAGCCCGTCCTCCCCGCCGAGTTCGGACAGCAACCGGCTGGCCGCCTCGAGGATCTCCCCGCGCAGCAACTCGCCTTCTCCCCAGCGGTTGCGCGTGCGCGGTGCGCCGGCCTGGGCCTCTCCCGACATCTCCCCATTGTTACGCCCGCGCATGCGCGGAGCTCGGGCAGCCACGCGGAATGCGGTGCTCAGAAGCCGAGAGGATGAGCGGAGAGCCAGCCGGCGTGCCGGCTTTTCAGGCGGTCGCGTTCACCGGTCGTGGGCAGCAGGACATCGGCGCCTCCGTCGTACGGGTGGTGCACGCGGTCGAAGGACAGGCTGGCGATCATCGCGTTGGCGGCGACGTCATCGGCGACGGCGCGGAGCAGGACGTCCACGAGACCGGTCCGCCAGCGTCGGCGGCTGACGCACAGATGGGCGTAGGCGATGAAGTCCGGGTCGGTTTCACCCAGCCCGTGGTGCCAATCCAGACTTCCTGACCACCGAACAATTCGCCCAAGACCGTGTTGCAGCGGCCGAGCACGATGTCGTACTCAGTGGAAACGCACCCATCGGTCGCGGTAAGCGTGCTTCAGCCTGTCGGCCAACGGCGGGCACCCGGGCCATTGCCGCAGCCACAGCGCTGACAAATCGACGTCCGAACCCGGTCGTGCGCCGACGTGACGGCCCAGTGACAGCGGACTACGACGATCGCTCCGTGGCAAATCCCGTCCCCGCACCACCCGATCATTCCCCATCATCCGGCCCCCCGCCCCGGCCGGGCCCCCTGCGAGAACGAAACTTTTCGCGGTCCGCATAATTTTTCGCATCGCGCAACTTTCGCTGCTACTCTCGTCCCGGTGACCTCCACCGCACCTCTGGGCCTGCGCGAGCGCAAGAAGCGAGCCGCGCGAAGGGCGCTCGCCGAAGCAGCGCTGCGGATCGCGCTCGAACGGGGCCTCGACCAGCTTCGGGTGGAGGACATCGCGAACGAGGTGGGCGTGTCCCCGCGCACCTTCAACAACTACTTTTCCAGCAAGGAGGAAGCCGTCTGCGCGTTCATCGTCGAACGGCAGGAGCGCGTGCGCGAAGCGCTTCTGGCGAGGCCCGCGGACGAACCGCTGTGGGACGCGGTCGTCAACGCCTCGATCACGCGGTTCACCGAGGACGACCGCCCGAACCGCGACGACGTGCGGCGGGTGCGCGCGATGATGGAGAACGGCGGCCTGTTCGGCGAGATGCTGCGCTCGTACGCCACCGTCGAGCGCGTGCTGGCCGACGCCATCGCCGAACGGGCGGGCGAGCACGCAAATCCGTTGCACGCCCGGCTGATGGCGAGCATTGTGCAGAACGCTTCGCGCATCGCCTTCGACACCTGGCTCAATTCGGACTCCGACGACGAAGAGTTCGTATCGGCCTTCACCGGCCTCCTGCGGGAGGCAGCCGCCGGGATGCCGGCCCTGGCCGCGTCCGGCGCGGCCCGCTAGACCCGAACCGACGCCATTCACTTTTGGGGGAGTACCCGACCGTGCTGGTCAAACTGTTGCGCAGCTACCTGCGCCCGTACCGGGCCGTGCTGTGGCTCGTGGTCGCGCTGCAACTGGCGCAGACGATCGCCGCGCTGTACCTGCCCACGCTCAACGCCGACATCATCGACGGCGGCCTCGTCAAGGGCGACACCGGCTACATCATGAGGATCGGCGGCGTGATGCTGCTGATCACGCTGGTGCAGATCGCCGGGTCGATCGGGGCCGTCTACTACGGTTCCCGCGTTTCCGCCGCCGTCGGCCGCGACATCCGCGCCGGAGTCTTCCACCGCGTGCAGGATTTCTCCGCCCGCGAGATCGGCAAGTTCGGCACGCCGTCGCTGATCACCCGCACCACCAACGACGTCCAGCAGATCCAGCTGCTCGCCGCGCTCACCTTCACGCTGATGGTGTCCGCGCCGATCATGTGCGTCGGCGGCATCCTGCTCGCGCTGCAGCAGGACGTGCCGCTGTCGTCGCTGCTCGTGGTGATCGTGCCGGTGCTGGGCGTCGCCGTCGGCCTGATCATCATGCGGATGCGCTCGGCCTTCCGCCTCATGCAGGTGCGCATCGACAAGATCAACCAGGTGCTGCGCGAGCAGATCATGGGCATCCGGGTGATCCGCGCGTTCGTGCGCGACAAGCACGAGCGCGAACGCTTCGGCCGCGCCAACGACGAGCTGTTCACCGTATCGCTGCGGGTCGGCAGGCTCATGTCGCTGATGTTCCCCACCGTGATGCTGGTGGTGAACGTGTCGAGCGTCGCCGTGCTGTGGTTCGGCGGGCAGCGGGTCGACAGCGGCGCCATGCAGATCGGCGCGCTCACCGCGTTCCTGGCCTATCTGCTGCAGATCCTGATGGCGGTCATGATGGCCACCTTCATGTTCATGATGGTGCCGCGCGCGGAGGTCAGCGCCGAACGGATCACCGAGGTGCTGGACACCGAGTCGAGCGTGCGCCCGCCCGACCGGCCGCTCCCGGCCGGGACCGAGCGCGGGCATCTCGATCTGTCCACTGTGGAATTCCGGTACCCCGGTGCGGAAAAGCCGGTGCTGCAGGACGTTTCGCTGCTCGCGCGGCCCGGCGAGACCACCGCGATCATCGGCAGCACGGGCAGCGGGAAGACGACGCTGCTCAACCTGATCCCGCGGCTGATGGACGCCACCGGGGGTTCCGTGCGGGTCGACGGCGTGGACGTGCGCCAGCTCGACCCGGCAGTGCTCTCGTCGGTGGTCGGCATGGTGCCGCAGAAGCCGTACCTGTTCGCCGGGACGGTCGCCAGCAACCTTCGCTACGGCAATCCGGACGCGACGGACGAAGAGCTGTGGCACGCGCTGGAAGTCGCGCAGGGCAAGGACTTCGTGGAACGGATGGAACAGGGCCTCGACTCCCCCATCTCCCAGGGCGGCACGAACGTCTCGGGCGGGCAGCGGCAGCGGATCGCGATCGCGCGGATGCTGGTGCACCGGCCGGAGATCTACCTGTTCGACGACTCGTTCAGCGCGCTCGACTACGCGACCGACGCCGCGCTGCGCCGCGCGCTCACCGAAGAAACCCGCGACGCGACCGTCGTCATCGTCGCGCAGCGGGTCAGCACGATCCGCGGCGCGGACCGGATCATCGTGCTCGACGACGGCCGCGTCGTCGGCACCGGAACCCACCACGAGCTGATGGACACCAACGAAACCTACCGGGAAATCGTGCTTTCGCAGCTGACCGAACAGGAGGCGGCGTGAGCGAGGAAACGAAGACCGCGCCCGACACCGACGAACCGGCCGCCGTCGCGCGCGACAAGACGCGGCCGCAGGCACCGGCGGTGGGGCCCGGCCGGATGATGGCCGCCGGCATGCCCGCGGAAAAAGCGCTCGACTTCAAGGGCTCGCTGGGCCGCCTCCTGAAACTGCTCCGCCCGCAACGAGCGGCGCTCGCCGGGGTGCTGGTGCTCGGCGCGATCGGCGTCGCGCTGACCGTGGTCGGGCCGAAGGTGCTCGCACGCGCGACGGACCTGATCTTCGCCGGCATCACCAGCAGGCACCTGCCGCCGGGCGCGACCAAGGAGCAGGTGATCGACGGCCTGCGAGCGCACGGGGAGAACACCCTGGCCGACATGTTCACCAGAGTCGACCTGATGCCCGGCCACGGCGTCGACTTCACCGCGGTCGGCCAGGTACTGATGATCGTGCTGGCGCTGTACGTTTTCGCGTCGTTCCTGGGCGTCCTCCAGGCGCGGCTCACCACGAATCTCGTGCAGGGCGCGGTGTTCCGGCTGCGCCAGGACATCGAGGAGAAGTTCGCGCGGCTGCCGCTGCGCTACTTCGACCGCCAGCCGCGCGGCGAGGTGCTGAGCCGGGTCACCAACGACATCGACAACCTGGCGCAGTCGCTGCAGCAGACGCTGTCGCAGATCGTCACGTCGCTGTTCACCGTCCTGGGCGTGCTGGTGATGATGTTCGTCATCTCGCCGCTGCTGGGAGTGATCGTGCTGCTGACCGTGCCGGTGTCGGTGTTCGTCGCGGCGAAGGTCGGCAAACGCGCGCAGCCGCAGTTCATCCGGCAGTGGGGCACGACCGGGAAGCTCAACGCGCACATCGAAGAGATGTACACCGGCCACTCGCTGGTGCACGTCTTCGGCCGCCGCGACGAGGCCGAGGAGGTCTTCCGGCAGCAGAACGAGGCGCTGTACCAGGCAAGCTTCAAGGCGGCCTTCATCTCCGGCACGATCCAGCCGGTCATGATGTTCATCGGCAACCTGAGCTACGTCCTGGTCGCGGTCGTCGGCGCGCTGCGGGTCGCCTCGGGAACCCTGTCCCTGGGCGACGTGCAGGCGTTCATCCAGTACTCGCGCCAGTTCAGCCAGCCGGTCACGCAGATCGCGAGCATGGCGAACCTGCTGCAGTCCGGCGTGGCCTCGGCCGAGCGGGTGTTCGCGCTGCTGGACGCCAAGGAGCAGGAACCGGAGCCGGAGCACCCGCAGCGTCCGGAGGTCGTGCACGGGCAGGTCGAATTCGAGCACGTGTCGTTCAGGTACCTGGAAGACACGCCGCTCATCGAAGACCTGTCGCTGTCGGTCGAACCGGGTCACACCGTCGCGATCGTCGGCCCGACCGGCGCGGGCAAGACCACCTTGGTCAACCTCCTGATGCGGTTCTACGAGATCGACGGCGGCCGCATCACCCTGGACGGCGTCGACATCAAGGCCATGGACCGCGAAGAACTGCGCGCGAAGACCGGCATGGTCCTGCAAGACGCCTGGCTGTTCGGCGGCACGATCGCGGAAAACATCGCGTACGGCGCGGACAACGTCACCCGTGAACAGGTCATCGAAGCCGCGAAGGCGACCTACGTGGACCGCTTCGTCCGCACCCTCCCAGACGGCTACGACACAGTCCTGGACGACGAGGGCGGCACCGTAAGCACCGGCGAGAAACAGCTGATCACCGTCGCCCGAGCCTTCCTGGCCAAGCCCGCGATCCTGATCCTGGACGAGGCCACCAGCTCGGTAGACACGCGCACCGAGGTGCTGATCCAGCACGCCATGAACTCCCTGCGCACCGGCCGCACGAGCTTCGTGATCGCCCACCGCCTCTCCACCATCCGGGACGCGGACGTAATCCTGGTGATGGAAAACGGCAACATCGTGGAACAGGGAAACCACGAAACGCTCATCAACGCGGGCGGCGCCTACTCCCGCCTCTACGCAGCCCAATTCGCAGAAGCAATGGCAGAAACAGAATAACCCCCCACTCCAACGTCCGTGAGGGGAACCCTGGGGGAATCTGATTCCCCCAGGGTTCCCCTCACGGACTTAATCTCTCCAGCCCCACCCACGAAACCGCACCCCGCGCACCCACCCCACCAAGCAAGCACCCACACCACCCCCGCACCCCGATACGAAGCCAAAAACACGGCGCGGGGGGGGTTTTTCCGGTATCTTTCCCCCCCTGGCCAGAAACCCCCCACCCCGGTCCCAA
>NZ_JBVKDQ010000011.1:238238-246377 GCF_055633755.1 Amycolatopsis sp. NPDC114484 | reverse complement strand
GGGGGTTCTTGTCAAGGCATCTTTCCCGCCTTGACAAGAACCCCCGCGCCGTAGTCACAATCAGCTTCGGGGTGCCCTCTCACGCCACCAAAGCAATGTCGCCGCCAGGCGACGAGCCGCACCCACCCGCAATCAAGAGCGAATAATCAACTGCCACACACTGGAAGGAACCCCAGGCGGAGCAGCCCCCAACGCCACACACTCAAACACATGCGCCTTCCCCTGCTGCGCAAGAATGTTCCCAGCAGTCATGCACTCCCCGTACGAACTGTAAAGCCGAGGCGTCCCCGGATCATCAGCCAACGCCGCACCGGCCCCCGCCACCGCGATAGCCGCAGCAAGCACCCCCGCAGACGCCACCTTGCGCAAAACAGTCACACGCCACTCCTCGAATTCCCGCCCAGCACAACCCAGGCACAAACCCGACCCTCCCAGCGCACCCCGCCGCGCCACCACCGCCGAAGACGACCCCTGCCCGAACATCACCCAAAATCAGGCAACTTCAGCCCCCCGGCTCAAAGCCGGGGAATGTTCCGCAAATTAGACTTGGCCAACTCCAACATCTTCCCCACTCCCCCGCTCAACACAGTCTTACTGGCCGCCAACGCAAACCCCTTAACCTGCGCCGCAGTAATATTGGGCGGAATAGACAACGCATTAGGATCTGTAACCACATCCAGCACAGCGGGCCCGTCATGCGCCAAGATATCCCGAATCCCCTCCCGCACCTCCCCAGGCTTCTCCACCCGCCGCGAATACAACCCCGCCGCCCGGGCGATCCCCGCGAAGTCCACCTGATCGTGGTCGGTGCCGAACTCCGGCAACCCGTCCACGAGCATCTCCAGCTTCACCATCCCCAGCGAAGAGTTGTTGAACACCACCGCCTTGACCGGCAGCGCGTGCGTCTTGAGCGTCAGCAACTCCCCCATCAGCATCGCGAGCCCGCCGTCCCCGCACATCGCCACGACCTGCCGGCCGGGATCCGCGGCCTGCGCCCCGATCGCGTGCGGCAACGCGTTGGCCATGCTCCCGTGCACGAACGACCCCAGGATCCGCCGCCGCCCGTTAGGCGTGAGATACCGGGCAGCCCAGACATTGCACATCCCCGTGTCCACAGTGAACACCGCGTCCTCAGCGGCTTCCTCGTCGAGCACATCGGCGACGTACTCCGGATGCAGCGGAATGTGGTTCGACACCTCATTCGTATAAGCGTCGACCACCCGCTGCAGCCCGCGCTCGTGCTTGCGCAGCATGGCATCCAAGAACGACCGGTCGCCACGCTCGCGCAGCCGAGGCAGCACCGCGCGAATCGTCGCGCCGACATCGCCTTGAACCCCGAACTCCAGCACCGACCGGCGCCCCATCCGCGACGGGTCGATGTCCACCTGCACGGTGTTCCGCTGCGGCAGGAAGTTGTCATACGGGAAGTCGGTGCCGAGCAACAACACCAGATCAGCCTCGTGCATCGCCTCGTAACAGGCACCGTAACCGAGCAGCCCGCTCATCCCGACATCGAACGGATTCTCGTACTGCACGAACTCCTTGCCCCGCAACGAATGCCCCACCGGAGCCCCGGCCGCCGCGGCGAGCGCGAGCACCTCGTCATGGGCGTCCCGGCATCCCGCGCCGGCCATGATCATCACCTTCTCCGCCCGATCGATCCGATCGGCAAGGCGAGCGATGTCAGCCTCAGCGGGCACCACGGCGGGCGGACTGCCCAGCGGCGCCGACTCCCCGGTGGCGTTCGCGGCAGGCTCGTGCGACACATCCCCAGGCAGCACCAGCACCGCGGCCCCGCGACGCCCGACCGCGTTCTGCACCGCGATCCGCGCGAGCCGCGGCATCTGCTCCGGCGAGCTCACCATCTCGCAGTAGTGCGAACACTCGGCGAACAGATGCTGCGGATGCGTCTCCTGGAAAAACCCAGTGCCGATCTGCGTGGACGGGATGTGCGAGGCGATCGCCAGCACCGGCGCTCCCGAGCGATGCGCGTCGTAAACCCCTTGCAGCAGATGCAGGTTGCCCGGTCCGCAGCTGCCCGCGCACACCGCGAGCCGCCCGGTCAGCTGCGCCTCCGCCGCCGCGGCGAACGCGCCGGCCTCCTCGTTGCGCACGTGCACCCAGTCGATCCCGCCGCGCGCCGAACCGCCGGTGCGGCGCACCGCGTCCACCACGGGGTTGAGGCTGTCGCCCACCACCCCGTAGATCCGGCGCACCCCGGATTGCACCAGAACGTCGATCAACTGGTCGGCCACCGTCGCCATGCTCTTGCGTCCCTTCGTGAGAGTCCCTTCGCAGTCTGTCATCGTTCAGCCGAACCGCCACCGCATTGACAAGTATTGTTGTCAATGGCACCGTGGCCAGGACGACCACGAGGAGGAACGCCGCCGATGCCCCGCGAGTTCGAGGTGCGCAAAGAGGTTCAGCTGCCCGCGGGCCCCGAGGCCGTGTGGGAGGCCGTCGCGACCGGGCCGGGCATCGACTCGTGGTTCATGGGCCGCCACGAGGTCGACGCCGCCGCCAAGCGGGTCCGCTTCCGGCTCGGCGAAATGCGCACCGAGGCGGAGATCACCGCGTGGGACCCGCCGCGCCGGTTCGCCTATCGCGGCGAGGCGGCCGAGGACGGCACGTTCGACGCGATGGAGTTCCTCGTGGAGGCGGCCGAAGGCGGCACTTCTGTACTGCGATTCGTGCACCGCGGGTTCATCCAGGACGGCTGGGAGGACGAGTACCACGAGTCCTTCGCCGTCGGCTGGGAGATGTACCTGCACACGCTCGCCGAACTGCTGGCGCACTTCCCGGGCCGCTTCGCGACGTACGTGATCGCCGACGGCCCGGCGTCGTCGGCGAGCCGGGACGCGTGGCCGAAGCTGCTGGCAGCGCTCGGCTTGCCCGCCGAACCCTCAGCCGGACAAACGGTCCAGTTCAGCGTCGGCGACGAAGCGATCGAGGGCGTCCTCGATTACTCGACCCCGAACTACGCCGGAGTCCGCACCGAAGACGCCCTCTACCGCTTCCACGAACGGTCGCTGCTCGGCATGCCGGTCGCGGTCGGGCACCATCTTTTCCGGCCGGACGTCGACGAGACCGCCGAAACCGCGACCTGGAGCCGCTGGCTCGCCGACGCGCTCGGCTGACGTCAGCGGCGGCGCAGCAGCAACGCCGCCCCGCCCGCGGCCACGACGACACCGGCGATCACGTTGCCGGTCACCGCACCGGTCGACGGCACGGTTTCGTCGCCGTATCGGAGCAAGAACGGAGACACCGCGGCCCACGCGCCGAGCACCGGCAGCACCCAGGTCAACGCCTGAGCACCGGAATCCCGCGCGCGCATGGCGGCGAAAACGACGATCGCCAGTCCGGCGACCGTATTGCTCACCGCGAGTTCGGCGGCCCCGCCGAAGCGCAGCAGCCACGGCGCGGCGATCAGGTACAGCCCGGCCAGCACAGCGAGGCCCGCTGCGCCCCCGGAGACCGCGGTCTTGCCGGACATCGTGCTGGTGGACATCTCGGATCACCTCAGCAGATCTCGGTTCCACCCCACGGGTACCCAGATTCCGGCCAGTGATTCACGCACCCGCGGCGGCGCACGCCTCGCGCAGGCCGGAGCGCACCGGCGCCTTGATCCCGGACACCGCGAAAGCACGCAGCACCAGCGGCCCGGTCGCCACGATCGAAAGCGCCGGCCGGACGTGGCTCGTCTCCTCGAGCACGCGCAGCCCGGCGCAGCTGAGATAGCCGACCCGCGACAGGTCCACCACGAGTTTTCCGCCGGCTCCGGAGGCGGCGGACAGCGCGGAACGGAATTGTCCTACCGACGCGATGTCGATCTCGCCTGCCGCCGTGACCAGCACGATGTCGCCGTCTCTCCGGCTGGTGAAGACGGTGAGACCGGCATCCCCGCGAGAACCCATTGGCGGTACGGTACGCGCCCGCGAGGCGCTGGCAAACCGTCCTGCCTCAGCTGGGTGGGGGAATTCACGAGGGCGTCACTGCTGCGCCAGCAGCTTTTCGCGCAGCTCCGGCTGACCGGCGAGACCTTCCCGGACCGTGTGGTCGACGAACGGCCGCATTTGCTCGCGCGGGGCGAGCGACCAGTCGAGCGGGCCGAGCGGCGGCTGCGGGTCGTATTCGATGCCGAACTGGACCAGCCGCGCGGTGTCCGTGCCGCGCATCCGCTCCACCAGGTGCAGCGCCAGGTCGATCCCGGCGGACACCCCGGCGGCGGTGATCACCGAACCGGTGTCCACCCACCGCTGCCGGACCGGCTTGGCCCCGAACGCGCGCAGGGTGTCCAGGAACGTCCAGTGCGTCGTCGCTTCGCGGCCTTCGAGCAGCCCGGCTTGGCCGAGCAGCAGCGAACCGGTGCACACGGACGTCATCAGCTCGGCGGAGGTCGCGGCGCGGCGGAGGTAGCCGATGAGCGTCTCGTCGCCGAGCGCGCGCAGCGTCGGCGCGGCACCGCCGGGGACCAGCACCCAGGACGGGTCCGGAACCTGGTCGAAGGTGTGGCTCGGCGCGATCCGCAGCGGCGTGTCGGTGCCGAGGGTCTCCAAGGTTTCGCCGACCACCGCCACCCGGACCGAGGGGTCTGCGGCCGCGTAGCCGTTGATCACCTGCAGCGGTCCCACCAGGTCGAGCGGCGTCAGGCCGGGGTACACGACGAATGCGAACGTCTTCTGCGTCATGCCGCCAGGCTCCCGCGCGCGGGAGCCTGGCGGGACACGCGTGTCCGAAATCCTGCGAACCCGGTTCATCCGGCCCGGCGAGCTGCTACCGTGCGGCCATGCCGAGTACCGCCCGGCAGGTCGTGATCCTCGGGTACCCCGACGCCGAACTGCTCGACATCGCCTGCGTCTCCGACGTTTTCGACGCCGCCACCCGGCTCGGCGCGGCCCGGCCGTACGACGTCCGGCTCGCCAGCGTCGACGGGCTCCCGTTCGCCTGCCAGTCCGGGCTCACCCTCGCCCCGCACGTCCGGATCGACCAGGTCCGCGGGCCGCTCGACACGTTCGTCGTCGCGGGCGGGCTGGGCCACCACACCGCCGCCAAGGACGAACGGCTGCTCTCGCACGTGCGGCGGCTGTCGCAGCTGAGCAGGCGGACGGCGTCGGTCTGCACCGGGGCGACCGTGCTCGCCGCCGCCGGGCTGCTGAGCGGCCGCCGGGCGACCACGCACTGGTCGCACGCGGCGCGGCTCGCCGAGCAATACCCGTCGGTGACCGTGGATCCGGTGCCGCTTTTCGTGCGGCACGGCGACGTCTACACCTCCGCCGGCGTCACCAGCGGGCTCGACCTGACCCTCGCCTTCGTCGAGGAGGACCACGGCCCGACGCTCGCCCGCGAAGCCGCCCGGTCGCTGGTCACCTACCTGCAGCGGCCCGGAAACCAGGCGCAGGTGAGCATGTTCCTCGCCGGGCCGCCGCCGGAACACCGGCAGGTCCGCGACCTCACCGCGTACGTCGCGGAGCACCTCGCCGACGACCTCGGCGCCCCCGCGCTGGCGAACCAGGCCGGCATCAGCACCCGCCAGCTGACCCGGCTGTTCGACGCCCATCTCGGCACCACGCCGGGGAAATACGTACGGACGGTGCGCGCGGAACACGCTGCCCGCCTGCTGTCCGGGACCGACCTCCCGCTCGCCGCGATCGCCCGGCGCTGCGGTTTCGGTTCCACGGAGACGCTCCGGCAAGCGTTTCTGGACCATTTCGACACCCCGCCCTCGGCATACCGGCGCGTGCACTTGCGTTCTGCGCACGCCTGAACGAAACGCCCGCTTCCTCCCCCACCCGGTACGGGTGAACCGCGAGCCGGGAGGGCAGGATGTCCGCCGTGGCACCGCACGACTACCCCGATCAGGACCCCGACGACACCGGCCCGCTGCCGCGAGTGCCGGGCGAACCCGCGTCCCCGTCCTCCGCCGTGCCGCCGCCGGCCTCTCCCGCCTCCCCGCCGCGCGCCCGGGCCGACGGCCCGCGCCGTCCGCGCCGCGCCGACCCTGGACGCACCGGCGAACCCGGACGACCGGCTGAGCGCTCCGCCAACCCCGACCGCCCGGGCGAACCCGGACGACCAGCCGAGCGCTCCGCCAACCCCGGGCGCACCAGCGAACCGGGACGGCGACCCGAACGGCCCGGCGAACCCCGGCGTCCGCGTGCCTCCGCACCACGGCCCGCCCAACCCGGCGCCCCCCGCTCGGCACAACCAGGCAACCCACGCTCCGCTGATCCCCGAGGCTCGCGATCCGGCGAACTCCGCGGCGGCGCGCAATCGGGCGAACTGCGCCTTCCCCGCCGCCCGGGCGACACCCCGCCGCCCGGCGCCCGCCGCCGTCCCCCGGCCCGGCCGCCACAGTCCGAAAAGGACACTCCGAAACCCGCCGCCGACCGAGAAATCCCGCCGCCGAACGGACACGGGCACGGCCATGGGCACGGACACGGCCCGGCCGCCCCGGCGTCGCAGCGAGTCCGCAAACTCCTGATCTGGCTCCTCGCCCCGCTGGCGCTGGCGACCGTCGTCGGCATGATCGTCCTGTACCCGTGGGGCAGTTCCCTGCCGAAGAGCGCCGTCCAGCAGGGCACCCCGGTCCAGGCGGCGATCACGACCGCGACGTCCGGTCCGTGCCTGCAGCCCGGCCAGGTGCAGGTCGGCTCGCAGCCGGATCCGAACGCGAAACCGTGCCTCACCGTCGACCTGCAGATGTCCGACGGCCCGGCAGCCGGGAAACCAGTGCGGCTGACCGTCCCGATCGAGCCCAGCACGCCCCGGTTCACCGCGGGCGACAAGGTCGTCCTCGCCTACAACGGCGGCAATCCGCTGGATCCGCAGTCGTTCACACTCGTCGATTTCCAGCGCGGCACCCCACTCGTCCTGCTCGCCGCGCTGTTCGCAGTGGCCGTGCTCGTACTCGGCCGCTGGCAGGGCCTAGCCGCGCTGGTCGCGCTGGTGCTGAGTTTCGTGGTGATCGTGCTGTTCGTGCTGCCCGCGATCCTCTCCGGGGAGAACCCGCTAGTGGTCGCGATCGCCGGAGCAGGCGCGATCATGTTCCTCGCGCTCTACCTGACGCACGGCCTGTCCGCGAGAACCTCAGTCGCCGTACTGGGAACGCTCGTCAGCCTCGCGCTCATCGGAATCCTGTCAGCGATCTTCTCCGCCGCCGCGTCGCTCACCGGACTCGACGACAGCACCACCACGCTGATCGCCTCACTAGGCCACGGGATCGACGCCCGCGGCCTGCTGCTGGCAGGCATCGTGATCGGCGCGCTAGGCGTGCTGGACGACGTCACGATCACCCAAACCAGCGCAGTATGGGAACTGCGCCGCGCGAACCCCTCACTCAGCTGGCGCGAGCTGTACAGCTCAGGCCTGCGGATCGGCCGAGACCACGTCGGCTCCGCAGTGAACACCCTGGTGATGGCCTACGCCGGCGCCGCACTGCCGGTCATGCTCTACTCCGCGATCTCCGGCGTAGGCCTGGGCTCGCTCCTGGGCAGCGAGGACATCGCCGCGGAAATCATCCGCACCCTGGCAGGCTCAGTAGGCATCGTCGCCGCAGTACCGGTCACCACGGTCCTAGCCGCCCTAATCGCCGCCCGCGAGCCGATCGACCACCTCGTCAACACCACCCCCACCGATTCACACCAGTAACACCCCCGCTGCCCCCGGTCAGCCGCAGCCGTCGCGATGAGGTACGAAGGCCGCGACCCCCCGCACCCGAGGAGGCGCCGTGTTCTCAGCCGCCCTGGCCGGCCCCCGAGTCACCGTGCACCTGATCCGCCGCCTGTTCGCCTCTGTACTGGAAGCCGCCGAAACAGTCCCGCGAATCGCCACCGCCCTGGACGACGTCCGAGCAACCCTGCGCCACCTAGAACGCCTGCTCGCCTACGTAGCCGAAGAACTCCCCGAACTAACCGACCACCTAGACCAAATCCGCGCCCGCGTAACCGCCCTGGACACACACCCCCCGACCCCCACCCAAGCTCCCTAAACCCCAAGCCCCCTGACCCCCCCACACAACGCGGGATCGCGTCGGGGGGGGGGGGGAAGGGGGGCGTCACGGGTGGGGGGGGTCTCGTCCTTTCCTCGCGTAACGGAAGGGAAGCATCCCTCCGACGAGAGAAAACGAGACCAAACAACGAG
>NZ_JBVKDQ010000011.1:127313-238228 GCF_055633755.1 Amycolatopsis sp. NPDC114484 | reverse complement strand
CCCCCAAGCCCCCTGACCCCCCCACACAACGCGGGATCGCGTCGGCGCGAGAGGAGCAGATGACCGGCCTGGGGGCCGGTCATCTGCTCCTCTCGCGCCGACATAAAGGCGATCCCGCCCGCGACGGCGAAGCCGACGCCAAATCACAGCGTCGCCACAAACCGGCTAACCGCCTCCATAGGAAACCGCTGCAAATACTTCCCCGCCGGAGCCGCCGAAGCCAGCCGGTACAACGGCCTCTCCGCCACCGCGTCCCCCCGGGCCTCGGCCCGCAATTCCGCCACCAGCAACTCCGAAAACACCAGCCCATTGGCCTCGGTGTTGTTCAAAACAGCATCCGCCAGCCGCCGCAACTGGAGCGCCCCCAGCTCCCGCCCCCCAGTCCCGGAAAACACCGCCAGATCAAGCTTGACCGCCCGCCGCCGCTGTCCCGCATTCACCAGCAACGCGACCGTCCGATTCCCCCGGACATCACTAATCACCACGTCCAGCCGAGGCGCCACCAGAAGATCCACCCGCCGAACGCCCCAAGTGCGCACGACGAGCGTCGTCCCCTCCAGCCAAATCCGCCGCCGATACGCGTACAGCACCACGTAAACCAGCGGCACCGCCACGACCGCCGCCACGATCAGCCCCGACAGCTGCCCGGCGATCAGCCCCACGATCCCGCCGAACGCCGCGGCCAGGATCAGCACCCCGAAGATCCCCGACCACGCCCGGCGGCGGCGCAGTTTCGGCTCGTCAGCGAACAACGGCAGCCGCTCCGCCGGCTTCTCGGTCACTGCGCGGCTCCTGGCATGAAGGGGTTCCCGGCGCGCTCGCGCCCGATTGTCGTGGCAGGGCCGTGGCCGGGCAGCACGACGGTGTCGTCGGCGAGCGTGAGCAGTGTGCGCAACGAATTCTCCAGGTCGGAGCCGGATCCGCCGGTGCGCCCGACCGATCCGGCGAAAAGCGTGTCTCCCGTGAACACCAGCCTGCCACCCTCTCCCGTTTCGAGGGCGAACGCCACCGAACCCGGCGTGTGCCCGGGCAGCGGGAGCACCCCGACGGCCAGCCCGGCCGCCTCGATCTCCCCCGGGGCGAGCGGTTCGAACGGCCCGTCGTGCCATTCGGCGTCGCCCGGATGCAGCCGCAGCGGCACGTCGTGCGCCCGCGACAGTTCGGCAGCGGCGCCGATGTGGTCCGGATGGCCGTGCGTGGCGAGCAGCGCGACCGGCGTCAGGCGGTGCTCCGCCAGCGCCTCGGCCAGCGGTTCGGCGGCGCCTTCGCCCGGGTCGACGACGAGGCACGGACCCCCGGCGGCGGGGGCCAGCAGATAGCAGTTCGAGCGCAGCGGACCCGCGGCGAACCCGGCGACGAGCACCGAACCCTCCTCCCAGGAAGCGGCCTTGATCACGACCCGGTGAAGACTAGCCGCCCCTGTACGGAGTCCTAACAGGCTGTGCCCATACACTGCCGCTACCTCAGACGTGTGACTTCGAGCGGAAACTGGAGGGCGGGTGGCGACCAACCAGCAGCGCCGAGAAGCCGCAAAGCGCAAACTCGAGCGGCAGCTCGTGCGCCGGGCGGAACAGGCGAAGCGACGCAAGATCGTGGGCGCTGGAGTGGTCGGCGGTGTGGTCCTCATCGTCGCCGGTCTCGTGGTGTGGATCGTGAACAGCGGCGGCAGCGGCGACCAGCAGGCCGCCACGCCCCCGCCGTCGAGCTCCGCGCCGCCGGTCCCGAGCGTCACGAACATCCCCACCGAGCGCACCGCGCTCCCCAAGCGCCCCAAGGCGCTGCCGAACCCGACGACGTGCTCGTACCCGGCCGACGCGAGCGGCAAGCCGCCGTCGGCGAAGAAGCCGGCCGTGCCGGACGGCAAGAGCGTCTCGTCCAGCGGGACGGTGAACATCACGATGAAGTCCACCCAGGGCGACATCCCGCTGACGCTGGACCGCGCGCTCGCGCCGTGCACCGTGCAGGCGTTCGAGAGCCTGGCGAAGCAGGGCTTCTTCACCGACACGATCTGCCACCGCCTCGGCGTCACCGACCTGCAGATGCTGCAGTGCGGCGACCCGGACGCGAAGGGCGACGTGCTGAAGGACGGCCGCGGCGGACCGGGCTTCACGGTGCCGGACGAGGTCGTCGACACCTCGAAGTACGGCCGCGGCGTCCTCGCGATGGCCAACACCGGCCAGCCGAACAGCGGCGGCAGCCAGTTCTTCATGGTCTACGGCGCCGCTCCGCTGCAGCCGCAGTACACGATCTTCGGCAGCATCTCCGACGAGGGCCTGAAGGTGCTCGACAAGATCGCGAAGAACGGCATCGGCGCGATCGGCCAGGACGGTTCGACCGGCGAGCCCAAGCAGCCGGTGAAGTTCACCGCGGTCACGGTTTCCTGAGTTGACTGTGCGAGCCGAGATCGGCGGTACCGCTCCCGGTACCGCCGATCTCGTCGCCGCGGCGACCAGCTACGGCCACTTCACCGCGATGCAGGTCCGCGACGGGCGGGTGCGCGGCCTCCGCTATCACCTCGACCGCCTCGCGGCGAACACCCGGGAAGTGTTCGGCAGCGAACTGGACACCGACCTGGTCCGCGGCTACGTGCGGCGGCTGGTCGCCGGTCAGGGCGCGCTGTCGGTGCGGGTGATCATTTTCTCCCGGTCGTCGCCGCACGACGCCGCGATGACGCCCGAGATTCTGGTGCGCACCGCGCCGCCCGCCTCCTCCGTCGCCACGCCGATGCGGCTGCGATCCGTTGCCTACCAACGGGATCTGCCGCACGTGAAGCATCTCGGCGGCTTCGGTCTCACGCAGCATTCGCGCGCCGCCGCTCTCGCCGGTTACGACGATGCCGTGTTCCTCGCCGCCGACGGCCGGATCAGCGAGGCGACGATCTGGAACGTCGGCTTCCTCCGCGGCGGGACGATCGTGTGGCCGGAAGCCCCGGTGCTGCCGGGGATCACCTACCTGGTCCTCGAGGAACAGCTGCGCGCGGCCGGGGTTCCGCAGGAGACACGCCCGGTGTACCCGGCGGAGCTGCCGGAATTCGACGCGATGTTCGTGACGAACTCCTCGACCGTCGGCCGCCCCGTCGCTTCCGTGGACGACGTGCCGCTTCGCACCTCGCCTGCCGCGACCGAACTGCTGACGACGGCTTACGAAGCCGCGCCGTGGGACGAGATCTGACGCAGCGTCAGGGCTTGCGGTGCTCCACCCAGACATTGGGCTCGACGTAGACGGCCGAGTCCTGCGCCACCGACACGAGGACCGGGCTCAGCGCGCCTTCCACGACCACCGGGCCGTCGGTGTCGAACGGCAGTCCGGTCCATTCCCGCCATTGCGCGAGCGTGCCGGAGATGGTCATCGACACCGGGCAGACCTTCAGGATCCGCCCGCCCGCGCGCACGTGCACCCGCAGCCACGGGTCGTAGGGCAAGCCGTCGTCGCGCGTCCGGAAGGCGTATTCGCTCATCGGAGTCTCGGGTTCGTCCGCCTTCCGCGACGGCCGCACCGGAGCGTAGAGCACCTCGTGCCCGAGGCGGAAAGCGTTGTCCCGCAGGGCTTTCACCATCACCAAGGCGAGCCCGGTGCCCTGCCGTTCCTTGCGGACGACGACCTCCAGCGCGGTCGCCGCGTTGCGTTCCCGCCCGGCCAGCCGGTCGCTGTGCTGCCACCTGACCACCTCGTCCCACCCACCGTCGGGCAGCTCCTCGCGCCCGGGGCCGCCGAGTGCGAAGGGCGTCGAGTAGGCCTTGGCGACCGGCTCGTCTCCGTCCGTCGCGAGCAGCACGTAGTCGGCGACGGTGTCGAGTTCGCCGTAGTAGAGGTGCCCGGTCGGGTTATGCTGCATGAAGACCGGCCATGACCGGTCGAAGTCGGCGTGGTCGACCGTCCGGAAGATCTCCGGGTTCTGGCCGCGATGGTGAATTGTCAGAGCCACAGGCCCCAGTCTCACCGGCCAGTCAACCGCTTATCCGGCGGTCAGCGATAAGTGAACTCCGGCGCGCGCCGGTTCAGGAACGCGTCCACGCCCTCCGCGTAGTCCTCCCCGTGCAGCGCGGCGAGCCGGATCTCCTCCACCTCGTCGTCGGTCTTCTCCTGGCCCGCGACGATCTTCTCGATGATCCGGTTCATCCCGCGGATCGACGCCTGCGAACGCCCGCACAGCGTCTCGGTGAACCGCGCCGTCGCGGATTCCAGGTCCGCGGCCGGGAAAACGTCGTTGACCAGTCCGATCTCGCGGGCCCGGCTCGCGTCGACGAGTTCGCCGGACAGCAGGAAGTACTTGGCGTTCGCCGGGCCGACCAGCGACACCAGCTGCCGCGTCGAGGCGAAGTGGTAGACGATGCCGAGTTTGGCCGGGGTGATGCCGAAGCGCGCGTCGTCCGCGGCGAAGCGGAAGTCGCAGGCGACCGAGATCTGGCAGCCGCCGCCGATGCAGTTGCCGCCGACCATCGCGACGGTCGGCTTGCGCATCGCGGTCAGCGCCGCCACCGCGCTGTCCACGGCCTCGTCGTACTTCGCGGCGGCGTCGGCGGTCGAGCGCAGCTCGCGGAACTCGCCGATGTCCGCGCCCGCGGAGAAATGCCGTCCGGCCCCGGTCAGCACGAGCGCCTTCAGCTCGGGATCGGCCTCGACCTCGGCCGCCACGCCCGGGATCGCCGCCCACATGCCGTGGGTGATCGCGTTCATCTTCTCCGGGCGGGAGAACGTCAGCCGGGCCACGGCGCCTTCGCGGGTGAACTCGAGTCCGTCCGTCATGCCAGCACCCTAATGCGCCCGTACGCCGATCCCGCTGTGGGACAGGTCACCGGCCTAACCGGACAGCCGCGCGGTCAGCTCGCCCCGGCTGCGCACCCCGACCTTGCCGAACACCGGCTTCAGGTGGTCCTGCACCGTGTTCGCCGAGATCCCCAGCCGCGCCGCGATGTCCGAAGTGGACAGTCCAGACAGGACCTCCCGGCACACGTCGCGTTCGCGCGCGGTCAGCCGGCAGGCCGCGAGCAGCACGTCCAACAGCTCCCCGGCGGAGGCGCGGCGGATCGTCACGACGATGTCGCGCGCGTCGTCGGCTGAGACCAACTTGCTGGCCTGCAACACAATCCAGCCGCCGCGCGCGTCGCGGACCCGGGCGCGGAACGTCCCGCTCGCCGCGAACTGGGCGCCGACCGCGACCGCTCGCAGCAGCACCGCGAACCGGCCGTCGGCGATCGCGTCCAATTCGGACTCCCACGCGCCGGCCCCCTCAGTCGCCCCGCGACGGCGGCCGTCCGAGCCGAGCACGACGATCGCCGGTTCCGCCGCCGAAGCCGCACCTCGCGCCAGCGCCGCCACCCGGGTGGCAGCGGCGAGCGTCGGCCCGATCGAGGTCAGGAACTCGACCTCGCGGTCGCTGAACTCGCCCCGGCGCACCAGCCCGGCCGCGGCCCAGCAGACGCCGTCCGCGCGAAACCCGACGCGCAGCTCGCTCTCCAGCCCCAACGGCCGCCACACCCGCGCCCACCGGCCGCTGCGCTCGCGTTCCCGGCGCGGCAGATCGGAAAGCCGCGCTACTGGCACCGGACGCCGGGCGAGCTGCGCGAAAGTATGCGGCTCCGCGCCGTCGTACTCGTACGTCGCCAGCAGCGGCTCGTACTCCCCCGGGACGCGAGCGCGGCCGCTGGTCATCGAGCTGATCACGGCGGTGTCCGGATCCAGCGACGCCCAGCAGGTCAGCTCCGCGGGCACGATCCGGTCGACCAGTTCGATGGCCGCCGTGTGCAGCTCGGCGACACCGCAACCAGCCGTGGCGAGAGCCGCCAGCTCCCGCCGTACGCTCTGCGCCCGGCCTTCCCACACCCGACGAAGTATGCGCGCGCCCTTCCCCTCGCCGGTATCCCTGATCTCCGGGATGGTCCCGCCGCCGCGGCGTTTCTACCTTTCGGTGGCATGACCATTCACCTCAGCACCGCGGGCGAAGGCCCCGAGCTAGACACAAAGATGCGATCGTGACGGTGAAAGCGTCCGCCGCGGACACCGGCGGCTACGAACTGTTCGAGGTCGACGCCCCGCGCGGCCCCGCCGTCCCGCCGCACTCCGACCCGTGGGCGAAAGGGTTCTACGTCCTGCACGGCCGGATCACCGTCTGCCTCGACGGCGAACTCCACGACCTCGGCCCCGGTTCCTTCGTGCACATCCCGGCAGGCACGCCCAACACGTTCGCGGTGCACACGCCGCACGCGAAGTTCCTCGTGCTCACCCCGGACGACGCGATGGGCGAGTTCTTCCGCGAAATCGACCGCACCGTCCCGCCCAACGCCCTGTGGCCGGCCGCGGTGCCGCTGCTCGGCGACGTCGCGGCCCGGCACGGGTCACGTTCGGGGAGCTGGCGCCGCCGGATCGGCTATGAAGCCGAGGTCACCCGGTACACGTCGTACACGCCCTCGACCCCGCGAACGACCTTGAGCACGTGCCCGAGGTGCTTCGGGTCGCCCATCTCGAACGAGAACCGGCTCACCGCCACCCGGTCCCGCGACGTCGTCACCGAGGCCGACAGGATGTTCACCTTCTCGTCCGCCAGCACCTTCGTGACGTCCGACAGCAGCCGGTGCCGGTCGAGCGCCTCGACCTGGATCGCCACCAGGAACACCGAGGACGACGACGGCGCCCACTCCACCTCGACCAGCCGCTCCGGCTGCGTCCGCAGGTCCTCGGCGTTCGTGCAGTCCGTCCGGTGCACGCTCACGCCGCCGCCGCGCGTCACGAAGCCGAGGATCTCGTCGCCCGGCACCGGCGTGCAGCAGCGCGCCAGCTTCGCCCAGACGTCGCTCGCGCCCTTGACGATGACGCCGACGTCGTTCGAACCGCGGCGGCGCGTGACCGTGGACGGCGTGGCCCGTTCGGCCAGCTCCTCCTCGGCCTCCTCGACCCCGCCGATGAGCGCGACCAGCCGCTGCACCACATGCTTCGCGCTGGTGTGGCCCTCGCCGACAGCCGCGTACAGCGACGAAATGTCGCCATGCCGCAACTCGGTGGCGACCGAGCCCATCGATTCCGCCGAGACGAGCCGCTGGATCGGCAGCCCGACCTTGCGGATCTCCTTGGTGATCGCTTCCTTGCCCGCGTCGATCGCCTCGTCGCGGCGCTCCTTCGCGAACCACTGCCGGATCTTCGCGCGCGCCTTCGGCGAACCGGCGAACTGCAGCCAGTCGCGGCTCGGCCCGGCGCTTTCCGCCTTGGACGTGAAGATCTCGACGACCTCGCCGTTCTCGAGCTTCCGCTCGAGCGCGACCAGGCGGCCGTTCACGCGCGCGCCGATGCAGCGGTGGCCGACCTCGGTGTGCACCGCGTACGCGAAGTCCACCGGCGTCGAATCCGCAGGCAGCGTGATCACGTCGCCCTTCGGCGTGAACACGAAGATCTCGCGCGCGGCCAGTTCGTACCGCAGCGATTCGAGGAAGTCGCCCGGGTCCGCGGCCTCGCGCTGCCAGTCGAGCAGCTGCCGCATCCACGCGATCTCGTCCAGCTCCATGCCGTTGTTGCTGGCGTGGGTGCCCTTGGTTTCCTTGTACCGCCAGTGCGCGGCGATGCCGTATTCCGCGGTGCGGTGCATGTCGTAGGTGCGGATCTGCACCTCGAGCGGCTTGCCGTCCGGCCCGATCACCGTGGTGTGCAGCGACTGGTACACGCCGAACCGCGGCTGCGCGATGTAGTCCTTGAACCGCCCCGGGACCGGCTGCCACAGCGCGTGCACCACGCCCATCGCGGCGTAGCAGTCGCGCACGTCCTCGACCAGGATCCGCACTCCGACCAGGTCGTGGATGTCGTCCAGGTCCCGGCCGCGGACGATCATCTTCTGGTGGATCGAGTAGTAGTGCTTCGGCCGGCCCTCGACCTTCGCGGTGATCCGCGACGACACCAGGTTGTTCGTCAGGTCCGCGATCACCTTGCGCAGATAGGTGTCGCGCGAGGGCGCGCGGTCGGCGACCAGCCGCACGATCTCGTCGTACTTCTTCGGCTGCAGGATCGCGAACGCGAGGTCTTCCAGCTCCCACTTCACCGTGGCCATGCCGAGCCGGTGCGCCAGCGGGGCGAGCACCTCGAGCGTCTCGCGCGCCTTGCGGGCCTGCTTCTCCGGCGGCAGGAAGCGCATCGTGCGCATGTTGTGCAGCCGGTCGGCGAGCTTGATGACCAGGACCCGCGGGTCCTTCGCCATCGCGATCACCATTTTGCGGATGGTCTCCGCCTCGGCCGACGTGCCGAGCTTGACCTTGTCCAGCTTCGTGACGCCGTCGACCAGCTCGCCGACCTTGTCGCCGAAATCGGCCTTCAGCTGCTCCAGCGAATAGCCGGTGTCCTCCACCGTGTCGTGCAGCAGCGCCGCGACGAGCGTGGTGGTGTCCATGCCGAGTTCGGCGAGGATCGTGGCTACCGCGAGGGGGTGGGTGATGTACGGGTCGCCTGATTTGCGGCGTTGTTCGCGGTGGAGTTCCTCGGCGACGTCGTAGGCGCGTTGCAGCTGGCCCAGGTCGGAGTTGGGATGCAGCTCGCGGTGGATGACCGCCAGGGGTTCGAGGACCTGTTTGACCGGGGCCGCGCGCTGGGCGGTGATCCGCCGGGCCAGGCGGGCGCGGACGCGGCGGGTCGCGGAGGGATTGGGCGCGGCTCCGTTGGCCCGGGTCCCGGCGTCCGCGGCGGTGGCGCCGCTCTTGGCGGGGGTCGCACCGCCTTTGGCGGGGACATTGGCGTCGAGCTCTTGGCTCACCCGCACCTCCAGCTGCTTCGTGCGGCCTCGAACCATCAGGGTAACCGGTTGGTCTTTTGGCGGGGGTGGTGACGTGCCGTTGCGCTCTGTTGCCGGGGGCTCGTCGCCTGGCGGCGACGTTGCGCCGGGGTGTGTGGGGCGGGCACCCCGAAGCTGATTGTGCTGACGGTCGGTGGGTGCTTGTCAAGGCGGGAAAGATGCCTTGACAAGCACCCACCGACCGCAGAGAGGCTTCGTATCGGGGTGCGGGGGTGGGTCTGGGTGCCTGGCTGGGTGGGTGCGTTGTGGCGGTTTCGTGGGTGGCCGTCGTCAGACGGTGCGGAGTGCGTGGATCGAGCGGCCGTCCAGGGCGGAGCGGCCGTTGAGTGCTGCCAGTTCCAGGACTACTGAGACGCCGGTGACTGTTGCGCCTGCGTCTTCCAGTAGTTTCGCGGTCGCTGCGACGGTGCCGCCGGTGGCGAGGACGTCGTCCAGGACTGCGATTCGTTGCCCGGGTTTTACGACTCCTGCGGGCAGTTCGACGCTCGCGGTGCCGTACTCCAGGGAGTAGTCCACTCGCCCGGCTACGGCCGGGAGCTTGCCCGGTTTCCGGACCAGCACCACGCCCATGCCGCGGGAGTAGCCGACTGCCGCGGCCAAAAGGAAGCCGCGGGCCTCGACACCGGCGACGGCGTCCGCCGCCGGGTCGAGGGTTTCCGCCAGGGCGTCGGCGACCGCGGCGAAGCCGGGGCCGTCGGCGAACAGCGGGCTGAGATCGCGGAACAGGACGCCTGGTTCCGGGAAGTCCGGGACTTCGGCGATCAGGTCCAGTGCCTCGTCGAGCTTCATTTCCTCAGCGCTTCTTCTTCCCCGACGGACGCTGCTTCGGGTGCCGCGCGGGAACCCCGGCCGCGGCGGCCATTGCCTTCTCCTTGCGGAGTTCGGCGGCCAGCTGGTCTTCGTCGCCCGCGTCGAAGTCCTCGTCCGCCGCCGCTTCGCGCTTCGCGGCCTTCGCCCGGCGGGCGGCGACCCGGTCGGCCTGCTGCCGGTACTGCGGGTCGCGCATCTTGAAGTCGACCAGCAGCGGCGTCGCCAGCGCGACCGACGACAGGACGCCGACCAGGGTACCGGTCAGCTGCACCAGCGCCAGGTCCTGCAGCGTGCCCGAGCCGAGCAGGATGTAGCCGACGATCAGCAGGCCCAGGATCGGCAGCAGGGCGATGAACGCCGTGTTGAACGACCGCATCAGGGTCTGGTTCAGCGCCAGGTTCGCCGCTTCGGCGTACGTCCGCCGCGAGAGTCCGAGCAGGCCGCGGGTGTTCTCCCGGACCTTGTCGAACACCACCACGGTGTCGTACAGCGAGAAGCCGAGAATCGTCAGCAGGCCGATCACCGTCGCGGGCGTGACCTCGAAGCCGACGAGCGAGTACACGCCCGCGGTGACCACGATGTCGTGCAGCAGCGAGACGAGCGCCGCGAGCGCCATCCGGGTGTCGAAGTAGATCGCCAGGAAGATCACGACGGCGACCAGGAACACGCCGAGCGCGATCAGGGCCTGGCGCGAGATCTCGTCGCCCCACGAAGCGCTGACCGCGCTGTCGCTGATCGCCTGCTCGCTCGACTTGCCGTTGCTGCCGACCGGGCCCAGGTCCTCGAAGATCTGCTTCTTGACCTTCGCCACCTGGTCGGCGGTGAGGGTCTCGGAGCGGGTCTGGATGGTCGCCGCGTTGCCGGTGCCGACCGTCTGGGTCTCCGCGGGAGCCTCGCCGAGCGCGGTGTTGAACGACTTGATCACCTGGTCCTGGGTGATCTGGCCGTGCGAACCGTGCGCGGGCAGCTGGATCTGCGTGCCGCCCTCGAACTCGATGCCGACGTTGAAGCCGCGGAAGACCATCGAGCCGATGCAGACCAGCAGCAGCAGCGCGAAGAACAGGTACCAGCGCTTGCGCGAGCCGACGATGTCGACCGCGCCGGTGCCGACGTAGAGCCGGTGGAAGAAGCTTTCCTTCTTGCCGGGCTTGGCCGCGGTGGCGCCGTTGTCCGGGCCGTCCGGGCTTTCCGAGGTGACGCCTGCGGTTTCGTCGCTCACGTCAGGCCTCCTTCACGTTCGCGCGGCGGCCGGGAGCGGGGCGCGTGGCCTTGCGCTGCGCGCCGAGCTTCTGGACGGCGCCGAGGCCGAGATTCCGGGGGTTGGACAGGAACTTCGACTTCGAGGTCGACACCATCGCCACGAGCGGATGCGTGACCAGGTAGACGACCACCAGGTCGAGCACCGTCGACATGCCGAGGGTGAACGCGAAGCCCTGCACGTCGCCGACCGCGATGATGTACAGGATCGCGGCGGCGAGGAAGCTGACCGCGTCCGAGGCCAGAATCGTGCGCCGCGCCCTGGTCCAGCCGCGCGGCACCGCGGACCGGAAGGTCCGGCCCTCCCGGATCTCGTCTTTCAGCCGTTCGAAGTAGATGACGAACGAGTCCGCCGTGATGCCGATCGCGATGATCAGGCCGGCGACGCCCGCGAGGTCGAGCGTGTACCCGATCCACCGCCCGAGCAGCACCAGCACCGCGTACACGAGCAGCCCGGACAGCACCAGCGACCAGATCGTGAGGATGCCGAGCAGCCGGTAGTAGAACAGGCAGTAGACGAACACGACCGCGAGGCCGATGGCTCCGGCGATCAGGCCGGCCTGCAGCGAGGCGTAGCCCAGCGTCGCGGACACCGTGGTCGCGTCGGACGAGTCGAACGACAGCGGCAGCGAACCGTACTTGAGGATGTCCGCCAGGTTCTTCGCGTCGGTCTGGGTGAACTTGCCGGTGATCTGCGTGTTGCCGCCGAGGATGGCGTTCTGCACGGTCGGCGCGGACACCACGTCCGTGTCGAGCACGAACGCCGCCTGCTTGCCGATGTTGGCCGACGTGAAGTCGCCCCAGGTCTTGCCGCCCGCGCCCTTGAAGCTCAGGTCGACGATCCACTGGCCGCGCTGCTGGTCGTAGCCGGAGTTCGCGCTGGAGATCTCGGTGCCGGGGATGAACTCCGGACCGAGCACGTACTTGGTGGCGTCCTTGTCGCCGCACGTGACCAGCGGCTGCTTCGGCAGGTCGTTGCCCTCGAGCGGGTCGGCGGCGTTCGGCGCGCAGGTCAGGGCGGCGAGCGCCTTCTGCTGCGCGGCCTGCGCGGCGGCGGCCTCCTGCTGGTTCTTCGGGTCCTTCGGCATCAGCGCGGGAGCCTGGCGCACGGCGCGGGCTTCCTCGATCGGGTTCTTGCCCGAGTCCTGGCCGTTGCCCGCCGAGGGGGTCGAACCCGGCGGCTGCTGCGCCGGGGCCCCTTCCGCTCCCCCGCCGCCGCTGGCCGGCTTGCTCGGCGCGGTCGGCGGAGCGCTCGGGGCTCCGGAGGCGGGCGGAGCCGACGGCGGCGCGCCCGGCGTGTTCGGGACCGAGGTGATCACCTCGCGGATCCCGAGCTTGGCGGTCCGGCCCAGGTTCTTCGCCTCGTCGCCCTGCTCGCCCGGCACGGTGATCACGATGTTGTTGCCGTCGAGCACCACCTCGGTGCCGCCGACGCCGATCCCGTTGACCCGGGTCTCGATGATCTGGCGCGCCTGGTTCAGCGAATCGCGGGTGGGCTGGCCGCCGTCGGGCGTGCGCGCGGTGAGCGTGACCCGGGTGCCGCCCTGGAGGTCGATGCCGAGTTTCGGCGTCGCTTTGCCGCTGCCGGTGAAGAACACCAAGGCGTACAGCACGACCACGATCAGGGCGAAGAAGGCGAGATAGCGTCCCGGGCGGAGATGCCCGGCCGATGGTGCCACGGTGCTTCGGTCTCCTCGAACTGGCACGGACTGGATGGACCCCAAGTGGTTCGGGTGCGCGAGCCGGAAGGGGGTCCCCCGGACGCGGCTGGGCGTGAACTATGACGGCGGACACGCACGCAGCACCGAGACAGTACTCGGTGCTGCGTGAGCCCGGCGTTCGCCCGTACCGACTTTCGTAGGCTGTGGGCGGATCACTGCCCGGTGAAGCGCGAAGGCTACTTCTTCCCGTGCTCCAGCGGGGGCGCCACCTGCGCACCGGAGGTCTGGCTCTCCTCGGCGGAGATCGACTCCTGCGCCGGGGCCTCCGAAGACGCCGCCGGGGCCGACTCGATGCCCGCGGTCTCGGCCGAGTCCTCGTTCTCCTCGGACTCGACGACCGGGTCGACCTTCTCGCGCACCGCGAGCCGCAGCCAGGTGGTGACGACGCCCGGCGCGATCTCGATGTCGATCGTGGTGTCGCTGCTGGTGTCGGCCACCGTGCCGTACATGCCCGACGTGGTCATCACGCGGTCGCCGGCGGCGATGCTGTTCTGCATCTCCTGCTGAGCCGCCTGCTGCTTCTTCTGCTTGCGGGTGCCCATCACGAGCGGCACGGCCACTACGAGCAGCAGCAGCAACGGCAGCAGTAACTGGTTCATGACTCTCCTCGACGGACGCCTTTCTCGGCTGCCCGCGTCCGGTTTCGACGGATGTGCTGTGTTCGAGTGTGCCAGGTACCGGCGGAAACGCCACCACCCGGGCCGCTGTCGGGCCTTGTCAGGCCTGGTCGAACAGCGTCGGACCGCCCGCGTCGGGCCGTCCGGCGTCGGCCGGCGGCACCAGGCCGAGGTGCAGCCACGCGGCCGCGGTCGCGACCCGGCCGCGCGGAGTGCGGGCGAGCATACCGGCCCGGACCAGGTACGGCTCGCACACCTCCTCGACCGTGGTCGACTCCTCGCCGACCGCGACCGCGAGCGTCGAAATGCCCACCGGCCCCCCGCCGAACGAACGGGTCAGCGCACCGAGCACAGCCCGGTCCAGCCGGTCCAGACCCAGCTCGTCCACGTCGTAGACCTTCAACGCGGCCTGCGCGACCTCCAGCGTCACCTTGCCGTCCGCGCGCACCTCGGCGTAGTCGCGGACCCGGCGCAGCAGCCGGTTCGCGATCCGCGGCGTGCCGCGCGAACGCCCGGCGATCTCGGCACAGCCGTCCCGGTCGATCTCGATGCCGAGGATCTTCGCCGCGCGGCGCACCACCAGCTCCAGCTCGGCCGCGGAATAGAACTCCATCTGACCGGTGAAACCGAACCGGTCGCGCAGCGGACCGGTCAGCGAACCGGACCGGGTAGTCGCCCCGACCAGCGTGAACGGCGCGATCTCCAGCGGGATGCTCGTCGCCCCCGGCCCCTTGCCGACCACCACGTCGACCCGGAAGTCCTCCATCGCGAGATACAGCATCTCCTCGGCGGGCCGGGCGATCCGGTGGATCTCGTCGATGAACAGGACATCGCCAGGCGCCAGGTTGGACAGCATCGCGGCCAGGTCGCCCGCGCGCTCCAGAGCGGGCCCGGAGGTGATCCGGATGGCCGCCCCCAGCTCGGCCGCGACGATCATCGCCATGCTCGTCTTGCCCAGCCCGGGCGGCCCGGACAGCAGCACGTGATCCGGCGGCACCTCGCGTCGCCGCGCGCTCTCCAGCACCAGCTCCAACTGCTCGCGGACACGTTCCTGGCCGACGAACTCGTCCAGCTTCCGCGGCCGCAGCGACGTCTCCAGATCGCGTTCGCCGGTCTGCGCGAGCGCGGACAGCGTCTCGTCGTCCGCCTCGTACCCGCCGGTGTCGAACTCGGTCACTTCGTGATTCATCGACGGCTACCGCTTGCGGCCCAGCGCGGCCAGCGCCGCGCGCAGCACCGAGGACGTGGTGTGCCCGTCGCCTTCGGACAGCACCCGGTCCACCGCCTGCTCGGCTTGTTTGGCCGGGAAGCCCAGCCCGGCCAGCGCTTCCACCACCTCGCCGCGCAGCGCGCCGGGCGCGGTGACGACCGGGGCGTCGGCGGTCCCGCCGAGCGCGGTGACCTTGTCCCGCAGTTCGAGGCTGAGCCGCTCGGCCCCCTTGCGGCCGATGCCGGGCACCTGGGTGAGCACGGTGATGTTGCCTTCGACGAGCGCCGCGCGCAGCTTGTCCGGCTCCAGCACGGCCAGCGTCGCCAGCGCGAGCCGCGGCCCGATCCCGGACACCGTCTGGAGCAGGCCGAACAGCTCGCGCGCGTCCTCCTCGGCGAACCCGAAGAGGGTCAGCGAGTCCTCGCGCACGACCAGCGCGGTGTGCAGCCGCGTCTGCTCGCCGCGGCGCAGCGTGGCCAGCGTCGCCGGGGTGGCCTGCACGGCGAGGCCGACGCCGCCGACCTCGACCACCACGTGGTCGAGCCCGACGGACAGCACTTCGCCGCGTACCGAGGAGATCATCGTCGTGCTCCTGTTTCGTTCTGCTTCGTGGTGGTTCCGGCCGCTTTGGCCGCGGCCGCCAGCCGGGCCTTGTGGGCGCGGACCAGCTCGGCCGCGCGGGCCTCGGCCTCGGCGAGCCGGACCCGCATCGGCTCGCGCCAGAGGTGGCAGATGGCGAGCGCGAGCGCGTCGGCCGCGTCCGCCGGATGCGGTTTGACCTCGAGCCCGAGCAGCCGCATCACCATGGTGGTGACCTGCGCTTTGTCCGCGCGCCCGGACCCGGTGACGGCGGCCTTGACCTCGCTGGGCGTGTGGAAGACGACCGGCAGCCCGCGCCGCGCCGCCGACAGCGCCACGACCCCGCCCGCCTGCGCGGTGCCCATCGCGGTGCGGACGTTGTGCTGCGCGAAAACCCGCTCCACGGCGACCGCTTCGGGCCGGTAGCGGTCGAGCCAGCGCTCCACCTCGTCGGCGACGCCGAGCAGCCGCTGCGCGAGATCCTGGTCGGCGGGCGTGCGCACGACCCCGACCGCGACCGGGCGCACCGACCGGCCCTTGCCGCCGTCGACCACGCCGAGGCCGCACCTGGTCAGACCGGGGTCGACCCCGAGCACCCGCACCGTTTCTCCTTCGCCCGCGCGAACATCAGTTCGAGATGCAGGCTAACGGTCGCGACGCGCGGCCCGGCGGACGGACACGCGAAAACGACGGCCGACGTGGACGCCGGACCCGTCCGTGAGCACGATGGGGGCATGCCGGGACCGGAGGACTACGTCGCGCACCTGGGGCTGGAGCCGCTGCCGGTGGAGGGCGGCCGGTTCGCGCAGAGCTGGCGCGCGACCGAGGGTTCGGCGATTTATTACCTGCTCACCGCGCCCGAGATCTCCGCGCCGCACCGGCTCGACCGCGTCGAAGTGTTCGTGCATCACGCTGGCGCCCCCGCGCGGATGCTCCTGCTGCATCCCGACGGCGAGGTGACCCGTCCGGTGCTGGGCGGCGACGTGGCCGCCGGGGAACGTCCGCAGGTGGTCGTGCCCGCCGGGACGTGGCAGGCGACGGTGCCGCTGGGCGCGTGGAGCCTGCTCGGCACCGTGGTGATGCCGCCTTATGCCGACGACTGCGTGGAGTTCGCGGATCCGGCGACGCTGGCCGCGCGGTTTCCGGACGCGGCCGACGAGTTGGCCGCGCTGCGCTAGCCGGGAGCCGCGGTCAGGGGCCGTCGACCCCGGGCGTCCAGCTTTCCGGGTCCCCGCTCTCGGTGAGCACCGGCTGCCATTCGGCGAAGCCCTCGGGCGCGTCGGCGTGCCACGGGAAGTACCCGTCCGGCGTCGCGACGATCATCTGCAGCGCCGGGAAGTCGCCGTCCGGGTAGACCAGGAACGCGGACCCGAAGTACTCCGGGTAGTGGCCTTTCGCGACGCGTTCGAAGATCACCGGCGCGCCGTCGAAGAAATCGTCGTAGCGTTTGCCGACCTCGAAGATCTCGCCGTTGGCGGAACGGTCGACGTACGCGTCGAGCAGCACCGGGGCCATGTGGTCGGGCAGGCCGATCACGACCGCCTCGGGCACGTTGTGCAACGCCCACGCGCACGCGGTGAAGCAGTAGCCGGCCCCCTGGTCGTCGGCGGGCACGGCGATGACCGCGTTCCCTCGTTCCCTCGCCTGGGTTTCGATCCAGGCGATGAGGCTCTGCTCTTGCTCGGTGAGGGCGGAGGTCGTCACGGCGGACATTCTGCCCCACCCGCGCGCCCGAGCCCAGTCCCCGCGCCGGTCATTTTCCCGCCGCTCCAAGGATTTTCGCGTTTTCCCTTGTGCGCCAACGGGAATCGAAACGAAAACGGCCGCGCCCCCGGAGAGCCGGGGGCGCGGCCGTGTCGCGAGGATTGGATCAGTCCACCGCGGCCATGACCTCATCGGACACATCGAAGTTCGCGTAGACGTTCTGCACGTCGTCGCAGTCCTCGAGCGCGTCGATCAGCTTGAAGACCTTCTTCGCGCCGTCGACGTCGAGCGGCACGCTCACCGACGGCAGGAAGGTCAGCTCGGCCGATTCGTACTCGAACCCGGCCTCCTGCAGCGCCTTGCGCACCGGCACCAGGTCGCCGCCCTCGGAGACGATCTCGAAGCTCTCGTCGAGGTCGTTGACCTCCTCCGCGCCCGCGTCGAGGACCGCCATGAGGACGTCGTCCTCGGTCGCGTCCGCCTTGGGCATGATCACGACGCCCTTGCGGTTGAACATGTAGGCGACCGAGCCCGGGTCGGCGAGCGAGCCGTTGTTGCGCGTGAGCGCGGTCCGGACCTCCATCGCGGCGCGGTTCTTGTTGTCGGTCAGGCACTCGATCAGCACCGCCACGCCGTTCGGGCCGTAGCCCTCGTACGTGATGTTCTGCCAGTCGGCGCCGCCCGCTTCCTCGCCGGCCCCGCGCTTGCGCGCGCGCTCGATGTTGTCCTGCGGGACGGAGTTCTTCTTCGCCTTCTGGATCGCGTCGTACAGCGTGGGGTTGCCGTCCGGGTCCCCTCCCCCGGTCCCGGTGCGGGCGGCGACCTCGATGTTCTTGATCAGCCGCGCGAAGAGCTTGCCCCGCTTGGCGTCGAGGTTCGCCTTCTTGTGCTTCGTCGTGGCCCACTTGGAGTGGCCGCTCATCTTTCCTCCATCTGTTCCCGCGGCCGCGTGCCTCCCGGCGCGGCCGCCGCAATCCTTGCTCAGGCTTTCCGCACGAGCTCGACGAACAGCCGGTGCACGCGCTCGTCCCGGGTGATCTCCGGGTGGAACGCCGTGGCCACCACCGCCCCCTGCCGGACGGCGACGATCCTATCCGCCCTCGGCCCGTCCGGCGGGTCCTCCGGGTCGGGCACGGTGGCCAGCACCTCGACGCCGTCTCCCGCCTTCTCCACCCACGGGGCCCGGATGAACACCGCGTGCAGCGGCCCGCCGGGCAGGCCGGCGAACGGGAGGTCGGCCTCGAAGGAGTCGACCTGCCTGCCGAACGCGTTGCGCCGCACGACCACGTCGAGACCGCCGAGCTGCCGCTGGTCCGGGCGCCCGTCGAGCACCTGGCGGGCCAGCAGGATCATCCCGGCGCACGAGCCGAACGCGGGCAGGCCGCCCGCGATCGCCTCGCGCAGCGGTTCGAGCAGCTCGAAGGTCTCGAGCAGGCGCGACATCGTGGTGGACTCCCCGCCGGGAAGCACCAGGCCGTCCACTTGTGCCAGCTCGGCGGGGCGGCGCACCGGAACCGCGCGGGCGCCCGCGCTTTCCAGCATCGCGACGTGCTCGCGCACGGCGCCTTGCAGGGCGAGCACGCCGACCGCCGGCCGTGCTCCCGTAGCTGTCGCCACCAAACCTCCCGTGAGACGTTCACATCAGCTTAGGGGGGCCGCCCGGAACGCAACCGGGCAGGTCAGGCGGGCAGCACCGGGGCCGCCGCCCACCCGGGAAGCGCCCCGGAGGCCGGTCCCGCGCCGACGTGAAGTGGACTGCTGAAATCTGTCGCCAGTGGACACCTCGAAGGGGGTCTCCACTCCAACTGGTCCGGCCCTTGTGCTTCGGGCCGGCACCGTCTTCCATGGTAGGCCGATCCGGAAGCCCCAGGTCAACGCCTCCCGGCGGAAAAGCGACTGATCTTCAGTGGATCTTTCCGCGCGGTAAGTGGCCTTCCGAGATACCCGCGCAATGGCATGCCTCAGCGGTCCACCGCCGTCTTACGCTGGAGGAGAAGAAGCTTCCGCTCCCCCGAGAAAGGCCCGAAGGTGTCGCAGCAGCAGAACGCCGAACCCCAGACCGTCACCGGCACCGCCAAGGTGAAGCGCGGCATGGCGGAGATGCTCAAGGGCGGCGTCATCATGGACGTCGTGACCGCCGACCAGGCCAAGATCGCCGAGGACGCGGGCGCGGTCGCCGTCATGGCGCTCGAGCGCGTCCCCGCGGACATCCGCGCGCAGGGCGGCGTCGCCCGGATGAGCGACCCGGACCTGATCGACGGGATCATCGAAGCGGTGTCGATCCCGGTGATGGCGAAGGCGCGGATCGGGCACTTCGTCGAGGCGCAGGTGCTGCAGTCGCTCGGCGTCGACTACATCGACGAGTCCGAGGTGCTCACCCCCGCCGACTACGCGAACCACATCGACAAGTGGGCGTTCACCGTGCCGTTCGTGTGCGGCGCGACCAATCTCGGCGAGGCGCTGCGCCGGATCACCGAGGGCGCGGCGATGATCCGCTCGAAGGGCGAGGCCGGCACCGGCGACGTCTCCAACGCGACCACGCACATGCGCAAGATCCGCGGCGAGATCCGCCGCCTGCAGAACCTGCCGGAGGACGAGCTGTTCGTCGCGGCCAAGGAGCTGCAGGCGCCGTACGAGCTGGTCCGCGAAGTGGCCGAAGCGGGCAAGCTGCCGGTGGTGCTGTTCACCGCGGGCGGCATCGCGACCCCGGCCGACGCCGCGATGATGATGCAGCTGGGCGCGGAGGGCGTGTTCGTCGGTTCCGGCATCTTCAAGTCCGGGAACCCGGCGCAGCGCGCGGAGGCGATCGTGAAGGCGACCACGTTCTACGACGACCCGGACGTGCTGGCGAAGGTGTCGCGCGGGCTCGGCGAGGCGATGGTGGGGATCAACGTCGAGGACGTGCCGGAGCCGCACCGGCTGGCTGAGCGCGGTTGGTGATCGCTCGGCGGTCACTCTGATTCAGCTTCCGACGCGAACGGCGAGGGCATGGTCCCTCGCCATTCGCGTCGGCTGGTCGGCGGGAAATCAGCCACCGTCGCGGTGACTGGCGTTCATCGGCGAATTAGCGCGCTGAACTCGATCCCGCGGATCCGCGTCCAGCCTCTCCGGAGTGGACACGCCTCCCCCGCCGAGGGATTGCCGGGCCCGGGAATTCGCCGAGGCAGGCCGACAGGTCGCGCTCCATGAGGGGCCACCGGGGCACGAACCCAGGTGCTTCGAGGGCCGCGCGGCCCTCCAGTTCAACGCCTACGCCGATCTGGCCGCCGGGCATGATTCCAATCCATGCCCCCGTCTCCGCGATGCACCACTGGAGTCCAGTCGGTCACGTCAATCTACCTGCGCAGACGGCGAGGGCGTCGTCCCCCTCGCCGTCTGCGCGAAACCGGTCTGCGGCGCGAATCACTCGCGGTGGCGCCCCCTGGCATAGCTGTAAGACTCCAGCACCACCCGCCACACCACCTCGATCTCGTCTCGGTCCCGAGGCCCGTACACCAGCTGCGTGTTCTGGATCGGGTGCGGCACGCCCCAGCCCGCTTCGGTCACCAGTTTCTTCGCGATCGGCGGGAGCGTCAGGTGCAGGCTGCCGTCCTGCTGCGGGTGCAGGTGGGCGAATTCGCGGCTGTGCTTGATGAACGCGTCGTCCGGACCGGTGCCGAACTCCGGGGCCAGGTGGATCGCCCTCGCCTCCGGGTAGGGCACGTGCGTCGGCGCCAGGTAGACGCCCGCCAGCGAGCGCATCCGTTGCCACAGTTCCTCCTGCAGCGTCGTCGGCGCGATCTGGTTGAGCTGGCCGTGCGGGACCGGGCCGCGGGTGCGGGGGGCCGGGCCGTCGCGGTCGGGGATGTCGAACATGAGTCCTCCGGAGTGGTGGTTCAGACCGGTCGGGTGCGCTGGTAGCGCCTGCCGTGGTAGACGAGGGGGTCGCCGGGCCGGGTGGTGGCCGCGCAGACCTCGCCGAGCAGGAGGCCGTGGTCTCCGGCGTCGACGGTGTCCCGGCGGCGGCATTCGATGGCGGCCAGTGCGTCCGGGTGCAGGAGGGTGCCCTGCTCCCCCGGCTCGAAGCCGGTGCCGCCGAATCGGTCGGCGCCGGGCGTAGCGAACAACGCGGCCAGTTCGGCTTGCTCGGCGGCCAGGACGTTGACGCCGAATCGCGAGCAGCGCGAGAAAACCTCGTAGGAGCTCGACGTCTTCGCCTGGCAGACGAGCAGCAACGGCGGGCGCATCGACACCGAGGTCACCGAGGTCGCGGCGTATCCGCGCGGGGTGCCGTCGTCGTCGAGCGCGGTCACCACGCACACTCCTCCCGCCAGTGCCGACATCGCGTCCTTGAACTCGTCGAGCAGCGCGGCGGTCATCGGGCCTCACCTGCCGGAGCGGGGACGACGGCGGGCTTGAGCCATTCGCCGTCGGGGGCGCCGAAGCCGTGTTCCAGGCGGAAAACCGTGCGGCCCCTGCGGATCGTGCGCGCGACGCGGCCGGTGAACATCCAGCCGGCGTAGGCCGTCCAGCCGCATTTCGCCTGGACGTCGCCGGGGCCGAACGACCAGTTCTCCGCCGGGTCGAACAGCACGAGATCGGCGTCGAGGCCGGGAGCGATGGCGCCCTTGCGGTCGGCGACCCCGAACAGCCGGGCGGGTTCGGCGGCCAGCACGCGGGTGACGATCGGCAGCAGGTCGTCCGGCGTGGCGTCCGGGGCCCGGCGGCGCAGGCCGGTGTACAGGGCGGGGAAAAGCTCCTGCACGCCGGGCAGCCCGGGCGGGGCGTCCGGGGCCGCGACCGTCTTGTCCGCGAACGCGTGCGGCGCGTGGTCACTGCCCACAGTGGACACTTCGCCGCGGAAAACCGCGTCCCACAACCGGTCCTGGTCGGCCTGCTCCCGGATGGCGGGACTGAGCCGGATGCGGGAGCCGAAGCGGGCGGTGTCGGCCGCGGTGAAGGACAGGTGGTGCCCGGTGGCCTCCCAGGTGACCGGCAGCCCGGCCGCGCCCGCCGCGGTGAGCAGGTCGGCCTCCTCGCGGCTGGACACGTGCAGCACGTGCGCCGCGGTGCCGTGCCGCCGCGCGAGTTCGATCAGCTTGGCCACGGCGACGATCCCGCCCGAACGCGGCCGGAACCGCTCGTAGTCGCGGTAGGTCGCCGGGGCGCCCTGCCACTGGTCCAGCAGCGCGAAGACGTCGTCGTCCTCGGCGTGGAAGAGCAACCGCAGGCCCTGCCGTTTCGCGACGGCGAACAGCTCGTCGAGCCGGCCGGGGTCGCGCAGCACGTGCGGTGCGGTGTGGTGCCCGGTGAGGAACGCCTTCGCGGTCAGCGCTTCGGCCGGTTCGAACGCCTCCAGCGTTTCGACGGCCTCCGGGTCGACACCGGCGTGGAAGCGGTAGTCGACCAGGCTGGTGCCGCGGATTTCCGCGTCCTTGGCGCGGGCGTCGGCCGGAGCGAACGTCGCCGGGCGGGTGTTGGGCATGTCGAACACCGTGGTGACGCCGCCCGCCACGGCGGCGCGCGACGCGTGCGCCCAGTCCTCCTTCCCGGTCAGTCCCGGCGTGCGGAAGTGCACGTGGGAATCGATCAGCCCGGGCAGGACGTGCCGCCCGGCGGCGTCGATCTCCTCCTCTCCGGACACGGTGCTCCCGGCGGGGAGCACGTCGGCGATCTTCCCGTTCTCGACGGCGACGTCGGCGAGGCGGACGCCGCCGGGGCCGGTCACCCGGCCTCCCCGGACGACGAGGTCGTAGTTCTTCACGCGGCCCATGGCAGGCTCACCAGCTCTCGGCTCAGGTCGTTGGTCGGGCCCATCAGCGCGACGGCGCGGGCGTCGCGGGCCATCCGGTTGATCGGGTTCGTCACCACGTACCCGGCGCTGCCGAGCAGCCGCGCGATCGCGGCGACGACCTCCTCCGCCGTCTGCGAGGCATGGATCTTGCTGTGCAGCGTCACCTCGCCCGGGTCGGCGCCGTCGCGGCGGCCGGCCCGTTCGACCAGCGCGCGGGCGGACTCCACCTGCCCGCGCAGGTCCACCAGCCGGTGCCGGACAGCCTGCAGGCCGAGCAGCGATTTCCGTTGTACGGCCTGGAAACCGAGGTCCCACGCGGCCTCGGCGATCCCGGCCGACACCGCGCCGAGGGTCGCCCCGGACTGCCGGACGCCGGCGATGATCGTGCTCGCGGTGTCGCGCGGCCCGAGCAGCGCTTCCGGTCCGAGGCGGCAGTCCTTGAGCTCCACGAACCCGGTCGCCGACGCGCGCATGCCGACCAGGTCCAGGCTCAGGTCCGGCCCGATGCCCGGATTGTCGGCGGGCACCAGGAAAAAGCTCTGCCCGCCGGATCCGTACGCGGCGTCGTCGGACTCCCCCGCCGGCGTGCTCTGCGCGAGCACCAGGTAGACGTCGGTGATCCCGGCGCCGGTGGTGAAAGCCTTGCCGCCGCTGACTGTCCAGCTGCCGTCGGGAAGCTCGTCGGCGACGGTGGCGAGGTTCTTCTTCGCCGCACCTGCACCGGACTCGCTCCACGCGGAGGCGGCCAGCCATTCGCCGGAGGCGAGTTTCGGCAGCAGCTCCTCGCGCTGGGCGTCGCTGCCCCATTCGGCGATCCGGCTGCACACGGCCATGTGCTGGAAGGCGATGATCGCGGTGGACGGGTCGTGCCGCGCGATCCGCGCGATCATCCGGTTGCCCGCCAAGGCGTCCTCCCCGGCTCCGCCGTACCGGCGCGGGACGACGAGGCCGGGCAACGGCGAGTCGCGCAGCGCGGCCAGCACCTCGGGCGCCGGGCGGCCGGCTTCGTCGGCCGCCGCGGCGTGCTCCGCGAGGACGTCGACCAGTTCGTCGGCACCGAGGCGCACGGGGGTGGTCAGGTCGACAGCAGACACGAATCCTCCTTCAGGGCATGGGGATCGAACGAATCGATGGTCACCGCGCCGGTGAACGACACCGCCTTCTCCGGGACGCTGACCCAGGACAGCTCGCTGTCCTGGTCGTGGCCGGACACCGCGGCGTCCGAAGTGGTGCAACCGCCGGCGGTGCGGATGCGCAGCGACGCGGTGCGCCGGGTCTCGCCGCCGGCGAGCTGGAACGGGATGGTGCCGCGGATCCGGCGGGCCGCGCCGAGGCAGACGGCACCGGTCAGCGCGAGCGTCGGATGCCACGACGGCACGGAAACCGCGCGCGCGGCCAGCCCGTTCTCGCCGTCCGGCAGGACCGCGGCCACCTTCGGGAACGCGCCGTCGACGGGATAGCCGTACTGCCGCGCGGCCGAGCGGCGGATCGCGCTCATCGTGCGGAACAACGGCTGCCCCGCGGCGAAAAGCTCCTCCGGGGTGTCCACGCCGAGGTCGTGGCCGGACAGGAACAGGTACGGGTTCCCGACCGAGACCGCGGAGACCCGGATCGCGCCGTCGTCGAAGGGCAGGTCCGTGGTGGTCTCGCCGAACGGCAGCAACTGGCCGAGCGGGACCGCCGGGTGGTTGAGGAAGTGCGCGGTGAACGTCGTCCGGTCGCGGACGCATTCGTCGACCTCGCACACCACGTGGTCGTCGTTGTTGAGCACGCGCACCCGGACGCGGTGCCCCGGCGCGAGCCTGCCGATCCAGCCGAGCCTGCTGGCCACCACCACCGACGAGAGCACCGAGTGCCCGCAGCTGCCGCGGAAGTCGAACCGCGCCGGATCGCCGGGAATGACCTGCACGAACCGGTAGTCGAGGTCGAACAGCGGATGCTCGGAGACCGACACGAGCGCGATCTTCGTGACCGCGGCGAGGCCGTGCCCGGCGAGCCAGGCGACGCCGTCGGACAGCGCGCCGGAGAGCGCTTCCTCGGACGCGGGCAGCCGCTCGGCGGGCAGCACCAGCGTGGAACTCGGGCTGCCGTGGGCATGGGCGATGTGGGCGAGCATCAGGCCGCGCTCCTTTCCCCGGCGCTGCCCGCGACCAGCTGTTCGCTCCAGATCCGGTGGATCAGCAGCGACCAGATGGCCAGCGCCGATTCGTCGTTCGGCCGGGCGGCCTGCGCGTCGAACAGCCCGGCGACGGCCTTCGGATCGAGCTGCCCGCGGTCGGCGAGCGACGGCCCGGAAAGCATGTCGCGGGCGTAGCCGTGCAACGGCTGCCCGGCCGCGAGCATCGAGGTGATCGGCAGCGTGAACGGCTGTTTCGGCCGCTCGAGCACCGAATCCGGCACGAGACCCCGGCCGGCCGCGTAGAGCGCGCGCTTCACCTCGCGGCCGCGCACCCGCTGCTCGGCGGGCAGCCGCCGGGCCAGCCGGGTGACCGAGCGCTGGCAGAACGGCAGCCGCACCTCGACCGAGTGCGCCATGCTGAGATGGTCGACGCGGCGCAAGTGATACGCGGGCAGTCGTTCGTCCACTTCGAACTCGGTGATCGCGGACAGCCGGTCCGGCCCGGCGCCGCGCAGCCGCCGCGTGATCCGGTCGGCTTCGGTTCCGTTGCGCCGCAACAGGTCCCGGTATTCGTCGGTGTACAGCCGGTCCCGCAGCGCGGCGGGCACTGCCGCGAGCGCTTCGACGTATCCGTTCGGCCAGTCCTCGGCGCCGCCCACCGCGTCGCTGATCCGGCGGTAGCCGCCGAAGATCTCGTCCGCGGCGTCGCCGGAGAGCGTCACCTTGAACCCGGCGTCGTGCACGCCCTGGAACAGCAGGTAGGTGCTCAGCGTGATCGGGTCGGCGTTCGGCTGGCCGAGGTGCCACACGACTTCGCCGAGCAGGTCCGGGAACGTCGCCGGATCCGCCTCGATCTGGTGATACGTCGCGCCGCTGCGGGCGGCGACCTCGCGGGCGTAGGCCTTCTCGTCGAACGGCCAGTCCCCGGTGTAGGCGATGTTGAACGCGTGCACGTGCGGGACCTTCTCCGCCAGCAACGCCGTCACCAGGCTGGAGTCCAGCCCGCCGCTGGTGATCGTCGAGATCGGCACGTCGGCCAGCGCGAGCCGGTGGGTTTCGGCGCGCAGAGTGTCGCGCACACGGCCGCCCGCCGCGGCGAGGTCGCCCTCCTCGACCGGGAACGCGCTTTCCGTGCGCCGCGAGATCTTCAGCCCGCCCGAGCGCGTGTAGACGGCGGTGGCCGCCCGCGGCAGCACCCGGACGCGGTCGAACATCGTCCGCTCCCCGAAGGGCGTTTTGGTGGTGAGGTAGCTGTCGAGCCCCTCGTCGCGCTGCTCCCATCCGACACCGGGAACGCTCAGCAGAGCCGGCAGCTCCGAGGAGAAATACAGCTCCCCGCGTTCCGGGTTTTCGTGGTGGTACAGCGGTTTCATGCCCGAGTCGTCGGTCACGAGCACGAGCTTCGGCTCGGCGCGGGAGTCCAGCACCGCGATGGCGTACATCCCGTCGAGGTGGTCGACGAAGTCCAGGCCGTACTTGTGGTACAGCGCCGGGAGCACGTTGCCGTCGCAGCGGTCGTGGAAGACGTAGCCCGCCGCGTGCAGATCGCGGCGCAGCACGTCGTGGTTGTAGATCTCGCCGTTGAAGACGACCTGGATCTCGCGGCCGAGCCGGTAGGGCTGCTCGCCGCCGTCGAGGTCCACAATGGCCAGCCGGTTGTTGCCCAGCGCCCAGCCCTCGCCTGCCGCGCTGAACCGGGCATCCGGGCCGCCGTGCCGCTGCAGCGCCGAAACCGCGCGCAGATGGTGGTGCGCGAGGCTCCCGCCCAAGTGTCCGTATATCCGGCACATGACGACTACTTCACCTCCGCGGAAACGCCCGCACGGGCGTAGAGGACAGGGTCGAACGGCGTCGGGCCGCCGCACGTGGCGAACCGCTGCGCGGCCGACTCCGGATTGCGCGTGCCGTGCGGCACGCCGGGAGCGGCGAACAGGACGTCGCCGGGAGAGACGTCGTGCCAGCGGTCGATCAGGTACATCTGGCCGTCGCCCTCGAAAGCGATGAACGCCTCTTCGCTTTCCGGGTGCTGGTGGACGTTGAAGGTCTGGCCCGGGTCCTGGATCCCGCAGTGAAGGCAAAGCCGCGCGCTGCCGGTTCCGGGCCAGAAAAGGAAATTCATGACGGCGGTCTTCTCGTCGGCGGCGATCTCGCCGGTGCCGCTGAAGCCGTGCAGCTGCGTTTCGGTGTTCCACAGTTCGTTTTCCAGCCGCGACGCGGAGCCGGCGGGTTCGTTGCCCGCCAAGCGGGTTCGCCACACGTAAGCGGTCAAGCCGTCGTCGCCCGCTTCGAGTTCGAGCGTCCGCCCGGTCGGCGAATGCACGGCGGAGCCGCGGGCGAGCTCCGTGCGGTGGCCGGTGACGTCGCCGTGGCCGGAGCCCGCGAAGACGACCGCGACGTTCTCTTCCTCCAGCGCCCAGCCGAGGCGCCACGCCTTCCCGGGCGCGACCTCCACGACGAGCAAGGTGACCTGGCGTGCCCCCATGGCCGGGCCTACGGGCTCGGCGACGCGGCCCCAGTCGAACGGCGAGAAGGCGAAGTCCGCCGCGCGGACGATCGTTCCCTGAATCTGGTCGACAAGCATCCTATGTCCCATCAGGTTGCCGGTAATTCCCCATTGCCGGAAGCCGAATCGATCAACGCGATTCCATTCCGCGTTTCGCTTCCGGTGGCGACCGTACTAGCCGACCGCGACGGGCCGCAAAGCCCGCGACGGGCCGGAAAATTGGCGCAAATGACGCGGCGGTCATTGACTGTATCGATCCAGTAAATTTCCCGCTACGCCGAATGTCTCAACCGGAGCGTCCACCAGTGCCCAGCAGGCGCCGGAAATCCACTGCGGAATCTTCCTGTGAGCGTCGCCACAGTTTGAAGCGGCGAAACAATGACCTCACCGAAGAGCATTCGCGAAACCCGTTGCAGAATAAGCGAAGAACGCAACTATCGTCCACATGCGACAGTCGGAGTCTCCGCTGAAACCGACGCGCCGGTGAACCCCGAGACAACACTTTCCGACATGGCCGAGCATGATCGGCAAGGGAACCGGCGGAGTGCTGGCGAGCCGGGTTTTCCGGCACGAAAAAACGGCGACCATCTTTCCGATGATCGCCGCCTGGCTCCGAATGGAATTATTCGGGAATAGCGTTCAGGGCGGTGTCGACGACCTGGCCCAGCAGTGTCTTGTCCTGGCAGACCGCACTCATCACGCGCAGCCCCTGAATCATCGTCACCAGGAAATTCGACAACGCCGGGATGTCGGCCCCCGGCGGCAGCTCGCCCATGCTGCGGGCCAGGTGCAGCGTGCCGTAGAAGGAGTCCTGCAACGCCGCGATCGCGTCGCACACGATCCGGTTGGCCGCCTCGTCGTGCGGCACCCGCTCGGTGATCGCCATGACGAGCAGGCACCCCGGCCGGCCCGGCTCCTCCAGCGCGTCGTCGATCCGGCCGAGCAGCAGGTCGCGCATCACCTGCCGGATCGGCACCCGCTGCATCAGCGATTCCCGGGTGGCGTCGGTGGTCTGCCGGACGTACCGCCGCAGCGCGCGTTCGTAGAGGCCGTGCTTGCTGTCGAACGCGGCGTAGAGCGAACCGCGGCCGAGTCCGGTCGCCTCGGCGAGGTCCTGGATCGAGGTGGCTTCGTAGCCCTTGCGCCAGAAGACCTCCATGGCCTTCTGGATCACCTCGTCGGTGTCGAACTCGCGAACTCGGGGCATGCCCCCAGCCTAAGGATGCTGGAACGAGAGGTCAACAATAGGCGCTTAATCTGTACTGTTCGGTCAACAATAAGAATCTCAGTTTTTCGATTTTTGGTGCTATATCAGGGTTCTATTGCCACAGCGCAGCAGGATCGCCAGCAGATAATTTTCCGATCGTTCCAGATTTGGTACGGTCGGATGCGACCGCCGGATGCGGTCCGTGTGCGACCGGTCCCGGTGCGCACCCTCCTGTGGCCGGCGGCACGAACAGAAAACCCGCACTCGCCAGACAAGGAGACATCTCATGCCTCACGTGCAGCGCCGGTCGTCCGTCAGCGACGAACTGGCCTGGCAGATCGTCCGCGCCGCCGACGAGGCCGCGAAGGCGACCGACAAACGGTTCGCTCTCGCGGTGGTGGACGAAAGCGGCAATCTCAAGGCGTTCCTGCGCCAGGACGGCGCGAAGCTCAACGCCGTTCAAGTCGCGCAGGACAAGGCCTACACCGCGGCGTCCTCGGCGATGCCGACGCAGAAGTGGTCCGAGGTGCTCGACGCCGACCCGGTGCTGCGGACCGCCGCGCCCACCGCGATCGACCGCCTGGTCGGCATGGGCGGCGGCCTGCCCATCGTGGTCGGCGGCGAACTGGTCGGCGCGATCGGCGTCTCCGGAGCCCATTGGACCGACGACGTCAAGATCGCCGAGGCCGGGCTGTCGGCGCTCGAGTCCTGATCATCGCCCGAACCCTCCGGGAGTAACGATGCCCATCGCCCTGTTCGTGCTCGGGCTGACGGTGTTCAGCCTGGGCACGACCGAGTTCATGATCGCCGGCCTGCTGCCGGAACTGTCCGGCGCGTTCGGCGTCACCCTGCCGCAGGCCGGGCTGCTCATCTCGCTGTTCGCCGTCGGCGTCGTCATCGGCGCCCCGCTGATCACCGCCGCGACCACCAAGGTGCCGCGGAAGACAGCGCTCGTCGCGCTGCTCGTGGTGTTCATCGCGGGCGAGGTGCTCGCCGCCGCCGCGCCGTCGTTCGGCGTGCTGATGGCCGCCCGCGTGGTCACCGCCGTCGCGCACGGCTCGTTCTTCGGCATCGGCGCGGTGGTGGCCTCGAACCTGGTCGAGCCGGGCAAGCGCGCCCGGGCCATCGCGATCATGTTCGGCGGACTGACCATCGCCACCATCGCCGGCGTCCCGCTCGGCACGTTCGTCGGCCAGCATTTCGGCTGGCGCGCGACGTTCCTCGCGGTCGCGATCCTCGGCGTGGTCGATCTGATCGGCGTCCTGGCGCTGGTGCCGCACCAGCCGCGGGCGGGCCATCTCGGCCTGCGCCACGAACTGGCCGCGTTCCGCAACCCCAAGGTGTGGCTGGCGCTGGGCACGACCACGCTCAGCCAGGCCGCGCTCTACACCGCCTACACCTACATCGCTCCGTTGCTGACCGATCTCACCGGGTTCTCCGCCGGAATGGTGCCTCTGCTGCTGGCGCTGTTCGGCGTCGGCACGTTCCTCGGCAGCGTGCTCGGCGGCAAGCTCGCCGACCGCTCGCTGATGGGCACGCTGTGCACGGGCCTGCTGCTGCTCGCGGTGATGCTCGGCGCGTTTTCCCTTGCCGCGCACAGCAAACCGGCCATGGTCGTGACGCTGTTCCTGTTCGGGATCGGCAGCTTCCTGATCAACCCGGCGCTGCAGACCCGCGTGATGAACGAGACCGAGGGCGCGCCGAGGCTGGCGAGCACGAGCAACATCTCGGCGTTCAACGTCGGCAACGCGCTCGGCCCGTGGCTCGGCGGCGTCGGCATCGGCGCGGGAGCGGGGCTGCTATCGCCGAGCTGGATCGGGGCCGGGCTTGCCGTGGCCTCGCTGCTCGTCGCGCTCGGCGCGGTGGGCTTGGACCGCCGGACCGGAAAGGAGGTGACTGACGATGCCGGTCGTGCACGTGAACTGGTGGAAGGGAGCCGGTGAGGCCGAACGCCGCGAGCTCGTCGAAGAGGTGACGGGCACCGTTTCGCGGCTCGCGAAGTGCCCCGAAGCCGCGGTCACGGTCATCATCACCGACGTCGAAAAGGACCATTGGGGCCTCGGCGGGAAGCTAGCCGGAGACCTCTGAGCGGAGGCCGGGACGGCTGCCGTCCCGGCCTCCCCTTCCGGGAGGAGCCATGACCGGACGCGTGATCGGGCCGGAAGACCCGCGCTACGCGGACTTCGCCGCCGGGGTCAATCAGCGCTATACCGCCAAACCCTCGTCGGTGCACCTGCCGCAGAACGCCGAGGAGGTCGCCTCAGCGGTCTCCGGCGCGAGCGGACGGCTCGCGATCCGCAGCGGCGGCCACTGTTTCGAGGAGTTCGTCCACCACGAGGGGGTCGACGAACTCCTCGACCTGAGCGGACTGTCCGAAGTGGACTACGCGGACGGCCTCTACTCCGTCGGGGCCGGGGCGCGGCTGCAGGACGTCTACGAGCGGCTGTACCGCGGCTGGGGCGTGACGATCCCGGGCGGCATCTGCTATTCGGTGGGTGCGGGCGGGCACGTCACCGGCGGCGGCTACGGCCTGCTGTCGCGGCGGGACGGCCTCACCGTCGATCACCTGCACGGCGTTGAAGTCGTGCTGGCCGACGGCCGGACCATCGTGGTCACCCGCGATTCGTCCGGGCCGGAGGCCGATCTTTTCTGGGCGCACACTGGGGGTGGCGGCGGCTCGTTCGGCGTGGTGACGCGGTTCCTGTTCCGCGCGCCGCTGATGCGACCGCCGTCGGAAGTGCTCGTCGCGGCGTTGTCGGTGCCGTGGGCCGATCTCGACGAGCGGCGGTTCGCCCGGCTGCTCGGCGGCTACGCCCGCTGGCACCACGAGCACCGCGCGCCGGATTCGCCGGGCACCGCGCTGTCGAGCCTGCTGATGCTCAACCACCGCCGCAACGGGACGGTCGGCCTGGTGGCACAGATCGACGCCGACAAACCGGACGCGGACCGGGTGCTCAACGAGTACCTTTCGCAGGTCCTCGGCGATCTCGCGACGACCGGGTTCGCGCGAGCGGGCGAGTTCGGCCCGATGCCCGGGCTCGCCCGCCCGCGACGGCTCCCTTGGCTGCGGGCGACGCGGCTCCTCGGCACGAACACCCCGGTGCTCACCGACCCGACGCTGCGCGCCGAGCACAAGTCGGCCTATGTCCGGAGCATCCTCCCGGAGTCGCAGCTGCGCACCGCCTACGAGTACCTGACCCGGCCGGACGTGACGAACCCGGAGACGATGCTCGTCGCGTTTTCCTACGGCGGCGCGATTTCGGCGGTCGACCCGGCCGCGACCGCGGTGGCGCAGCGCGACAGCACGTTCAAGCTGCTGTACCAGTCTTTCTGGTCCACAGTGGACGCGGACGCGGCGAACATCGCGTGGGTGCGGGACTTCTACCGCGCGATGTACGCGGACACCGGCGGAGTGCCGGTGCCGGGCGAGGTCGCCGACGGGTGCTACATCAACTACCCGGACGCCGACCTGTCCGATCCGGACTGGAACACCTCCGGAATTCCCTGGCACGACTTGTACTTCAAGGACAACTACGCGCGGCTGCGCCGGGCGAAGGCGCAGTGGGATCCGGCGGACGTGTTCCGGCACCGCCAGTCGGTCCGACCCGCCTAGCGCGGGCCGAACCACCCGGCGAGGGCCGCGGCGAGCCGCTCCGGGTCCTGCCCGGCCCACGCGACATATCCGTCCGGTCGCAGCAGGATCGCCGGTTCGCCGAGGTCCTCGCCGTGCGCGACGACGTCGACGCCGTCTTTCCACCTCGCCGCCGTGTCTTCAGCCCCAGTCGCATCCGGGCCGAGCAGCAGCACCGGGCGGCCCGGATGCAGCAGTTCGGCGACAGTCCGCTCGCCGAGCGGGAAGTTCGGCAGGAACTCCCCCGCCATGCCGCGGCCGTCGCCGTAGCGCACGCCCTGCGCGCTGATCCGGTCGCTGAGCAGCCGGTTGCCGTCCGAAGTGGACAGAAGGTCGGCGACCAGCGCGCGCAGCGGTTCGAACTCCGGCCCCGGCCGCATCAGCGCGGCCTGGGCCCGGGTGTTCTCGATGACGGCTTCGGCGACCGGATGCCGTTCCGCGTGGTAGGTGTCCAGCAGTGCGTCCGGCGCCGTGCCCGCGACGACCATCGCGAGCTTCCAGCCGAGGTTGAACGCGTCCTGCAGGCCGAGGTTGAGCCCCTGCCCGCCGAGCGGGGCGTGCACGTGGGCAGCGTCGCCGGCGAGCAGGAGCCGGCCGCGGCGGTAGGAGTCGGCCAGCCGCGTGAAGTCGCTGAACCGGCCGACGAACGTCGCGTCGGACATCGGCACGTCGTGGCCGAGGACGCGCGAGGCGGCGGCCCGCAGGTCCGCAAGCCCCGCCGGGGCGCCGCGTTCCGGCAACGGCTCGGTGAACTCGTGGGTGAGGATCCGGCTGTGGCCGGACGGGTTGACGTTGATCAGCGTCCAGCCGGCCGGCCCCTGCGTCCAGCCGCCGGGCACCCGCGCGGGGTCGCCCAGCCTGGCCAGGCCGAGGAGCCCGGCGAACGTGGCCGGGTGGGTCGTCCCGGTGAACCCCGCCTCTTCACGGACGATGCCGCGGGCGCCGTCGCAGCCCACGACGTAGTCGGCGGTGAGTTCGCCGTGGTCGGTGGAGACGCTGACCTGCCCGCCGTCGTCCCGGATCCCGGTGACCCGGCGGCCGCGCAGGATCGTGACGCCGAGCGAACGGGCCTGCGCCTCGAAAAAGCGCTCGATGTCGGATTGCGCCTGGCCCACCATGGGCGCGCCTTCGAGCGCAGGCGATTCCAGCGTCAGCACCGGACGGCCGCCGAAATGGAACGGGGTCTCGACGATGGCACGCGGGTCGCGCGGCGGGTGCGGCACGGGGAGATATCCGCGGCGCAGCAACGACTGCGCGGTGCGCGCGTGCAGAGTCCCCGCGCGCGGTTCGTCGTGGGTGGCAGTGAGTTTCTCGACGACTGTCGTGGGTATGCCGTGCCTGCCGAGTTCGGTGGCCAGCAGCATGCCGACCGGCCCGCCGCCGACGACGATCACTCCGGACATCTTCCCTCTCCTTCGCTGCGGAGCCGAAAGGTACGAGGTCGTAATATCCGTCATTGTAGAGTACGAGGATGGAGCGTGACTTCGTCGACGACGTCCTGGACCAATGGCGCGCGCAGCGGCCGGACCTCGACCCGGCCCCGCTGTCGGTGCTGGCCCGTTTGACGCGGATCGCGCGCCGGGTGACCCGCCGCCTCGACGAGACGCTGAAGGACTACGGCGTGCTCCACGCGGACCTGGACATCCTCGCCACCCTGCGGCGCGCGGGGGCGCCGTACGAGCTGAGCCTGTCCGAGATCGCGCGCTGGATGCTCGCCGGCAACAGCACCATGACCAGCAGGCTGGACCGGCTGGTCGCCGCGGGTCTGGTCGACCGCAAGCAAAACCCGGCGAACCGCCGCACCGCGCTGATCCGGCTCACCCCCGCCGGGCTGGCCCTCGTCGACGAGGCGGTCGCCGTGGAGCTGGCCGAGCAGGAGAACCTGGTGAGCGGCTTGAGCGGCGAGGACCGTCGCGAACTGGCCGACCTGCTGCGCCGTTTGTGCCGTTCGATGGGCGAAATCCCGGACTGAGGGAGCCGTCGGTCAGGGCTGCCGCTGGGAGCCGCCGAGGACTTCCCGATAGCACTCCATCGCTTGGCGCGCGCTCCGGAAAGTCCACTGTGGACTGACGGCAACCCCCTACCGCGCCCCCTGAAAGCCGGGAACCACCGGTGTCGAGTCAATTACCAACGGTAGCGTCGGCCGGGTGAAAATCGGACTCAACATCGGTTACTGGGGCGCGGGCAACGACTCGGCGAACCTCGAACTGGCCCGGGAGGCCGACCGGCTCGGGTTTTCCGTCGTGTGGGTGGCCGAGGCCTACGGTTCGGACGCCGCGACAGTGCTGGGCTGGCTCGCCGCGCGCACCGAACGCATCGACCTCGGCAGCGCCATCCTGCAGATCCCAGCCCGCCGCCCGACGATGACCGCGATGACCGCCGCGACCCTGGACAACCTCTCCGGCGGCAGATTCCGGCTCGGGCTCGGCGTTTCCGGCCCGCAGGTGTCCGAAGGCTGGTACGGCGTCCCGTTCGGGCAACCGGTGGAGCGCACCCGCGAATACGTCGACATCGTCCGCAAAGCGCTGCGCTACGAACGGGTCCGCTACGACGGCGCGCATTTCCGGCTCCCGTTGCCCGGCGGTCCCGGCAAAGCGCTGCCGCTGGCCGTGCCGCCGGTCCGCGAGCACATCCCGCTCTATCTCGCCGCCCTCGGCCCGCGCAACCTCGAACTCGCCGGCGAGATCGCCGACGGCTGGCTCGGCCTGTTCTTCTCCCCCGAACACGGCGCCGAATCCCTCGACCGGATCCGGGCCGGACGCGAGAAAACCGGCGCGACGCTCGACGGATTCGACGTGGCGACCACCGTCCCGCTCGCCGTCGGCGACGACTGGCGCCAGGCCGCCGACCACGCCCGCCCCTACGTCGCCGGGTTCGTCGGCGGAGCGGGCAGCCGCGAGAAGAACTTCTACCGCGACCTCATGGCCAGGATGGGCTACGAAGCCGCCGCCGACGAAATCCGCGACCGGTATCTCACCATGGACTACGACGGGGCCATGGCCGCTATCCCGGCCGAATTCCTCGACGCGACGTCGCTGCTCGGTCCGAAAGACCGCATCGCGGACCGGATGCAAGCCCTCGCCCAAGCCGGAGTCACCACTCTCGCGCTCTCCCCCACCCATCCCGACCCGGAGGCCAGCAAAGCCGCGCTGCGCGTCGCGGCCGAAGCTCTCGACGCGTCCGGCGTCGGCGACTGATCCACAGTGGACACAACTCTGACATACTCGGCCGCATGGCCGTGACCCTGAAATCCGCTTGGAGGCTGGCCGGGTCCGAGGAGCGGACGTTCTCCTTGCTGCGGCGAGGGTTCGACGGAGACGAAGAAGTGAATCCGGCCTACCGGGACAATCCCTACGGGACCACTCTTTGACCGCACTGGAGGTCAGAGCTGTCGCCGACAGCGTTGCGGTCCATTACGCCCGAGGCGGTCTGCACCGTCGGACCCGGACCGGATCGAGGCGAAACTGGGCCCGACCGCGCGCGAGGTGATCGGTGATCCGGCCGAGCAGCACATCATCTTGCGCGACTTCTCCGAAGAGGCAGCTGGCCGTCATACTGTGGTGGGACTGATCCGTCAGAAACCCTTCAGCACCCGGTCGAGCGCCGCCCGTCCCGCGGGCCCCCAGTGCGGCTTGCCGCCGGGAAGGCCGCGATCCCCGTTCTGCCCCATGAGCATCAGGAAAAGACTCTTCACCGCGGCCAACCCGCGAGCACGTCGGATCGCCGCCTCGTCCGCTTGGGCGTAACTGTCGAAGAACCGTGCGGCCATGCCGTCCGGCAGCAGCACCCAGGCAGCGGCGAGGTCCCACGCCGGATCGCCCGCGAACAGGTCCCCGAAATCGACGATGCCCGACAGCGTTCCGTCCGAGACAACGACATTCGCGGGATGGAGATCGCCGTGCACCCACACCGGCGGGCCCTCCCACGCACCCGCCGCGACGGCGTCGTCCCAGACGGCCCGGACGTCCGCCGCGAGCTCGCCGAGGACAACAGACTGGAGGAACTTCTCGAAACCGTCGGTGCAGTCCCGGGGATGGGCTCCGCGATCCGTGGCGGCCGGAGCCTCAACGGGGGCGGCCACGTGAAGCGCCCGGAGGAAGTCCGCCAGCGTGTCGGCCGCGTGGGCGCCGCGACTGATCGTGCCGTGGTCCAGAGGTTCGCCGGGAACCCACGTCATCACGGTCCAGTGCTTGGGGAAACGCCCGGACGGTTCGCCGAACCGCACCGGCGTGGGCACCGGGAGCGGCAGGCGCGGGGCCAGCACGGGAAGCCACCGCCGCTCCTTGAGCTGGAGTTCCGGGGTGGGGTCCATGCGCTGCACGCGCACGGCCAATTCGTCCCCGAGACGCCACATCTGGTTGCCCCAGCCGCCCGGCACCTCGCGGATCGCCAGCCCGGCGAGGTCGGGATGCTGCTCCCGCAGCAGGTCGCGGACCAGGTCCGCGGTGATCGCGATCTCGGCGCCGGTCATGGGAAGCGACAGTACCGGGGCGACCGCGTCCGCCTCCGCCCGGCAGGCGATCCCGGTGCGGCACAAGGGAACTTTTCGCGAATCGCAGCGGCGGTCAGCGGTCGCCGAGCCGGGCGCGGAGACCGGTGATGATGTCGCGGGCGTCGGCGAGTTCGTCCTGCAGGCCGACGATCCGGGCGGCCGAGGCGAGGGAATGCCCCTCGTCCAGTTGTTCGCGCAGCCGCCCCACCAGGGTCAGCTGACGCCGGGAGTAACGGCGGTGCCCGCCGCCGGAACGCTCGGGCCGCGCCACGGCCGCGGAGTCCAGGCTGCGCAGGAATGCCTGCTGCACGCCCAGCATCTCAGCGGCCTGCCCTGTCGTGTACGCCGGATAGTCCTGATCGTCGAGGCTGTCGAGTCCGGCCATGCGCACCTCCTCTCCGAGATCGCTCGAGATTATCTCTACCCGCTGCTTGACACAATCTGCAGTCCACGCTATAGAAATTGCTAGACGCGACAGCTGACCTGGGTGCTGAGACGACGTAACCGGGGAGTGATCGACGATGTCGGACACCATCAGCCGCCGGGACGCGACCGCCGGCGAATTCGCCGAGCTGATCTGCGCCGATCCGGCCTGGCTGCGCGCTGAGTTCGAGGCGATCGTGGCCGCGGGCTTCGGCGAGGTGCCGCTGCGCGGCGACCAGCCCCGGCCGCGGAACACCGAACGCACCGAGCGGCAGGGCACGACGAGCGTTTGGCGGGCCTGGCCGCCGGAACACCGGCAACGATCCCCTCCGCTGCTGAGCGGAAGCACGACAGCGGCGACCTCGCGCGGGAGGTGATAAAGCGACGCTGCGCGGCAGCGCCGCGACACGCACAGATCAGCACGATTGCTTTTCGCCCGAACTGGTTCCGGCCCCGCCGCCCTGTCCGGCGACGGGGCCGGATCTCCGCGGCGGCCCTCGATCCGGCAGCCGGCGGTCAAGAAACCCACGCGACAGCCCGCCTCCGGCCGAGCGCGCCGGACAGCGGGATCAGGGAAGGAGAATGGAGGCGCATGGTCATGTTGATGCGAACTGACCCGTTCCGGGAGCTCGATCGGCTGACCCAGCAGTTCTTCGGCGGCAACGGCACCACGACCCGCCCCGCGGTGATGCCGATGGACGCCTACCGGTCCGGCAACGACTACGTGGTGCAGTTCGACCTGCCCGGGGTCGCGCCGGAGTCGATCGACCTGGACGTCGAGCGCAACGTGCTGACCGTGAAGGCCGAACGCAGGCCCGAGTACGGCGAGGACGCGGAGGTCCAGGTCTCCGAACGGCCGCGCGGGGTGTTCTCCCGGCAGCTGTTCCTGGGCGACACCCTGGACGCGGACCGCGTCAAAGCCGACTACGACGCGGGCGTGCTCACCCTGCGGGTGCCGATCGCCGAGCAGGCCAAGCCCCGCAAGATCTCCATCGGCGGCACCAGCGAAGCCAAGCAGATCAACGCCTGATCGTTCCGAGACCGGCCCCGCTCGCGACGGGCGGGGCCGCGAACCCGGCGCGGCGGGCGTTCGATTTCGTTGCTGCCCAACGCATCCGGCGCGGCGTACCTCCGCGAACGGCGGACCAGTCGCCATTCCCGGAGCAGCCGGAGAAAAGCTGTCCACATCGGACCGGACCCCCAGCCGCGCACAGCGGTCCAGACACTCGCTCCCACCGCTCGAACCCGCGTCCGATGATCCGCCCCTCCACTCGGCGGTAGCGCGGCCAGCCGGTCTCCGCCAGGCTGGGGCAGTCGAGGACGGGAGGTCGCGGGTGAAGGTCGTCATCGTCGGAGCGGGGATCGGCGGGCTGACCGCGGCCCTGCGGCTGCACCGCGAAGGCGTCGAATGCGCGGTGTACGAGCAGAGCGCGCGGATCGGCGAACTCGGCGTCGGCATCAACGCCCTTCCGCACGCGGTCAAGGAACTGGCCGCGCTCGGACTGCTCGACCAGTTGGACGAGATCGGAATCCGCACCCGCGAGCTGTTCTACACCCACCGCCTCGGGCAGGTGATCCTGCGCAAACCGTGCGGACTCGACGCCGGGTTCACCCTGCCCCAGTACTGCCTGCACCGGGGCAGGCTGCGGGAAATGCTGCTGCGAGCGGTCCGGACGCGGCTCGGCCCGGACGCGGTGCGGACCGGCTACCGGCTGACCGGGTTCGACCAGCACGCGCAGGGCGTCCGGGCGCACTTCGCCGAGCGGAACAGCGGCGCCCCGGTCACCGCGACCGGCGACGTCCTGGTGGCGGCCGACGGAATCCACTCGGCCGCACGGTCCCTGTTGTTCCCCGAAGAGGGATCGCCTCGCTGGAGCGGCGTCCTGATGTGGCGCGGAGCCACCGACTGGCCGGAATTCGGCGGCGGCGCCTCGATGATCGTCTCCGGCGGCACCGAGGCCAAGCTGGTGGTCTATCCGATCGGGCCGGGCAAGAGCGCGGGCGCCCGGCTCACGAACTGGGCGGTCTGCGTCCGGACCGGACAGCCCGGCTCCCCTCCCCCGGACCGGCAGGACTGGGCCAAACCCGGCGACCGGGCGGAGCTGGCCCGCCACCTCGGGCGGTTCCGGTGCCCGGCGGTCGACCACGTCGCGCTGGCCGGGGCCACCGAAGAGATCTTCGAATTCCCGATGTGCGACCGGGATCCGCTGCCCGTGTGGTCGCACGGACGCGTGACGCTGCTGGGCGACGCCGCCCATCCGATGTACCCGATGGGCTCCAACGGCGCCGGCCAGGCGATCCTCGACGCGTCCAGCCTCGCCTGGCACCTGACGCGGCGCTCCGATCCCGTCGAGGCGCTGCGCGCCTACGAAGCCGACCGCCTCCCGGCCACCAGCGACATCGTGCTGCGCAACCGCCGGGGCGGGCCGGAGAACGTCATCGACGAGGTCGAACGCCGCGCGCCGGACGGCTTCACCCGTCTCGAAGACGTGATCGACGCGGCGACGCTCGAGGCGATCGTCGCCGGCTACGCGCAGGCTTCCGGAGCGTCCCAGCAGCAGGTGAACCGCGCCTGAGCCGGGTCAGGCGCCCTCCACCGAACCGGGCGGCAGGAAATCGACGTCGTGCAGCGCCGACACCCGGACCACCTCGGCCGGGTCGGTCAGGTTGTGCAGCTTGTCGAACAGCGTCGCCAGCTGCCCGGCCGGGCTCACCCAGAACAGCCCGCGGGTCATGCCCTCGCCGCGGTTGTAATACGCGTGCGGGAGCCCCTTCGGCATCCGCACGGTGTCGCCGGGGCCCGCGGTCTCCCACTTGCCGTCGAGGTAGAGCGTGAACACGCCTTCCAGGATGTAGATGTGCTCGTCCTGGGTCGGATGGACGTGCGGCGGCACCCCGGTCCCGGGCGGGTCGAGGGTCTCGAACGCGAAGCTCGACTCGCTGGCCGCCTTCATCGAGTAGGTGTGGCCGAGCACGTTCCACACCTTGCCCCGCATGCCCTCCCGGGCGGGGGTGATCCCCTTGGGCAGGGGACCGAGCACGATTTCCTCGCCGGTCATCACACCTCCTGGCCGATGGTTTCCGTCCGACAGGGACTCTGCGCCATCCGGTCGCCGGTGTACAGCCGCCAGTCCGATGCGTTTCCCGGTCACCGGGCCGCGAACGTGAGGAGACCGTCCGCGAGAACCGGTCTCCCGTCGGACGCGCGCACGTCGAAGGCGATGGTGTCGGGAAGCGGCTGGCCTGCGTGGACGGACAACGTCATCCCGGGGAAAACCGGGTTGGCGAAACGGCATTCGACTCCGGCGACCTCGGCGCGGCCCGGCCAAGCGCGGGTCACGGCGGAGACTGCTCGCGCGAGTGTTTCCGTACCGTGCAGGACCGTGTCGGCCAGTCCTGCGGCGCGCGCGACCCGGATGTCGGTGTGGATGGGGTTCCAGATCCTCGCGCATTCGCTGTAGACGACCGCGTTGGTCGCGTCGGCCTCGAACGTCTCAATACAGGTGAGATCAGCAGCCGAGACTCGGGATTTTGGCGCTGGGGCGGCAAGTTCGACGCCTTCGAGCCGAACAGCGCGGTACAGCGTGCTCACCTGCGAAGTGACGAGGAGCGTTCCGTCGGGCGCGGTGGTGCGGAACTCCGTGACGATGAGCGCCGCGCCGGTCCGCGCCTCAGCACGGTGCAGCCGTGCCTCGGTCCGCACCTGCTCGCCGGGACGCAACGGCGCCCGCGTCCGGATCCGGTGCGCGACGTGCAGGCCCAGCCTCAGCGTTTCCTCGGACAGCTCGATCCCCGGAGCCCCCTGTTCGATGAGCGGCCATTCGACGCAGACCGGGAACACCGGGTGGCCGACGATGCCGCGGTCGAGATCGAAGAACTCGTCGCGGGTGTCGCCGACGGCGGCCGCGAAGGCGCGCAGCCAGCGGTCGTCGACGCGGCTCTCGGCCGTCCGGACCAGCCCGGGGCTGTCGGTCGGCAGTACTCGGATCACGTGCTCGGTCGCCATCGGCCGTCCGCCCTCGCTTGCTAAAAACTGAACAGTCGGTACAGTAACAGAACCTCGCCGAGCCTGGTCCGCCCTTTTCCGGACCGGCCGGCCCGCAATCCGATTTGAGGGAGCACAGTGCGCGCGATCCAGATTTCCTCGCTCGACGGACCCGCCGCGGTGGAGCTGGTCGAGGTGGCCGAGCCCGAGGCCGCCGCCGGCGACATCGTCATCGACGTGAAAGCCGCCGGCGTCAGCTTCGTCGACGCCCTGATGACCCGCGGCCAGTACCAGGTGCGGCCCGAACTCCCGTTCGTTCCCGGCGTCGAGGTGGCCGGGACGGTCCGGTCGGCTCCCGCGGGCGCGGCGGTCAAAGCCGGCGACCGGTGCGCCGCCTACGTCCCGCGCGGCGGGTATGCCGAGGTGGTCGCCGCCAAGCCCGCGGTGACGTTCCCACTGCCCGACGAACTCTCGTTCCAGCAGGGCGCGGCCTTCGCGATGAACTTCCAGACCGTCCACTTCGCCCTGGTCCGGCGCGGCCGGCTGCGCGCGGGCGAGCACGTGCTGGTGCACGGAGCGGCGGGCGGGGTCGGCACGGCGGCGATCCAGGTGGCCAAGGGCCTCGGCGCGATCGTCACCGCAGTGGTCGACTCGGCGGGCACGGTCGCTGTCGCCGAAACCGCGGGCGCGGACCACGTCGTGGTCGCCGAAGAAGGCTGGGCCGCCGCGGTGCGCGCCGTCGCCCCGCAGGGAATCGACGTCACGGTGGACCCGGTCGGGGGCGAGTATTTCGCCGATTCCATCCGGCTGCTGCGCCCGGAGGGACGGCACCTGGTGATCGGGTTCGCGGCGGGCGGGATCCCGGAGATCGCGGTGAACCGGTTGCTGCTCAAGAACATCGAGGTCGTCGGCGTCTACTGGGGCGGTTTCGTGGAACGGGACGACACCGTCGCGGCCGCCTCCGCCGCGGAGCTCACCCGGCTCGCCCGCGAGGGGTTCGTGCGGCCGGTGGTCGGCCACGTCTTCCCGCTCGCCGACGCCGCGAAGGCGCTGCAGGCCATCGAAGACCGCGCCACGTCCGGGAAGGTCGTTCTCGACGCCGCGCCGATCGGCTAGCCTCGTCTCCTCTCCTCGACCAGCGAAGGAAGCGTTCTATGCCTGTGAAGCCCGGCGGCACCGCACGACGCTCGAACCGGGCGGGGACGGAAGCCAGGCAGCGCATCATGACGTCCGCTGTCCGGCTGTTCGCCGAGAACGGCTACCACGCCACCGGGATCGAGATGATCTCCCACGACACGGGGATCGGCCGGGGCGCGCTGTACCACCACATCGGCAGCAAAGAGACGCTGCTGTTCGAAATCTGCCACACGCGGCTGTCGGACCTGCTCGAGCAGTCGGGCTGGATCGTCGCGACCGAGACGACCTACCGGGAGCGGTTCCGGCAGCTGATGCGGTCCACCATGCGCAATCTCGCGGAGCACGCGCTGGAGTGGACCGTCGCGTTCCAGGAGTTCAAGGCCCTCACCGGGCAACGGCGCGCGGTCATCCAGGACGCGCGCGACCGGTACGAGACGATGGTGGCCGGGATCCTCCGCGGCGGCGCCGAGGCGGGCGAGTTCCGCGAGCTGGATCCCTTGGTGGTCAAGGGCATTCTCGGGCACTACAACTACTCGTACGCGTGGATCCGGCCGGACGGCGAGCGCACCCCGGAGGAGATCGCCGACCTCTTCACCGACACGCTGCTCAACGGGATCCGGCAGGACCCGCGCTAGCCCGCGAAGAAAAGCGGGGCCGGAATGATCCCGGCCCCGCTTTTTCGCGCCCGGCGCTTACCAGACCGCCTCCAGCAGCTCCCGGATCACCGTCTCGTCGACCGTCCGCGGCGATTCGCGGACCACGATGTCGCCCAGCGCGGCCCGCGCGACGCCGTTCAGCTTCTCGCGCCCGACGCCGAACTCGGACACCCGGCGCGGCACCGCGAGCTGGTCGAGGATCCGCTCCAGGCGGTCCGCCGCGGAAAGCTCCTCGGCGTCGCCCTGCACCCGCTGCAGCGACCGCGCCATCCGCGCCTGCTCCGCCGACGTCACCGGCTCCAGGAAGCGCATCACGTGCGGAAGCATGATGCACGAGGTGACCCCGTGCGGGATCCCGACCGCGCCGAGCTGATGGCCGATCGCGTGGGAAAGGCCGAGCGAGACGTTGTGCACCCCGACGATCGACATCCACGCGGCCTGCAGGCACTTGAGCGCGGCCTCGTGGTCGTGCGGATCGCGGACGGAACGCGGGAGGTACTCGGCGAGGATGGTCAGCGCGCCCTCGGCCAGCGCCGTCGTGAAGGGGTGGGCGTTCTTGGCGTAGGCGGTTTCGACCGCGTGGTCCAGCGCCCGCACGCCGGTGGTGGCCCACAGGTCGCGCGGGGTGTTCGCGCAGAACTCCGGATCGAGGAAGACCACGCGGGGCGTCGCCTCGAGATAGACCGTCAGGTCCTTGGTGTCGCGCGATTCGTCGACCGACCCGGCGAACCCGTCCCACTCGGCCGCCGACAGCGTCGTCGGAACCGCGAAGACGGGCATCGGCGTGCCGGTCAGCGGACGACGGCGGATCGTGCTCGGATACTCGAACTCCAGGTAGTTGCGGGCGAGGTCCTCGACCGAGCCCGAACCCTCGCAGAGACCGATCGCGGCCAGTTTCGCCGCGTCGCACGGCGAACCGCCGCCCACGGCGACGAACGCGTCGGCTTGCGCGGCGCGCGCCTGCTCGATCAGCTCCACGATCAGCTCGACCGGGTTGTGCGCCTTGACCCGGTCGAACGTCCCGGCGACCCGGTCGCCGAGGCCAGCGGCCAGTTTCGCGAAGGCCTCGCTCCCGCCGACCGACCGGCCGGTCACGAGGAACACCCGCCGCAGCCCCCGGCGGTGGAGTTCCGCACCGATCTCGCGCACCGCCCCGGTGCCTTGGACGACAGTCTCGACCCGCGGCATCTCGAACGTCAGGACTTCGGGCATGGGGCAACCTCCGGGTTCGCACGTCATTGTGGCCGGCCCGACCGGGCAGCGGCCAGAACTGTACCGGTCATCCGGTATTTAGTCGAGACCTCGCGGCGCGTTCGCGCACTTGACGCGGTACGGTAGGCATGGAACTGTACCGACCGTTCGAGAAGTGATCCGAAGGGAGCCCGCCGTGCCTGTGGATCCGAGAGTCCCGCCCCGCGAGGAGCTGGTGCTCAGGTACCTCCTCGAGCGCCGCGCGGCCGAAGACCCGGACAAGGTCTTCGCGGTCTTCGACGGAGGGCCGGCCTGGACGCGGGCAGACCTGCTGCGCGAGGTGCGGCGAACCGCCGCGGCGCTGGAGGCGCTCGGCGTGCGGCAGTTCGACAACGTCGTGTGCTGGCTGCCCAACGGACCGGACGTGCTGCGGTTCTGGTTCGCGATCAACTATCTCGGCGCGGTGTTCGTGCCGATCAACACGGCGTATCGCGGCGGCCTCCTCGCGCACGTGCTGGACAACTCCGAGGCCGAGATCATCATCGCGGACGCGGAACTGCTGCCCCGCCTGGCCGAGATCGGCCCGCGCGAAGGCCTCCGTCTCGCAGTCCAGGTCGGCGACGGCGAACCCGATCTCGACGGCGTCTCGGTAGTCCGGGCCGCGGACCTGCCGAACCTCGACGGCGAAACAGCCGAACCGGCCACCCCGATCGAGCCCTGGCACACGCAGGCGATCCTCTACACCTCCGGCACGACCGGCCCGTCCAAAGGCGTGCTGACGTCGTACATGCAGGCCTGGTCCGCCTTCGGCCCGGTGTCGATGCCGATCATGACCGCGGACGACCGGTTTCTCATCAACATGCCCGCTTTCCACGCCGGCGGCTCGACCCTGCTCTACGCGATGCTCCTGAACGGCGGCTCGGTCGCGGTGGTGGAGCGGTTCAGCGGCGAGAAGTTCTGGCGGCAGATCCGGCGGACCGGCGCCACCATGGTTTTCCTGCTCGGCGTGATGGCCAATTTCGTGAACCGCCTCCCGCCGGATCCCGGCGACGCAGGCAATCCGCTGACCAAGGTTTTCGTCGTCCCGCTTCTCGACGACATCGCGGCGTTCTCGAAACGGTTCGGCGTCGACGTCTACACGATCTACAACATGACGGAATTGTCCGCGCCGATCGTGTCCGGGCCGAATCCGGCCGAGAAGGGCACGTGCGGAAAGGCCCGGCCCGGCGTCGAGATCCGGCTGGTCGACGAGTCCGATCGCGAGGTCCCGGTCGGTTCGGTCGGCGAGATCGCGCTGCGCACCGACGCGCCGTGGGCGTTGTCCCACGGGTATTTCCGGATGCCGGAGGCGACCGCGAAGGCGTGGCGCAACGGATGGTTCCACACCGGGGACACCGCGCGCAAAGACGCGGACGGCAACTATTACTTCGCCGACCGCCTCAAGGATTCGATCCGCAGGCGAGGCGAAAACATCTCGTCGATGGAGGTCGAAGCGGAAATCATGGCGCATCCGAGCGTGCGCGAGGTGGCCGTCGTCCCGGTGCCGAGCGAGATTTCCGAGGACGAGGTGCTGGCGGTGATCGCGACCGTTCCCGGAGCACGCCTCGACCCGGTCGAGCTGATCCGCTTTCTCGAACCGCGGATGGCGTACTATATGGTGCCCAGGTATCTCCGGTTCGTCCCGGAATTGCCCAAGACGCCGACCGCCAAAATCCAGAAAACAGTCCTGAGGGAATCGGCCGTGACCGCCGACACCTGGGATCGCGAAGCCGCGGGAATCACACTCGCGCGCTGAGGTCCGCGCGCGATTGAAAGACAATGCTCGGAAGGGTTTATTCGTGAAGGCAGTGGTCTACCGCAGCACCGGCGGCCCCGAGGTGCTCCGTCTCGTCGAGCGGGACGTTCCCGCCGCGGCACCGGGACAGGTCCGGGTCCGCGTCGTCGTGTCCGGCGTGAATCCGACCGACTGGCGCAGCCGTTCCGGCCAGTCGTCAGGACTGCGGTTCGAGGAACAAGTCCCGCATCAGGACGGCGCCGGAATCGTCGACGCGGTCGGCGAGGGCGTGCGGGATTTCTCGCCAGGCCAACGGGTCTGGCTGTGGGACGTCGCATTCGAAAGCCCGGCGGGCACCGCGCAGGAGTTCGTCTCGGTTCCCGCCCGCCACGTTATGCCGCTGCCGGACGGCACGAGCTTCGACGTCGGAGCCAGCCTCGGCATCCCGGCCCTGACCGCGCACCGCACCCTGACCACTTCGGCCCGAGGACCGCGCCGCCTCGGCCCCGGCACGATGGCCGGCCGCACCGTACTGGTCCAGGGCGGCGCCGGGTCGGTCGGCCACGCCGCGATCCAGCTTGCGGCCTGGTCGGGCGCGACCGTCCTGGCGACCGTCAGCAGCCCGGAAAAGGCGGAACTCGCCCGCAACGCCGGTGCCGATCACGTCATCGACTACCGCACCGAGGACGTCGCCGCGCGCGTCTCGCGGCTGGCGCCCGCCGGGGCACACCACATCGTCGAGCTCGACCTCGGCGCCAACCTGACTGCCGACCTGGCCGCGCTCGCCCACGGCGGCAACATCAACGTCTACAGCTACGGCGACGCCGACCGCCTCCCGATCCCGTCGCGGGAAATGCTGGTCAAAAACGTGCAGCTGGATTTCACCTTCACCTACACGACCGATCCGGAAAGCAAAGCGAACGCGCTGGCCGACGTGCACGCCGCCGCGGCCGCAGGCGCACTGGAGGTCGGTGCCGAGCACGGGCTTCCGATCCACCGGTACGGACTCGACCGCGTCGCGGACGCCCACCGCGCGGTCGAACGCGGGGCCCTGGGAAAGGTCCTTGTCGACGTGACACCGGCGTAACGCGGTCCGTGAGGGGAACCCTGAGGGAATCTGATTCCCTCAGGGTTCCCCTCACGGACTTGAAGCTGCACCGGCGAATGACCGCTCAGTTGTACTCGGAAATCTCCACCCCGAACGTCCCCGGCTCCAGCGCCTCGAAGATATGCGGAACGTCCCCGGGATAGCAGATGTAATCCCCCGGCAGCAGCTCCACCGGATCGTCCATGATCCCGATCCGGGCCCGTCCCGCGCACAGCACGGTGTGCTCGACCACGCCGCTCATGTGCGGATCCGACCGCCGCGGGATGCCCGGCTCCGCGCTCACCAGGTAGATGTCCCGGCGCGCCGCGGACGGGCACGCGGACAGCAGCGTGCACGCGTAGTCGGCGTGTTCGGCGAACACCGTCGGGCCCTTGCCCGCGCGGATCACCTTCACCTCCTGCCGTTCCGGCTCGACCAGCCGGGAGAACGGCACGTCCAGCGCGACGCCGAGGGCCCACAGCGTCTCCACGCTCGGGTTGCCGGACCCCGATTCCAGCTGGGACAACGTGGATTTCGCCAGGCCCGCCCGGCGCGCGACCTCGGTCAGCGAGAGGCCGGCGCGGGCCCGTTCGCGGCGCAGGGACGCCGCGATGATGTCCAGCGGCGCGCCCGTGCTCTCGTTCGGCATGTGTGTTCGCTCCATCAGTCTTCTCGTTCGCCTTGACGAACAGGCCCCGACGTGTTCAGCATAGGACACTATGCGTTCGATTTGGCGAACACTCGATCGCGGCCTCGCCCGCGACATCGGTCTCGTGTGCCTGGCCGACGCCCTCGTGGCCGTTTCCTACGGCACCATCGCGGTGGGCTCCGGCTTCCCGCTGTGGGCGCCGATGCTCCTGTCCCTGCTGGTCTTCGCCGGCGCGTCGCAGTTCATGTTCGTCGGCATCGTCGCCTCGGGCGGCAATCCGCTCGCCGCGGTCGCCGCCGGGCTGCTGGTGAACGCGCGGCACGTGCCGTTCGGGTTCGCGATCGGCGACGCGCTCGGCCGCGGCCTGCTCGGGCGGCTGGCCGGAAGCCATCTGATGATCGACGAATCCGTGGCGTTCGCGCTGGCCCAGCGCGACGCCGACCGGCGGCGCGCGGCGTACTGGGCGTGCGGCGCCGGGCTGTTCGTGTGCTGGAACCTCGGGGTCGTGCTCGGCGCGTTCGCCGGGTCCGCGATCAGCGACACCGACGCGTTCGGCCTGGACGCCGCCTTCCCGGCGGTGCTGCTCGCGCTGGTGCTGCCGTCGCTGAAGGACCGGGCCGCGCGGTTGCCGGTGCTGATCGGCGTGGTGGTCGCGCTCGCGGCCACTCCCCTGCTCCCGGCGGGCCTGCCAGTGCTGCTGGCGCTGGTCGGGGTGGTGGCCGGAGCCGCGGCGAAAGAGCCGAAGTCCTTGGAAGGAGCGCACTGATGGACGGCGCGGAACTGATCATCGCGACGCTCGTACTGGCGGCGGGGACGTTCGCGTTCCGCCTCGCCGGACCGCTGTTGCGCACGAAAGTGCGGCTGTCCCCGCGCGCCGAGCGGCTGATGACGCTCTCGGCGGTAGTCCTGCTCGCCGCGCTGGTCGCGACCAGCGCGTTGACCCAGGGGCAGGAATTCGCCGGGATCGCCCGGCCTGCCGGAGTGCTGGCGGGCGGGGTGCTCGCGTGGCGGAAAGCGCCATTTGTGCTGGTAGTGATCGCCGCCGCGGCGACCGCGGCGTTGCTCCGGCTAGCCGGAGTGCCGTAACCGCTCCCGGCGAAATTGCGCGGCACCCTTCGGCAAAGAATTCTCGGCAAGCGAAGAAAGACCAGTTTTTCACTCGGCACGCAATAACGATCGGGAGGGGGAGACGAGTGCTCGTCTCCCCCTCCCGCCGGTGGGGAAATCAGTTTCGGTTCATCGAGCGGAAATCGCCCGCGAACCCGTCACGCCGGCAGCGCCGCACGTCGGCTCGTCCGGCTGCGCGGACACGCTCACCGCGTCCCAAGCCGCCTTCACCGTGTTGAACTCGGTGCAGCCGTTGGGGAACAGGCTCTTCGCCGCGGTCAGCGTCCAAGTGCGGTAGCTCTGGTAGGAGCTGCCGGAGGTCTTGAGCAGCATCGCGTTGTAGAAGATCTTCACGGCGGTCTGCACGCCGACCCCGGTCACGCTGGAGTTGTTGCACGTCGGGCTGGCCGGCTGGCCGTTGGTCGGGCTCGATCCCTCGGCGAGGAGATAGAACCAGTGGTTGCCGGGGCCGGCCGCGGCGTGCACCTCGGTGCCCGGGATCGAGTCGTCGTAGCAGTTCGCGTGGCCCAGCTGCGACGGGTCGTACATGTTGCGGATCGGCCCGCTGCCGACGAGGTTCACCTGGTTGCCGACGAGGAAGTCCGGGACCGCGTACGGCGAGGGCTCGTTGGCGAACCACTCGGACGAGGCGCCGTAGACGTCCGCGACGAATTCCTGGGTGCCGCTGCCGGACATGCTGCCCGGGGTGTGGTCGTCGATGCCGTGGCCGAACTCGTGCCCGATCACGTCGAGCGAGCCGATCCACTGGCCCGCGGTGTTGTTGCCGACCTGGACCTGGGTGCCGTCGTAGTAGGCGTTCTGCTCGTTGAGGCCGACGCGGATCGGCCAGCCGCCGCCGTTGCCGTCGAAGCTGTTGCGGCCCAGCCACTGCGTCAGCATCTTGTTCTCTTGCTGGATGCCGTACAGGGCGTCGGCGCAGCCGGTTTCCTTGTCGGTCTCGTCGCCGTTGCCCCAGCTGTCCGTCGACTTGGTGAAGGTCTGCTGGGTGGAGGCGTCCTGGCAGCTGAGGTTCGCGATGGTCGGATCGGTCATCGAGAAACCGCCGGCGCCGTCCGAGGACGTGTCGAGATGCAGCGGCTCCGGGCCGTTCCACACGCCCTGCGCGTCGCCGTAGGCCACGTGCTCCTGCGTGTGCAGGACCTTCCCGGTCGTCGCGTCGACGACGACGTCCAGCTTGCTCGGCCCTTCCGCGTTCCGCCCGGTCACCCTGGTCGTCCAGGCGAGTTTCGGGCTTCCGAGCGCGTAAGCGGCGAGCGTCGCGGGCTGCACACTGTCCACAGTGGGCACTTGGGTACGGGCGATCGCTTCGGCTTGCTTCGCGGTCAGTTTCGGCGACGTGCTCGGCAGGTCGATCGCGGCGGTCTGCGCGACCGAGGTGGCGAGCACCTGCCCGGAGGAGTTCGTGGCCACGACGAAGTCGCCGCCGACGACCGGAAGGCCCTTGTAGGTGCGGTCGTACGGCACGTACTTCAGCCCGTTGGTCGACGAGATCACCTTGTGCTGCTGGAAAACGTCGTCCTTGCTGGCGTGCAGCGCGGCGGGCCGGGAGGCGACCAGGGTCTGCGCGGCGCCGGCGGCCATCGCCTCGGCGGCCTGCGGACTCTGCGGTTCGAGAGGCTGTGCGTGGGCGGCGGTGGCCGTGGTGACGGCCCCGGCCAAGACCCCGGCTGCGAGCAGCACGAGCGGTCGGCGCGATTTCATCGGCGGTGTTCTCCTCCGGACAGGCCGGATCAGACCCGGGGGTGGGGGCCGGATTCGGAAGTGGAATGGGATCGAACCCCGCCAAGAGTCGGGTTTTTCCCAACTTGGGACAACCGACGAAGGTCGTTAATTTATCAACTTCGCCGCATCGGTCCTGATTTCCGGTTCCCGTTTTCCGGGAATTCCTCTTTCCGCCCAAGAATCGCCACTCGCCCACCTCGGCAGCAGACCGGCGTTCAGGATAAATCCGGCATCAATTCCCGGACAGTCCTTTGTGGACACGTCAAGCCGAGCCGTCCACAAGGGAATCGAGCGCCCCGGGACGCGGGCAGCCCTCGCTCAGCGAACGGCTGGTCCCGGGCCGTCCGCCTTGCTTCCCGGCGGGTCGCGGGTGTGTGATCGAGGACACAGTTCTTCCACCCGCCGTCGCTGAGGAGGCCGTCATGGCCGACAAGCAGAACAGGAGTACCGACCCCGGGGCCGCCGTCGCTGTGGACGACCCCGCCAAGGTGCGCAACGTCGTCCTCGTCGGGCCCTCCGGTTCCGGGAAGACCACGCTCACCGAGGCACTGCTCGCCGCGTCCGGCACCGTGCCGCGCGCCGGTTCGGTCGTGGAGGGCACCACCGTGTGCGACCACGACCCGGCGGCCGTGCGCCAGCAGCGCTCAGTCGGGCTCTCCGTCGCCCCGGTGCTGCACGCCGGGCACAAAATCAATCTCATCGACACCCCGGGATACGCCGATTTCGTCGGCGAGCTGCGCGCCGGGCTGCGAGCCGCGGACGCCGCGCTGTTCGTGGTGTGCGCCGCCGAGGGAGTGGACGCCGCCACGATCGCCGTGTGGGAGGAATGCGCGTCGGTGGGCATGCCGCGCGCCGTCGTGGTGTCGCGGCTCGACCACCACCGCGCCGACGCGCTCGCCGAGATCGCCGCCTGCCAAGCCGCTTTCGGCGCGGGCGTGCTGCCGCTGTACCTCCCCGCGCCGGACGGTCTGGTCGGCCTCGTCACGCGGCGCCGGTACGACTATTCCGCCGGCTACCCGCCGCGCGTGAGCGACCCGGACCCGGCCGCGCTGGACGGGCTCGCCGACGCCCGCAACGAACTGATCGAGGGCATCATCGCCGAGAGCGAGGACGAGACCCTCATGGACCGCTACCTCGGCGGCGAGGAGATCGCCGAGGACGTGCTGATCGCCGACCTCGAGACGGCCGTCGCGCGCGGTTCGTTCCACCCGGTCATCCCGGTCTGCGCGACCAGCGGGGTCGGCCTCGCCGAGGTGCTCGACGGCATCGTGCGGGCCTTCCCCTCGCCGCTGGAACACCAGCCGCCCGGCGTGACCAGCCCCGACGGCGCCGCGCACGACGCGCTGTCCGCCGACCCGGCCGGCCCCCTCGCCGCCGAGGTCGTGCGCACCGCGGTTGACTCGTACGTGGGACGAGTTTCGCTCGTCCGGGTGTTTTCCGGGACGCTGCGGCCGGAGAACGCTGTGCACGTCTCGGGCCACGGCCTCACCGAACGCGGCCACGAAGACCACGACGCCGACGAACGCGTCGCCCACCTGTATTCACCGCTCGGCGCGAACCTGCGCGAGGTGCCGTACTGCGTCGCGGGCGATCTGTGCGCGCTGACCAAGGTCGGGTCCGCCGAAACCGGCGACACCGTGTCGTCGCCGGAGGATCCGCTGCTGATGAAACCGTGGCGGATGCCCGAACCGCTGCTGCCGGTCGCCGTCGTCGCGAAGTCCCGCAGCGACGAGGACACGTTGTCCCGCAACCTTTCCCGCCTCGTCGCGGGCGATCCGACCCTGCGCTTGGAACGCAACGCGGAGACCGGGCAGCTCGTGCTGTGGTGCATGGGCGAGGCACACGCGGACGTCGTTCTGTCGCGCTTGCGCGCGGGCGGCGCGGACGTCGGCACCGAACCGGTGCGGATCAGCCTGCGTTCCACATTCGCGAAACCCGCCCGCGGACACGGAAGGCATGTGAAGCAGTCCGGCGGGCACGGGCAGTTCGCGGTGTGCGACATCGAGGTCGAACCGCTGCCGCGCGGTGGCGGATTCGAGTTCGTGGACAAGGTGGTCGGCGGTGCGGTGCCGCACCAGTTCATCCCGAGCGTCGAGAAGGGCGTGCGGGCACAACTGCAGCGTGGCGTCCAGGACGGCTACCCGGTGGTGGACGTGCGCGTGACGCTGACGGACGGGAAGGCGCACAGCGTGGACTCGTCGGACGCGGCGTTCCAGACCGCGGGCGCGCTGGCCCTGCGGGAAGCCGCGGCGGCCAGCCGGATCTCGCTGCTGGAACCGCTGGACGCCGTCGAAGTGAGCCTGCCGGACGAACACCTCGGCACTGTCCTGGGCGACCTGTCGTCCCGCCGCGGCCGGGTGCTGGGCACGGAATCCGGGGAGGGCGGGCACACCGTGGTGCACGCGGAGGTGCCCGCGGCGGAACTGCTGCGGTACGCGGTGGACCTCCGGTCGCTGACGTCGGGGACGGCTACGTTCACGCGTCGGCACGCCCGGTTCGAACCGATGCCGGAGGGAGCGGTGGTGCCGACCTGACCCGGACGGGAGGCGGGCGGTGGTTCGCCTCCCCCGGTTCCGGGTCACGGCTCGGCGGCGGATCGGCTCTTCATCGGTTACAGAGAGCAACACTTGCCGGATGGTCCGCGACCTTCTCGATGAATGCTCGACGGCGATGTCGAGCCGCGGAGAAGGGCGGACGGAAATGTCGTATGAATTGACCGAGCGACTTGTCCTGGGTGTTGCGTCCAGCGCGCTGTTCGACCTTCAGGAATCCGATACGGTCTTCAAATCGCAAGGGGAAGACGCGTACCGGGCCTACCAGGAAGACAACCTCGAAAATCCGTTGAGACCGGGTTTCGCCTTCCCCTTCATCAGGCGCCTGCTGTCGCTGAACAACCTTGCGGAAGAGAATGATCCCCCGGTCGAGGTCATGGTTCTCTCCCGCAACAGCCCGGACACCGGGCTCCGGGTGATGCGGTCGATCCAGCACCGCGGATTGCCGATCACCCGGGCGATTTTCACGCAGGGCCGGTCTCCGCATGCCTACATGCGGGCACTCAACATGTCGCTTTTCCTCTCCGCCAACGAGAACGATGTCCGACAGGCTCTTGGCCAGGGTCTCCCGGCAGGGCGGGTGATGGAATCGTCGTTCGTGGACGACGAGGACGACGAACTGCGGGTCGCGACTTCGACGGCGTGCTGGCCGACGACAAGGCGGAGAAGGTCATGCAGAACGGCTCGCTCCAGGAGTTCCACAGTTATGAAACCGCCAATGCCGTGACACCGCATTCGCCCGGACCGTTGAACGATTTCCTCGCCGGTCTCAACCGGCTGCAGGAACTCGAGCGGAAACGCCTCCAGGACGACCCCGAATACCAAAGGCGTCTTCGTATTTCCCTTGTCACAGCACGAAGCGCGCCGTCTCATGAGCGCGCGGTCACCAGTCTCAAAGACTGGGGCGCCACCGTGAACGAAGCGTTCTTCCTCGGCGGGATCGAGAAAGGCACCGTCATCGACGTGCTGAAGCCGCACATCTTCTTCGACGATCAGATACGCCACCTCGACACGACCACCCGAGTACCGAGCGTGCACTTCCCCTTCGGAGTCCTGAACGCGCAGCCCTGACCCCACCGGGTCAGAACTCGAAGCCGCCCGGTCGCCCGTTCCGGTCCGCCACCAGACCGGCCAGTGTCGCCACCGCGATCTCCGCCGGAGTCCGCGAGCCGATGTTCAGCCCGACCGGCCGGTGCACCCGCGCGATGTCCGGTTCCGCCACCCCCAGCGCCCGCAGCGCTTCCACGTGCGGGCCCGGATGCCGCGGGTTGCCCAGCACGCCCACCCACCGCGTCGGCACCGCCAGCGCGGCCTGCAGGACCGTCCCGAGTTCCGGCCGGTGGTGGTCGGTCACCACGACGTCCGCGTCCGGCCCCGGCGAGGGTGCGGTCGTGCGGACCTCGACGCCCTCGGGTGCGTCGCTGGCCCGCGCCTCGTCCGGCTCGAACAGCACGGCGCGGTAACCCAGATCGGCCGCGTAGCGCAGCAGGTACTGGGCCACCGGCGAGGAGAACACGGCCACCAGGGTCCGTTCGGCGGGCGGCTCTTCGACCTCGCCGTGTGCGACGGCGCAGGCATCGGGTTCGGTCGTCATGCGCCTCAGTCTGCCTCAGAGGTCCGGTTCGGCGAATTCGAAGTACTCCGGCAACGGCGCGGTCCCGGCCAGCTTGAAATACCGCACCTTCCGGCGACGCCGCAGCGCCAGCGTGTCCCGCACCGCGTCGTTGTGCACGCGGCGCGCGATGACGACCCGGTGTTCGGCGTCGGTCAGTTCCTCGGCGAGCACCAACGGCAGCCGGGACCGGTCGATTCGCGCCAGGACCAGCGTCAGTTCGTTCTCCGCTGCCTCACGGTCGGGCCGCGGGGCATCTTCCGCCCGCGCGGCCGCGGCGTGCAGATCGGCACCGTCGTGCAGTACGGCGGCGACCGCCCGCGCCACCACGGCCCGGCGCGCGAGAGCAGCTTCCAAAGCGGCCCAGCCGGCGTCGGTCCGGACGTGCAGGCGGTCGAGCCGGTTCGCGGTCGCGACCAGGAACAGCCCGCCGAGCACCACGACCGCGGCCGCCGCCACGAGCAGCCACACCAGGACCGTCACGCGAGCTCCCGCTCCCCCGCCGCGACCAGCCGGGGATCCGCCGCGATGGCGGTCTCGTACACCCGCAGCACCTGGGTGACCACGACCGCCCAGTCGTACGCCGTCACGCGCTCGCCCGCCGCGGCCGCGAGCGACGCCCGGCGCGCCGGATCGCCCAGCAGTTCGCGCAGGCCGTCAGCCAGGGAGGCCGGGTCGCCGGTGGTGGTGAGCAGCCCGGCGCGGCCGTCGTCGAGCACGCGACGGAACGAATCGAGACCGCTGGCCAGCACCGGAGTGCCCGCGGCCATCGCCTCGGTGAGGATCATCCCGAAGCTCTCGCCGCCGGTGTTGGGCGCGCAGTAGACGTCCACGCTGCGCAGCGCCCGGGCTTTCGTCTCGTCGTCGACCTGGCCCAGCAGTTCGATGTGCGGCCACAGCCGCGGCCCGGCCATCCGCCGCAGCTGGTCCGGCTCGCCCCGGCCGACCACGAGAAGCCGCAGGTCCTCGAACTCCGGCAGCAGTCGCCGCGCGGCCTCCAGCAGCACGTCCATGCCCTTGCGCGGTTCGGTGAACCGCCCGACGAACCCGATCGTCCCGCCCGCGCGCGGGTAGCCCTCCAGCGGCAGGGCCCGGGAGAAGAAGTCGACGTCGACGCCGTTCGGGATCTCGACCGCGTCGCCGCCCGCGTGCTCCACCTGCACCCGCCGGGCCAGCGCGGACACCGCGATCCGCGCGGTGATCTTCTCCAGCAGCGGACGCAGCACCGGCTGGAACGCCGCCAGCGTCCGCGAGCGCGTCGTGGCGGTGTGGAAGGTGGCGACGATCGGCCCGTCCGCGACCTTCAGCGCCAGCAGGGACAGGCTCGGCGCGGCCGGTTCGTGCAGATGCAGCACGTCGAAGCCGTTGTCCCGGATCCACCGCCGCACCCGGGCGTAGGAAACCGGCCCGAACTGCAGCCGCGCGACCGAGCCGTTGTACGGGATCCCCAGCGCTTTGCCCGCCGGGTGCACGAAATCCGGCAGCTGCGCGTCCTCGTCCGCCGGAGCCAGCACCGACACCCGGTGCCCGCGCTCGAGCAACGCCCGCGCCAGGTCGATCACGTGCCCCTGGACCCCGCCGGGAACATCGAACGAGTACGGGCACACGATCCCGATCTTCAACCCGCGCGCCACCGGGGTCAGCTCGCTTCTTCCAGCGTCGTCGCCGCGGCGTCGGCGGGCCAGAACGGCTGCAGCATGTGCCAGTCGGCCGGATGCGCGGCGATGTCGCCGGCGAACACGTCGGCCAGCGCCTGCGTCGCGGCGGGCACCTCGGCCCGCGCGGTGACGCGGATGCGCGGGTGGATGCGGATCTCCCAGCCGTCCTCGGTGAACCAGCAGCCGGTCGGCAGCAGCGCGGCGCCGGTGGTGGCGGCGAGGCGCGCCGGACCGGGCGGCAGGTGCGTCTGCTCGCCGAAGAACCGCACCGGGATCCCGGACGACGTCAGGTCCCGGTCCCCCAGCAGGACCACCACCTTGTTCTCGCGCAGCCGCCGCAGCAGCAGCCGCATCGCCGCGCTGTCGCCGGTCAGCGGCACGATCTCGAAGCCGAGCGATTCGCGGAACGACACGAAGCGGCGGTACAGCGATTCGGGCTTCAGCCGCTCCGCGACCGTGGTGAAGGTGCCCGCGTAACTGGCGAGCCAGACCCCCGCGATGTCCCAGTTCCCGCTGTGCGGCAGCGTCATCACCGCGCCGTTGCCCTCGGCGAGCGCCGCGTCGATGTTCTCCGCGCCGGTCACCGTCACCTGCTTCGCGACCGCCGCGTGGTCCATCGCCGGGAGCCGGAACGTCTCGAACCAGTACCGCGCGTACGACCGCATCGCGCGCCGGACCAGTTCGTCCAGCTCCGCTTCCCCGGCCTGCGGCACGACGCGGGCGAGGTTGGCGCGCAGCTGCCGCACTCCCCCGCCGCCGCGCCGGGCGGCCATGTCCGCGCCGAAGGCGAACGTCGCCGACCCGAACGACCGCGGCAGCCGCCGGACGAGCCGCCAGCCCGTCGCGTAGCCGAACTCGCCGAGCCGCTGGGACAGTGTGCTCACGGTTGCGTCCCGCCCGCCGAGGAATCGGCCTGTTTCGCCGCGACCGCCCGCGCCGCGCTCGCCACCGCCGCCGCCCGTTGCAGCAGCGTGATCACCGACAGCACGGCGAGCAGCCACAGCGTGATCTCCACGGTGTAGGGCACGCCCAGGCCGTGCAGTCCGGTGCCGACCAGCGCGATGATGAGCCGCTCCGCGCGTTCCACCAGCCCGCCGTCGGCTTCGAGGCCGGACGCTTCGGCGCGGGCCTTCACGTAGGAAATGACCTGGGCCAGCACGAGGCAGATCAGCGCGGCGGCCGCGGCCCGGTTGTTGTGGTCCTGCACGAAGCACCACCACGCGATCGCGGCGAACAGCGCGCCGTCGACCAGCCGGTCGCAGGTCGCGTCGAGCACCGCGCCGAACGGCGTCCCGTACCCGCGGGCACGGGCCATCGCGCCGTCGAGCAGGTCGAGCATCGCGAAGCCCCACACGGTGAACGTGCCCCACAGCAGCATCCCCTGCGGGAAGAAGACCAGCGCGCACGCCACGGCGCCCGCGGTGCCGAGCACGGTCATCGCGTTCGGGGTCAGTCCGGCGCGGACCAGGGTGGCGCCGATCGGGTCCGTCACGCGGGAGACCGAGGCACGGGCGAAAATGTTGAGCATCTTCCTCGTCTGTGCACCTGATTCGGGGGCGGGTGGGCGACGAAAGCCTATCGACCCCGCTCTCCGGACCGGACGTGCCCGCCCGCGACCCGCCGGAACGTCAGCCGGATTTCGGCAGTTCGACGACCGGCGCGGCGAATTCCGCTGCCTCTTCGGCCTCTCGCACGGCCTGGCACTTGGGCCGCAGCCCGGCCAGGATCGCCTCGGAGATCTCGCCGAGCTGGCGCACCTGCTCGGCCGACAGCTGGTCGAACAGCGTCTCCCGGACCGCCTCGACGTGCCCGGGCGCGGCTTCCTCGAGCGCGGCGAACCCGGAGTCGGTGAGCACCGCCCACGACCCGCGCTTGTCCGTGGGGCACGACTCGCGCTGGACCCAGCCCTTGGCCTCCAGCCGCGCCACCGCGTGCGACAGCCTGCTGCGCGACGAACCGCGCACCGACGCGAGCTCGCTCATCCGCAGCCGCCGTCCGTCCGCTTCGGACAGCGCGACGAGCACCTCGTAGTACGTGTGCGGCATGCCCGACTCGTGCTGCAGCTGTCCTTCGAGGTGTGCGTGCAGCAGCGAACTGGCCTGGGCGTAGGCGCGCCAGACCCGCTGCTCTTCGTCGGTCAGCCAGCGTGGTTCGGACATATCGTCATCATACGCTGGTTGAGCACTCAATTACCGCAGCGCGACCGGCCTCACCACGCGCCCGCCAGCAGGTCGCGGGTTTCGCCGAGCAGCTGCGGCAGCACCTTCGTGTGGCCGATCACCGGCATGAAGTTCGCGTCGCCGCCCCAGCGCGGCACCAGGTGCTGGTGCAGGTGCGCGGCGATGCCCGCACCGGCGATCACGCCCTGGTTCATCCCGATGTTGAACCCGTGCGCCGCCGAGACCGCCCGGATCACGCCCATCGCGTGCTGGGTGAACTCGGCCAGCTCGCGCGTCTCCTCGGCGCTCAGGTCGGGGTAGTCCGCGACGTGCCGGTACGGGACCACCATCAGGTGCCCCGGGTTGTACGGGTACAGGTTCAGCACCGCGAACACGGTTTCCCCGCGGGCGACGATCAGCGCGCGCTTGTCGTCGCCGAGGCCGGGCAGGCGGCAGAACGGGCAGCCGTCGGACTCGTCGCCGTCCGGCTTGTCCTGGCCGCGGATGTAGGCCATCCGGTGCGGGGTCCACAGCCGCTGCAGCGCGTCCGGGACCCCGGCCCCGTCCTGTTCGACGAGTTCCGGCTCGGTCACTTCAGGATCTTCTCCACGGCCTCGGCCGACGGCGACGCGTTCTCCCGCCGGGCGACCCATTCGGCGATCGCCTCGACCGCCTGGTCCACCGGGACGCCGTTGATCTGGCCGCCGTCGCGGAACCGGAACGACACCGCGCCCGCCTCCGCGTCCTTCGCGCCGGCCAGCAGCAGGAACGGCACCTTCTGCGTGGTGTGCGTGCGGATCTTCTTCTGCATCCGGTCGTCGCTCGCGTCGACCTCGACGCGGATCCCCTTGGCGCGCAACGCCTTCTCCACGCCGCGCAGGTACTCGACCTGGTCGGCGGTGATCGGGATGGCGACCGTCTGCACCGGCGACAGCCACGCCGGGAACGCGCCCGCGTAGTGCTCTGTCAGCACGCCGAAGAACCGCTCGATCGACCCGAACAGCGCGCGGTGGATCATGATCGGCCGCTGGCGGCTGCCGTCGGAGGCGGTGTACTCCAGGCCGAAGCGCTTGTTCTGGTTGAAGTCCAGCTGGATGGTCGACATCTGCCAGGTGCGGCCGATGGCGTCCTTCGCCTGCACCGAGATCTTCGGGCCGTAGAAGGCCGCGCCGCCCGGGTCCGGCACCAGTTCGAGGCCGGAGTCGACGGCGGCCTGGCGCAGCGTCTCGGTGGCCTCCTCCCACTCCCAGTCCTCGCCGATGAACTTGTCCGAGTCCCCGCGGGTGGACAGTTCGAGGTAGAAGTCGGACAGGCCGTAGTCGGCCAGCAGGTCCAGCACGAACTTGAGCAGCGACCGCAGCTCGGACGGCATCTGCTCCTTGGTGCAGTAGATGTGCGAGTCGTCCATCGTCAGGCCGCGCACGCGGGTGAGGCCGTGCACGACGCCGGACTTCTCGTAGCGGTAGACGGTGCCGAACTCGAACAGCCGCAGCGGCAGTTCGCGGTAGGACCGCCCGCGCGAGCGGAAGATCAGGTTGTGCATCGGGCAGTTCATGGCCTTGAGGTAGTAGTCCTCTTCCTCGAACTGCACCGGCGGGAACATGGTGTCCGCGTAGTACGGCAGGTGCCCGGAGGTGTGGAACAGGTCGCCCTTGGAGATGTGCGGCGTGTTCACGAACTCGTAGCCGGCCTCCTCGTGCCTGCGGCGCGAGTAGTTCTCCAGCTCGCGGCGGATGATGCCGCCCTTGGGGTGGAACACCGGCAGCCCGGAGCCGATCTCCTCGGGGAAGGAGAACAGGTCCAGCTCCGCGCCGAGCTTGCGGTGGTCGCGGCGCTCCGCCTCGGCGATGCGCTCGAGGTGGGCGTCCTGCGCCTCGGCCGATTCCCACGCGGTGCCGTAGATCCGTTGCAGCTGCGGGTTTTTCTCGTTGCCGCGCCAGTACGCGGCCGCCACCCGGGTGAGCTTGAAGGCCGGGATGAACTTGGTGGTGGGCACGTGCGGGCCGCGGCAGAGGTCGCTCCACACGCGTTCCTTGGTGCGCGGGTCGAGGTTGTCGTAGATGGTCAGCTCGCCCGAGGAGGAACTGTCGACCTCCATCACCTCGCTGGTGTCCACAGCGTCCACATCGGACTTGAGGTCCACCAGTTCGAGCTTGAACGGCTCGTTCGCCAGCTCTTCCTTCGCCTCGTCGGTAGAGGCGAAGACGCGGCGCGAGAACTGCTGCGCGCCCTTGACGATCTGCTTCATCCGCTTCTCGAGCTTCTGCAGATCCTCGGGCGTGAACGGCTTTTCGACGGCGAAGTCGTAGTAGAAGCCATCGCGCACCGGCGGGCCGATGCCGAGCTTGGCGTCCGGGAATTCCTGCTGCACGGCCTGGGCGAGCACGTGCGCGGCGGAGTGCCGGATCACGCCGCGGCCGTCCTCGGTGTTCGCCGCGACCGCTTCGACCAGGGCCTCCGCTTCCGGGGCCCACGCGAGGTCGCGCAGCTTCCCGTCGGCGTCGCGGACGACGACGATCGTGTCCGGGCCCTTGGTGGGCAGCCCGGCTTCGCGCACCGCGGCGCCCGCCGTAGTGCCCGCCGGCACCACCACGCGCGGGGCGGGTACGGCGGCGACTGACGACGGCTGGGACACGATCGGGCTCCTTCGGGAGAAGTGACTGGAACGGCTTCCGCTGATGCTAGTCGGCGGCGGGTTCGCGGATTCGACCGCCGTCAGCCAACACTGCCCGGAGACGCCGAGAGGCCGCCCCGGGCGTGCGGGGCGGCCTCTCGGCGGCGAAAGAAGGGTCAGAGCGTGTCGACGACCTGGTCGAAGTCGAGCCGCGGCAGGCGGTCGTACCACGGGTTCTCGCCCGGCTTGCCGACGTTCACCACGACGAGCGAACGCCAGTTGTTGCCGGAGAAGAACTCCTTGTCCACGCCCGCGGAGTCGAAGCCGGTCATCGGGCCCGCGGCCAGTCCGGCGGCGCGCACGCCGATGATGAAATAGCCGACCTGCAGCAGCGAGTTCAGCTTGGAGAACTCGACGCGGCCCGCTTCGTCGGCGAAGTTGTCCTTCACGCCGGGGTTGTGCGGGAAGGTCTGCGGGATGTTCTCGTGGAAGTCCACGTCCGCGGCCAGGATCACGGTCAGCGGAGCGGCTTCGGTCTTGGCGCGGTTGCCCTGGGCCATGTGCGGCAGCAGCCGCTGCTTCGCCTCGTCGCTGCGGATCACCAGCGCGCGCAGCGGCTGGGTGTTCATCGAGGTCGGGGCCCACTTGACGAGGTCGTAGATCGCGCGGACCTGCTCGTCGGTCACCGGCTCGGCGCTGAAGCTGTTGGCCGTGCGCGCCTCGCGGAACAGCAGGTCCTGCACCTCGGCGGGCACCTGCAGCTGCTGGGACTCTGCGAAAGTAGTCATCGGTCCGTCGTTCCTTCCGTGCTGTCGCCTACGCACGGCACCAACATGGTTGAACGCTTGACTATTTCTCGTCCGGCACGGTTGTGACTCAGCGCACGGGAGACGGCCGCCGTCCCTCGCGGACCGGCGGCCGTCGTCGGCACAATTCCCGCAGGTCAGTAGGCACCCTGCCCGGCCAGCACGGCACGGAAGGTCTTCCAGAGGATCACCAGGTCGAGAGCCAGCGACCAGTCCTCGACGTAGCGCAGGTCGAGCCGGATGCTCTCGTCCCAGGACAGATCGCTGCGCCCGCTGACCTGCCACAGCCCGGTCAGCCCCGGCTTCACCAGCAGCCTGCGGCGCGCGGCCGGAGCGTATGTCGCCGTCTCCTCCGGCAACGGCGGCCGCGGCCCGACCAGCGACATCCGCCCGGCGACGACGTTGAACAACTGCGGCAGTTCGTCGAGCGAATACCGGCGCAGCAGCCCGCCGACCTTCGTGACGCGCGGGTCCTTCTTCATTTTGAACAGCGGTCCCGCGCCTTCGTTCGCCGTCTCCAGGTCGTGCCGGATCAGGTGCGCGTTCACGACCATGGTGCGGAATTTGAGCATCGTGAAGGCTTCGCCGTCCTTGCCGATGCGCCGCTGCCGGTAGACCACCGGACCCCGGTCGCCCGCCTTCACCGCTACCGCGATCGCCAGCAGCAGCGGCGAAAACAGCGCGAGCAGCAACGCCGCGCCGCACCGGTCGACGACCTCCTTGACCAGCCGGCGTCCGCCGGAGAACGCGGGCGCGGTGACCCGCAGCAGCGGCATCCCCAGCACTCCGCTGACGTTCAGCCGGGGCCCGGCGACCTCCATCAGCACCGGCGCGACGACCATTTCCGACGACGTGCCTTCGAGATCCCAGGCGAGCCGCTGCAGCCGCTCGGGATTCCAGTACTGGTCGGCGGTGATGGCCACGACCCGGTACCCGCCGCGGCGCACGTGCCGGGAAAGCTCCTCGAGCCGTCCGACGACCGGCACGCCCTCGATCTCTCCGTGCCCGGTGGACGTGCAGACCGCCTCGACCCGCCACCCGACGTGCGCTTCGGTCCGGGTCCGCTTGATCAGGTCCGCGACGGTTTCCGCGTTGCCCGCCGCCATCACCGGCAGCAGGCACAGCCCGCGCCGCCGTCTCCGGTGCAGAATCTGCCGAAGCACATATCGCTGGGGAAACAGCACTAACGCGACGGCCGGAACCACGAAAAACACCCAAGGCTGCACCTCAAGGGCGCCGAACAACAATCCGCCGAACGCGACCAGGACCGCCGCGGTGATCAGCGCCCGGCCCAGCGTCCGGTACTCCTCCGGGCCCTCCCCCAGCACCCGCGCGCTCCACGCCCGGCTGACCGGAAGGGCGCACAGGATCGCGAACGCGGTGCCGAACGCGTGCATGTCGTGCGGGGCGAGCCGGTCGATCACGAAGGCGCTGATCGCGATCACCGCGCAGGCCGCGACGAGATCCGAGGCGATCACCGTCCTGCGGTAGCGCTTCTCCCACTCCGCGGCGTGCGTTTTCGGCGGATCCCCCTCCGCCGGGCAGACAACCGCCGGGTCGAGCCGGTCGCCGGAGGCACGGCCGGGCGGCGGGGCCGCCACGTCGACCGGCGGCGCGGGGACCGCCCGAAGGTCGACCTGCGGCAGCGAAACGCCGTCCGCGGGCCAGGGCCGCACCGGTTCTTCCATCAGTCCTCCCGCGCTACGCAAGCTCCCCGGACCTGATCGCCACCGGCACGCTGAGTCAAGACCGTCGATCACAGTCAGTGATCATCAAGCGGTCCGGCTCCTCACGGCCGAAGGTGTGACACTCGCCAAGGTATCGGGTGGTCAGCGAGCGGTGTTACAGAGATTTCCCAGCCACGGCCTGCGAGTCTTCCCCGTCAAGAAGCACCGGGAAGATAACGGGAATGTCACGATGGGTCACGCTGGCTCGGCAACCAGAACTACCCGCAGTAGTCAAGTTTCCCACTACCTACACCGAACGGCCCAGCAGGCCCGCAGCCGATTCAGCTCCCCCGCGCGGGTCACCGGCCGCGGGCGAACCCGCCCCAACCGCCGTTCGGGCACAAGCACTGCGCCGACTCGCCGATTTCCTTTGCCCGCAATGCAATCCGCTCCGAAATGCGCAGGTCGTCCGGTCTTCGACCATTCGGGTGGTCTGAACCATTCTCGGCGGGCCCTCCGCCGGGCCGGGAACCCCGCCGCACATTTCTCCCGGATTAGCCCGGAAACCGTCTTCGCGGCGGGGTCAGGTCCACACTGGACACTCGAAACCCGCAGGTCTTCGCTCAGACCGTCGGCGGCGCCGCAGCCGTCGCGTTGAGCGCGGTCACCACGGCTTGCTCCTCGAAGTCGAAGTGCGCCTCCAGCTCGCCGGCAAGCCGCTCCAGTTCGGCCCGCAGCCTCGCCGGGTCGGATTCGCCCGGGACGAAGCCGTCGACCAGCCCCCGGATCGAGTCTTGCAGCCGCGCCACCGCCTGATGCTGCTCGGCGAGCTGCGCGATGGCCGGGGCGAGCGCCGGGAACTGTTCGGCCAGAGAGGGGAACACGACCGAGTCCTCGCCGACGTGATGTCGGCGAAGCGCGGTGCAGAAGCTGAGGCAGTGGGTGCGCATCTCCTGAGCCAAGTCCGGTTTCGGCCGGACGATCGCGGTCGCGCTGCCATCGGCCAAGCCGTCCGCCTGCTCGCGCAGCGCCCGCAACTCGCCGCGGAACCATTGGTGCACTTCGACGAGCCAATCGCCCATTCCCTTGACCCGCTCTTCCCCGGGCCGCGCTTCGATCCGATGCAAGACGACCACCGGAATCTCGCGGGTCGTCTTCGCCTGGTAATCGCCATAACCCGAAGCCTCGGCGACCACCCGCGCGAATAGCTTCTCGTACGCCGGTCCTCGCGGAATAGCGGCGATCGCGCGATAAGTGTCGCGGCCGGTCTCGACAGTGACGATCGGATTCCGCCGGATGTTGTGATACCAGGCGGGATTGCGGTCCGCCCCGTTCGCCGAGGCGACCACCACCCCGTCGCCGTCGATCCGCAGGTAGCCGAGGAGCACCTCCCGGCTCAGACCGGTCTTCGCGCCGGTCGTCGTCAGCACGGCCAGCGACCAGCCCTCGAACATGCCGCCCAGCGCGCCGCGATTCGCGCGGAACTCGGCGATCAGCCGACGGTGAAAATCGTTGCTCACACAATTCCTTTCGGTTTTTCCGGAAAGGAGGCATCGAGCACAGGACAGGACGCGAAAAGACCCCGCAGGCACAGGCATGGCGCAGCGATCCGGCTGACGGATCCGCGGAACTGCGAGAGACGGAGAGCCCGATCTCTGTGCTGGCTGGTTAGCCACAACCTCCATGCGTAGGCCCATACGGGGCGCACGGCTAAGTTAGCACAGCCGCCGATCTTCGCGCGGCTGAATCCTTTCGCCGGGCCGACCGCTCTTATTGAGGTGCGGCCACGAGGCCGACGCGTCGAAGGAGGTTCGATGACCGTAGTCATTGTCGCAGTGGTGGTCGTGGCGGTTCTGGTGTGCGGCTGCGTGGTGTTCCTGCGAGCGCGCGGCAGGTCGAAGCGTGGCTGAGTCCTGGCCCGCCGACCAGCTCGTCCTGGCGGCGCAGCGCGGCGACGAGGCGTCGATCGCCGTGCTGGTCTCCGGTGCGTACCCGCACGTCCGCCGGTTCGCGTTCTCGTTGTGCGCGAGCAGCCAGGACGCCGAGGACGCGGCGCAGGAGGCGATGATCGTCCTGTTCCGCAAGATCGGGACGCTGCGGGCGACGGCCGCGCTCGCGTCGTGGATGTTCCGCATCGTGCGCAACGAATGCCTGCGCCGGGCACGGGCCCTGGTGCGGCGCGACGAGCCGGTCCCGGACACCGCGGGCCCGTCCGCCGAGGAAAGACGTGCTGAGCAGGCTGGAGGTCGAACGTCTGTCGGCGGCCATCGCTTCGCTGCCCGACGATCGGCGCGGCGTGCTGATCATGCGCGACATCCAGGGCCTGCCGGGAAAAACCGTCGCCAAGTCGCTGGGGTTGAGCGCCGCGGCGATGAAGTCGCGCCTGCACCGCGCCCGCGCCGCTGTCCGTGCTTGCCTGGATCTCCCGGAGGAAGGCCGATGAGCACTCGACCGTCGTTCGCCAGCAAGTCCCTTTCGGTCCATCTCGTTCGCGGGATCGTCGGATTCGGCCTGATCGCCGTGTCGATCGCGCTGGCCCCGGTCGTCGGGTGGGCCAGCCTGCCGGCGCTGCCCGCGGGCGTGCTGGCGCTGCGCGGATGCCCGACGTGCTGGGCGATCGGGCTGGTGCAGACCCTGTCGCGCGGCCGCCTGGAGCGGACCTGCGAGGACGGGCAGTGCCGGCTGGAACCGGCGACCGGGCGCTGATCCGAGGGAGGCGGTCGCCGCTCGACGACGAGCCGCGACCGCTTCCCACCTGCGGCGACGCAGCCGGTTCGATGGTATTCGCCCGCTTCAACGAAGCTGGTTGTGCTCACCTAAGGGTATTTGTACACTCTCGTAGGTGGACATGGTTCATCTGGACGAGAGCAACTGGGTCCTCAGCGAGGACGACGTTGCCACGCTCGAAGGCGTGGGAAGCACCTTGCGCCGCGAAGACGGCCATGTCTTCATGCGCGAGGGGGAAGCCAGCGACTTCCTTCTGCTGATCAAGAAAGGCCACGTCAAGGTCATCGCCGGCCAGCCGCCCCGCATCGTGGCGTTCCGGGGCCCGAGGGAGACAGTCGGCGAACTCGGCGTGCTCGACGACGAGCCGCGGTCGGCCACCGTGATCGCCTGGGGCGACGTCGAAGTGCTGCACGTTCCGGCGGCCGAACTGAAGAAATTCCTCGACCAGCACCGCAGCGCGGAGCAGGCGCTGCACACGGCGGTCCGCAAACGGCTCGCCCAGGCGACGCGGAAGATCTCCGATTCCGACCTGGCCACCGAGAGGCGGATCGCCAAGGCGCTCAGCGAACTGGTCCGGAACGGCATCTGCGAGACCGTCGACGGCGCGCCGGCCATCCGCTTGAGCCAGAAGGATCTCGCTTCGCTGACCGGAGCTTCCGTCGAAGCCGCCAAGAAGATCGTGCGCGTCTTCAAGGGGAACGGGATCATCGACACGAAGCGATTCCAGATCCGCGTGACGGATGTCGACGCGCTTCGGCAAATAGCCGACGGCAAACCCGCTTCGTCGTGGTGACCCGCGATGCCGTCCATCCTCGAACACGCCTCGAACGCATGGATCCTCGTCGCCCTGACCGTAGGCGTGATCGTGCGCCAGATCGTCAAGCTGATGATGTTCCGGGCCGCGCTCAAGAACAGCAGACCGGCGGAACGCGCGAAGATCATCCACGCGATGCGCGGGCTGATCGGCAGGGGAACGTCATCCCGACCCGGCGACAAGGAATGACTGTGGCGGCCACGACCCAGGGAAACCCGGCCGGCGACAACCGGCTCGTCCGCGAACTCGCCGCCCTGGACCTCGACCCCGAGCACTTCGTCGTCTTCGGCAGCGCTCCGTTGCTGGTCCACGGGTTGCGCACGACCGTCCGGGACCTGGACGTCGTCGCCCGGGGCGACGTCCTGGACTGGGCGCGGCGAACCGGAACGCCCGGAGTCGGCGCCTGCAGCGGGGACCCCGTCTGGCAGCTGCCCGGCGGGCGCATCCAGTTCTCCGCGGGATGGATCACGGACCTGTGGAGCGCCGACGAGCTGATCGAGAACGCGGAGGTGGTCGGCGGCCTGCGGTTCGCCCGCCTGCGCGACGTCCTGCACTACAAGCTCGAATTGCGCAGGCCCAAGGACCTGGCCGACATCGAGCGGATCCGGGCCCACCTGCGGAAACCGGACCGCGCCGGTGCGCGGCCGGAGCTGCTCGAGCTGAGGTGAACGACCGCTCCCCCCTCAACGCCGAAGGCCTGCCGACACGATCGTCGGCAGGCCTTCGGGCGGGGATGTGGGCGATACTGGGATCGAACCAGTGACCTCTTCGGTGTGAACGAAGCGCTCTCCCGCTGAGCTAATCGCCCGCTCGCGGTGCGGTTCCAGCCTACCCCACGACTTTCGGGGGCCTGCAAACGGGTGGTTTGCTCCGACTACAGCGCGTCTGCCAGCGAATACGGTCCGAACAATCCCGAGCTAGCCAAGGCTGTGCGCGGGCGGGGGCGCGTGCGGGCGTCCGCGACATCCGTGCGACGGTGCTATCGCACAGCGGCCGAACCGCGCAAGATGTACTGGTGGCTCCCCACCGGGCGCCCGCTGAAGGCTGCGCGGCACGGACGGCGACGGACCGGACGGACCTCGGGGCAGACGGTCTCGAACGGGTGATCTCGAGCGCACTCGCGACGGATCCGGGCCCCTGGTGCGTCTCACCGTTGTCCTCGGTCGTCCGGGCCGGGAAGGGAGACGAAGGGTAGGACGATGCGCAACGATCACGTGACGCTCCGCTCGACGGCGGTCTTCGACCTGCTGGCGCCGCGGACCCCGGCGGTTCCGGTGAAGGTGGAGCTGCGCTACGACACCCGCGACCCCTATGCCGTGGTCGCCGCCTTCCGCACCGGGCGGGCCGGCTGGGTCGAATGGGTCTACGCGCGCGACCTGCTCGCCGACGGCCTGCTCGCCGACGCCGGCGACGGGGACGTCCGCATCCGGCCTTCGGTGGAGGACCCGGAGTCGGTCCTGATCGAGCTGAACTCGCCGTCCGGGCACGCCATGTTCGAGGCGTCCGCACAGGAGCTGGCCGATTTCCTGGACCGCACGTACGACGTCGTGCTGCCGGGCAACGAGCACCTGTGGGTCGACGTCGACGACGCGCTCACCCACCTGATCCCGAACGATCTGGCCTGATCACCGCCCCGCGAACGGGCCAACAACCCCCCGGTGCCACGGCGGTCGCCGGGGTCGGATATGGTTCTTTCACACCACGGCGACGGGGTGCGGGCTTCCGGCCCGCGACGTCGGAGCCACGGTAGTGCGGACGTAGCGCAGCTGGTAGCGCATCACCTTGCCAAGGTGAGGGTCGCGGGTTCGAATCCCGTCGTCCGCTCGGAGGGCTCAAGCCCCATGCGGTGGAGTGGCCGAGAGGCGAGGCAACGGCCTGCAAAGCCGTGTACACGGGTTCGAATCCCGTCTCCACCTCGCGCGATTAGCTCAGCGGGAGAGCGCTTCCCTGACACGGAAGAGGTCACTGGTTCAATCCCAGTATCGCGCACCAGCGTTGCTCGGAAGCCCTGCTTCTCTTCGGAGAGGCAGGGCTTTTGTCATTCCCCGAATACTTGCTCAGGACGGGAACAGCGCCGATCCCAGCGGCCGGTGTTCGTCGAAGCCCGGAAGGATCAGGAAGGTCCCGCTCGCGGTAGTGGTCGTGAACGGCAACAGTGCATCCGCGGTCTCCATGCTCGCCAGGGTCGCGGCGAACGTGTGCAGATCGTTCTGGAAGCTCACGAAGAGGAGCCCCGGGACCGGGGTGTCCATGCTGTAACTGCGGCGCAGCATGAGCCCCGCCCCCACGACGTTCGCGTGGGCGCGGCGGATGTGGGCGTCGGCGGGGACGAGGTAGCGGCCGTCCGGGGTTTTCGCGCCCAGATCCGGGCCGTCCGCGACGGAGCCGCCGGACAGCGGGACTCCGGTGGCTCTCCGGCGGCCGAAGACGGCTTCCTGTGCGGCGACCGGCAACGCGGCGAACCGCGCCACGTCCAGCGTCATCCGCCGGACGACGGCGATCGTGCCGCCCGCTACCGGAGCCGGGCCGGTCAGCCACAGGTCCCGCTGCTGCTCGGCGGGCGTGTGCGGGCCGATGATGCCGTCGACGAAGCCCAGGACGTTGCGGGGCGCGGTCAGGCCGTCCGAGACCGGGACGTGCGGCCCGCGTCCACCGGATTGCCGCCAGCGCTCGCGCACTCCGGGCTGAGCCAGCAGCGCGGCCGCGGCGGCCGGCGGGACGAGCGGGTCGCTCGCGCAGAGTTGGAGCAGCAGATCGCCGCCGCGGTCGGAGGGAGCGACCGCCTCGTGGGCCGCGGGCGGGAGGTCTTTCGCGCCGGGCAGTCGCGGGTCGATGGTCTGGACCAGACGGGGGCCGATCCCGACTGTCACGGTCAGGTCGCCCGGGGGCAAGCCCAGCAGGCGGTCGTCCGTGCCAGCGGTCAAAGTCATGATGCGGCGGCCTAATTCGGCGAGGAGGGGGCCTGGCGCGACGGAAACATCCGCGGTGACGACCAACAGGTGCGGTTGCGGTTGTTGCGGCGTGGTGATTCCGGCCTGGTGGGTGCCGGTGGGCGGGACCGGGCCGGGGCGGATTTCGGCGGGACCGGACTCGGTGGCCGCGTGGCAGCCAGCGGCGAGCCCGGCGGTCACCGCGGCCCAGAGGAAAGCGCGGCGGGAAGGGCGGCGCTCGGCGGAATTCACGACGGGCAGCGTGACAGATTCCGGTGCGCCAGGCGAATTCGGCTCGGCGGAACGGGGGTCTGGGCGGGATGTGGGGTGCGAAGCCGCTCCTGCCGCCGGGTCCGCCGAGACATCCCGCTGAATTCACGACGCACCGCCCCGACGACCATGTAGGGAGCACCGCCGAAGTCACGACCCGCAAACAACAGCCCCGCACACCCAGCTTGACCTGGGCTCGCGATACCAACGCACAAGGCCCCGGCGTTCCTGTGCGCACCCGGCGCACAACAACCCCGTACATCCGGCTCGCCCCGAGGCTGACGACACCGACGAACAAGGGCCCCGGCGTTCATCTGCGCATTCAGCGAACAACAACCCGCTCACCCAGCTTGCCCCCGGGCTCGCGACACCAACGCACAAAGGCCCGGCGTTCCCGCGCGCACCCGGCACACAACAACCCCGCACACCCGGCTCGCCCCGAACTCACGACACCCACGCACAAAGACCCGGCGTTCCCGCGCGAATCCAGCCAACAACAGCCCCGCTCCCCCGCAGCCGGGCCGCCTTCGGCGCGCAGGCCGATCCGGCGGCGCGAAACCAACCAAGCGCCCGACCGCCGACCCGGCCGGACAATCACCCCAACGGAAACCTGCCCTCGTGCCAGACTGGGCGCATGCGTTTTCCCGCCATGGTGGCGATCCTGGGGCTGTCCGCCGCGCTGGTCAGCGGTTGTGGTTCTTCCTCCGCCGAGGGGCACCGGCCGGACGGGGCGGGCGTGACGATCCGCGTTCCCGCCGACGCGCCTACTATCTCCGCCGCCGTTTCCCTGGCGCAGTCCGGGGATCTCGTGCTCGTCGCCCCGGGGGAATACCACGAAACGGTGAAGATCACGACGCCGAAGGTGACGCTGCGCGGCGAAGTGCGGGAGCGGGTGGTCGTCGACGGGCAGCTGAAGCGGGACAACGGCGTCGTCGTGTCCGCGCCGGGCGTCGCGGTGGAGAACCTGACCGTCCGGAATCACACGCAGAACGGCGTCCTCGTCACGGGTTCGGTCAAAGCCGCCGACGGGCTGCCGGGGCACGGCGGCGGGTACGACACCGGCGACGAGCCGATCCGTTTCCTCAGCTCGTTCCTGGTCTCGCACGTCACCGCCACCCGCAACGGCCTCTACGGAATCTATGCGTTTTCCGCACAGAACGGGGTGATCGAGCAGTCGTACACGTCCGGCGGCGCTGATTCCGGAATCTATGTCGGCCAATGCAAACCGTGCCGGACGGTCGTGCGGGACAACGTCGCGGAGCTCAACGCGGCCGGGTACGAGGGCACGAACGCCAGCGGCGAGATGTACGTCGCCGGGAACCGGCTCAGCGGCAACCGGGTCGGGCTGACCAGCAACTCCGACCATCAGGAGAAGCTGTTGCCGCAGCAGGATTCCGTGGTCGCCGGCAATCTGGTCGCGGCCAACGGGCAGGCGGCGACGCCGGAGCAGGCCGACGGCGGCTGGGGCATCGGGATCGGCATCGACGGCGGCAGCGGCAACCAGGTGCTGCGCAACCGGATCGCCGGGAACGCGAACGCCGGGCTCGTGCTCACCGCGACCCAGGACGTGCCGCCGAAGGGCAACCAGATCGTCGGCGACGTCTTCGCGGCGAACGGCATCGACGTCGGCTGGACCTTCCCCGGTGCGACCAAGGGCAGCGGAAACTGTGTCGATTCCGGTGCGCTGCACACGATTCCGGAGGGATTGGCGACGAGCGCCGCTTGTCCCGCAGCGACCGCCTCGCCGTCGGGGGTCTGGACCAGGGCCAAGCCGCCCGCGGGCATTCCGTTCACCGACGTCGCCGCACCGCCGCCGCAGCCGCAATTTCCGGACGCGCGCACGGCGGGTCCCACGGCGGTCCCGGCGGTGCCGGCGTTTCCGGACGTCGCGAAAATCCAGGTGCCGAACTCGTCGTTGCTGGCAGACCGGGCCTCGATAGCCGCATCCTGAGGAAATGTCAGCGACCGGGCGGCACCGCGGTGAATTCGTGCGTGTCGAAATCAATGACGACCGGATTCGTTTCCCCCGGGACCGAAGTCCGCACCCGGTACATGACGCCGTCCGCGTCGAGCCAGTACCGGACGGATTCCGCGCTGCCGGGCCGTTCCCGGGAATCAGGGCCGGTGAAGACATCGACGGCGTGCCCGTTCACCTGATCGGCCCCTAGCCATTCGGCGCCGTTCTGCGGCAGCAATTGCGCGTTGTCCGGCCGGTCGCCGCCGAGACCGAGCAGAATGGCCAATGCCCGGTCCAGCGTGCCCGCCGTCGGGTTGAGCGGGCGGCCGAACCAGCCGTCGGCGGGCGGGTTCGCCGGGGGCAGTTCGGGGAGGGCGGACAGCGGGAGGAGTTCGACGCGGGTGGCGGTCCACCGGATCAGACCATTGCCGGAGTCGTTGCGCCCCTTGCCTTTCAGTACTCCGTAACCGGACTTGGCGCGGTAATCGGCCGAACCGGTGATCACGAGTTCGCCCGCCGCGCCGGGGACACTGATCGTCACCGCGCGGCCTTGCTTCTGGTAATTGCGGAATCGCGCGATCGCGAGCCGGCTCGCCTCGTCCGCGATGACCGCGCGCGGGCCGGAATCGGCCGAACTGGCGGCGACATACGAGAATATTCCCGCGCCCAGCGCGGCTGTCACCGCGACAGCGACGACGATCCAGCGGCGCGCGATCCGTTTGGCAAGCACAGCGAGTGACCGTAGCAGGGATTTCGATTCACCCGGTCCGTTTACTCCGGTGCCGTACCCGGAAAGGCCGTTTTCTGGTTCACTGTTACAGCTTTGCGGCACGCAGCGCGAATATTCCGCGCAGAGAACGGAGATCCCGCAGTCATGAACCGAGGTGGCAGAAAAACCAGCGGCAGATTCAGGCTGGCCCGAGTAGCCGCCGCCGCCCTGGTGCTGGGCAGCAGCGCGATGACGGTCACCGCCGGCCCCGCCGGAGCCGCGGAAGACGGCACATTGACCGTCCAAGTGCTCCGGGATTTCTTCGGCACCGGAATCGTCAACGCCACCATGGACACCCCGCAGCCGGGCATGTCGGTGCTGGTCACCGACCCCGCCGGGCATCAGGTGCGCGGCCGCACGGACGCGGCGGGCAAGGTCGTGGTGGACCCGGCCGCGCCGCTCGCCGGCGGACGGTATCGCGTCGACGTTTCGGTTCCGGATCCGTATCGCGCGTATTTGCGGGCCGCGCCCGCGTCGACGGAGAAAAACCACTTCGACAGTTTCACGACGTTCGTGGATCTGCGCGAGAGCAAGGACGTTTCGGTGATCACCGGCGTCTGGAACCCGGCCGACCACACGCTGCCCGACGCCCGTTATTACGTGCCGGTGCAGAACCCGGCGGTGAACAGCGACGGCAGCAAGCCCGATCCGAACAGCCGCGCACTGGTCGCGTTCGACCGCAAGTTCCGCGGCACCTGCCCGACCGACTCGGCCTGCCCGACCGTGCTGAACACCCAGGCGCAAGTCGGCACCACGTGGGGTTTGGCATACGACAAATACCGCGACCGCGTTTTCCAGTCTGCGTTCGCGAAACGCTTCACCACCTACGGCCCCGAAGGCGGCGGCGCGATTTACACGACGCCGCTCGGCGGCGGCGCGCCCAAGCTGTTCGCGAAGGTGCCGGGCGCCGAGATCACCGCACACGGCGCGGTGGACATGCGCAAGGACGAGCATTTCGTCGACGTCCCCGGCAAGGAGAGCCTCGGCGGGATCGCGCTCACCGAAGACGGCAAGACGCTGTACGCGGTCAGCCTGGTGACCCGGAATCTGCTCAGTTTCGACGCGACCGGAGCCACCGCGAAGATCGAGAAGCAGGTGCCGATCCCGATGCCGGAGTGCGCCAGCCCCGACGACTGGCGGCCGTTCGCGGTCGCCGCGCACGACGCGAAACTGTACGTCGGCGGCGTCTGCTCGGCGGAAAGCACGAAGCGGCGCGAAGACCTGAAAGCCGTGGTCTACACCTACGACGGCACGAAATTCACGCCCGTGGTCACGCACGGCCTCGACTACCGGCGCGGCTACGTCATCACCGTCCCGGACCCGGACGACAGCATGGACCACTGGAATCCCTGGGACACCTCGTTCGCTTCGTGGGACAAGTTCATCAGAAAGGGACCGGGCATCAACCCGCAGCCGGAGCTGGCGAGCCTGGCGTTCACCCGCGACGGCTCGATGATCCTCGGCTTCCGCGACCGGTTCATGGACGTCTTCGGCTCCGGCATCGACCCGCGCCCAGGGCACAACGGGGTCGCGACCGGCATGTCCGGCGGCGACATCACCATGGCCTGCGCGGCCCCGGGCGGCGGATACGACTGGGAGGGCACCGGAGCCTGCCCGAACCACGGCAAACCCGAGACGAACGGCCACGAGTCGGCGGGCGTCGTCGAGTACTTCCCCGGCGACTTCTACGATCCGAGCCACTCCGGCAACGGCGTGCACCAGGAGGCCGCGCAGGGGTCGGTCGCCTACATCCCGCAGCAGCAGTGGGTGATCAGCACCGAACTGGACCCGGCGCAGAACGTCAGCTCGGACGGCGTCGGCTACTACGACGTCGACACCGGCATCGGTCCGGGGCAGGACAATCCGAAGCACGGGTACGCGTTCGTCGGCCCGGCGAACAGCTTCGGCAAGGCGGGCGGGCTCGGCGACATCGCCTACCAGGCGGCGAACGCGCCGATCCAGATCGGCAACCTCGTCTGGTTCGACGGCGACCACAACGGCGTCCAGGACCCGAACCGCACCGACGAGGTCCCGCTCGCGAAGGCGACGGTGAACCTGCTCGACACCGACGGCAAGAAGGTCGCCACCACCCAGACCGACAAGGCGGGCGAGTACTACTTCGGCGGCGTCGGCGCGGAGTTCCAGCTGAAGCCGGGCGAGAAGTACACCGTGCAGTTCGACGTCTGCACCGCGGCGACGGACAACGTGCCCGGGACGCCGCCGGCGACCGATCTGCGGTTCACGCTCCCGGCCGCCGGCCCGGACCGGGCGCACGACTCGAACGTCGTGCCGCCCAAGACCGGACGGCTCTGCAACGGCTACGCGCCGGTGACCGCTCCCGCCCAGGCCGGCGGGGTCGACCACACCATCGACGCCGGCGTCTACCTGCCGGCGCCGCCCGGCCCGCCGACGTCGTCCGCTCCCCCGGCGACAAGCCCGAGCCCGGTTCCCCCGGTGGCCCACCCGCCCGCTCCGGGCTCGACGGACACGGATTCGCTGGCCTCGACCGGGATTCCGCTGCTGCCGCTGCTGCTGATCCTCGGCGGAGCCCTCGTCGCCGGAGGCACGGCCTTCCTGGTGGCGAGCCGCAGAAGGCGGTTCAGGCGGCAGTGATCGCCGAGGTGGCCGAGGTCCGCGACGATCGGGCCTCGGTCACCGTGCTCGCTTCAGCCACTCCGCCAGGTCGGCGATCACCGCCGGGTCGACGTGCTGAGGTTGCTGGTAACTGTCCGGAGTGGACGGTTCGGTGCCGGGGAAGAACTCGTGGTCGTCCGCCGGATAGACCCGGATGTCCACTTCGGACCGCCCGCCCAGCCCGTCTCGCCATCGGGAGAGGTCGTCCTCAGCGGTGACCTGATAGTCCCGGCCGCCCTGCAAGAGAAACATCGGCACCGTCAGCGAGGCGGCGGTCGCGACGGGGTCGTACTCGCGCAGTTCCAGCCAGTACGACCCGGGATAACCGAACAGCAGCCCCTCCCCCGACGCCGACGGCGACAACGCCGGATCGGCGACCGCCTCGGCCTGCCGGGTGATCGGCTCGACGAGCGCCTCGACCTTGGCGTCCAACGCAGCGAGATGCCGGACCACTCGAACAGCGGCCTCGTGCATCGGCTCGGCGTCGGCCGCCAGAAGAACCAGCCCCGCGACCGACGGCTCGGCGATCGCCACGAGAGGCGCGACCTTCCCGCCCATACTGTGCCCCGCCACGAAGACGCGCGCGGCATCGACGCTGTCCTGCGACTGCAGAAGACGAACGGCCGCGGCGGCATACGGCACGTACTCCGCGGACATCGTGAAGCCGGGCGCGCTGGCCAGCTCGGGACGGGCGTGCGTCACCTTGTCGAAGCGCAGCACCGCGATACCCCGGCAAGCCAGCCCCCACGCGAGATCCTTGAGCGGTTTGTTCGGCCCGGCCGTCTCGTCGCGGTCGAAGATCCCGCCACCGCTGAGCAGGACCACGCCCGGCCACGGCCCCTCTCCTCGCGGCACAGTCAGCGCTCCCGGCACCGAATGGGGCGCCGCGGAAAGAACGACGTCCTCTTCGACGAACGCAGCTTCGTCCACATAGGACGGCGTGGCCCACGCCACGAGGGGAGCAAGCCGAAGCCCCGCAACGGTTCCCGCCGAATCGACCGCCATCACCACGAGAAACCCGCCCCGCGAGCAGACGACCGGCACCTGAACCCGGGTCAGCCCAGGACCCGCCGGCTCGGCAACGGGTTCGCCGAGCGAAGTCACCGGACCGTGCTCGCCGGTCTGCGCGGTCCACGCGGCTTCCAGCGCCGCAGCGGACACCGCCGCCCGCAACTCCGGCGAGAACCGCGTCGCGATCTCGCTGAACCGCCCGTCTCGCGCCTGCTCGGCGACAGCCGTCGCCAGTTCGCTCGGATTCATCCCGGCCCCCATCATTCTCAAGTTATGCGAATGGTAGCACTCTATGAGAACATTCGAGGGTGGACGTGTTGACTCTCCTAGGACATCCGGTACGGCTGCGGATCGTGCACGCGCTGCGCGGCGACCGGACGCTCACCACCGCGCAACTGGGCGCGCTGCTCCCGGACGTCTCGAAGGCGACGGTCTACCGGCACGTCGACCTGCTCGCCGACGGAGGCATCCTCGAAGTGGCCGAGGAACAGCGCGTGCGCGGCGCGGTCGAGCGCACTTACCGGCTGCGCAAGGAAAACGCGTCGATCGGCCAGGACGCGATCGCCCGGCTGACCCCGGACGACCACCGTCGCGGATTCGCCGCCGCGACCGCCGCGCTGGTCGCCGAGTTCGACGCGTACCTCAGCCGGGACCAGGCGGATCCGGTCGAGGATCTCGTCGGCTACCGGCAGCACGCCGTCTGGCTGGACCGCGACGAACTGCTCGCGATGATCGAGGGCATGCGGAAAGCCATCGCGCCCGTGCTCGCGAACGAGCCCGCACCGGGGCGCACGCGGTACCTGCTCAGCCCGATCCTCTTCCCCAGCGAAGACTGAGACCCCCGCCCAGCCGAAGCCGGACGGGGGTCTCGCGAACCGAGAATCAGGACAGCGCGCGCAGCCGGGGCAGCACGTCCTCGGCGAACTGGCCCAGGTAGCGCTCCTGGTCGTGGCCGGGGCCGTGGAAGACCAGGTGGTTCAAGCCCGCGTCGAGGTACGGCTTGATCTGCGCGACCGCCTCGTCCGGGTCGGAAGCGACGATCCACCGCTTCGCGACCTGCTCGATCGGCAGTTCGTCGGCCAGCCGCTCCATCTCCTCCGCCGACGACACGGTGTGCTTCTGCTCCGCGCTCAGCGACAGCGGGGCCCAGAACCGGGTGTTGGCCAGCGCCTTCTCCGGGTCCCGGTCGTACGACATCTTGATCTCGATCATCCGGTCCACGCCGGACGCGTCGCGTTCGGCCGCGGCCGCGCCCTCGGCCATCGCCGGCATCAGCTTGTCGGTGTAGAGCTCCATGCCCTTGCCGGACGTGCAGATCATGCCGTCGCCCGCGCGGCCGGCGTACTTCGCCACCACCGGGCCGCCCGCCGCGATGTACACCGGCACCGGACGCTCCGGCCGGTCGTAGATCTTCGCGTTGACCAGCTGGTAGTAGTCGCCCTCGAAGTCGACGCTGTCCTTGCTCCACAGCTCGCGCATCAGCCGCACCGACTCGCGCAGCCGCGCGAACCGCTCCTTGAACTCCGGCCATTCCCGGCCCGACACCGCGATCTCGTTCAGCGCTTCGCCGGTGCCCGCGCCGAGGATCACGCGGTCGCCCGACAGCAGCGCCATCGTCGCGAACGCCTGCGCGATCACCGCCGGGTTGTACCGGAACGTCGGCGTCAGCACGCTGGTCCCGATCAGCACGCGGCTGGTCCGCTCCGCCACCGCCGGCATCCACGCCAGCGCCCACGGCGCGTGCCCGCCCTCGTGGCGCCACGGCAGGAAATGGTCCGACACCCACACCGAGTCCAGCCCCAGCTCCTCGGCCCGCACCGCGAACTCCACCAGCTCGCGAGGCCCGAACTGTTCCGCCGACGCCTTGTACCCGACCTTCAGCTCCACGATCGCCCTTCCCCGTCCGCATGAACCACGCAGGATTCCGTGGCACCGTCAACCGTACTCGGATGGGCCTTGCGAAGACGGGTGTGCTGTCGATCACTAACCGGGCTAGTACGTCGCGTTCATCAGCGCGAGCGCCGCGGCCTGGCAGCCCGGCCCCTTCTCCGCGGAGGCGGACCACGAACGCGAGTACTGGTCGAAGTCGTTGCGGGAGTGCGCGTAGGCGGAATCCGCTTGCCTGGTCAGGAAATCCCGGTAGGGCGCGTCGGGCGTCGCGGCGTCCAGTTCGGACAGACCGCGGACGAGTCCGGCTTTGAAGTACGACCCGTCGTCAGTGCAGCTGCTGCCCTCGCCGGGGTCGTGGACGATGCCGTCGGAGCCGGTGAAGAACGATCCGGTGCGCGTCGTGGAGTCGGCGACCGGCCGGGCGGTGCCGATCAGGTCCTGGTCTCCGGTCACCTTGGACAACGCGGTGAGACCGGAGACGAAGACGCCCTGGTTGTAGGTGTAGCGCTGGCCGACCGCGTCGCAGCTGGCGCCGTCGATGCCGTCGACCACCAGGCCGTCGGAGCCGATGAGTCCCTTGCCGCGGAACCAATCCCAGCCTTGCTGCGCGCGCGTCCGGTAGGTCGCGTCTCCGGTGCGCTCGGCGATGGTGGCGTTGACCTGGATGTACAGGCTGTTGGAGATGGACGCCTTGTAGGTCAGGCCTTCTTTCCACCGGATGCCGCCGCCGCAGTCGCCGGTCCAGAAGGTCTGCATGTGGTCGGCGCCGGCCTTGGCGGTGGCGAGGTAACGCTGCTGGCCGGTGCGGTCGTAGGCGTCGAGCCACGCCATCGCCCACCAGCCGGTGTCGTCGGAGAACTCGTTGCGGAACTGGCCCCGGCCGGCGTTGACGTTCTTGTCGTACGTCGTGGCCATCGCGTAGTCGTAGCTGGCCATCCGGCTGACCGACGCGTTGCGGATCACCGCGGCGAGCGACACCGCGCTCCCCCAGCCGCCGCCGTTGCGGAAGTAGCCGGTGCCGTTGTCGTAGAGCGCCATCATCGCCGTCGCCGCCGCTTGCGAGCGGTTCGCCGCGTTCCAGCGGGTGCGCGCCCAAGGCGTGCAAGCGATCCGGCCGGTGTCGACCGCGGTGCCGCATGCGCGCAGGGCGCCGACGCCGCGGTTGTTCCAGTCGTCGTTGTTGTACATCTGGGTGCGCCAGCCGCCGACCCCGGACGGCGCGGTGGTCAGGCCCAGCTGAGCGCCGCCGTCCCAGGTCGCGCCGCCGTCGAAGGACCGGTCGAGCCACACCTGGTCGCCCGGGCGCGAGTGGTCGACGACTGCCCAGCCCATCGGGTCGCCGTCGGCGAAGTGCAACTGGAGGACGCGGTCGTCGAGCGGCGCGGTGACCGCGATCCGGTCGCTGGACGCCTGGTCGGCGGCACGGTCGTCGCAGTATTTGTTGCACACCACGGTGTTCGCCGCCGGTTGCGGCGCCGGCGTTTTCGCGTGGACCGGCAGCAGCGCCGACATCGCGGTCAAGACCGCCGTGAGCATGACCCGCACCGCTGCCTCCTCGGATCCCCGCCCTGTCCCCAGAACGAAGATCCCCGCGAGGCGCGGTGCGGGTCAACGAATGACAAAGACTTGGCGCGCGAATGCGGCCGGATGCCGGGCTACTGCGCGCCCATGCCCTCGAGGTCGTCGAACTCCACGACCTGGCGGACCTCGACCTCGATCTCGTCGAACAGGTCCGCGTACTGCCGCGCGTACTCGACCGCCTGGGCCCGGTCCTCGGCGTTGACCAGGGCGAACCCGCCGATGACCTCCTTGGCCTCGGTGAACGGCCCGTCCGTCGCGGCCGGCGTCGCGCCGCGGGGCTTGCGGACGATCGCGCCCTTTTCCGACGGATGCACGCCCTCGGCGGTGATCAGGATGCCGCGTTCGGTCCAGTCCTGGACGAAGGCGCCCATTTTCTCGATGAACTCGGGGCTGGGGTTCCAGGCCTCGGGGGCGCTCTCGTCAAGCCGGTGCATCATCAGGAAACGCATTGCCCGCTCCTCGGGGTCGGTGGCTGGTTTCGTCCAGCCGTCACATCCTCGTCGAACGGGCTCGCGAAGCATCGACACTTCGCCGAAATTTCTTTCAGCAGCGATGCGAGGGCGACTTTCGCGGCCGGGCGACCCAGGCCGCGACGCCCGCGGCGAGAAGCACCGAGGTCACCGCGACGCCCGCGATCGGGCTGTTCATCAGCACGAGCCCGGCGAGGAACGCGGTGCCGGCGAGGAGGAGCAACGTCGTCCGGAGGGTGGCCGCCCAGGTGACGACGAAGTCCGCGGCGCGGGAGGCCCAGGGGTCGCGGGTATCGGGTTTGCGGTGGCGGCCGCGCTCGCGGCGGGCGAGGACCCGGTGCGCGGAGGCGACCATCTCGTCCCGGGTGGCGATCCGGCGGGGCGGGCGGGAGAAGGGATCCCAGTCGACCGCTATGCGGACCCGGCTGGGGTGGTCGGGGTCGGGGTGGAGGGAGTCTGCGGGGCGGGGTTCGGCTGGCTCCGGTGCGTTGCTCGCGGCCGCGTTGGCTTTCGGCGCGGCGCTTCCGGCAGCTTCGGGTGTGGCTCCGTTGCAGGGCTGGGCTGGATTGGGTGAGTTTGCTTCCGTCTGGACGGGCGGGGCCGCGTTGCCGGCGGCTGCTTCCGCCGAGCCGGGCGGGGCCGCATCGCTTGCAGCTGCTTCCGCCGGATCGGGCGGGGCCGCATTGCTCGCGACCGCTTCCGCAGAGTCGGACGTAGCAGCGTTGCTGGCGGCTGCTCCCGCCGGATCGGGCGTAGCGACGTTGCTGGCGACGGCTTCCACCGAGCCGAGCGGAGCCGCATCGCTTGCGACCGCTTCCGCCGGATCGGACGTGGCCGCCTTGCTGGAGGCCACTTCCCCCGAGCCGAGCCTGGCCGCGTTGCTGGCGACTGCTTCCGCCGCAGCCCCGACGGTTGCGTCCGCATCGGCCGCATCGCCCGGCTTGGCCACAGCGGCAGACTGAGCCGCTCTCCTCCGCTTCGCCGCGCCGCGCGGACGCGGAGCCGCCTCCAGGCCGTTCGCCGAGTCGCGCTCGCGGCCTAGCCGGTTCGGCTGCTGCGGCGCCCGGGCCAGCACTGCGCCTTCGCCCGGCTCGGACGGCTCGCCGGTCTGGCGAGGCTGCCCGGCGTGGCACGGCTGGTCGGCGAGGCAGGGAACCACCGTCATGAGGTCGTCATCCCCTTCCCTTCCGGCCGGCGGACCGGTTCCGACGGCTGTCCGGATCCCCGGCCGTCGTGCGGTACGGGCCCCGGATGGGCTCATCCTGGCGAAGACGGTGCGTCACCGACCAGTTCTACTGGCAGTGTCGCGGTGAACGGTCCCTCAGCGTCGCCCAACGGTTCGAGTGACGGTTTTCGCTACTCTTCGCTGTCATCGATTCGACACCCGGCGGCCACCCTCTCGACGGCTTGTCCAGACCTCTTGACACATCCACGAACAGCGAAGAACCGACGCTGACACGGGAATATGCACGTTCATCCGCACATTCGCCAGACGGAGAAACTCAAGCGCTCCGGGGATGGCCAACCGGCAGTGATACACAGAGTGTCACGGCCAGTCCGTTCATTGAGCAGTCAACTGTCACCCACACGAGTGACACGGAGAGTGATCATCGAGCGCGGGCGACCATCGGCGAACTGGCCCGGATGGAGGTACCCGCCGGAGGCGAGGACCACGGACAGATGCATCCGGAGCGAGTTCGCGGCCTTGCCGTCCCCGTCGAGGACCGGCTACCGTCAAGAAGGTAAGCCTTACCTAATTGAATCGGGACCACCATGCCGACCCTCCCCCAGCGCCGCACGCCCGACAGCAGGCGGCTGCTCCGGACCTCCGTGCTGCGAGCCGAACGGACGTCCACGCATTTCGTGACCCTCACTGTCGGCGGGGAGGACCTCGAGGACTTCGCGCCGCTCGGATTCGATCAATGGTGCCGGTTGTTCTTCCCGCGCGAAGGCCAGCGCGAGCTGCGCCTCCCCACCGCTGCGAGCAACCGTTGGCTCGCCCAGCACCTGCTCATGAGCGCCTCGTCCAGGCCGTGGGTGCGGAACTACACGATCCGGGCGACGCGGCCCGGCGAAGTCGACATCGAGTTCGCGGTACACGGCGACGGCGGTCCGGCGTCGAGATTCGCGCAGAGCGCGCGGCCGGGCGACGAGGTCGGGATCCTCGACGAGGGAATCACCTATCTGCCACCGGAAGGCGTGTCGCAGCTCCTCCTCGCCGACGAAAGCGCGATCCCCGCGGCGCTGGCGATCCTGGAGTCGTCGCCTGGCCTGCGGGCCACTGTCTTGCTGGAGGTCGGGGCGAAGGACGACATCCACCCGGTCGACGTGCCGCTCGGCGCCGAGGTCCAGTGGCTGGTCCGCGAGGACGATCGGCTGCCCGGGCGGCTCGCGCTCGACGTCCTCGCCGAACTCGATCTGTCCGATCCGCCGGGCTACACGTGGGTCGCCGGGGAAAGCGGGCTGGCCACCGGCGCACGGCGGTTTCTCACCCGGGAGCGCGGGGTTCCGAAGCAGGCGGTCGCGTTCCAGGGGTATTGGAAACACGGCCGAGCCGCGCTGGGGTGATCGGTCAGAACAACCGCCCGGCGTCGTCGGCGGGCGGTTCCTCCAGTTGCAGCAGGAACCGTTTCCGGCCGACGCCGCCCGCGTAGCCGGTGAGGCCGCCGCTGCTGCCGACCACCCGGTGGCAGGGCACGACGATGCTCAGCGGATTCCAGCCGTTCGCGTTGCCGACCGCCTGCGCCGCGCCGGGTTCGCCCAGTTCGACGGCCAGCTCGCGGTAGGTGCGCGTCTCGCCGTAGGGGATGCGGGTCAGCAGCTGCCATACGCGGCGTTCGAAGTCGGAGCCGCGCAGGTCCAGTTCGAGGTCGAAGGTCTGCCGCCGGCCGGCGAAGTACTCCTCGAGCTGGCGGGTCGCGGCGGCGAAACCGTCGTCGGCGCGCGGGCCGAAGTCGGGGAAGCGCGGGGTCCGGCTGTGGCCGTCGAAGTAGACGGCGACCAGCGCGCTGCCGTCGGCGACCAGGGTGAGGTCGCCGACCGGCGACGCGGCGACGGTATGCCGGAAAGCCATCTTCTCCTCCGTGATCGGTGCCACGGAACGGTATCCGGCCGGGCCGCGCGTGAGAGCATCGCCGTCCATGGACGACGGTTTCGCCGACATCCCGACCACGACGCTCGCCGACCTGCTCGGCCGCGGCCAGGTGCTCGACCACGGCGTGCGCCCCTTGTGGGGGCCGGTGCCGAGGATCGCCGGGCCCGCGTACCCGGTGCGCTGCCCGCCGGGCGACAACCTGATGCTGCACGCGGCCATCCACCGCGCCCCCGCCGGATCGGTGATCGTGGCGGAGTCCGGCGACGTCGACTACGCGCTGGCCGGCGGCAACGTCTGCGCGACAGCTCAGCGACGCGGTATCGCGGGCTTCGTCCTGGACGGCGTGATCCGCGACCTGGCGGAAGTCCGCGAAGCGCGTTTTCCGGTGTTCGCGCGCGGCGTGATCCCGATCCCCGGCACGAAAGCCGCGGTGACCCCGCTCGGCGAGCCCGCGCGGTGCGGCGGGGTGACGGTGCACGCCGGGGACATCGTCGTCGCGGACGAGGAGGGCGTGGTCGTGGTGCCGGGGCCGAACGCGGCGCAGGTGCTGGCGGACGCTCGGGCGAAGCTGGCCAAGGAGGAGGCGCAGACGCTCGACGAGTGGGCGGAGGCGCACCGGGCGAAGGTCGACGCGGCGCTGGAGGCTGGCGGGTTTCGCGGCTGAGCCGACGGCCGACGGGGTTGCGCGAGCGGTCCTCGACTGGCCGGTGACTTGGCTCCGGAATCAGCCGGAGACGCGGTCAACTGCCTTCGCGCCCGGAAGTGTGGTCGCGAGCGCGTACTTCGAAGGTATCGGCGGCGCGAGCAGGCGATACCTCCCGTGAACCCGGGTGGCGAGAACCTCGGTCCGGGACCCGACCGGATCGGCCCGCTTGGCCGGGAGTCCCTGCGCCGGCCCGGATCGGACAGGTCAGCGGGAAAGCGCCCCGGGCCGACGTCCTCGCCGCCGGATCACTCCGGCCGGACTGTCCACAAGGGACCAGCCATCGCCAGTCCGGGGTCGGGTTCCGATTCGGGCGGGAGGGGTTCGGGGTCCGGCAGCGGACGGTCCGGTCCCGGCGTCACCGGGCCGGGCTCCACGGGGCCGGGGCCGGGTTCCACCGGGCCGGGCGGGACGGGCTCGGGAGGGGCGGGCGGCGCGGTCGAGCGGGGGCGAAGCATGCGCGGGCTCCTTTCACTCCCCGATGGGCTACCGCGGACCGGCGGCGGCCAAACATCCACCCGCCCCGTCGAGGTCGGCTAGGGTCGGAGGCGGAGCCGACGAACCGAGAAGAGGCGAGACGATGAGCGCGGACAAGCCCGGCGAGCAGCAGCCGCTCGACGCGGAGATCGTGGAGAGCCCCGCCACGCCGCCCGCTGCCCTGCCCGAACCCGATTACAGCGAGAACGGCGCCCCGTCGTTCGACTTCGTGCGGGACCGGATCGAGAAGCGGTACACCACGTCGGTCGGCGCGCAGGAGATCGCCGGGATCGGCGGGCCGGAGGATCTGCAGTCGCTGGACAAGAAAATCGCCGACCGCAAAGAGGCGGCGAAGGACAAGCTGGCCGAGATCCGGCGGTCGATGGGGAAGGAATAACGCCGTCACGACCGGGCGCGGCTCGAGCCGAACGGAGGGATTCCCGCCTGGGACCGGGTGCCGGGCCGGGCGGGACCGACGACGCCAGCCCGGGCGGCTCGGCAGAGGTTGAGCCCGTTGCCGCCCCGCACGCACGTCCCTGCGACATCAGGCAGGTGAAGGCTTCCCGCGCACCCGGCACACTCCGCCCGCGGCGAGCCAAGCCGACGCGAAACGCCTCCGCAGAAGGCCGAAGCCGGGGATTCCCGGGGAGGCAAAGAACGGGCGCGGGCTCGCCACTGTCCACAATAGACAGAACCCGCCAATTCCCGTGGCCTCCCCCGCGCCCGTTCTGGTTGAATCGCCCGTATGGCAACCACCGTGCGCGTTCCCGGCCTGGTGCTCACCGAGCACGAGTTCTCCGTTCCCCTCGACCATTCCCGCCCGGACGGCGCGAAGATCACCGTCTTCGCCCGGGAGGTCGCCGATCCCGACGGGCTCGACCGGCCGTTCCTCGTTTATCTCCAAGGCGGTCCCGGGCACGAAGCGCCGCGGCCGTCGCACGGGTCGCCCAGCTGGTTGCCGCGGGCGTTGCGGGAGTACCGGGTTCTCCTGCTCGACCAGCGCGGCACCGGGCGGTCCACTCCGGTCGGCACGCTCACCGGCACGCCGGCCGAGCAGGCCGAATACCTCACCCACTTCCGCGCCGACGCGATCGTGCGCGACGCGGAGTTCGCGCGGCGGCAGCTGGGGGTCGAGAAGTGGAGCGTGCTCGGGCAGTCGTTCGGCGGGTTTTGCGTCCTCGCTTACCTTTCCCAGCACCCCGAAGGCCTGGCCGAGGCCTTCTTCACCGGCGGGCTGCCGCCGATCGCGCGCGACCCGGACGAGGTTTACGCCGCGACGTTCGCCAATCTGCTCGAGCGCAACCGCCAGTACTACCTCCGCTACCCCGGCGATCGCGCCCGCGTCGAAGCGCTGTTGCCGTTGCTCGACGACGGGGCCGTGACCCTGCCCGACGGCAGTCCGCTCACCGCGAGGTTGTTCCAGCAGCTCGGTTACGTCCTCGGCGCCAGCGGCGGCGAGGAAGCGCTGCATTATCTGCTCGAGCGGGACCCGAAGTCGCCCGCGTTCGCACACGACGTCGCGAGCTCGCTGCCGTTCAACGCGCGCAATCCGCTGTACTCGGTCATCCACGAGTCGTCCTACTCCGACGGGTTCGCCACCCGCTGGTCCGCCGAACGCGTGCTGCCGGAGGAGTTCCGCACCGACCGGACGCTGTTCACCGGCGAACACGTGTTCCCCTGGCTCTTCGACGACCTCCACAGCCTCCGGCCGATGAAGGAGACCGCGGAACTGCTCGCCGCGCACGAGTGGCCGCGGCTGTACGACGCCGACGTGCTGCGCGAGTGCACCGTCCCGGCCGCTGCCGCGATCTACGCCAACGACATGTACGTCGAGCGGGTGTTTTCGGAGGAGACCGCGCGGTTGATCCCGACGCTGCGGCCGTGGATCACCAGCGAGTACGAGCACAACGGCCTGCGCGCGTCGGGCGATCACGTGCTCGGGCGGCTGATCGACCTCGTTCGCGGACGCGTCTGACCTGCGGTGAGGGGAACCCCAGCAGAGTCCCCCGGGGTTCCCCTCACCGACGCGGGTCAGGCGACGGTTACGCCGCCTTCGACGGAGTCGGTGGACAGCGTCAGGTCCTGCCAGGCGTCGAAGTCGTCCTGGACGCGCTGGCGTCCGGCGGTGACCAGGCGCAGTGCGTCCGAGCCGAGCAGGAGGTGCACAGGCGGGTTCTCCTCGTCCAGCAGGGAGAGAATGGCGTCGCCCGCGCGGTCGGGGTCGCCGATGCCCTGACCGGCCAGGGCCTGACGACGGGTGCGGATCGGGTCGAACAGGGCGTCGTAGTCGGAGATGCTGCGCGGGGCGCGCACGAGCGACCGGCCCGCCCAGTCGGTTTTGAACGCGCCGGGAGCCACGGCGGTGACCCGCACGCCGAACTGCGTGACCTCTTGGGCGAGGGTGTCGGTGATGCCTTCCAGCGCGTGCTTGCTGCCCTCGTAGAACGCCAGCCCGGGGAACGTGGTGTGCCCGCCCATCGAGGTGATGACGAAGATCTGGCCGTCGCGCCGTTCGCGCATGCCGGGCAGGACCGCTTTGATCGTCGCGACCGTGCCGAAGACATTGACCTCGAACTGGCGGCGCAGATCCTCCATCGACGACTCTTCGAAGGTGCCTTCGAGCCCGTACCCGGCGTTGGCCACGAGCACGTCGATCGGGCCGAGTTCCGCTTCGACGGCCCGTACGGTGGGCTCGATCCGGTCCGAGTCGGTCAGGTCGAGGACGAACGCTCGGGCGCGTTCCGGGTCCAGGGCCCGGAAATCGGCCGCGTGTCCTTCGGTGCGCACGGTGCCCGCGACGCGGTGCCCGGCCGCGAGGGCGCGCTGGGCGATGGCCCGTCCGAGGCCGGTGCTGACGCCGGTGATCAGGAAGGTTTTGCTCACTGCGAAGTGTCCTTTCAGGAGGATGGCACGACGGAATAGGCCCTGCGGGGCCTGGTGATGGACAGCGGTCAGGACTCGGCGACGTCCCGGGCAGGCGCTGGCTCGCGGCCCCAGCTGGCCAGCAGCCGCAGGCGTTCCTGGGACGGCGAACCGGCCGGCGCGCTGTAGACGACCATCGACTGGCCCGGATCGGCGACCGACGTGAAGATCTCGTACTGCAGTTCCAGGTCTCCGGCGACCGGGTGCCGCAGCCGTTTCAGGCCGGTGCTGCGTTCCTGGACGCGGTGTTCCGACCACCACGCCGGGAACTCCGGCGAGCGCATCATCAGCTCGCCGATCAGGTTGGCGATGTGCTGGTTCCGCGGCTGCGCGGCGGCGGCCAGCCGCAACCCGTGCACGTAGTCGCGGGCGACGCGTTCCCAGTCCCGCCACACCAGGCGGGCCCGCGGATCCAGCAGCGTCCAGCGCGCCATGCTGCGTTCCCGCCGCGGCAGCTCGGCCACGTCGGGAAAGAGCAAGGCCCACAACGCGTTCCCGCCGACGACCGTGAGGTTCCGGTCGCTGACGAACGCCGAGGCCAGCTCCATCGAGTCCAGCACTTGCCGAAGCGCCGGCCGGAGCCGGGAGGAGTGCTCGGCCCGGTCAGTCCGCTCGGCGGTGGCGCCGGCGAGAGCGAACAGATGCCGCCGCTCGATGTCGTCGAACCGCAGCGCGTCGCACAGGGCGTGCAGCACCTGCTCGGACGGCTGCCGGGCACGGCCTTGTTCCAGCCGGGTGTAGTACTCGGTGCTCACCCCGGCCAGCTGCGCGACCTCGCCGCGCCGCAGACCGGCGACCCGCCGTCCGGCGCCGAACCCGTCCGGAAGACCGGCCTCGTCCGGCGTCAGCCCGGCGCGCCGCGCCCGCAGGAAATCGCCCAAGTCGTTCTTGCCCATGCCTCGAGTCTGCCCTCCGCCGAATCGATCACCAAGGGCGTAGCTGGTCCTGCCAGTACTACTCACCGGGCCGGGCGAGGATCACCGCGCGGGCGGCCAGGTGCAGAGCCAGCCGCTCGTCCGGACGGGACAGGTCGACCTGCAGCAGCTGCTCGATCCGGCTGATCCGCGCGGCGACCGTATTGCGATGGATCCCCAGCACAGTCGCGGTTTCGGCCAGGGAGGACTCGGCGTCGAGGTAAGCCGCGAGGGTGCGGATCAGGTCGCCGGGCGCCGGGACCAGCGGCGCGAGCAGCGCACGCGCGGCGGGCTCGAACGTGTCCGTCCGCGTCCATTCCAGGAGCAGCTGGGCCATACCGAGCTGGTCCACGTGCAGGAAGTGCCCGGTCTCGGGGCGGGTCGCGGCGAGGCGGGCGGCGTCGGCGGCTTCGGCGACTGTCGCGGTGAGACCGTCGGCGTGCGGGCGGCCGACGCCCAGGTGTGCGTCGAGCGTGCGGCGCAGGCCGCGGTGCACGGCGCGCAGCCGCGCGGACAGGGCCCGCACCCGTTCCGCCGTCGGCTCCTGCTCGAAGGTGACCCAGCCGGTCCAGCCCTCGCCGTGTTCGACGGTGACCGCGTCGATGGACTCGGCCCGGAGCGCGCGGACGACTTCCTGCGTGCGGGAGACGGTGTCGACGTCCGCGGGCACGCCGATCCGCAGGCCGACATGCCAGCCGCCGAGCCGCCAGCCCGCGTCAGCGGCACGTCGGCGCAGGTCCGCGCCCGGTTCGGTGTCCTGGCGCAGCAAGTCTCCCAGCAGGGCGGACCGGGAGCGGGCGTCTCGTTCCAGTTCCAGGCGGTGGGCCAGCAGCCAGCGCTGCACGGCGCCTGCCGCGACGGCCAGCGTCGCGGCGACGACGTCCGCGCGCGGAGACTTCGCCCCGGTCAGCTCGGCGGCCAGCCACACCGACGGCTGCGGCAGCACGGCGGGATGGGCGAGCAGAACGCCGTCTGGGAGCGCGATGCGTTGCGGGACCGGCTCGTGCACTCGCACGCGAGCCGCCTCGGCGAGTTCACCGGCAAGAACCTCGCCGCGGTCGTCGAGGACCGCGACGGGAGCGTCCAGCAGCCGCCGCAACACGGTCACGATTTCTTCCGGCGGACGCAACCGCTCCCCCAGCGCCCGGTGCGCGGCCAGCACCGCGTCGGCGCGGTCGATGTCCGGGGCGGCCAGCGCGAGGCGGGCGGCCACGAGCAGATCGAGCGGATCGGCGGACGTGACCAGCAGCGGCACCGACAGCCGTTCGGCCAGAAGCCGTGACGCGGCAAGCGGTTCGGCCCCGGGAAGCAGGACTCCGGCGGCCCGGGCGTCCGCGCACCGGCGCAGGAGGGCGTCGACCTGCCAGTCGGAACCGAGCGGCCGGACTACCACCACCAGTTCGCCGGACGCGGGGGTGCCGGACGCGTCCAGCGCGGCCTTGACCGTCCGCAATGGACGGTCCAAACCGGACTCCCCGGAGCACACCCGGACCGGACCGGCCCACGAGGGCAGAGCGAGCAGCTGGCGGAGGATCACTGGGCCACCACCGGATCGCAGTCGATTCCGTACGCGCGCGGTTCCAGCAGCGGACGGCGGCGCGGGTCAGTCCAGAACGGGGACGCGGCGAGGCACACCACGTCGACCTCCACCCCGGCGCGGATCGTGTCGCACTGCAGCGGGACGCCGGTGCGGCGGTCGAGCACCGACAGCACGTCCGGAGTGGACGCCACCGGCAGCCCGTCCCGCAGCGCCAGCAGGTACTCGTTCTCCATCTCCAGCCGCAGCAACGCGCCGTCGCGGTGATCGGTCAGCGTCGCCGAGCCGCGGCCGAACCCGGGATGCCCGTGCTGTCCGGGGCCTACGTGCCGCGACACCTCCAGCACCCGGCCGCGGGCGAGAACCCGGCCGCGGAGGGCGGTTTCCAGCGTGGCGAGGTCCGGGCTCTCCCCCGCCGCGAGCACGCGCGTGCCGAGGGCGAGCGCTTCGCTCGTCGTGCCGGGCACGGTGTGCTCGGCCAGTTCCCCGGCGGGGATCGGGGCGAGCGCGATCGCCGCCCAGCCGCCGGAGCTGGCCAGGAAGGCGCGGACGCCGTTCTCGACCACCGAGGCCGCCGCGGCGGCGAGCACGACCACCCGGCCGCCGGGTTCGGCCATCGCCGCCGGAGCGACGCCGCGGCCGGTCGCGGCGACCGAGAGCTGGTCGAGCCTCGGCAGCCCGCGCCCGGAGAGGTCCGCGTCCGCATAAGACAGACCCAGCTCCTGGGCGACTGCCAGCGGCAGCAGGCCGTTGAGACCGCCGATCTCGATCGTCATCAGCGCCTGCGCGCGCTGCCCGGTCCAGCGTTCGATCGCCGCGATCGCCGAGGCGAATTCGTCGCCGCTGGGCAGTTTCTCGGCGAACGCGGCGGTCGCGCCGACGATCCCGGCAGGCACCACGAGGGTTTCCGGCGCCAAGTCGGCGACGCGGTGCACGACGGGTTCGCGGCCGGACGCGGTCAGCCGCCGCAGCAGCACCGCCGCGGTGACGGTGTCCCCGCCCCCGCCGGACCCGAGCAGCGCGACGCCGCGTTCGAGTGCCGGCACGTCCGCGGCGGTGATGCGCATGGCTGGTCAGCGTATCAGCGGAAGCTGTACCCGCCGTCCGGATACAGCGTCGAGCCGGTGGTGTAGGTACTGGTGAACAGGTACAGCACGGCATCGGCCACTTCGGACTCCCGGCCGACGCGGTGCAGCAGGGTGTCCGCGCGGTACTGCGCGAAACTCGCCTCCCGCGCGGCGGCCGGGCGTCCGGCCCACAGGTTCCCGTCGATCGTGCCCGGCGACACGACGTTCACCCGGACCGGGGCCAGCTCCACCGCGAGCCCGCGGCCGAGTCCCTCGATCGCCGCGTTGCACGCGATGTACGCCGGGGCCGCGGCGGGCGGGCGCACGCTCGCGACGCCGGACATCAGCACCACCGAAGCGTCGTCCGACAGCTTCGGCGCGGCGTGTTTCACCGCGTGGTACTGGCCCCAGAACTTCGTGACGAACGGGCTTTGCGCCTCCTCGTCGGACAGGTCGCGCATCGCGCCGACGGTGTAGGACGCGGCGGGCGTGAACAGGTGGTCGACCCGGTCCAGCGCCCCGAAGAACTCGGCCAGCGACGCCTGGTCGGTGGTGTCCGCGGCCTGCCAGGTCGCGGTCGGGCCGAGTTCCGCCGCGGCGGCGCGCAGTTTGTCGCCGGACCGGCCGCCGAGGTGGACGAGCGCGCCCGCCGCCGTCGCGCGCCGGGCCACCTCCAGCCCGATCCCGGAACCGCCGCCGAGCACCACGACCGCCCGGCCGTCGAGCGAAGTCACGAAGCCACCTCCACCGGTACGAAATCGTGTGCCAGCCCGAACGCCGGCGGGCCGAACGTGGCCAGCGCTTCCGGGGTGCGCATGAGCGGCGGCGTCGAGATCCCGACCACGGTGACCCGCTGGCCGTAGCGCAGCGTCTCGGTGGTGATCGGCTCGGCGGATTCCGCCTCCAGCACGCAGATCAGGTCGGGGACGAGGCAGCGGACGCCGCCGTCGACGAGTGCCACCAGGTTTTCGTTCTGGAAAAGGATTTCCAGCTTGTGCCCGCCGTCGAAGGACACCATCGCGGCACGGCCGCGGGCGAACCCTTCTTCGGTCCGGCGCTCCACATCGGACACTTTGCCGCGGAACAACACGCGCAGATGCGAGTACAACGTGTCGCTGAGCGCGGTCGCCAACGCAGCCACCGGATCGGCATTCGCTTCGCGGGCAAGGCGAATCGCCCGGCCGACGCTCAGCGCGAGCGACAGCGTGCGCGGCACGGCCGTGCGCTTCACGTCCGCGCCGCTCATCGAGTACTCGGCGATGTGCGCGACGCCGCCGAGCCGGATAGTGATCCCACGCGCGAGCCATTCCATCCGGCGGTTGTCGGCGCCGGTGTCGATCACCGTGGTTTCGCCGCGTTCCCCGGCGATTCCCATCGGCGAACCGGGGACGCCGTACACGCCGAACGTCTCCATCTGCAGTTCCGGGAAAGCCCGGCCCATTCCGTCGGCGTCGACCACCGGCAGCCCGAGCCGCGCGCCGACGACCAGCGGGATCATCGAGTTGATGCCGCCGCATTCGATCGGCATCGTCGCGTCGGCCTTCGCCCCGAGGTGTTTCTCCAACGCCCGCAAGGCAAGCTCGGGTTCGGTGCCGTTCGGGAGCTTCTCGTGCACGACGGTCGGCGCGCCCATTTGCGCGGTCGGGATCACGAGGGCGTCGTCGTCCAGATCTTCCGGGTCGAGCACGGTGACGGGTCCGTGCTCGCGGATCGCCTCGCGCACCAGCAACCGTCCGACGTACGGGTCGCCGCCGCCACCGGTGCCGAGGACGGCCGCACCGCGAGCGAGGTCTTCGAGGTGGTCTTCGGTCAGCGTCCAGCTCATCCGGCGACCCCGATCGGGTCCAGGTCGTAGCCGAAGTACCGGGGCCCGGCCAGCGCGAGGCCTTCCGGGGTGTGCCAACGGGGGTCGGCCGGAGCCGCGATCACCGTCACCCGCTGGCCGTAGCGCAGGCCTTCGGTGGTGACCGCCTCGCCGGACTCGCGGTCGAGGGTGCAGATGAGGTCCGGCACCGAAGCGCGCACCTCGCCGTCGACCTCGGCCACGAAGTGCTCGTTCTGGAACCGCAGCAGCATTTCCCTCCCGGTGTCACTGTCCATTCCGGACAGCCGCGCCTCGCCGCGGGCGAACCCGGTGACGGTGCGGCGGGCGACGTCGACGACCTTGCCGCTGAACAGCGTCCGGCCGCGCAGCCGCGCCACGACGCGATCCACCGGGTTCTCGTGCGCCTCGCGGGCCTGCCGCACCAACGCGCCGAGTTCCGCGCAGAGCGTCAGCGTGCCCGGCACCATCGACTCGCGCGCCTGCGCGCCGGACATCGCGTAGTTGCTGATCATCGCCGAGCAGCCCATGTCGATGGTCGCCGACCGGGCCAGCCGCTCCGCCCAGTGATTGTCCACAGTGTCCAGTACGCCGCGGTTGCCCTTCTCGTCCGCGATGGACATCGGAGTCGCGCGGATTCCGTACAGCGTCGGCAAAACCATCTGCAGTTCCGGGAACGCCCGGCCCATGCCGTCCGCGTCCACCAGCGGCAAGCCCAGCTGCGCCGCCGCGACGACCGGGATCAGCGAGTTCACGCCGCCCGCTTCGGCGCACGCGATGTGCGTGAGTTCCTTGCCCAGATAGGTGGCCAGCGTCCGGGCGGCGAGCCCGACCTGTTCGGCGGACGGCAGTTTCTCCACCATCACCGTCGGCGCGCCCATCATCGCGACCGGCAGCACCACCGCGTCGTCGGCCAATTCGGACAGTTTCGCCAGCGGCACCGAACCGTGCTCGCGGACCGCGGCGTGCGCCAGCAGCCTGCCGATGTACGGGTCTCCCCCGCCGCCGGTGCCGAGGATCGCCGCGCCGCGGGCGATGTCGTCCAGGTCGTGTTCAGTGATTTCAGGCTTGATTTCCGGCATTGCTCACGCCCCCAGCTGCAGGTCGCCGACCGCCTTGACCCGGATCCGGGTGGCGTTGCCGGGCAGGTACGGGATCGGCACCTCGTCGAAGTCGACGATGCCGACGGACGCCGGGCTCGCCCCGGCGGCCACCGCGCGGTCGACCGCTTCCTGCTTCGCCTCGTCCACCACCGCTTCGCGACGGCCGGGCTCGATCACGTACACCCGGTCGACCTCGCCGCCGATCTGCGCGATCGCCGCGCCGATCGCGTTGGCCACCGCGTAGTGGTCCGGCCGGCGGACCTCGCCGGAACCGGCGAGTTCGTCCGGCAGCAGCACCGAACCGCCGCCGACGGCGACCACCGGGAGCGGTTCGGACGACGTGCGCATCCGGTCCACGACGTCGGAAACGTCCGTCGCGATCCGGTCCAGCGCCGCCTTGACGAAGTCCCGGTCGAGGTGCGCGACCAGCGACGGATCGCCGATCTCGGCCCGTCCGGCGGCGACCGCGATGTCCGTGGCGGTCAAGGTGTCCCCGCCGAACACGAGCGCCTTCGAGGTCAGCTCGTAGCCGACGGAATCCGGTCCGACGGTCACGCCGGTCGCGTCGCCGCGGACCCGGCTGCCGCCGCCGATGCCGATCGAGAGGACGTCCGGCATCCGGAAGTTCGTGCGGATCCCGGCCACGCTCACGTCCGTGGTCGCCTCGCGCGGGAATCCCTGGCGCAGCACGCCGACGTCGCTCGTGGTGCCGCCGACGTCGACCACCGCGCACGTGTCCAAACCGGACAGCACCGCCGCGCCGCGCATCGAGTTCGTCGGGCCGGACGCGAAGGTCGCCACCGGGTAGCGGCGCGCGAAGTCGACGTCCATCAGCGTGCCGTCGTTCTGGCTCAGGTACAGCGGAGCGGTGATGCCCGCGCCGGTGACCGACGCGGCCAGACCGTCCACGATGTGCGCCGCCAGCTCGCGCAGCGCGGCGTTGATGACAGTCGCGTTTTCCCGCTCCAGCAACCCGATCCGGCCGATTTCGTGGGACAGCGAGATCGCGACGTCCGGCAGCTGCGCGGCGATGATCTCCGCCGCCCGAGCCTCGAACTCCGCGTTCACCGGCGAGAACACCGACGTGATCGCGACGCTGCGGACCCCGGCCGCGCCCATGTCGTCGGCGGCCTTGCGCAGTTCGCTCTCGTCCAGTTCGGCGATGTGCCGTCCGTCGAACTCGTGGCCGCCGTGCACCAGGTAGCTGCGCCCGGACACCGCGTCGACCAGCCGCTGCGGCCAGTCCACCATCGGCGGCAGCGACGCCCCGGCGGGCAGGCTGAGGCGCACCGCCGCGGTCGGGGCCAGCCGGTGCGCCTCGACGAGCGCGTTGATGAAGTGCGTGGTGCCGATCATCACCGCCCGCACCGCGGACGGGTCGAACGCCCGCTGCCGCTGCAGCCCGTCGATGGCGGCGACGATGCCCGAGGTCACGTCCTCGGTGGTGCTGGTCTTGATCGAGGCGAGCACCTCGCGGCCGTCCAGGAGGACCGCGTCGGTGTTGGTGCCGCCGACGTCGATGCCGATGCGCACGAAGAAATCTCCTTCCAGGTCGGGGAATCAGGCGGCCGGAGCCGGTTCGGCGTCCGCGGTGGCGCTCTTGCCGGCCCCGCGGACCAGGCCGAGCTTCCCGGCGACCACGTACAGAACGAAAGCGACGACGAGCGAGTTGATGCTGGGCAGGCCCCAGTCCACGAACTCGCCGAACAGCGCGGCGGCGATCCAGACGACGATCGTCGCGGGCACCCACACCGGGGCGTCGGCGGGCACCTCGCCCCGTGCCCGGGCCTCCTCCAGGACGCCGCGCCACTGCTTGACCACGAAGTACTCGGCGACCATGATCCCGGCGATGGGCGGGAACGCGACGCCGAGCACGGTCAGGAAATCGGTGAACTTCGAGAGGATCCCGGCCGCGGCGAGCACGCTGCCCACCAGGCCGAGCACAGCGGTCACCAGGCCGCGGTGCGCCCGCTTCCCGGACACGGTGCCGATGAAGTTCACGACGCCGAGCCCGGAGGAGTACAGGTTCCAGTCGTTGATCTTCATCGTGCCCGCGATGACGATCAGCAACCCGACCCAGCCGACCGACGACGTGACGATCGTGGTGATCTGAGCCGTGCCGACCGCGTGCGCGAGCAGCACGCCGGCCAGGCCGATCACGTACTCGCCGAGGGTGACGCCGACGAGCGTCTGCTTCACGACGTCGCCGGTGGTGCGGTTGAACCGGGTCATGTCCGGCGTGATCACCGCGCCGACGATGAACCCGCCCGCGACCAGCGTCGTGCCCTGCAGCAGCGACAGCGGCGGGCCGGGCGGCGCGGACGCCACGAGCGCGCCGAGGTCGTGCCGGGTCAGTTCGGAGACCACCGACCAGCCGACCAGGATCAGGAACGCGGGCACCATCAGGTACGCCGTCCACGCCATCGAGTGGAAGCCGCGCACCACGATCGCGGTCACCACCAGGCCGAACACCAGCGCCCAGCCCCATTCCGGCAGTCCGCTGACCAGCGCGGCGAGGCCCTGCGCGGACACCGCGGACTGGATGCCGAACCAGCCGATCAGGCTGATCCCGATGGCCAGCCCGATGAGCGCGGAGCCGCCGCGGCCGAAGCCGGTCCAGCGCGCGATCATCGAGGTGGTGAGGCCCTCGCGGACGCCGATCACGCCGACGAGGATCGTGATCAGTTCGAGGATGACCGAGCCGAGCGTGAACGCCAGCACGGCGTTCCCGAAGCTCATCCCGAAGCCGATCGTGGCGCCGAGCAGGAACTGCGACAGCGCGGAAACCTGGCCGAACCGCTGCACAGCGACCGACCACCACGAGTAACGGGCGGAATCGGGCACCCTGGTCAGCGCGTGATCGTCGACACCGACAGCCGAGGCCATGGCGACCTCCTAATCCGGGAGGGGAACGGTTCCCAGCACGGTAAGCAGCGGCTCCGGCGAGGTCACCGTGCGATCCGCACAGTCCGGGTGGCCGGAGTGTGCGGATCGCACCCTTACCCGACCAAGGCGTGGACAGCCTCGTACGAAAAGGCCGCCGCGCCGACCCCTGCCGCGATGCTGACGACGACGTTGGCCGCCGCGGCGAAGTACGACTGGCGCTCGACCAGCCGGACGGTTTCGTAGCTGAAGGTGCTGTAGGTCGTCAGCGCGCCGCAGAAGCCGGTGCCGAGCAGCGAATAGACCGCCGCGGGCAGCGCGGTCCCGGCACCGGCGAGACCGCCGAGCAGGACGCAGCCGACCAGATTGACGGTGAACGTGCCCCACGGGAACAGGCTCTGGTGCCGGGACTGGACGGCCCGGTCGGTCAGGTACCGCGTCGGCGCTCCGACCGCGGCGCCGAGGAAAACGAGGAGGACGGTCATCGGACAGCCACCTCCGCCGGGACCAGCTTGCGGGTGATCGCGTGTCCCAGCAGGACGGCGAGCAGCGCGGCGGCGAGCGTTCCGCCGAGATAGCCGAAGGCGAGCGGCACGGTGTCCGGCTGGAGGAGGTTGCGCGCTTCGACCGCGTACGTGGAGAACGTGGTGAAACCGCCGAGCACGCCGACGCCGAGGAACGGCCGCACCAGCCGGTGCGCCGACCACGCCTCGGTGACCAGCACCATCAGCACGCCGATGAGGAAACAGCCGGCGACGTTCGTCCAGAAGGTCGCCCACGGGAAGCCGCCGGTCTCGGAGGGAAGAGCCTGCGCGAGGCCGTAGCGGGCCAGTGCGCCGAGTCCGCCGCCGAGCGCGATCACGCCGAGCACCGACACGTGGTGCCGGACGAGTTCGCGTTGCTGCACGGGATCCCGGAGATCGACGTCAGGGTCGAGAGGTTCTTCAGGCACAGTCTTCTCCTACTCCACGGACACCCGGGTCGCCGTTCGAGTAGGGACTGTTGGCGGTCTCGACCGCGGTTGCCCGGGAGATTTCCCGGAGCGGCGAGCCCCACCGCCGCGCGTACGCGAGCCTACCTGATCAGTTCCCCGCCTCCCGCAACGCGGTCAGCGCCGCACTGAACATAGTGGACTTGATCGCTTCGAGCGTGCCGCGATCCTTGCCCGCCAGCGGCGCGACTCGTTCGATGGCCGCGGCTTGCAGGTATTCCAGCGCGACGGTCGCGTCGACCAGGCCGAGCGCGGCGGCTTGCGGACCGCCGAAGCGGCTCCCGGTGGTCATCGACGAGATCGCGGCGGCAGGGGTGAGCTTCGCCTGGACGAGCGCGGCCATGCCCGGCGTGAACGGGAGGTTGAGGTCGGCCTCGGGGAAGCAGAAGTAGCCGCGATCCTCGCGCATGAGACGGAAATCGTGGGCCATCGCGAGCATCGCGCCGCCGCCGAAGGCGTGCCCGTTGACCGCGGCGATCGTCGGGACGGGCAGCGCAAGCACCCGGGCGAGGAGTTCGTGAATGCTCGTGACGTACTTGCCGGACTCGTCGGAGTGGCTGGTGAGCCAGTCGAGGTCGAGACCGTTGGAGTAGTGCTTACCGCTGCCGATGGTGACGAGCGCGGCGGGTTCCTTGCCCGCGGTGACGGTGTCGAGGTGAGTGTGGACTTCTTCCAGCCACGTTGGGGCGAAACGGTTTTCGTCGGCGCCGAAGTCGAGCACGTGGACGGAGCCGGTGGTGGCGAGGGTGGGCATTTCAGTCCTTTCTGGACTTTCTCGGTGGTTCCAGAGCGAGGATCGCGCGGACCGCCGCGGCCAGCCGTGCGCGACTGTCCGCGCTGGCGGGTCCGAGGGCGAGTTCGCGGCGGAACAGGGCGGTCGGGAGGTCCACGACGCAGGCGGTGATGGCCTCCACGGCTTGCCCGTCGCCCCGGCTCCAGAGCTGCCGGGCGAGGCGGACGAGGAGGCGGACCAGGCGTTTGTCCAAGGCGTGCAAGGCTTCCGCCACGTCGTCGGGAAGCTGCGGGCCCAGGACGCGCTTCGACGGGACGGCGATCATCATCCGCGCGGCGTCCGGACGGGCGTCGGCCACCACGGCGGGGGCGTCGGCCGCTGCGACCACCGCCTCGATCGGACCGGCCGCTTCGTCTACCAGCCGCTCTTGTTCGTCGAGGAAGAAAGTGGCGGCGCGCAGCCAGGCCCGGCCGATCAGGGCGGAGAGGTTGGTGAAGGCGTGGTAGATCGTGCTGTTCGGGACGCCCGCTTCCTGGGCGAGCCGCCGGACGGTGAGCGCTTCGGGGCCGGAGTCGGCGATGAGGCGCTCGGCGACGTCGAGGATCAGCTCGGGGTCGTGGATCCGGGGGCGGGGCATGGGATGGATGGTAATGGAGCGGGTGCTCCAAAACTAGGGCGGGGTGCTGCTCGGCTCAGGAAGGGGGTGGGTCTCGTGAGTGGTGATCGCGGATAGAACCGGGATTGCCGCGAACGAGACGCCGCGTTTCCGCTGGCACCAGCGGAAACCGCTCGCCTCGCCAGCCGGGGCCCGGCTGGCGAGGCGAGATCCGCGTGCGGCCGTCCGGCTTCCGCGATCCGTGCTGCCGCCCTCGCCCCGACGCAAGCCGTTCGCCGCGTTGGGTTGAGCAGGGCCGTTCGCCGGGCAGGGCCAGATCGGGCAGTGCCGGGCAGGGCTGAGCCAGGTCGAGCAGGGCCAGGCAGGGTTGAGTCTGGTCGGGCCAGCGCCGGGCACGGTCGGCTCGCGGGACCGACGCGGCCCGGAGTCAGTTCGCGACGTACAGGCAGTCCAGCCCATCGCGCGCGATGGCGTCCGGGTCGTCCAGCCAGCGGCCGCCGTCGGCCAGGTAGCGGAAGCGGAGCCGGGCGCCCGGCGGGACCTCCACCGCGGCCGAGCGCGTGCCGTTCGAGCGTTTGCGGAGTTCGTGGCGGCCGGGCTGCCAGTCGTTGAAGTCGCCGACCACGCTCACCGGGCCGGGCGGGGTGTCGAGCGGCAGGACGAACGTCACCCGGCGGGCCCCGGAGCCGGTGCTCCGGCTGGTCTTGATCACGGCGTTTCCCTTTCCCGTTCCGGCGAATCGGTCCTTCTGAATCGTTCCATGACCGCCGCCGGAAGCCCGGACGCGGCGAATGCCGCGTCCGGGTGAAAACCGGGGTCAGGTGGTGGAAACGTCGTCCAGCTGCTCGGCCGCGGGGCGCACCGGGAACAGGTCGCCGCCGGGCGGGGCCGGGATGCGGCCGACCGCGGCCCGGGCTTTCCAGTCGCCCGCGTCAGCGGCGGCGTGCACGCTGTCGAGGGCGGCGTACTGGATGAAATGGATGTCCGGCAACGGCCATGGCGCCGCACCGGTGGCCGCCGGAAGCAGGTGGTCGACAGCGGCGAAAATGCTGCCGCCCTGGGGGTTCCGGTACGACCAGAGGTCGACGCCCAGGTGCCGGCCCAGCTGCGCGAGGCGAGTCAGCGCGACCAGGTTGAACGTGTGGTAGTGGTACGTCCGGGTGCGGGTCGACTCCTCGGGCTGGCCGCCGTCCGCGGCGATCTGGTGGTCGATCCGGGCCTTGCCGGAGTCGCGGACGATCTGCCGGGCCAGGTCGCGCTGTCCGACGTAGCTCGCGGTCGCCGCGGTGAGCAGGTCGTAGAACGTGCCGTGGTTGTTGGTCGCCTTGGCCTCGTCGGTGCCGTTCTTGCTGGTGCGCAACCAGGTCAGGAAATCCGCCGACCAGCCGCGGAACGCCTTGCCGTCGGCCTTCGTCCAGCCGGGCGCGCCCGCTTCCAGGATCCGGGCGGCGTCGAGGACCTGGGTGAAGGTGTAGGAGAACTCGATGATGCCGATCCCCCGCCCGTCGGTCTTGCACGGGATGCCCTGCGCGAAGTTCAGGTTCGGGTTCATTTTCGTGGCCGCGTCGAGGAACCAGGTGCGCAGGTCGAGCGCGGCGCGCTGGGCGTACTCGGCCTTGCCGGTGTAGTACCAGGCGAGCGAAAGCTGGTAGATCGAGTTGAACGCGACGAGCCGCTCGGCCTTGTCCGGCACGTTCTTCATCTCGGGGTTGACCTGGCCGTCGCGGTCGACGTACGGGCAGCCCTGCGGGTTTTCCGGCGTTTTCGGCTGGCTGGGCCAGTAGTACGGGGCGAGGCTCAGGTAGTCGTGCTTGTCGCCGCTCGGCGGGACGCGCTCCTTGTCGACGACCGTCCACGGGCCCTTCGTCAGCGCGTCGTCGGCCTGCTTCAGCAGGTTGGACAGCGACGTGCGCAGCGTCGGATTCCCGGCCATCAGGCCGATTTTGTTGCCTGCCAAGTGCAGACCGTCGAGCACCACTGGATCCGGCACGCAGACGAACGAACACGACCTCGGCGCGGGCGCGGCGGTGGCCGCACCGGCGGTGGTCGCGAGCAGCCCCGCGACCACCGCGAGAACCGCCGCGATACGACGCGGACGGGAAGACCGGGAAGGAGGCAGCACCGCAACTCCGTTCAAGAATATGAATACTCCACAGATATGTGAACTGAGATTGAATAGCCGAACGCGCGTGGCCGCGTCAAGGGGACGTCAGGCGGAACGGCCGCGCCGGACCGGGTTCCGGAGGGTGCCGATGCTCTCGATCATGATGATGACCTCGTCGTCTGCTTCGAGCGTGACGTCCGGGCCGGGAACGGCGGATGTACCGGTGGCCAGGACGGCCCCGCGCGGGAAAACCTCGCCGCGATAGAGCCACGAGACCAGCTCCGCGAGCCGGCGGTGCAGCCGCGCGGTGGACGTCTCCCCTGCCCAGCGCAGTTCCCCGGCGCGATGGATCGTTACCGCGATGCCGAGCGCGTACGGGTCCGGAATGTCTTGAGCGGGCACGATCCACGGCCCGGCCGCGCACGAGCCGCGGTACGTCTTGGCCTGCGGCAGATACAGCGGGTTCTCGCCTTCGATGCTGCGCGAACTCACGTCGTTGACGATCGTGTAGCCGACGATCTCCCCGGACGCGTTGCACACCAACGCCAGTTCGGGTTCCGGAACGTCCCAAGTGGAATCTTCGCGCACGCCGATCGGCTCTCCCGGGCCGCGCACGCGGTGCCCGACGCTCTTGAAGAACAGTTCCGGACGCTCCGCCTCGTAGACCCGCGCGTAGACGTCGGCGTCGCCGCTCTCCTCCATCCGCGCCTTGCGCGACACTTCGTAGGTGACTCCGGCGGCCCACACTTCAGTGTCGTCGTCGACTGGTGCCTGCAGCTCGCCTGGTTCACCTGGCTTCAGCTCGACCGCCAGTGCTTCGGCGAAGTCCTCGGCAGACAGGGCGAGGAGGGAGCCGAGCGTGGTGCCGGGCGGGAGCGTGCCGGTGGATTCGCCGTCGGTGACCTGCCAGCCCGCGGCGGTCTTCGCGAGGCGGCGCATCAGTGGGAATCCCTCGGCACGGCCGAACCGCGGGTGCCGTGGAGGAAATCGAAGTCCGCGCCGAGGTGTGCCTGGGTGACGTGCTCGCGGTAGAGCCAGGTGTAGCCGCTGCGGTACGGGCTTTCCGGCGGCGTCCATGCCGCGCGCCGGGCGGCGAGCTCGTCGTCGGGCACGTGCAGGGTCAGGTGGCGCGCCGGGGTGTCGAGCGTGATCCGGTCGCCGGTGCGGACGAGCGCGAGCGGGCCGCCGATCGCCGATTCCGGGCTCACGTGCAGCACGACGGTGCCGTAGCCGGTGCCGGACATCCGGCCGTCGCAGATCCGCACCACGTCGGTGATTCCCTGGTCGAGCAGCTTCTTCGGCACCGGGACGTTCGCCACCTCCGGCATGCCCGGGTAGCCCTTGGGGCCCGCGCCGCGGATCACGAGGATCGTGTCGGCGGTGACCGGCAGGTCCGGGTCGTCGGCGACGCGGTGGTAGTCCTCCGCGGTGTCGAAGACCAGCGCCGGGCCGGTGTGCGTGAGCAGCTCCGGCGACGCGGCGGATTGCTTCAGCACCGCGCCGTCCGGGGCGAGATTCCCGGTGAGCACAGCGGTTCCGGTGCCGGGCGGCTGGAACGGAGCCTCAACTGTAGTGATGACCTCGTCGTTCCAGCACTCCGCGGTTTCCCGGGGCTTGCCGGTGACCGTGTGGACATCGGCGCGCAGGAGTCCGGCTTCGGCGAGCCTCGTCAGCACCACAGGAATTCCTCCCGCGTAACAGAAATCCTCCATCAGGAACCGGCCGGACGGCATCAGGTTCACCAACGTCGGGACCGCGCGGCCCAGCTCGTCGAAGTCGCTCATGGCGAGCGGGACGCCGACGCGCCCGGCCAGCGCGAGAAGGTGCACGATCGCGTTGGTGGACCCGCCGATCGCCGCGTTGACGCGGATCGCGTTCTCGAACGCCGCGCGGGCCAGGATCGCCGACGGCCGCAGGTCCTCCTCGACCATCGCGACAATGCGCTGACCGGCGGACTGCGCGGTCTCGAAGCGCCGCGCGTCGACCGCGGGCCAGGTCGCCGAACCGGGCAGCTGCATGCCGAGCGCTTCGGCGAGACAGGCCATCGTCGAGGCGGTGCCCATGGTCATGCAGTGGCCGTTCGAGCGGGCCATGCAGCCTTCGGCGAAGAAGCACTCCTCCTCGGTCATCCGGCCGGCTTTGAGCTCTCCCTCGAACTTCCAGACGTGCGTTCCCGAGCCGACGTCGCCGCCGCGGAACTTCCCGTTGAGCATCGGGCCGCCGGTGACCATCACCGCGGGCAGGTCCGCGCTCGCCGCGCCCATCAGCATCGCCGGGGTCGTCTTGTCGCAGCCGGAGAGGAGGACGACGCCGTCGAGCGGGTTGGCGCGGATCAGCTCCTCGACCTCCATCGCCATCAGGTTGCGGTAGAGCATCGCGGTGGGGCGCATGAGCGTCTCGCCGGTCGCCATCGTGGGGAACGCCAGCGGGAAACCGCCCGCCTGCCAGACGCCGCGCTTGACCGCCTCGGCGACGCGGTCGAGGTGGACGTTGCACGGGGCGAGTTCGGAGGCGCTCACCGCGATCCCGATCACCGGGCGGCCGTCGAACACCTCCGGGCCGAAGCCCTGGGACCGCATCCACGACCGGTGGATCATCCCCGCCCGGCCGGACGCCCCGAACCACGCCGCGCTGCGCACCCGCCGACTCCCTTCTCCGGACCCTCCTCGATACCCGATCGGGCGGATCCTGGCAATCGACTGAGAATTCCCGCGAACCGGACACTTCGCGAGGGCGGCGGACGTTGGAGGGGGTGAGAATGTCGCCGGAGATCGCGAGGTGTGCGATGAGCCTGATCGGGACCCTGGTCGGGTATGTCCTGACCGTGTTCATCGTGGTGCTGGTGGCGCGGATGGTGCTGGACTGGACCCGCGTGGTGGCGACCGGGCCCGCGTGGCTCGGCCAGGCGCGCCGGATCAGCCACCGGGCGACCGAGCCGGTGATCGCCCCGGTGCGGCGGGTGCTGCCGCCGATCCGGGCCGGCGGGGTGGCGTTCGATCTCGCGTTCACGGTGGTGTTCGTGGCGGCGTTGGTGGTGCGGTCCGTCGCGTTCGCCTTGTGAGAGCCGGCCGGGCTCCAGGGGCACGTGCAGGCGCGGCGATGGGTCCGGGTTGCTGAGGCGGGCCGCGGTCGAGTTTGGTCGCGCGGCGGCGGTTGATCGAGCTTTCCCGCGCTAGCGGGCCGGTGAAGTGTGTTCGGGACGGTCGGCCGGACTTCGGCGTCGAGCCGTCAGCCGGGCTTTCCGGCGGCGACCGGGGCCGGTTCGTCGTCGGGGCGTCGGCGGGCGGACCAGGCGTCGTAGCCGCGCAGGAGGAAGCGGTGGGCGGGGCGTTCGACCAGGCGGGTGAGGGCCCAGCCGAGCACGACGCCGGCCGTGATCATCCCGGCGGTTTGCAGCAGCGGGTCGAGGCCGAGGCCGGAGAGCCAGTGCAGCACGAGGTAGCCGATGGCCTGGTGGATCAGGAAGACGCCGTACGAGACCCCGGCGAACCAGGTGATCGCGCGCTGGGCGAACGGCGGGAGGAGGCGGTTCCAGTCCGGACCGGCCGCGGCGAGCGAGATCACCGCGAGGCCGATCGCGATGCCGATCGTCGAACCCCATTCGACGTGGATCCCGGACGGGGTGACGGTCGCGCCGTGCAGGGCGTGCGCGGTGACGCAGAGGACTTCCAGCAGCACGAATTCCCTCGTGGAGACGCGTTTCGTCGTCCAGAGCCAGACCGCGACGCCGGCGACGAACAGGTGCCAGCGGTGGAAACCGAAGCCGTCGACGATCACGCGGTACCACTCCGGCGGGCCTGCGACGCGCAGCGGCCATTGCGCGAGCGGGACGAGCAGGGCGGTCCACATGACGACGCGGAACCTGCGGCCGTGGCCCCAGCGGCCGCGATACAGCAGCACGGCGACGGTGAACGCCATGAGCTGGAGGGGAATCGTCCAGTGGGAGCCGTCGAGGAAGGGGTAGGCGGCGGGTTTCCAGTTCCAGAGCATCAGGAGGTTGCCGGCGAGGTCGCCGAACCGCGGGCTGAACCAGCCGGGCGGCGAGAGGTACCGCAGCGCGAAGTAGATCACCACGACAGCCGCGAGAAACGGCGGCAGCAACCGCGCGATCCTCCCCCACCAGTACCGGCCGAGCGATCCGCGCCCGATGGTGACGGCGGCGAAGTACGCGGAAATCACGAGCAGCAGGCTCGCCCCGATCTGATGCGGGAACACGAACCGCCGCGCTCCCAGTTCGGGATGCACGACGACGCTCATGAAGGTCGCGTGGTACAGCAGCACCAGCACGACGCACCCACCGCGCACGAGGTCCCAGCTGATCCGCCGGTTCCCCGAAGACACGCTCACCGGACGGAACGAGGACACGCGCGTCACCGTAACCGGTGGGGTGCGCGGGGCGGGGAGGGACCCTGGGCGCGTCGGGCGGGGCAATTCCGGTACAGGGGCGCGGGTTCGGGTCGTGAAGCGGGGTCCGTTTCGGGAAAAGCCTTGGTGACAGAGGGTTTTCCGCCGGGATGGCTCGCGGGGCGGGCGGTGACTCGCGGGCGCGGGGTTCCGGTGAGTGAGAGGTTTTCGTTTGCAGGCAAGCAGGATTCACCCGTTGGTTGTGACGGACTAATGCTTGCTTGGCTTTGACGCGAAGGAGCGCGCCTCCTGGAGCGGATGGCTAGCCCATCGAGCCCTCGTTCCGATCGCACCGCAGAAGGGGACCTGCCTGCCCCGGGATCCGGCAGGCAGAGACCCGCTAGGCCGGGGTCTCTTGTCCGCCGTCGGGGTGCTCCGCGGTGAGCCCGGTGAGCATCCGGTCGTAGACCCGGGCGGCGCGGTCGTCGAGTTCCGCGGGGGTGAGGTCGAGGTCGCGGGCGAGGGCGGTGCGGAAGATGCAGTAGCCGAAGTAGGCGGCGGCGGTCATCGCGTGCATCACCTCCCCGTCGGCGTCGGCGGGCAGGCTGCCGTCGCGCTTGTCCCGGTCGAGGGCGCGGCGGGTGAGGTCCAGCGCGGGGAACAGGGTGAGTTCGGGGTCCTCGTCGAGCGCGAGGAGCGCTTCGAGCTTGACGAGGTCGGGCTGGCGCAGCGCCCACCCCCACATGGCGCGGCGGCGGTCGGCGAAGGGCTGTTCCCAGTGCGTCTCGGGATCGGGCCGGTCGTGCTCGAGCAGCTGGGCGATGGCCGCGCGCAGCAGAGCTTGGCGGCTGCCGAAGTACACGTAGATCTGCCCGTGGTTGACGCCGGCTTCCTTGGCGACCTCGCGGAGGTTGATGCCCGCGAGCACCCCGTCGCGGCGCAGGAGGCGCAGAGCCGCGGCGAGCAGATCGGCTTTCGTCTCTTCGCGGCTGCGCCGCCGGCGGCGGGCTGGTGCGGTGCTCGGCTGCTCGGTCACGCCGTCCCTCTCCGAAGTTACTCGTCAGTACGCCTTGTTGCGCCCCGGGCCACTCTATACGGTTCGTTACCAACGTTTCGTTACTAACACTTCGTTGGGAGTTGCGGTGGAAGCAGAGTTGCCGTTGCGGGGCGTGCGGGTGCTGGATGTGGCGACGGTCCTGGCCGCGCCGGTCACGGCGACGTTCCTCGGCGATTTCGGCGCCGAGGTGGTGAAGGTCGAGGAGCCGGGCCGCGGCGATTTCACCCGGGGCCGGGCCGCCGAGCCGGGCGGGCGGTCGCTGCAGTGGCTGCAGGAGGGCCGCAACAAGAAGTCGGTCACGGTGGATCTGCGCCGGCCCGCCGGACAGGACCTGGTGCGCGCGATGGTGCCGCACTTCGACGTGGTGATCACCAACTACCGGCCGCCCACGCTGGAGAAGTGGGGGCTCGACCCGGAGACGCTGCAGCGGATCAATCCGCGCGCGGTGCTGGTGTACCTGACCGGCTACGGACTCTCCGGCCCGTACCGCGACCGGGGCGCGTTCGACCGGATCGCCAGCGCCTTCGCGGGGCTGACCGACGTGAGCGGGGAACCCGGCCGGGCGCCGGTCCGGTCGGGGTACGCGGTGATCGACTACATGGGCGCGTATCTCTCGGCGTTCGCGGCGATGGTCGCCCTGTACGAACGCGACGTCAACGGCGGGCAAGGCCAGGTTGTCGATCTCGGCCTGTACGAGGCGGGGTTCCGGGCAGTCGAGGACGCGCTGCTGGACTTCTCGGCCAACGGCCGGGTGCGCCGGCGCATGGGCAACCGCAACCCGCACGTGGTGCCCGCCAGCGACTTCGACACCGCCGACGGGCGGCGGATCTCGGTCCACGCGGGCACCGACCCGTTGTTCCGCAGGCTGGCCGCCGTGATCGGGCAGCCGGAGCTGGCCGCCGATCCGCGTTTCGTCACCCGCGTGGCTCGCACGGAGCACGCCGACGAGCTGTACGCGGTCATCGGCGGCTGGGTCGCCGAGCACCCGGCCGACGAGGCGACGCGGATGTTCAACGACGCGGGCATCCCCGCCTCGGCGATCATGACGATCGCCGACATCGCCGCCGACGCCCACTACCGCGAACGCGGCACGATCGTCGACGTCGAAGATCCCGAGCACGGCACCGTTTCCATGGCCGCGCCGATACCGCGGCTGAGCGCCACCCCCGGGCGCATCGGCTCCCTCGGACCCGCCCTCGGCGCCCACACCGACGACGTCCTCCGGCAGCTGCTCGCCCTGAGCGACGACGACCTCGCGGCACTCCGCCGCGACGGCGTCATCTGACCCGGGCCGAGGAGCCGATCATGCCTTCAGCAACGCCGCTGTCCCCGGCCGGATCCCGCTCGATCCGCCGCCGGGCCTGGACGGTCACCGGGCTCGTCGTCGTCTTCATGGTCGTCAACTTCGCGGACAAGGCCGTGCTCGGTCTCGCCGCGGTGCCGATCATGCGGGAACTGCACCTGACCAACAGCACCTACGGTCTGCTGGCGAGCAGCTTCTACCTGCTGTTCAGCCTCACCAGCCTCGCCGCCGGAGTGCTTTCCGCGCGGGTCGCCAGCCGCTGGATCCTGTTCGCGCTGGCGGTGTGCTGGGCCGTCGCGCAACTTCCGGTTCTCGTGTTCGCGGCGGCGCCCACGCTGTTCGCGAGCCGCATCCTGCTCGGCGCGGCGGAGGGCCCGGCCTCCGGGATGAGCATGCACGCGCTGTACAAGTGGTTTCCCGACGATCGCCGCAGCCTGCCCACCGCCCTGCAGCTCACCGGCGGCTCGGTCGGCATCTTCATCGCCGCCCCGGTGCTCACCTGGATCATCACCGGCTACGGCTGGCGCGCCGCGTTCGTCGTCCTCGCCGTGGTCGCCGCGCTCTGGGCGCTCGTGTGGCTGCCACTCGGCCACGACGGGCCTTATGCCGCGCCCGCGACCGCTCCGGCGAACTCCGCCCCGGCGCGGATCCCCTACCGCAAACTGCTTCTCAACGGCACCGTCCTCGGCGGATTCGCCAGTGCCTTCGGCGCCTACTGGTCGCTGGCGCTCGGCTCGTCCTGGCTGCCCGCGTACCTGCAAACCGAAGCAGGGCTCGGCCCGAAGACCTCGGCGATGGTGATCAGCCTGCACGCGGCGCTGAGCATCGCGCTGGTCCTCACCGTCGTGCCCGCCACCGGCCGCCTGATCCGGCGCGGGATTTCCAGCCGCTGGGCCCGCGGCGCGACGCAGGGAATCGCGGTCGTGCTCGCCGGCGGCTGCATGGCGGCGTTCCCGCTCACGACGTCGAACGGCCTGCGCGTCGTGCTGATCACGATCGCCTTCGCGGCAGGCACTCTCGCCTACCCGCTCGGATACCTCACGGCAGGCGAACTCGTGCCCGTCCGGCAACGGGGAACGGTGTTCGGGCTGGCCGTCGCGCTCAGCACGTTGCCCGGGATCATCGCGCCCGCGGTCACCGGAAGCCTCATCGACCGCTACGGCTATCCGGCGGCTTTCGGCTTCGGCGCCGCCGTCATGGTGCTGACCGGCGCTTACGCCGCGTTCGCCATCCGGCCGCAACGCGACGCCGCCCGTATCGGGGCGCTCGGCACCCGGCCTTTGACCAGCCCGGCCCAGGAGCACGCATGACCGACCTGTCCTTCGCCTCGGCGACCGAACTCGCCGCGATGATCCGCACCCGCGAACTGTCGCCGCTCGAGCTCATGCAGCACACGCTGGATCGCGTCGCGCTGCTCAACGACGACCTCAACGCCGTCGTGTCCCTCGACCCGCAGCGCGCCCTCGACGAGGCGACCGCACTGACCGGCCGCATCGCCCGCGGTGCCGATCCCGGGCCGCTCGCCGGAATCCCGATCGCGGTCAAAGACCTCGAAGACGCCGAAGGATTCCCGACCACCCGAGGGACCAAGGCCTTCCGCGACGCCCCTCCCGCCCTCGCCGACAGCGTCCACGTCGCCCGGCTCCGCGCGGCCGGGGCCATCGTCATCGGCAAGACCAACACGCCCCCGATGGGTGCCGCCATCTCCACCCGCAACGAAGCCTTCGGCACCACGCGGAACCCTTGGCAGCTCGAGAAATCCGCGGGCGGATCGAGCGGCGGATCCGCCGCCGCAGTCGCCGCCGGCCTGGTTCCGCTCGCCACTGCGGGCGACGGCGGCGGATCCACCCGCATCCCCGCCGCGCTGTGCGGCGTCCTCGGTCTCAAACCGACCCGCGGCCGCATCCCGCACGGCCCGGCCGCGATCCCGTCCTGGACGCACCACAGCTGCCTCACCCCGATGACCCGCACCGTCCGCGACGCCGCCCTGCACCTCGACCTCGCCGCCGGATACCACCCAGCGGACCCGTTCTCCCTGCCGAAGCCCGCACAGTCCTTTGTGGACGGACTGACCGAGCCGCTGCCCCCGCTGCGGATCGCGGTCGAGCGCACCCTGGGCATCGCCGCCCCCGAACCGGCCGTCCTGCACGCACTGGACCGCGCGGCCGAGATCCTGCGCGGTCTCGGCCACCGCCTCTCCGACGACGACTTTCCCCATCCGCACGCCGAGAATTTCCCAGCCGCCGCCCAGCTCCGCCAGAAAATCCTCGCCTACCAGCGATTCACCCACGTCGCCGACGAGTTCGCCGCCCGCCCCGGCCGCTTCGAACCCTGGTTCGCGGACATCCTCGGCCAGGGGCGTTCGGTCACCGCCGCCGACCTCGCGCGCTACTGGGAATGCCGCGGGCAGCTGGACGCCTGGTCCGCCGGGCTTTTCCAGCACCGCGACCTGCTCCTCACCCCGACGACCCCGACCACCGCCTGGCCCGCGGAAGGCCCCGACCTCCGCGAGGCGGCACAGCGGCGGACGATCCCGATCGCCTTCACCGCGCCGTTCAACGACACCGGCCACCCGGCCGTCAGCATCCCCATCGAAACCAGCCCCGACGGACTGCCGTGCGCGGTCCAGCTCGTCGCCCCGCACCACCGCGACGATCTTCTGCTCCGGGTCGCCGCCGCCCTTGAGGAGGAGATTGGCCCGCTCCGGGGGCGGGCGCTTCATCGCTAGGTGCCCGGTGCTGTCCCGTCCGGTATGCCGGGCGGGACGGTCGCCCGCACTCGGGCGGCGCGGTGCCAGCCGCCCGGTCCGGTGCCAGCCGCCAGATGCGGTCGCTCGAGGCGGAAGGCTGTGCTGCCGGAGCGCGAGACCCGTTCCGTCCCGCGCCGCCGATCATCGGGCGAAGGCGATCGACCACACTGGCGGCGGTGCGACGAACGCCGTCGTGGACACCGGGGCGATTGCCGCACTCCCGCGCTGCCCCG
>NZ_JBVKDQ010000011.1:0-127219 GCF_055633755.1 Amycolatopsis sp. NPDC114484 | reverse complement strand
CGTACGGCTTCCGGCTTCCGGCTTCCGGCTTCCGGCTTCCGGCTTCCGGCTTCCGGCTTCCGGCTTCCGGCTTCCGGCTTCCGGCTTCCGGCTTCCGGCTTCCGGCGACGGTCTCACGCGCGGGCTGCGACCGCACCCAGCTCCAGCGCGAGGCGAGGCGAGGCGAGGCGAGGCGAGGCGAGGCGCAGAATCGCACACCCCAAGGCGGCGATCGCAGCAAGCTCCGCCACCGGCATCAAGCTCCAGTCGTGAAGGCGACCTCCTCCGTGGGCACCGCGCCCGCAGTGCGGCCGGGGGCGGTCTGGTGAGTCCAATACAGGTTCGTATGCGCGATGACCTGCTCCGGCGACGGGGCTCCCCACTTGGTGAGGTCTTCCGTCGTATGCGCATCGCTCACCAGGGTCGCGTCATAGCCTCGGGCGAACGCACCGTGCAGGGTGGAGCGGATACAGGCGTCCGTCTGGGCTCCGCTCACCACCAGGTGACCGACCTTCAGGTCAGCGAGGATTGATTCCAGCGTGGTGTCCTCGAAGGAGTCCCCATAACACTTCTCTACCAGCGGTTCGGCGGGCGAAGGCGTCAGCTCGGGAACCAACGCCCATTCGGGGCTCCCCTTCTCCAGGCCCTCGCCGGAGTGCTGGACCCAGACCACCGGGACCTGAGCCTCCCGCGCCTTGTCCACCAAGGCAGCCACATTCGTCACGACCGCATCCCGCTCGTGCGAGCCTGCGACGACGCCGTTCTGCACGTCGACGACGAGAAGTGCGGTGTTCGGGCGGTTCTTGAGCGTGGTCATCGGATCTCCCTCCAGTCAGGTACCGCTCACGCTAGCCCCGACCACCGACAAAAACGGCGAAGTCACTCCGGGCGGAGGGCGTCGTGCGGGGAGGACGGGCCGAACTCGGTCTCGAAACGGGTCAGGAGGCGGGCCAGCAGGGCGTTCAGCTCGGACAGCCCGTCCACACCCAGGGCTGACGTGAACAGGGCCTGCTCCCGCTCGGTGCGTTTCTTCGTGGCGGCGGCCCAGCGAGCGCGGCCTTTGCGGGTCAGGCGGATGGGGCGGCTCCGGCCGTCCGAAGCCGCGGCGACGCGTTCCACCAGGCCCGCTCGTTCCAGGCGGTCGATGCGGACGGTGACGGTCCCGGAGGTGACGCCCAGGCGGTCGCCCAGTTCTTTCGGCGTCAGCACCGCGGCGCGGCCGGATCGATGCAAAGCCGACAAAGCTTGCCAATCCCCCGCGCTGAAGCCGTATTCCTCCGCGACGCCGCGCAGCACCTGCTCGAACTGCCGCGACAGCCTGCCGATCCGCTGCCGGGCAGCCTCGACCCGCTCGTCCACTCCGTCCGGCATCACGGCCAGCCATTCGGGCAGGCCCGCCCCCACTGAGTCCAACTGGACACTCCCTCGACGCTCAAGGTAGTTTGATTTGAGTATCAAGATACCTGGTCCCGGGGAGGTCGGCATGTCCGGACGCGTCTGGTTCATCACGGGAGCGAGCAGCGGGTTCGGCCGCGTGCTCGCGGAAACCGTGCTGGCGCGCGGGGAAAAGGTCGTGGCCACGGCCCGCGACACGAGTGCGCTCGAAGAGTTGAAGACATTCAGAGCCCGGCTGGACGTCACGGATCCCACGTCGGTGGAAGCCGCGGTGAGCGCGGCGATCGGCGAGTACGGGCGGATCGACGTGCTGGTCAACAACGCTGGGCACGGGCTGGTCGGCGCGCTTGAGGAACTGACCGACGAGCAGGCGCGGCAGGTGCTCGAAACCAACGTCTTCGGCGTCCTGAACGTCACTCGCGCGGTGCTGCCGCATCTGCGCGCGCAGCGCAGCGGGCACATCGTGCAGCTGTCGTCGGTCGGCGGCGTGGTCGGGAATCCCGGGCACGCGTTGTACGCGACGTCGAAATTCGCCCTGGAGGGGATGTCCGAGGCGCTCGCCGGGGAGGTCGCGCCGCTCGGGATCCGGGTGAGCCTGGTGGAACCGGGGCCGTTCCGGACGGACTTCGCCGGGCGGTCGATGACGTTTTCCGAACCCATCGACGACTACCGCGACACTCCCGCAGGCGTTATGCGCCAACGGTTTTCCGCGCAGGACGGCGCGCAGCCGAACGATCCGGCGAAGGCCGCCGAGGCCATTCTCAAACTGGTCGACACCCCGGACGCGCCGCTGCGGCTGCCGCTCGGGTCCGAGGCGGTGAACCGGATCCGGGCGAAGCTGGAGCAGCAGCTCGCGGATCTCGCGGCGTGGGAGGAAGTCTCGCTGGACACGCGTTATCCGGACGACTGACCAAAACCAGCCGTCCGGACAACCCGGCAGGTCAGCCCACGGGGCCTTCGGCGGGCACGACGGTGACGTTCCGCTGCTGGCCGGTCTGGCCGACGACGGTCACTGTCAGCTTGTCGCCCGGGTGGTGCTGGTCCATCAGGGTGGTCAGCGTGGTGGGCGAGTCGACTGCTTTGCCGTCCACCGCGGTGATCACGTCGCCGGCGGACAGACCCGCCTTCGCGGCCGCGCCGTCGGCGACTACCTGCTGGATCGCTGCACCCGAACCGGTCGCGCCCTGCTGTTGCTGCTGTCCGGCATCGCTGACAGTCACGCCCAGGAACGCGCTCTTTCCGATGTGGACAGTGTCCGTGCCGGTGCCGCCGACGATCTGGTGCGCGATGGAAATCACCTGGTTGATCGGGATCGCGTAGCCCTCGTTCCCGCTGGAACCTTGCGAGCCATTGCCCTGCGAGTCGCCCTGCGAGCCATTGTTGTTGCCGGGGAAGCCGTTGCCGAGCCCGCCGTGACTGCGCCGTCCTCCGCCGCCGTTGAACTGGTACCCGGCCGAGGCCGCGGTGTCCACGCCGACGACCTGGCCCTGCGCGTTCACGAGCGGGCCGCCGGAATCGCCGGACTGGATGTTGGCGTCGACCTGGATCAGGTCCTTCAGCTGCTCGGACGAGCTGTTCGATTCGTCGGACGCGGTGATCGACTGGTTCAGCGCGGTCACCCGCCCGCCGGCCGGGACAGGCGCTCCCCCAGCGCCGCCCGCGTTGCCGAGGCCGACGACTGCGTCGCCGACCTTGACCGAGGACGAATCGCCGAGCTCCTCCGTCGCGAGCCCGGAGGCGTTGGCCAGCTTCAGCACCGCGACGTCGTGGCTGCGGTCGTAACCGAGCACGGAGGCGGCGTACGTCTGGCCGTTGCCGATATCGGTGACCTTGATCCTGGTCGCGCCCTCGACGACGTGGTTGTTCGTGAGGATCTCGCCGTCGGCGGTGAGCACGATGCCGGTGCCCGCCGCGGCCGCGCCCTGGTAACCGAGCTCGGTGTTGATGTTGACGATGCCCGCGCTGACCTTCTTCGCGATCGCCTGCGGGTCGATGGCCGTGTTCGACGGATTGGTCTGGTTGCCGATCGAGCCGAAGTTCTGGTTCCCGGAGACAGCGGACGGCGCGGACGGCGTCCACACGAAGTGCCCGACCCCGAGCCCGACGGCGACCGACAACGCGATCGCGCCGACCGTGACAGCCGCGGTCCGCAACGGATGGCTGGCACGCTGCGGCCGGTGGTACGGCGTCGCGAACTGCTGCGTCGGATGCGGCTGACCGGCGTACTGACCCGGCTGCGGACCGTACGCGCCAGGCGGCGTGCCCCAAGCCTGCTGCTGTCCCCAGCCCTGCTGATACGGCTGGCCAGCTCCCGGCGAGTAGGGATACGCCTGTCCGCCGTGGCCGGGCTGTCCCTGGTCCTGCCCGCCGCGCTCCTGCTCGTTCATGGTCCGCTCCCGCGTCTCGTGACCCTCCGCCAGCTCAGCAAACACCCGGTACCTGAGATTTTCCTTGCCGTCGTCCGTGCGGAAGCTGTGTACCCGCCCCACGGCGCCAAAGGCACGGAAAAAGCCCCGTCCGGCCCAGATTGGGCTGAGCCGGACGGGGCCCGCGGAGACCGCGCCTTCTCCGCGCCGCCGGGGGTCCCGGCGGCGAGGGTGGTCAGCTCACGTGCACGTAGTCGACCACCAGCTGTTGCGGGAACTGGGTGCCGCCGTCCGGGTCGCCCGGCCAGTCGCCGCCCACCGCGAGGTTCAGGATGAGGTAGAACGGGTGGTCGTACACCCACTTCTTGCCGTTCAGGTCCGCCGGGGTGCGGGTCTGGTAGGCCTGCCCGTCGACGAGCCAGACGATCTTGTCCGGCGACCAGTCGACCGCGTAGGTGTGGAAGTCGTCGGAGAAATTGGGGCCGTTGAACGCCGCGCCGATGCCGCCCGCGCCCGAGTAGCCGGGGCCGTGGATGGTGCCGTGCACGGTGTTCGGCTCCTTGCCGATGTTCTCCATCACGTCGATCTCGCCGTCGTCCGGCCATTGCCCGCCGCCGAGCATCCAGAACGCCGGCCACATTCCTTGCCCGCGCGGCAGTTTCATGCGCACTTCCATGTGCCCGTACGCCTGGCTGAACTTGCCCGCCGTATTGAGCCGCGCCGAGGTGTACTGGCACGCGCCGTACCAGCAGTTGTTGCCGGAGTTCTCTTTCTTGGCGGTGATCACGAGGTGGCCCTGCCCGTCGAGCGCGCCGTTCGCCGCGCCCGAGGTGTACCACTGCCGTTCGTGGTTGTTGCCGTTGTTGTCGCCGGTTTCGTAGCTCCACTTGCCCCCGTCGGCGGGTGCGCCCGCCGGGCCGTCGAAATCGTCGGAGAACCCGGCGGCCGGAGCGGCGGCGGGGGCCGCGTTCCCGGCGGGCGTGAGCGCGACCGCGCTGGCGACGGCGAGCGCCGCGGGAATCGCGAGCCGCCGCCAGCGGGAGGAGGTGTGCGTGGACGTCATCGTCATCCCTCAATCACTCGAGGGGCGGCCTGGCGGCGCCACCCCGGGTTTGTTGTGGATGGCAACAAAGTATGCCACCAGCGCCTTCACCGGCAAGACGTTCCGTGGGTCATTTTCCGACCGGTGCCGGGAAAGGCGCTCCGGGAAGGAATTCCGGGCAAGGCCGGATGACCGGACGGGCAAGCGGTCCGGTCATCCGGCCGGGTCAGTACCGGAACTGCTGCAGCTGGCGCCCGTCCGCCGACGGCGCCCAGCCGGTGCGGCCTGCCGGGTCGAGCTGCGCCGAACGCTCGGTCAGCGGGTCGAACTCGCCGCCGAACGGGCCGGTCACGAAGTTCAGGCCCGGCACCACCGCCACCGGTTTCCCGGCGGCGAGGTCGACGACGGCGAACTGGCTCGTCGCGTTGTTGTCGGTGACCACGCCGCCGACCTTGCCGAACTGCGACAGCACCGGCGGCGTCCGGAACGCCTCCAGCCCGAGGTGGTGCACGCTGTCGACCGCCAGGAACCCGCCCTTCTGCTTGCGCACGCCGATGGTGCCCGCCGGCGCCAGCGTCGCCTCGTCGACCGACACCAGCGAGGACGTGCCGACGATGTTGAGGCTGACCGCGCGGTAGTCCGCCTGGTAGATCCGCCCGGCTCCGGAGTCGACCGCCAGCCCGGTCGCGCACCCGCTGCCGCCGTCCGCCCGCCGGACTTCCCCGGAGTTCAGGTCGACGCGAGCCACCGGACCGGTGCCGCCGCTGAAGCAGATCATGCTGCCGTTGGCCCGGCTCAGGTAGACGAACCCGTTCGCCGGGTCGAGGTCGAGCATCCGGTACGCACCCGCCCCCACGCCCGGCGGGTCGGCGGGAATCGGCTTGCCGAACGTCCCCGTGGCGAGGTCGATCGGCAGTACCGCGTCGGCGTTGTCACCGTCGTGGTGCGCCAGGAGCGCGGCGCGGTGCCGCACGGGATCCACGCGGCCGCCGTCGAGCGAATACCCGGCTGCGGAGGCGCTGGCGACGAGCTTGCCCGACGCCGTGTCGTAAGTCTCCACAGTGGACTGATCTTCGCCGAAGTGCAGCAGTGCCAAGCGATGCGCGTCGGGATCAGCGCCGAGGACCTGGTATCCACGGTTCGGCGACGCGTCGCTGGCGAGCGCCCGGCCGTAGGTGCCCTTGGCCGCGTCGTATTCCCGCACCGACTCCCCCGCGCTGGGTTCGCGCAGCGCGACGTACGACGTTCCGGTGGCCGACGCGGCGAAGCTCGTCACCACGGTGTCGCCCGGCGCGAGGCCGTCGTCGATAGTCAGGAAGGACGTCGGCGATGCCTGGCCAAGGATCCGTCCGTGTGCGTCGGTGGCGAAGACGCGGACGTTGTAGGACAGCGAACCGCCGAGCCCGAGCTTGCCCGCGTCCAGCGACGCGGTGCCGTTGCGGCCGGGAAGCTGTTGGTAGGCAACCGATCCAGCGCTCGGACCGCCTGCGTCCCGGCTGTCGCCGTTCGCGTTCGTCACGGTGTTGAGCGACTTGAACAGCGTCGGCGCGGGTGCGGAGAACTCGACCGCCGCGCCGGTCGCACCGTGAATGCCGCGGACGTCGTAGCCGACCGAAAATCCTGGTGCGGCACGGGTGATCTCCGTGTGGTGCCCGGTGCCGAGGATGGGCGCATCGGGCCGTTTCCCGGCATCGCCACCGACGCGAACCGCGGTGAACTCGCCGTATACCGGATCACCGACACTGCCGGTCACCGAACGCTGCACGATACCGACGCCGTAGATCCCGCTGCCGGCGGCGAAAGCCGTGGCTGGCACCAGAACGTCTCCGGAGGTCGCGGTCAGCGGCGCGGTGAACGTGGTGCCGAACAGCGGGGCGCTGACCGGGCTCCAGTGGCCGAGCGTCGACACGACCAGCTGCGGGTTCGACAGGTTCCGCACGCCGGTGAGGTCGTAGTGCACGAGCGTTGACTGTCCGCTGTGGACAGTCGCGGGCGCGACCGGCGCCTGGGCTTCGGCGTAGGTGCCGTCGGTCGGGCCGAAGGTCAGCGTGCGGGTGGCGGACGCGATCGGCCAGCCCGCGACGCGGACCTCGAAGGTGACCGGCACGCTCCGGTCCGTTGTCGCTGCCACTGGCATTCCGGCCGCGGTGAGGATTTCGGCCGGGCTCAACCGGACCGAAGGTACCGCTGAGCGGAACTCCTTGCCGCCGACCTTCACCGCGTACGACGCGCCCGGCGGCGCACCCACGACGTCGGCTCCGATCGTGACCGGGCCGACAAGTCCTTCACCGGTGCCGTTCGTGGCGAGGTCGATCCGGCCGTCCGGTGCCTCTTCCAGGAACGAAGCGCCGAGACCGCCGGTGGTCACCCGGTGTGCGACCGATACCCGCGCGATGGCCGGGGACGCGTGAACGCCGAGCACCGACTGGAGAGCGGCGGTCACGTCGAGCTGCGGTCCGACCGTCACCGGCCGGTCTGCTTGCGGCGGGGTCGACACCGGTCGCGCCGAACGCGTCAGCACGTTCCGGACGTCGAGCGGGTTCATCGGACGGCCGCTCAGTTTCGCCGCTTGGAGCACGACGGCGGCCGCGGCGGCGGTCATCGGCGCGGAGGCCGAGGTGCCGCCGTTCAGCACGGGAGCCACGTCTTGCGCGGAGCCGTGTTCGGCGTGCTGGTAGACGAGAATTCCGTCGCTCGGCGCGGAAATGTTCACCCGCGAGCCGAAACCGGACGAGTAAGCCGCGCCGCCGTTGAAGCGGGTCGTGGCGTAGGTCGGATTGTGCGCGGCCGGGGTGCCCGATCGCTGCGGCACCGAGAGGGTGTCGTCCAGTGTCGTGCCGCCGACGGCGATCGCGCCGCTGTCGAGGACCTTGGTGGGCGTCGTGGAGTACGCGTCGTCGTCGATGTCGGTGGTGTCACCGGCGTCGCGGGCGACGTCGGTGGGCGTGCTGCCGCCGTCCGGGCCGACCGCGGTCGGCGTGTAGAGCCGGGTTCCGTCGTTGGCCGAGATGGTGACGACGATGTGGTACTGGTGCACGATCGTGCTGACGACGGACTGCAGCACCGGATCGTCTTCCAGGTACCGGCCGGGGAAGCCGACGGTGTCGGTGCCTTCGCCGAGGCTCGCCGTGATCACGTTCGGCCGCGGCGTCTGCCGGGCGGCGGCCAGCAGCGAAACCGCGATCTGGTCGACAGTCGGCTCCTGCGGCACGACGAGCCGGTACTGCGCGCCCGGCGAGATTCCGAGCAGATCCGTGTAGCCGGAACCGGTCGCGCCCGGCCGTTGCGCGTCGTGCGGGAGCGGGGCCATCACGCCGAAGTCGAGCAGCACTTCGCCGAGCCCCGGGTCCTGGCCCTCCGCCGAGCCGAGCGGGTCCAGGCGGCCGGACGGGCTCGCCGTGTAGGTCGGGATCAGCGGCATGGACGGAAGATCGAGGTAACGCTGGCCGTCGCGCACGATCGTCGTCGGGCCGTAGGCGCGGACGTACTGGTCCCCCGCGTCGGCCATGCTCTGGTCGGTCAGGTCGCCGATGGAGACGTTGGTGATGATCTGGCCGGCGCCGGGCAGCTGACCGTACTTCGATTTCAGCAGGCTGTACGCGCCGAGCGCGTTGGTGCCGCCGGCGTTGAGGTAGCTCTCGGCCGACGAACTGACGCCGTAGTTGTCCGGCAGCGGCGCGGGCTGTTTGGCCTGCGCCTGCTTCTGCTGCGCGGGCTGGGGCACCGGGACTGGACCGGTCGACATCGCGGACACGCGCCGGTTCACCCGGGCGCTCACTACGCCTGGGGTCTTCGACAGCTTCTGCGCGGCCTCGCCCGCGTCGGAGCCGCGGAGGTGGACCAGGACGGTCTTCGACAGCGCGGGAACGTCGGTGGCGTCGGGGAAAACGGGCTCGACCGAAGCCGCGCCCACTTGGGCCAAGGCGGCGTTGACAACGTTGTCGGAAGTGCGAGCGGCCCGTTGGCCCGCCGCGATCGGCGGGCCGGTCACGGATGTCGCCGGCGCTAGCTGAAGGACGACGTCGGTGGGTTGCGGCCGGGTGAAAGCGGCCCGGACAGCGTCGTCCGTGGGGGCGAAATCTCCGAGCGCGGACGTGCCTTGCGCAAGGGGCAGCACGGTTTTCGCGACGGTTTTGCCGTGGGCGTCGGTACGGGTCGCGGTGCCGTCGGCGGCGAGCGCGACCGCTCCCCCGTCCGGCATCGCGACGTGTCTGGACGGTGGCTGATCCGGTGGCGGCGCGGCAGAAGCCGGAGCCGCGGCGAGGCCGCACAGCGTCACCGCGGCGGTGGCCGAGGCGACGAGGATGCGCAGCGAGGACGTTCGGGCGCGAGACACAGCGCCCCCTTTCGGGTCGGGGGGACGGGGGTCAGTGGTCGGATCAATTTCCCAGCCCTCGACGGCGTGGCGCAAGATAGCCACCATGACCAATAGTCGCCAGGCGGCGGTTTCCCGCCAGGCCGCGCCGGATTTGTCCGCGCTCGGCCTACCGCTCGCGGACATTCGGGTCTATACCGCGCTTGTCGGGCATCCGCGCACCCGGGCGGCGGATGTAGCCGAGCAGTGCGGGCTGTCGACGCAGCAGGTGTCGCGCGCGCTTTCCCGGTTGACCGCAGCCGGATTGGCGAGTCGCGTACCTGGACGACCGGCGCGTTATCTCGCCGCGCCGCCCGATCTCGCGCTCGGCGCGCTGGCCGCGGAACGGGCCGCCGAACTGCGCGAAGCACGGGCGAAAATCGAAGAGCTGATGGAAGTGCACCGCGAGGCGAGCCGGTTCACGCATCCGGCGGAACTGGTCGAGGTGGTCACCGGGACGGAGAACATCGACAGCCGCGTGCTGCGGCTGCAGGAGGAAGCCCGGACACAGATCCGAGGTTTCGACCGGCCGCCCTACGTCAAACCGCCCGGGGCGAACCTCGGCGAGGAACAGCGGCGGCTGAAAGCGGGCATCGCCTACCGGGTCATTTACGCGCAAGCCGCCATCGCGGTGCCCGGCCGGCTGCGCGGCGACATCCTGGCCAGCCACGGCGAACGGTCCCGGGTGCGGCCGACGCTGCCGATCAAGATGGTGATGGCGGACGAAAAGGTCGCGGTGATCCCGATCAGCTCGTCGCCGCACGTCGTGGACGCGGCGTACATCATTCACGCGTCGGCGTTGCTGGACGCGCTGGTCACGCTCTTCGAAGCGGAGTGGGACCGGGCGGTGCCGATCACCCGCGCGCTGACCGGCGCCGACCGCGATCCGGACACCGCCACGCTGCTCACGCTGCTGGCGTCCGGGCAGACCGACGCGGGGATCGCCCGCGCGCTCGGCTGGAGTGCGCGGACGACGCAACGCCGGGTCCAGCGGCTGATGACGGAGCTGAACGCGACGACCCGGTTTCAGGCCGGGATGAACGCGATGGCCCGCGGGCTGCTGTGACGAAGTCCGTGAGGGCCACCTTCAGGGACTCTGAGTCCCTCAGAGAGTGTTGTGTTTGGTGCGGTGTGTCGGTGGTGGTAGCGGCCGGGTGTGCGGGTGTAGGTGCAAGCCGGTTTATGGCTCGTCGTTGACGGATGCGCAGTGGGCGGTGGTCGAGCCGTTGCCATCCGGGTCTGGGCGGGCGGCCGCCGGTCTGTTCGCGTCGGCTGATCATTGACACGATCAGTTTTGTGCTGGTCAGCGGGTGTTCGCGGCCTGGACCGCGGACGGCACCTGGGGCCCGGGTGCGCGGCGTGCTGCGCGACGAAGTCCGCGCTGCGGTGCTGGACTCGCAGTCGGTGAAAACCGTCGAAGGCGGCTGCTGCTGACCGGAAGCCGGGCAAGGTTCCCGCTGCTCGGTTTGGCGTGGGTGGACGGCGGCTACGTCAACTCGACAGACGCCGCCCTCGTGGACTGGGCCCGCCGCCGGGAGCGGGTGGAGATCGTGGCGGTGCCCCGGAACGCGGATGTGGCAGTCGTTCAGGTGCTGCCCCGCCGGTGGGTACGAACCTTCGGCTGGCTCACGAGGCGGGAGACGCTGGACCCGCGACTACAAACGCAAGACCGCCCACGCCGAGGCGATGATCCAGTTCGCGATGATCCGGCTGATGGCGGCTCGCCTCGCCGACGAGCACATCGACCCCACGGCCCCATCGAAACCGAAGCAGCCCGCCGCCCAGCCCAAGACCACGACGACTAACCACCCAGGTTCCACAACACCCTCTCAGGGTCCCCCGCCGTCCGTGAGGGCCACCTTCACGGACTTAGATTCCCTCAAGGTGGCCTTCACGGACTACAGCGGCGGTGCGCGGAGTGGCGGTGGCGGGTCAAGCCTCGATGTCGGCGGAGGCGCGTTCCTCCAGCAACCACAGCACCCCGCTCGGCGGCAGCTGCAGCACCGCCGACGCGGGCTGCCCGTGCCACGGTTCCTCGGTCGCCTCCACCGTGCCCAGGTTCCCGACCCCCGAACCGCCGAACGACTCCGCGTCCGTGTTCAGCACCTCGGTCCACCGGCCGGCGGCCGGAAGGCCCACGCGGTAGTCGTGGTGCGGGACCCCGGCGAAGTTCGCGATGCAGGCCAGCCGCGAGCCGTCCGAGCCGAGACGGAGGAAGCTCAGCACGTTCCCGGCCGAGTCGTTCGCGTCGATCCAGCGGAACCCCTCGGGCCGGACGTCGCCGCTGAACAGCGCGGCGGTGTCCCGGTAGATCGCGTTCAGCTGCCGGATCAGGTCGCGCACGCCGCGGTGCAGCGGGGTCTCCAGCAGGTGCCAGTCGAGCGACCGCGACTCCGACCATTCGCGCGGCTGGCCGAATTCGCCGCCCATGAACAGCAACTGCTTGCCCGGATGCGCCCACATGAACGCCAGCAGCGCGCGCAGCCCGGCGGCCTTGTTCCAGTCGTCGCCCGGCATCCGCTCCCACAGCGAACCCTTGCCGTGCACCACTTCGTCGTGCGAGAGCGGCAGGACGAAGTTCTCGCTCCACGCGTACACGAGCGAGAAGGTCATCTCGTTGTGGTGGTACGCCCGGTGGATCGGCTCGTGCGACAGGTAGCGGAGCGTGTCGTGCATCCAGCCCATGTTCCACTTGAAGCCGAACCCGAGGCCGCCCAGATGCGTCGGGCGGGTGACGCCGGGCCACGCGGTGGACTCCTCGGCGACCATCACCACGCCCGGGTGTCGCTTGTAGACAGTCGCGTTCAGTTCCTGCAGAAACCGTACGGCGTCGAGGTTTTCCCGGCCGCCGTACTCGTTCGGCAGCCACTCCCCGTCCTTGCGCGAGTAGTCGAGGTACAGCATCGAGGCGACCGCGTCCACGCGCAGGCCGTCGAGGTGGAACTCCTCCAGCCAGAACAGCGCGTTCGCGACGAGGAAGTTGCGCACCTCGTTGCGGCCGAAGTTGAACACGAGCGTGCCCCAGTCCGGCTGTTCGCCGCGGCGCGGGTCCTCGTGCTCGTACAGCGGGCTGCCGTCGAACCGCGCCAGCGCCCAGATGTCGCGCGGGAAGTGCGCGGGCACCCAGTCGACGAGCACGCCGATGCCGCGCTGGTGCAGGTGGTCGACCAGGTAGCGGAAGTCGTCCGGCGAACCGAAGCGCGACGTCGGCGCGTAGTACGAGGTGACCTGGTAGCCCCACGAGCCGCCGAACGGATGCTCGGCCACCGGCAGGAATTCGACGTGCGTGAAGCCGGTTTCCTCGACGTAGTCGGCCAGCTGGTCGGCCAGCTCGCGGTAGCCGAGCCCGGGCCGCCACGAGCCGAGGTGCACCTCGTACACGCTCATCGGCGCGTCCGCCCAGTCGGTCGCCTCGCGCCGGGCGACCCATTCGCTGTCGCCCCAGGTGTACTCGGATTCGGTCACCTTCGACGCGGTCGCCGGCGGCACCTCGGTGGCGAACGCCATCGGGTCGGCCTTCTCGTGCCAGTGCCCGTCCGCGCCGAGGATGCGGAATTTGTAGCAGCTGCCCGCGGAAACGCCGGGCACGAACAGCTCCCACACGCCCGACGACCCGAGCGAGCGCATCGGGTGGCCGCGGCCCTCCCACGCGTTGAAGTCGCCGATCACCCGCACGCCGCGCGCGGTCGGCGCCCACACCGCGAAGGACACGCCTTCGACGGCGCCGTTCGGAGTGTCGTACCGGCGCACGTGCGCGCCGAGGACGTCCCACAGCCGCTCGTGCCGTCCTTCGCCGATGAGGTGCTGGTCCAGCTCCCCCACCGTCGGCAGCCAGCGGTACGGATCGTCGGTGACGACAGTGCGGTCGTCGTAGCCGACCTCGATCCGGTAGTCGCCCGGGTGTTCCGGCAGCACCGCCGCGAACAGCGCGTCCGCCACGCGCTCCAGCGGGACGCGGCGCTCGCCCGCGAGGACCGACACCGCCGTCGCGCCCGGGCGCAGCGCGCGCACGACGATGTCGCTGCCGTCGGTGTGCACGCCGAGCACCGCGTGCGGGTCGTGGTGCTCGCCTGCCAGCAGCCGGTCGATGTCGAGCGGAGACGGCGCCGCCGAGGGCAGCTCCGCGGGGACAGCGTTCACGGGGGTCACTCGCTTCCGTCAGTGCTGCGGGCGATCGCCGCCAGGGGCACGCTCAGCCAGTCCGGCCGGTTCGCGTGCTCGTAGGCGACCTCGTACACCGCTTTGTCCAGTTCAAAGGCGCGGAGCAGGCCCGCGTGCGCCTGCGGGTCGCCGACCGGGCCGCCGGCGCGGGCGTACCCGGTGCAGAACGCGGCGCGGTTGCGCCGGGCCCATTCCATCGCGTGCCGGGTCACGTCCGCGTTCTCGGGCTGCCCGACGAGCCGCTGGTGCGCCGCGTAGTCGAACGACCGGAGCATGCCCGCGACGTCCCGCAGCGGCGAGCGCAGCGCGTGCCGCTCCGCGACCGGGGCGGCCGGTTCGCCTTCGAAGTCCAGCAACAGCCATCCGTTGACGGTACGCAGCACCTGGCCCAAGTGCAGATCGCCGTGGATGTACTGGATGACTATCGGCGACTCGTGCGCGCGCACCGTTTCGAACACTTCGCGCAGCGCGGGCGCGTACACGGCCAGCTCCGGGACCATCTCGGACACCTGGTCGAGACGCTCGGTCATCGCGCGCACCGTCCGGTCCAGCTCGCCGCTGTCCGCGGGCTCGGTGCCGAGCGCGGTCGCGAGGTCCGCGTGCACCTCGGCCACCGCCGCGCCGAGCCGCTCGGCCTCGCCGGCGAAGTCGCCGCCCGCCTCGGCCGCGAGCTGGTCCGGTTCGGCCAGCAGGTCCCGCACGCTCGTGGTCGCCATCGCCCAGCCGTCGACCGCGTCCGGCAGGAACTCCTGCAGCATCCCCATCGTCGCGGGTTCGCCGTGCAGCTCGCCGGAGATCGAGCCGACCACGCGGGCGATGTGCTTGCAGCCGGCGTCCTGCAGCGCGCGGTGCAGCAGCAGGTCCTTGTTCATCCCCGTGCTGAGCTTGCGGAACAGCTTGAGGATGTACTGCCCGCCGTACACCAGCGAGGTGTTGCTCTGCTCGGCGGTGATCGGCCGCGAGCGCAGCCCGGGTTCGAGCGTCGTGTCCGGCTCCGCGGCGAACCGCAGCGGCCCGACGGACTCGCCCGCCGCCATCCGGTCCAGCAGCCCGGCGGTGAGGTCCGCGTCGCCGCTCGCCTCGTAGAACCGTTCCCCGAGCACCGCGGCCGACGCGACCTCCGGGACCCCGGACCGGCGCCCGATCAGCAGCTGATACGGCTCGGTGCGGTCGCCCTGCACCACGTCGACGACCGCGTGCACCAGCAGCGGATCCGGACCCGCCAGCGCGGTGAGGCCGACCGGGCGGACCTCGTCGACCGGCCGGTCCTTGCCCGCGAACCAGCGCTGCGCGGGCAGCCAGTCCGGCAGCAGCGCGGTCAGCGCGCCGGACACCTCGGACAGCGCGGGCGGCTCGGGCGGCTCGGGCGGGGAACCGTGGTGCGACAGCGGACTCACCTCATTCTTCCGGCTCGAGCAGCTGGAACCAGTAGAACCCGTGCCCGGGCAGCGTGAGCAGGTACGGCAGCTCGCCGATGTCCGGGAAGCGCACCCCGCCGGTCAGCTCGACCGGCGTCGCGCCCTGGTGCGCGGACAGGTCCAGTTCCACCGGCTGCGGGAAACGGGACAGGTTGTTGACGCACACCACGACGTCCTCGCGGCCGTCCGGGCGCAGCCACCGGCGCTGGTAGGCGAGCACGCTCGGGTTCGAGCCGCCGAGGTCGGCGAAATCGCCCTGGCCGAACGCGTGGTGCTGCTTGCGCACCTCGATCATCCGGCGCGTCCAGTTCAGCAGCGACGCCGCGTTGTCGGCCTGGGCCTCGACGTTCAGCGCCTGGTGCCCGTACACCGGGTCCATGATCACCGGCAGGTAGATGCGGCCGGGGTCGCAGGTGGAGAACCCGGCGTTGCGGTCCGGCGTCCACTGCATCGGCGTGCGGACCGCGTCCCGGTCGCCGAGCCAGATGTTGTCGCCCATGCCGATCTCGTCGCCGTAGTAGAGCACCGGCGACCCGGGCAGCGACAGCAGCAGCGCGGTGAACAGCTCCTGCTGGTTGCGGTCGTTGTCCAGCAGCGGGGCCAGCCTGCGGCGGATGCCGATGTTGGCCTTCATCCGCGGGTCCTTGGCGTACTCCGAGTACATGTAGTCGCGCTCTTCGTCGCTGACCATCTCGAGCGTCAGCTCGTCGTGGTTGCGCAGGAAGATGCCCCACTGGGTGCCGGACGGGATCTGCGGCGTCTGCAGCAGGATCTCCGAGATCGGGAACCGCGACTCCCGGCGCACCGCCATGAAGATCCGCGGCATCAGCGGGAAGTGGAAGGCCATGTGGCATTCGTCGCCGCCGACCTCCTCGTCGCCGAAGTACTCGACCACGTCGCTGGGCCACTGGTTCGCCTCGGCCAGCAGGATCCGGCCGGGGAACTCGTCGTCGACCACTTTCCGGCAGCGCTTGAGGAAATCGTGCGTGCGCGGCAGGTTCTCGCAGTTCGTGCCCTCCTGTTCGAACAGGTAGGGCACGGCGTCGAGGCGGAAGCCGTCGATGCCGATGTCGAGCCAGAACCGCAGCACGTCGATCATCGCGTCCTGCACGGCCGGGTTCTCGTAGTTCAGGTCCGGCTGGTGGGCGAAGAACCGGTGCCAGTAGAACTGGCCGCGCACCGGGTCGTAGGTCCAGTTCGACGTTTCGGTGTCGACGAAGATGATCCGCGCGTCGGCGTAGCGGGAGTCGTCGTCGCTCCAGACGTAGTAGTCGCCGTACGGGCCGTCCGGGTCCGAGCGCGACTGCTGGAACCACGGATGCGCGTCCGACGTGTGGTTCAGCACCAGGTCGGTGATCACCCGGATGCCGCGCCGGTGCGCCTCGTCGAGCAGGTACACGAAGTCCTCGACACTGCCGAATTCCGGCAGCACGGCACGGAAATCGCTGATGTCGTAGCCGCCGTCGCGCAGCGGCGAGGCGTAGAACGGCGGCAGCCACAGGCAGTCCACCCCGAGCCATTCGAGGTAGTCCAGCCTGCCCGCCAGCCCGCGCAGGTCGCCGGTGCCGTCGCCGTTCGAGTCGGCGAACGCGCGCACCAGCACCTCGTAGAACACCGCGCTCTTGAACCATTCCGGGTCCTTCGGCGCCGCGTGCGCGTGCGCGAAGTCGTCCGCCTGCGGCTCGACCAGCAAGCCGTCGGCGGTCACCGCCTCCCCCGTGTGCGGCACGCCCGCCAGTCCCGCCGCGGCGCCGGGCCGGCTCTCCTCGTCCATCCGTTCCACCTTGTCGTGAGTCGCCTGTGCTGAATAGTGGTTATCCCGATCGGAGCCGGGCTAACCACTCGCGAAGTCCTGTCGCCGGTTTCAGGCCGCGAGCCTGCGGCGCAGCGCCACGATGTGCGCGACCGCCCGCCACGGTTCGAGCCGGACGAAGTTCGCCTGGCCCCAGTCCCACGTCTCGCCGGTGACCTCGTCGTGCGCGATGAGCCGCTCGGGCCAGTCGAAGCCCAGCGCGGGCAGGTCGAGCCAGAGCGTGCCCTCGTGCGCGCCGTGCGGGTCGAGGTTCACCACCGTGACGACCGTGTCGCCGGTCGCCGGGTCCTGTTTGGAGTAGGCCAGCAGCGCTTCGCTGTCGACGTGGTGGAAGCGCAGCGACCGCATGCCCTGCAGCGCGGGGTGCGCGCGGCGGATCGCGTTGAGCCGGGTCAGCCACGGTTCCAGCGAACGGCCCTCGGCGAGCGCGCGGGCGAAATCGCGCGGGCGCAGCTGGTACTTCTCCGAGTCGAGGTACTCCTCGCTGCCCGGCCGCACCGCCTCGGATTCGAACAGCTCGTAGCCGGAGTACACGCCCCAGGTCGGCGACATCGTCGCGGCGAGCGCGGCGCGCAGCGCGAACATGCCGGGACCGCCGTGCTGCAGCGATTCGTGCAGGATGTCCGGGGTGTTGACGAACAGGTTCGGGCGGCCGTGGTCCCAGTGCTCGACGAGGTCCGTGCCGAACTCGATCAGCTCTTCTTTCGTGGTGCGCCAGGTGAAATAGGTGTAGCTCTGGGTGAAGCCGAGCTTCGCCAGCCCCCACAGCCGGGCCGGGCGGGTGAACGCCTCGGCGAGGAACAGCACGTCCGGGTGCGCGTCCTTCACCGACTGGATCAGCCACGCCCAGAAGTCCGGCGGCTTGGTGTGCGGGTTGTCGACCCGGAAGATCCGCACCCCGTGCGACACCCAGTACAGCACGACGCGCAGCACCTCGTCGTAGATGCCGCGCGGGTCGTTGTCGAAGTTGACCGGGTAGATGTCCTGGTACTTCTTCGGCGGGTTCTCCGCGTAGGCGATGGTGCCGTCCGGGCGGGTGGTGAAGAACTCCGGGTACTTGACCACCCACGGGTGATCGGGCGCGGCCTGCAGCGCGAGGTCGAGCGCGACCTCCAGCCCGAGTTCCTCCGCGCGCGCGGCGAAGGCGTCGAAGTCCTCGATCGTGCCGAGCTCTGGGTGGATCGCGTCGTGCCCGCCCTCGTCCGCGCCGATCGCCCACGGCGAGCCGACGTCGTCCGGCGTCGCGTCGAGAGTGTTGTTGGGGCCCTTGCGGTTCACCCGGCCGATGGGGTGCACCGGCGGCAGGTAGACGACGTCGAAACCCATGCCCGCGACGCGGTCCAGCTCGCGCCGCGCGGTGGCGAAGGTGCCGTGCACCGCGCGGCCCTGCGCGTCGACTCCGCCGGTGGAACGGGGGAAGAATTCGTACCAGGAACCGAAAGCGGCGCGTTTGCGGTCCACCCACAGCTTCAGCACGCGGCCCTTGGTGATCAGCTCGCGCACCGGGAAATCGTGCATGAGCTGGCGGACCTCGGGCGACAGCGCGGGACCGACGCGCTCGGCGAGATCGCGTTCCCCGTCGCGCAGCGCGGCCGCGGCCCCGGCGAGCAGCGGGCGCTCGGCCCGGCGCTCCGGGCGCCGCGACACCCGGTCGAGCAGCAGCGCCCCGCTCTCCAGGTCGTTGGCCAGCTCCCCCGGTCCCTGCCCGGCGGCGATCTTCACCTCGACCGCGTGCTCCCAGGTGGCCCACGGATCGCTCCACGCGTCCACGCGATAGGTCCACATGCCCTCGGCGTCGGGCACGATCACCGCGCCGAACCGGTCGAGCCCCCGGCCCTGCGCGGCCATCCGCGTCTGGCGCGCGGCCCGGTCGCCGGGACCGCGCCAGGCGACCGTCGCGGCGACCGCGTCGTGGCCCTCCCGCCAGACCGTGGCGGTGACGGGGAAATGTTCGCCTGCAACGGCTTTGGCCGGATATCGGCCGCAGCTGACAATGGGTGCGACGTCGTCGATCCCGAGCCTGCCGGTCATGGCAATGCCCCTTTTTCACGGTGGGTGGGAGTGTGGTCGGAGTGTGCCTCCGCGAGCACGGTCAGTGTGCCTGATTCCTCCAAAGCCGTTGACAGCGGGGCCTTTTTCTGAAATTCCCGCCACCCGGTCGGGCGAAACGCGCCCATTCGGCGGAACTCCCCGACGCATTCCCGTCTCCCGCCCGCAACACGCGCGCCGAATTGCGTTAACAATCGGCGGCGCGTTCCGGTGATTACCCGCGAGTACCGCTTCGCGGCCGATGGTCTGTGAGGGGAACCCTGAGGGACTCTGATTCCCTCAGGGTTCCCCTCACGGACGGCTGGGCTGGGCCGCTGGCCTCGTCAGAGCTGCGGGATCTCCACCGTGTCCCGCGGCGCGCGCAGCAACAGCAGCGACCGCGCCTCGACCGTGATCCGCGCCTTCGGCTCCAGCACGCCGGGATGGGCGGGAGTGCCGTCGGCGGTGCTGGTGTCCAATGTGGGCTTGAAGGTCTCGCCGTACTCCGGGCCGGGCAGCACGATCTCAGCCGGTTCCGCGCCGGCGTGCAGCACCAGAAGCCACGAATGGTCGGTGACGAGCGCGCCCTCGCGGTTGCGCGCCTGGCTGTTCGACCCGTCGATCCACATGCAGAGCGTGCGGCGGTCCTCGTCGAACCAGTCGATCTCGTCGAACTCCTCGCCGTCCGGGCGGAACCACACGAGGTCGGGTTTGCCGGTGACCGTCGTGCGGCCCTCGAAGAACTCCGGCTGCCGCAGCGCCGGGCTGTGCGCGCGCAGCCGGACCAAGCGGCGGGCGAACTCGAGCATCGGTTCCGAGGCCTCGGTCGGCGTCCAGTCGACCCAGGACGTTTCGTCGTCGAGGCAGTAGGCGTTGTTGTTGCCCTGCTGGGTCCGCCACATCTCGTCGCCCGCGGTGAACATCGGCGTGCCGGTGGACAGCAGCAGCGTCGCGAACAGGTTGCGCGCCTGCCGGGTGCGCAGCGCGACGATCGCCGCGTCGTCGGTCTCGCCCTCCGCGCCGTGGTTCCACGACCGGTTGTCGTTCGTGCCGTCGCGGTTGTCCTCGCCGTTGGCCTCGTTGTGCTTTTCGTTGTAGGACACCAGGTCCCGCAGCGTGAAGCCGTCGTGCGCGGTGACGAAGTTGATCGACTGCCACGGGCGGCGCAGGTTGTGGTCGTACAGGTCGGACGAGCCGGACAGCCGGTACGCGAGGTCCCGCACGCCGGTCGCGCCGCGCCAGAAATCGCGGACCGTGTCCCGGTAGCGGCCGTTCCACTCGGCCCACTGCGCTCCGAAGTCGCCGACGCGGTAGCCCTCGCCGGTCGCGTCCCACGGTTCGGCGATCAGCTTGCAGCGCGACAGGACCGGGTCGGTGGTGATCGCGGTGAGCATCGTCGACTCGCGGTCGAACATCTCGCCGCGCGGGCGGCCGAGCGTGCTCGCCAGGTCGAAGCGGAATCCGTCCACGCCCATCTCCTGCGTCCAGTACCGCAGCGAATCGGTGACCAGGCGGACGACCGTCGGCGAACCGGCGTCGAGGGTGTTGCCGCAGCCGGTGAGGTCGGCCATGTGCCCGCGGCGGGTGTGCAGGTAGTACGCCGGGGCGTCGAGGCCGCGCAGCGACAGCGTCGGACCGTCCGGGCCGCCCTCGCAGGTGTGGTTGAAGACGACGTCGAGCAGCACCTCGATGCCGGCCGCGTGCAGGGCCGCCACCATCGTGCGGAATTCCTCGATCTCGCGGCCCGGCTCGCTCGCGTACCCGGCGTGCGGCGCGAAGTAGCCCAGCGGCGAGTAGCCCCAGTAGTTGTGCCGTCCCGAGCGGATCAGCGCGGGCTCGTCGGCGAAGGCGTGCACCGGCAGCAGTTCGACGGTCGTCACGCCGAGCCGGGTCAGGTGCTCGATCGCCACCGGGTGCGCCAGGCCGAGGTACGTGCCGCGCAGCGCCTCCGGGATGAACGGGTGCTGCTGGGTGAACCCCTTCACGTGCAGTTCGCAGATCACCGACTCTTCGAACGGCACCTCGGGTTTGATTCCGGTGTCCTGTCCGCCGGGCGCGGCGACGACCGACAGCGGCACCGCGCCCAGCGAGTCCACAGTGGACATCGGACCGCGCTCGGGATCGCCGGTGAAGCCCTGCGCGGCGTGCAGGCCGGCGAGCTTCCCGTCGATCCGGCGCGCGTACGGGTCGACGAGGAGCTTCGCCGGGTTGCAGCGGTAGCCGCGGGCCGGGTCGTACGGACCGTGCACGCGGTAGCCGTAGCGCTGGCCGACCGTGACGCCCGGGACGAGGCCGTGCCAGACGCCGAACGTGCGTTCGGTCAGCTCGATCCGCCGCTCGGAGCCGTCGTCCCCGATGAGGCACACCTCCACCGCGTCGGCGACGGCGGACGTCACCGCGAACCGGACGCCGCCCGCCTCCGGGTGGGCGCCGAGCGGGAACGGACGTCCGGCGAGGACCTGGTTGTCGGTTGCGGGTCGCTGTGCCATGCGCCGATCCTTTCAAATCCCGGGCGGCGGCGGGCTCCGGCGCTTGGCTGAACTTCCCCGGGGCAGGGGTGGTGACCTGGGCGGACGGCGTCGCAGACAGGGGTCGGGCCGGGCGCGCCCCGAAAGCGGCCTCGACGGAGAGGCTGTCCTCGTGCATGTGGTGCTGCGAGATCAGGCCGCAATGGACGGTCAGCCGGAGCGCGAAGGTCATCGCGAACCGTTCGCCGGTGGGCTTGACCTGCTGGAAGCTGGATCCGAAGAGGGGTGCACTGACAGCTTCTGTCAGTGGACCGGGGCATGCTGGCCCCATGCGTGCGAGCCGTCTCGTCTCCATCCTGTTGCTGCTGCAGGCCCGGCAGCCGAGGACCGCGGACGACCTGGCCGCGCGGCTGGAGGTCTCCCAGCGGACGATCTACCGCGACATCGAGGCGCTGAGCGCGGCCGGGATCCCGGTGTACGGCGAACCGGGCCACGACGGCGGGTACCGCCTGGTCGACGGGTACCGCACCCAGCTGACCGGCTTGACCAGGCAGGAAGCCGAGGCGCTTTTCCTCACCGGCCTGCCCGCCGCGGCCTCCGGGCTCGGTCTCGGGCCGGTCGTCGCGACCGCGGAGCGCAAGCTGCTGGCCGCGCTTCCCGCCGAACTGCGGTCCCACGCCGACCAGGTGCGCGAGCGGTTCCATCTGGACGCGGCGTCCTGGTACCACGACACGGAAGCCACCCCGCAGTTGCCGACGGTCTCGGACGCGGTGTGGCAGCGACGCCGCGTCCGGATCCGGTATCAGCGCTGGGCCGCGCCGCACGAGACGACCCGGACCGTCGAGCCGTACGGCGTGGTGCTCAAAGCCGGGCACTGGTACCTGGTCGCGCGTTCCGGGGAGTTCCGGACTTACCGGGTGGCGCGGATCGCCGAGGCGGCGATGCTCGAGGAGACCTTCGACCGCGCCGAGGACTTCGATCTGGGCCGCTACTGGTCGGGCTACCTGGACGACTTCGACTCTCGACGGCACCGGGGCGAGGCGGTGCTGCGGCTGTCGCCGGAGGGGATGCGGCTCTTGCCGCAGCTCGCCGAACCCGCCATCGCGCGTGCTGCTTGGGAAAGCGGGGTGGTCGAGGCAGACGGCTGGACGCGCGCGATCGTCCCGATCGAGCAGCACGACCAAGCCGTCCACGATCTCTTGCGGCTTGGCCCTCTCGCGGAAGTAGTTGCGCCGCCCCAGCTTCGCGACCGGCTGGCCGAGACGCTCACGACGATGCTGCGGAGCTATCCCGGGTAGCGACCAGGACGAACGACTCCGCGGGCAACACCGTCGCCTCGTCGCCGACCTCGGGATTGCCCCACGAAGCCAGCACCTCCCCCGCCACCGGAAGCTCGACCGGCTTCGCCGCGAAGTTGCACGCCAGCCGCAGTCCGCCCCGGTGCAGGATCAGCCACGAATCGTCCGGTGCGGTCTCCGCGACCGCCCGGTCCAGCCGAGGATCGGACAGCTCCGGACGTTCGCGGCGGAGCCGGATCAGCGTCCGGTACAGGCCGAGGATCTCCCGGTGGCCCGGTTTGCCCGGTTCGGTCCAGTCGAGCCGCGACCGGGCGACGGTGGCCGGGTCCATCGGGTCCGGGACGTCCGTTTCGCCCCAGCCGTGCCGGCCGAACTCGCGGCGCCGGCCGGTCCGGACGGCCTCGGCCAGTTCCGGGTCCGGGAACGACGCGAAGAACTGCCACGGCGTCTCCGCGGCCCACTCCTCGCCCATGAACAGCATCGGCGTGAACGGCGAGCAGAACACCACCGCGGCGCCGCAGGCCAGCAGGCCGGGCGGGACGGTCGCGGACAGCCGGTCGCCGGTCGCGCGGTTGCCGATCTGGTCGTGGTCCTGCAGGTAGGCCAGGAACCGATGGCCGGGGGCGACGCGCCGGTCGAGCGGGCGGCCGTGCGTGCGGGAGCGGAACGACGACCACGTGCCGGCGTGGAAGAACGCCTCCCGCAGGGTCTTGGCCAGCGCGCCGGGCGCGGCGAAATCGGTGTAGTAGCCGGTGGTCTCGCCGGTGAGCCGGACGTGCAGCGCGTGGTGCAGGTCGTCGGACCACTGCGCGTGCAGGCCGTAGCCGCCGGCCTCCCGGGCGGTGACGAGCTTCGGGTCGTTCTGGTCGGACTCGGCGATCAACGTCAGCGGCCGGTTCAGGGCCGCGGACAGCGCCTCGACCTCGGCGGCCAGTTCTTCCAGCAGGTGCACGGCGCGTTTGTCGACCAGGGCGTGCACGGCGTCCAGGCGCAGGCCGTCGAGGTGGAAGTCGCGCAGCCAGCCCAGCGCGTTGTCGAGGACGTAGCGGCGGACTTCGTCGGAACCGGGGCCGTCGAGGTTCAGGCCGGCGCCCCAGTCGGTGCGGCCGGCGAAGTACGGGCCGAACCGGTCGAGGTAGGCGCCGGACGGGCCGAGGTGGTTGTAGACGACGTCGAGCACCACCGCGAGCCCGCGTGCGTGGCAGGCGTCGACCAGGCGTTTCAGCCCGTCGGGACCGCCGTACGGTTCGTGCGCAGCGCCCCACAGCACGCCGTCGTAACCCCAGCCCGCAGTGCCGTCGAAGGAGTTCACCGGCAGCAGTTCGACGTGCGTGACGCCGAGGTCGACCAGGTGGCCGAGCCGGTCGATGACCGCGTCGAACGTGCCTGCCTCGGTGAAGGTGCCGACGTGCAGTTCGTAGACCACGCCGCCGGGCAGCTGCCGTCCGGTCCACGACTGGTCGGTCCACGCGAAGGCGGAATGGTCGTAGACGCGCGACGCTTCGTGCACGCCGTTCGGCTGGCGCAGCGAGCGCGGGTCCGGCAGCGGACGGTCGTCGTCGCCGAGCAGGAAGGCGTAGTCGGTGCCGGTGACGTCGGCCTGCCACCAGCCGTCGGCAGCGGCGGTCATCTCGTGGTCGGTGCCGTCCACCCGGACGCGGACGCGCTCGGCGGACGGGGCCCACACGCTGAACATCAGGAGTCCTCCCGCACCAGAAGCGCGACCGGGTAGTGGTCGAACAACGCGGACGCTTGCGGTGCGTCACCGACTCCGCGACCGGTCAGCACGTCGGTCCATTCGCCCGCGCGCAGCGGCAGGACGGTGTCGCGCCAGCCGCCGGCCCGGTGCAGTCCCAGTGACAACCGGGTGACCGCCACGGTCAGGTCAGCTCCGCGTTCGAAGGCCAGAAGGTGTTCCGCGGCAACGCCTTCAGCCCGCAGCGGCCGGTATCCGGTGAACAGCTCCGGCCGGTCCCGGCGCAGGGTCAGCGCGCGGTGCACGACCAAGAGCTTCGCCGCGCCGGTCTCGTCGATCTCCGGCTGTTCGCCAGCCTGGATGCGTTCGAGCAGGTCGCGTCGCACGGCGTAGTCGACCTCGCGGCGGTTGTCCGGATCGACCAGCGAGCAGTCCCACAGCTCGGTGCCCTGGTAGACGTCCGGCACGCCGGGCCCGGCCAGCTGCACCAGTTTCTGCCCCAGCGAGTTCGCCCAGCCCGCGCCGCGCACCCGCTTGACGAACGACTCGACATCCGCCGCCAGCTCCGGGTCGCCCAGCACCGCGGACGGCCAGTCGGCGACGGCGCGTTCGAACTCCTCGTCGTGCTCCGTCCACGAGGTGCGGAGTTTCGCTTCCTTCGCGGCCTTGTCGAGGTAGTCGCGCAGCCGTTCCGGCGAGATCGGCCACGCGCCCACCAGCGTCTGCCACGCGAGGAGATTCAGCGCGGGCTCGTCGATCCCGCGCGCGGCGGTCCAGCGCCGGACCGCGACCGCGAACTCGTCCGCGACCTCCGACAGCGCGGCCATCCGCGCCCGGGTGTCCTCGGAGCGTTTCGTGTCGTGAGTGGTCAGCGTGGTCATCGTGGCCGGGGCCGCGGCCGCCCGGCCCGCGGCCAGCGCGTGGAATTCCCCCGTGCTCAAGCCGAATCGGTCCGGGTTGCCGCCGACCTCGTTCAGCGCGGCGAACCGGGTGAACCGGTAGAACGTCGTGTCCTCGGTACCCTTCGCGACGACCATGCCGGACGTCTGCTGGATCCGGGTCGCCAGCTCTCCGTCCGGCGCGCCGCGCACCTGGCTGTCCAGTGCGTCGAGGGCCGGGGCCAGTTCGGGCCGCCTCTTGCGCGCCCGCGCGACGGCTGTCGCCCAGTGTCCGGAACCCTCGGGGAGATACGAACGGTAGACCGGGAACGCGATCATCACCTCGGCGACAGCGGCGCGGGCCGCGTCGGCATCCACGCCCTGGAGCAGCGCGGCGATCCGGTGCACCTCGGCGACCAGGATGCCGTCGGTCACCAAGCGCCGCGCGCGTTCCTCGACCGCGTGGTAGTCGGTGCGCACGCCCTGTTCGGCCGCGAGCCGGGTGAGCACCGACGCGGCGGCCGGGTCCACGAACACACCGGTGATCTCGCGCAGCGCGTCGTACCCGGTGGTCCCGTCGACCGGCCAGCTCTGCGGCAGCGCCTCGCCCGGGTGCAGGATCTTCTCCGCCACCAGCCACGCGCCGGGCGCGCCCTCGCGCAGCCGCCGGAAGTAGCCGCCGGGGTCGGCGAGCCCGTCCGGATGGTCCACGCGCAGGCCGGTGACGTCGCCGTCGGACACCCAGCGCAGCACCTCGCCGTGCGTCTCGGCGAACACCTCCGGCCGCTCCACGGTGACCGCGGCCAGGTTCGTGATGTCGAAGAACCGCCGGTAGTTCAGCTCCCGGTTGCCGCGCCGCCAACCGACCAGCTCGTAGTGCTGGCGCGCGTGCACCTCGCGCGGCGTGCCGTCGCCGGTGCCAGGCGCGATCGGGAACCGGTGGTCGTAGTAGACCAGCTCAGCGCCGTCGACACTGTCCTCGACGGTCAGCTCGGCTACGGCACTGTCGTCCCCGAGCACCGGCAGCAGCAGCCGGCCGCGGCTCCAGTCGATGTCGAAAAACGGTGCGTACGGCGAATCCCGGCCGTTCTGGAGGACGTCCCACCACCACTGGTTCGCCTTCGGCGCCTCGACCGACATGTGGTTCGGCACGATGTCCACCACGAAGCCGAGCCCCGCGTCCTTCAGCCGCGCCGACAACGCCTTTCGCGCTTCTTCGCCGCCCAGTTCGCCCCGGGCGCGTGTCGGATCGGTGACGTCGTAGCCGTGCGTGGACCCGGGCGTCGCGTCGAGCATCGGCGAGCCGTACAACGCGCCGATGCCCAGCTCGTGCAAATAATCCACGATTCCCGCGGCCTCGGCGAAGCCGAACTCCGGCCGCAACTGCACCCGGTACGTCGAAGACGGCGTGCTCATTCGACCTCCTTCGCGGTGCGCTGCAATACCACCAGCGAGCGAGCGGCGAGCGTGAACTTGCCGCCGCCCTCGACCGGCTCGACGTCGGTTTTCCCCACGCTGCCGGTCTCGGTGTCGACCACGACTGTCCATTCGCGACCGTAGCCGTTGCCCGGCAGGGTCATCGCGATGTCCTCCCAGTGCGCGTTGAACGCGAGCAGGAACGAATCGTCCTCGACCGGCATCCCGCGCGGGTCGAGATCCGGAATCCCCTCCCCGTTCAGGAAGATCACCACCGATTTGCCGAACGCGTCGTCCCAGTTCTGCTCGGTCATCTCCTCGCCCGCGGGGGTGAACCAGGCGATGTCGCCCAGTTCCTCCCCCTTGCGCACCGGCTTGCCCTGGAAGAACCGGCGGCGGCGGAACACCGGATGCGCCTTGCGGAACGCGGTGAGCGCGGCGGTGAACTCGACCAGGTCGGCGTTCTCGGTGGCGAGTTCCCAGTCCATCCAGGACAGTTCGGTGTCCTGGCAGTAGGCGTTGTTGTTGCCCTGCTGGGTGCGGCCGAGTTCGTCGCCGTGCAGCAGCATCGGGACGCCCTGCGACAGCAGCAGCGTGGCGAGCAGGTTCCGCCGCTGCCGGGCGCGCAGCGCGAGCACCTCCTCGTCGTCGGCCGGACCCTCGACGCCGCAGTTCCACGACCGGTTGTCGTCCGCGCCGTCGCGGTTGTCCTCGCCGTTGGCCTCGTTGTGCTTTTCGTTGTAGGACACCAGATCGGTGAGCGTGAAGCCGTCGTGCGCGGTGACGAAGTTGATCGACGCGAACGGGCGGCGGCCGTCGTCCTGGTAGAGGTCCGACGAACCGGTGATGCGCGACGCGAACTCGCCCAGCGTGGACGGTTCGCCGCGCCAGAAATCGCGGACGGTGTCGCGGTACTGCCCGTTCCACTCCGTCCACAGCGGCGGGAAATTGCCGACCTGGTAGCCGCCGGGCCCGACGTCCCACGGTTCGGCGATCAGCTTCACCTGGCTCACGATCGGGTCCTGCTGCACGAGGTCGAAGAACGTCGACAGCCGGTCGACGTCGTAGAACTCGCGGGCCAGCGCGGAGGCGAGGTCGAACCGGAAGCCGTCCACGTGCATCTCGGTCACCCAGTACCGCAGCGAATCCATGATCAGCTGCAGCGTGTGCGGGCTGCGCACGTTGAGCGAGTTCCCGGTGCCGGTGTAGTCCATGTAGTACTGCGGATCGTCCTCGACCAGGCGGTAGTACGCCTCGTTGTCGATGCCGCGCATGGACAACGTCGGGCCGAGGTGGTTGCCCTCGGCGGTGTGGTTGTAGACCACGTCGAGGATCACCTCGATGCCGGCCTCGTGCAGGGCGCGGACCATGCCCTTGAACTCCTGCACCTGCCCGCCCTGGCCCTGCATCGCGGCGTACCCGTCATGCGGGGCGAAGTACCCGATCGTGTTGTAACCCCAGTAGTTGCGCAGGCCCTTCTCGTCGAGGCCGTGGTCGGTGACGAACTGGTGCACCGGCATCAGCTCCACTGTGGTGACACCGAGTTTCTGCAGGTGCTCCACTACCGCCGGGTGCGCCAGCCCGGCGTACGTGCCCCGCAACCGTTCCGGCACGAACGGATGCGTCATCGTCATGCCGCGCACGTGCGTCTCGTAGATCACCGTTTCGTGGTACGGCACCCGCGGCGCGCGATCGTTGGCCCAGTCGAAGAACGGGCTGACCACCAGCGAATACGGCACGTGGCCCGCCGAGTCGTCCTCGTTGAGCTGTTCCGGGTCGTCGAAGCGGTAGCTGAACAGCGCTTCGGACCAGTCGACGCCGCGGGACAACGCCTTGGCGTACGGGTCGATCAGCAGCTTGCTCGGATTGCAGCGCTGGCCGCGGCTCGGGTCGTGCGGCCCGTGCACCCGGAATCCGTAGCGCTGCCCGGGGCCGACTCCGAGCAGGTAGCCGTGGTGGACGAAGCCGTCGACCTCCTCCAGCCGCGAGCGGGTTTCGTTGCCCTCGTCGTCGAACAGGCAGAGATCGACGTGCTCGGCGACCTCGGAGAACAGCGCGAAGTTCGTCCCCACGCCGTCATAGGTCGCGCCGAGCGGGTAGGGCTTTCCGGGCCAGGGCCGCACAGGGCTTCTCCTTGGGCATCGGTTTTCGTTGTCCGGACGGGCTTTTCGATCGTTTCAGCGCAACGGGCGGGCCGCGGCGAGCGGAGCGACCGCCGCCCGCACCCGCGGGTCGGCGAAGAACCCGTCGACAGTGACGGGAAGCGGGATGCGCCAGTTAGGGTACTCATCCACTGTGCCCGGCAAATTCGGCTGGCGCCGTTCGCCGACCACGTCCGCCGGTGCGGTGAGCACGAGCCGCGAGGCCGCCGAAGCGAGCAGCGTGTGCAAGGCGACCACCAAGTCGTCGTCCGGAATTCCTTCGCTGGCAACCAATTCGAGCAACGCCGTCCGTTCGGCCGCCGCTTCGGCGTACTCCTGCTCCACCGGACGGTCGAGCTGGCCCAGCTCGGCGCGGACCCGGACGTGCTCGGCGCCGAGCCAGCCGGACACTGTCGGCAGGTCGTGCGTGGAAATGCTGGCCATCGCGTCCGGATCCCAGCGGTCCGGGCGGACGAACGGCTTGCCGGGCGCGTCCCAGTCGCGCTGGAACCACAGCACCGCGGAGCTGAGCAGGCCGCGTTCGTGCATGGTTTCGGTGACGGTGTCCTCGACGGTGCCGAGGTCCTCCCCCACCACGACCGCGCCCGCGCGATGCGCTTCCAGCGCGAGCACGCCGAGCATCGCTTCGGCGTCGTAATGCACGTACGTGCCACGGCCAGCCGGTTCGCCCGGCGGAATCCACCACAGCCGCCACATTCCGGCGACGTGGTCCACCCGGATGCCGTCGGCGTGCCGCAACACTCCGCGCACGACGTCGCGGAACGGCGCGTACCCGGCTTCGGCGAGCCGGTCCGGCCGCCACGGAGGCAGGTTCCAGTCCTGGCCCTGCTGGTTGAACGCGTCCGGCGGAGCCCCGACCCGCACCCGCGCGGCGAACACGTCCCGCAGCGCCCAGGTGTCCGCGCCGCCGGGGTGCACCCCGACCGGCAGGTCGTGCACGACACCGACCGGCATGCCCGCCGCGCGCGCGGCGCGGCGGACGTTGTCGAGCTGCTCGTGGCAGAGCAGCTGGAGCCAGCCGTGGAACTCGATCCGCTCAGCCAGCTCCTCGCGCGCGGCGGCCACCTCGGCGCTGCCGGGATCGCGCAACGGCTCGGGCCACTCGCGCCAGTCGCTGCCGTGCACCTCGGCGAGCGCGCCGAACGCGGCGAAATCGCGAAGGTCGTCGTCCAATTCGATCGGACGCGGATGGTGCGGCCGCAGCAGTTCCAGCGCGGCGCGTTTGGCGGTCCACACCGCGTCGTAGTCGATCAGCTCGCCGATGGGATCCGGCGCGAGCGCGCGTACCTGCCGCTGAGTGTCTTCGTCGGCGCGGGCGAACGCTTCGGTGTCGCTGACCCGCAGGTACAGCGGGTTCGCGAACCGGCGGCTGGACGGCGAATACGGCGACCGCTCGACCGGATGCGCTGGGCTGATCGCCTGCACCGGGTTGACCAGCAGCACGCCCGCGCCCAGTTCGGCGGCCGACCGGGACGCCACTTCGGCGAGATCGCCGAAATCGCCCATCCCCCACGACTGGCCGGAATGCAGCGCGTAGAGCTGCAGCATCCAGCCCCACGCGGGCGGCACCGCGGGCAGCCTCGCCGGGACGACGGCCAGCGAAACCCGTTGCTCTGCGGTCACGATCTCGTGCCAGCCCAGCGGAAGGTCAGCCGGAAGTGTGGTGCCGACGTCACGCGCAGTGCCGTCTTCGAGTTCGACGGTGGCGGCCCGGCCGAGTTCGCGTTCCTGCCCGGCGCGCACCACGACAGTCGGCGGCAAGGCTTGCGAGGCACGGGCTTCCCGCACCGCGGCCAATTCTCGCCGAATTGCTTGTGGAGTGCCGGCGTCGACGTCGAGCTGCGCCAATACGGCGATCACGACGTCAGGGTCAACCCGTACTTCGATCTGGTCGGCGTTTTCGTAGCGGGTGGCGACGCCGTGGGCAGCGGCCAGTTCGGCCAGTTCGGGGGTCACGTTTCGGTCCGGGGAAGGGGAATGCGCACCCGACCAGTGTCCCGGGCGGTGCCGCGCGGCGCCATTCGCCTCGCCGCCGCAGACGGGCGAAGCGGTGACCGGCCGGTCGGGGGGCGTGCCGGCCGGTCACCGCCACACGAAACAAGAGGGAAGGCCGCTCCGGGAATGACGCGCGGCGGCCGAGTTCACCCGTTCAGGCGCTTTTCGCTTTTTCACCGCGCAGGTCCATACCAATGGAGGTAATGCCGTCCGAAATGGACGCCGGTCAGGCTCCGGCCGGCTGCCCGAGCTTCCCGGCGAGCCGGTCCAGCCACGCCTCGACCTCGCCCGCCGAGCGGTCCGGGAGCCCGAACACGACCTCGGTCACGCCCGCCTGCTCGAGCCTGGCCAGCCCCTCCGGATCCGGGCGCGGGCCGAGCGCGATCACTTCCGGCTCGCCCTCGCGGCCCTCCTCGCGCCAGATTTCGCGCAACTGCGCGACTTTCGCGGTGATGTCGTCTTCGCCGGGCGTGGTCAGCCAGCCGTCGCTGTGCCGCGCGATCCAGCGGAACGTGCGCTCCGTCCCGCCCGCGCCGACGACCACCGGCACCTTGGGCTGCACCGGTTTCGGCCACGCCCAGCTCGGCCCGAACTCCACGAACTCGCCCGCGTAGCTCGCCTCCTCCTCGGTCCACAGCGCGCGCATCGCCTCGAGGTACTCGCGCAGCGCGGTGCGCCGCCGCTTCCCGGGCACCCCGTGGTCGGCGAGCTCGTCGGTGTTCCAGCCGAACCCGACGCCGAGCGTGACCCGGCCGCCGGACAGGTGGTCGAGCGTCGCGACGGTCTTGGCGAGCGTGATCGGATCGCTCTCCACCGGCAGCGCCACCGCGGTCGCCAGCCGGATCGTCGAGGTCACCGGCACCGCGCTGGCCAGCGCGACCCACGGGTCGAGCGTGCGCAGGTAGCGGTCGTCGGGCAGCGAGGAGCCGCCGGTCCGGGGATGCGGGGCGTCCCGCCGGACCGGGATGTGGGTGTGCTCGGGCACGTAGAAGGTCGCGAATCCGGCCTCTTCCGCGGCTTGGGCGGCCGCCGCCGGGGAGATGCCCCGGTCGCTGGTGAACAACACGATCCCGTATCTCACCCCCGGCACGTTATTAGAACGTGTTTCAGTTTGCAACGGTGTCCGGGGCCGGGCGATCATTCCTGGTGAAACCCGGGCTTGACGGCGGTGCGGGCCGGGTATTCCACTGGTACCCGCGCTTCCACCGGCCCGTCCTTCCCGAGGAGGGGATCATGCTGCCCCATCGCGACCGCAGCGCCCTGCGGAAGATCGAAGAAGAACTCGCTGCGAGCGACCCCGTGTTCGCCGCGACGCTGAGCCAAGGCGTGCCGACGGCGCGGTCCCGGCGATGGCAGAAGATCCTCGTCCTCGCCGAGGCCACCGCCGTGCTGATGCTGGTGTTCGGCCTGATGGCCGGGGACACCGGCTGGTTCCTGTGGGGCCTGCTCGCCGCTCCCCTGCTCGTCTGGGCGCACCGGAGCGCGCTGCTGAACCGCCGGGAACGGGCGGCCGACGACCAGCCGTGATTTTCAGCGTCGCGCGGCGCGTTCGAGCAGCGGGGTGAGCCGGTAGGGCACCATCTCGCGCATGACGAGCGCGTTGTTGGTGCGCTCGACGCCGGGGATTTCCAGGATCTCCCCGGCGATCCGGTACAGGTCGTCCGCGTCCGTCGCGACCACGTGCACCAGAAGGTCCTGCGCCCCGGTCAATCCGCGCACCTGCAGCACTTCCGGCACCGCGGCGAGCGCGCGGCCGACCTCGTCCAGCAACCGCTGCCGCGCTTGCACCGTCACGAACGCGGTGAGCGGGTAGCCGAGCGCGGCCGGGTCGATCCGGTGTTCGGCCGAGCGCAGCGCGTCGCCCTGTTCGAGCCGGGCGAGCCGGCTTTGCACGGTGTTGCGGGACAGGCCCAGCTCGTCGGCGAGCGCGACCGCGGTGGCCCGAGGGTTTCGGCCGAGCGCGAGCAGGATCCGGGCGTCGGTGGCGTCGAGCCGCTGAGTGCTGGGCATGCTGCGCAGTCCTCTCCGCACCGCGAGGTGCTGTCTTGGGCGTTCTGCGCAATGTCGAACGCGCTTGTTGTGCACCCTAACCAGCTCTGCTGGACTGTCCTGAACTTTCCGCCCAAGAAAGGTCCGATCCGTCGTGAGCAGCGCCGCCCCCGAACGCCTTCCGGACAACGACACGGTGACCGTCCTGCGCGAGGTGCAGGACCGGGTGCTGTGGCTGTCGACCGCGATCATCGACCACGCGAACCGCGTGCGGCCCAATCCGACCGGGCTCAAGGTCGGCGGGCACCAGGCGTCCAGCGCCTCGATGGTGTCGATCATGACCGCGCTGTGGTTCGCCCGGCTGCGCGCCGAGGACCGGGTCTCGGTCAAGCCGCACGCCTCCCCCGTGCTGCACGCGATCAACTACCTGCTCGGCGACCTCGACGAGAAGTACCTGACGACGCTGCGCGAGTTCGGCGGCCTGCAGAGCTACCCGTCGCGCTCGAAGGACCCGGACCGCGTCGACTACTCCACCGGTTCGGTCGGCATCGGCGCGACCGCCCCGATCTGGGGCGCGCTGGCGCGGCGCTACGTCGAGTCGCACGGCGGCGGCGCGGGCGCCGGACGGCAGTACTCGCTGGTCGGCGACGCGGAACTGGACGAGGGCGCGTGCTGGGAGGCGATCCTCGACCCGAACGTGGCGGAACTGGGCGAGGTCGTCTGGATCGTCGACCTGAACCGCCAGTCGCTCGACCGCGTGGTGCCGAACATCGGCGCGACCCGGCTGCAGGGCATGTTCGAGGCGGCCGGCTGGCAGGTGCTGACCGTGAAGTACGGCCGGCTCCTGCAGGATCTGTTCGAGCGGCCGGGCGGCTCGGCCTTGCGTACGCGGATCGACGAGATGTCGAACCCGGAGTACCAGCGGCTCATCCGCTGCACCCCGGCGCAGCTGCGCGAACGCCTGACGACGCCGGAGCTGGCTCCGCTGCTGGACACTGTCGACGACGACACGCTGCACGCCGCGATCCGCAACCTCGGCGGCCACGACCTGTCCGCGCTGCTGGACACGTTCGACGCCATCGACGACAACCGGCCGACGGTCGTTTTCGCTTACACCGTCAAGGGATTCGGGCTCGCGAGCGAGGGACACCCGCAGAACCACTCGTCGCTGCTGACCGCTGAGCAGCTGGGTTCGCTGGCCGAACGCGTCGGAATCTCGCCGGACGACCCGTGGCAGAAGTTCCCCGAAGGCTCCGCCGCCGCCCAGCTGTGCGCTTCGACCGCCACTCGCCTGGAACGGGAAACCGTTGAGCTGCAACCGGTTCCGGCGCTGCCGTCCGACATCGGCCGCACGCCGTCCGGCCGCACGACGACGCAGGCCGCGCTCGGCCGCGCGCTGCTCGACCTGACCCGCGAAGCGCCCGAAGCGGCGGAACTCGTCGTGACGCTGTGCCCGGACGTCTCGTCCAGCACCAACCTCGGCGGCTGGGTCAACAAGGTCGGCGTGTGGTCGCCGCAGGAACGTGTCGACTGGTTCGCCGACGACCCGGAGACGATCCTGCACTGGCGCGAGCGGCCCAGCGGGCAGCATCTGGAGCTGGGCATCGCCGAGGTGAACCTGGTGAGCGCGCTCGGCGAACTCGGCACCACGTGGTCGCGCTGGGGCCGCCCGCTGCTGCCGATCGGGGTGCTTTACGACCCCTTCGTGGAGCGCGCGCTGGAACCGTGGTCGTTCGGCGTCTACGGCGGCGGACAGTCCATTTTGGTCGGTACGCCGTCCGGCGTCACGCTCGCGCCCGAGGGCGGCGCGCACCAGTCGGTGACCACGCCGTCGGTCGGGCTCGAACAGCCTGGTTGCGTGACCTACGAACCCGCGTTCGCGCTGGACGTCGAGTGGACCCTGCTCGCTTCTCTTTCGCGGCTCGGCCGCCCCGACGGAACTTCCGCCTACCTGCGCCTGTCGACCCGTCCGGTGGACCAGAGCCTCGCCGCGGTGCCGGCCGACCCGGCCGCCCGGGAACGCCGCCGCCGCCAGGTCGTGGCCGGGGCGTACCCGATCCGCACCGCCGCGGTGGCCCGCCCGGACGTCACGCTGGTGACGATGGGCGCGATGGTCACCGAAGCGCTGGAAGCCGCCGACCGGCTGGACGCCTTGGGCAAGCACGCCGACGTCGTGTGCGTGACGAGCCCTGGCTTGCTGTTCCGCGCCGTGCAGGCGAGGGCGGGCCAGGACACGGCTGAGACGTGGATCCTGGAGTCGGCGCTGCCGTCCGAACGGTCCGCGCCGATGGTGACGGTCCTCGACGGGCACCCGCACACCCTGGCGTTCCTGGCGAACGTCCACCGCGTGCGGGCGGCGCACCTGGGCGTGACGCGGTTCGGGCAGTCGGGCGACCTGGAGAGCGTGTACCGGCACCACGGCATCGACACCGACAGCATCATCCAGGCCGCGCTGGACGTCGCGGACTGATCGAGGAGGACTCTTGTTCGCCCCCGCCGTCACCCGCCATTGGCTGCCGCCGGTCTCGGAGGGCGGCGGTTTCAGCATGACCGTCGACGCCGCGCTGGAGGAGGACGAACGGCTGACCGTCCTCGCCACCGAGGACGGGCAGATCCGGATCCGGCTCACCCCGGCGATGGCCGAAACCCTCGGCCGGCCGCGCGACGAACCGGAGTTCCGGCAGCGGCTGGCCTCGGCGGGGATTGTGCTGCACGGGGCCGACAATCTGTTCTATTTCGCCGGCACCGCGAGGGAAACGCTGCTCGCCGAACCGGACGGCCCGTGGGTCCGGCCGCTCACCGCCTCGGACGCCGAAGCGTTCGCCGCGTTCGAGGCCGCCGCGTCGGAACAGGATCTGGACGACGCGTCCGTCGAACTGGACCATTGGGCGGTCTACGGCGCGTTCGCCGACGGGCAGCTCGTGGCCGTCGCGAGCATGTACCCGTGGGGCGACGCGCCGCTGGCCGACCTCGGGGTGGTGACGCTGGCACCGCACCGGGGCAAGGGGCATGCCCGCCGCCTCGTGCGGGCGATGTCACGGCACGCGCTCGGCCGGGAGCACGAGCCGCAGTACCGGTGCCAGCTCGACAACCACGCGTCGCTCGCGCTCGCCGCGTCCGCCGGGCTGACCTTGTTCGGCACCTGGGACGTCGTGTCGCCGGACTCGCCTCGCTGACGCCGCCCGCGGTCGCTGTCGTGTCGCTGCCTCAGTCCCCGATCCGGATCAGCGAGCGGGCGCCCTGCCCTCGCCGCATCCGGTCGAACGCCTCGTCCACCTCGTCGAGCGAAATCCGGTGCGTCACCAGGGTTTCCAGGTTCAGCGCGCCCGACCGGACCTCGTCGGCGAGGACCGGGATGTCGAGGTCCGGGTCGGAAGCGCCGTAGACGGTGCTGGTGAGCGTCCGGGCGAAGTGGAAGATCTCCAGCGGGTTCAGCACGACCTGCTGGTCTTTCCTCCCGACGCCGACCACCGTGCAGTGCCCGCCGCGGCGCACCGAACTCCACGCCGCGCGGATCGTCGTCGCCGCGCCGACGCATTCGAACGCGTAGTCCGCGCCGCGGCCCTCGGTCAGCCCGCGCACCTGTTTGGCGAGTTTGTCGTCGCTCACCAGGAAATCCGTCGCACCGGCCGCGCGAGCGAGCGCTTCCTTCTCCGGCGACAGATCGGCCGCGATGATCTGCCCGGCGCCTGCGAGCTTCGCCCCGAGCACCACGCACAGCCCGATCCCGCCGAGACCGAGCACGAGCACGCTCTGTCCTTTCCGGACCTTCGCGGTGTTGCGCACCGCGCCGACCCCGGTCAGCACCGCACAGCCCATCAACGCGGCCAGATCGAGCGGAACGCCGTCGGGCAGCGGCACGACGGACCGCCCGGGCAGCACGGTTTCCTCGGCGAATCCGCCGACCCCGAGCACGACGTTGAGCGGCCCGCCGTCCAGCTCCCCGCGCGGCAGCGTGGTGACGCCTTCGATCGCCGAGCACAGCCAGGGCTCCCCGGCCAGGCAGAACCAGCATTCCCGGCACGCGGCGGCCCAGTTGAGCACCACCCGGTCCCCCGGCTTCACGTGGGTGACCTCGCCGCCGACCTCCGCCACGACGCCGGACGCCTCGTGTCCCGGCACGAACGGGTACTGCGGGCGCAGCGTTCCGTCCACCATGGACAGATCGGAATGGCACACCCCGGCGGCCGCGATCCGCACCCGCACGTCCTGGAGCCCGACCGGCGGCAGCACGATGTCGCAGACCTCCGGACGGCCGCCTTCCTCGCGCACAACCACGGCTTTGACCACGGTGTCTTCTCCTTCGGGTCGCGCTAGAGCTGGATGGATTTGAGTTCGGTGAACTCGTCGAGCGCGGCGCGGCCCATCTCGCGGCCGAGACCGGACTGCTTGTAGCCGCCGAAGGGGGCGAGCGGGTTGAAAGCCCCGCCGTTCACGTCGATCTGCCCGGTCCGGACCTTGCGCGCGAAGGCCAGCGCCCGGTCCTGGTCGGCCGACCACACCGCGCCGTGCAGGCCGTAGCGGGAGTTGTTCGCGATCCGCAGCGCGTCGTCCTCGTCGTCGAACGGGATGATCGACAGCACCGGGCCGAAGATCTCCTCCTGCGCGATCGTCGAATCCGGGTCCACGCCCGCGAAAACTGTCGGTGCGACGAAGTACCCTGTTTCGGCAGGAGCTTCGGTCCCGCCGGTCACCAGAGTCGCGCCCTCGGCGATGCCCTTCTCGATGTAGCCGCGCACCCGGTCGCGCTGTGCTGCCGAGACAAGCGGGCCCAGTTTTGTCTTGGGGTCCAACGGATCGCCCGTCGTGAACCCCTCGGCGAACGTCTTCGCGAGCGCCACCGCTTCGTCGTGCTTCTCGCGCGGGACGAGCATGCGCGTCCACGCCGTGCAGGTCTGGCCGCCGTTGAGGAACGCGTTGGAGACACCGACCTTGACCGCCGTCGCCAGGTCCGCGTCGTCGAGGATCACGTTGGCGGACTTGCCGCCCAGTTCCAGCGTGACGCGCTTGACCGTGCGTGCCGCCAGCTCGGCCACCCGGGTGCCGGCGCGCACCGAACCGGTGAACGACACGACGTCGACCTCCGGATGCGTCGCCAGCGCCTCGCCGACCGCCGGTCCGTATCCGGTGACCAGATTGACCACGCCAGGCGGGAAACCGGCCTCGTGGATCGCGTCGAACAACTGGTAGGCGCTCAACGGCGCGACCTCGCTCGGCTTCACCACGACCGTGCAGCCCGCCGCCAGCGCCGGGGCGATCTTGCAGGTGATCTGGTGCAGCGGGTAGTTCCACGGCGTGATCGCCGCGACCACGCCCGCCGGTTCGCGCACGACCAGCGAGTTGCCGACCTTCTCCTCCGGCTCGTCCTGGCCGAGCAGATCGACGTAGGTCCGCACGTCGGTCTGCGGCAGCGCGGCCTGGATCCGGGTCGCGATCCGCAGCGGCGTGCCGACGTCCTTCGCGATCGTCTCGCCGATCTCGTCGGCCCGCTTCGCCAAGCCGTCGAGGAGTTTGCGCAGCAGCTCCGCGCGTTCCGCCCTCGTGGTCGCGGCCCACGCGGGAAACGCCTCGCGCGCCGCCCGGACCGCCCGGTCGACGTCGGCGGCCGTGCCCTCCGGAATGTGCGCCTGCACCTGCTCGGTGGCCGGGTTTTCCACCGGGATCACGGCTTCGGAGTCCGAGCGGACCCATTCGCCGCCGAGGTACAGCACGTCGCGCTCAGCCACCGAGTCTCCTTCGACCTAGGTTCTCTCCCTCTCGGCGGATTCTATAGAAAACGCTCCGGCTGTCTAGTGCGCCGCGAGGACGCCCTGCGCCGCGAGGAAGTCGACCAGCAGGTCCCCCGCCTCGCGGATGTGCGCCGCCATCGCCTCGCGCGCCGCGTCCGGCTCGCGGTCGTTCAGGGCGGCAAGCACCCGATCGTGGTCGTCGCGAGCCAGGATCGGCCAGCCGGGAATGTCCGCGTACGCCGAGAAGGGCACGTACCTGAGCGTCAACGACAGCATCCAGGTGAACTTCGGCGCGGCGGCAGCGCGATTGACCATGCGATGCAACGCGAAGTCGGCCCGCTCTGTCGCGTCGAGGTCCCCGTCGCGGACGGTTTTCTCGATCTCGCGCTGGAGATCGTCCAGCCGCGCCAGCCCCACCGGATCGAAGGCCTCGGCCGCCCGCGCGGCCAGCTCGCCGGAGACGTAGGCCTGCATCGCGTAGACGTCCACGACGTCCCGGCGCGTCACCGGGATCACCCGGAATCCACGCCCTGGACGGAAATCCACCATGCCCTCGCCCGCGAGCGCCATCAACGCCTCGCGGACCGGGGTGGCGCTGACGCCGAGGCGCTCGGCCAGATGCTCCGTGCGCAGCCGCTCGCCGCCGCGGACCGCGCCGGTCAGGATCAGATCGCGCACCTGCTTGGCGACCCGCGGGCTCAGCCGTTCGCGCGCTTCTCCGGCCACTGTCACGAAAACTCCCCGCCAGCGTTCGATTTCCCGCCATCGTAGCCTTTCTTCGCCGGTGTGACCCCCGTCACTTTTTGCTCCGATGAGAACCTCCGTCAGGGGTCGCCTCGACTATCCGGACGAACCCCGTGCCCCGGGGTGAACCGCACAGTGTCCTCAATGGACACATCGAGGGAGGGAAACGGAATGTCAGTGAAGTCTTCGGTTCTGCGCCACGGCCGGCTGGCCGCCGGCACGGCAGTCGCGGCGGCCGTCATCGCCGGAGGAACGATCGGCGTCGCCGCGGCGGCCACCGGCGAGCACCCGGCGCCGCCCGTCGCCGCCGTCGCGCCCGCTGCTCAGCCGCCCGCCGCCGAGCAGCCGCCGGAGGGCGCCCGGGCGATCGTGAAGGTCGACCCGAACCCCGCCGCCCCCGGCGGGGACGTCACGATCACCGGCAATTGCGGCGGCGGCAAGGGCCTGAAGAAGGTGATCGGCGGATATCCGGGTCATCAGATCCTCAAGGACGTCAAGATCGTCGACGCGAACCCGGAAGCCTTCAAGGCCACAGCGAAACTCGCCACGAAGCTCGGCAACGGCGTCGGCCCCGTCATGGTCGACTGCGACGGGGAAGCAGGCGTGACCCTGCTGGTGACCCACACCCCGCCGGCGGGTGAATAGCGATGCCGGGGAGGTCTCGCGGCACGAGGGTGACCCGCTCCGGTTCGGAGGTGGTGCCCGGCTAGGCAAGTCCGGCGCTCGCGGTTGTCGGCTAGGGCCGACGATGTCGGGACCGGGCAGGTCCCTCGCCCGGCGCTGAGGGTCGGCCGTCCGGCCGGGCACCCACCCGGCCGGACGGCGACGCCCCCGACTCCGCAATCGCGATCCAGCGCGGATGGCTGTCTGCATGGCTTGGCCGCCTATCGGTCATTCCGCCACACGGATGGTCTCCACCCGGGCGGGGCACAGCGTCGCTGCGAGGGTTGCTCCCTAACGCTGGCGGTGGCCTGGCTCGCCCCAGCCACGTCGACCACCGAGTGGTCAGGCGCTTCGGGAGGCGACCCCGTTGGCTGAACAGACCGGCAACGCCGACGGTCGCTCGGTTCGGCGGAGTCCTGCGGGCTGCTCACGCAGCACACAGGTGACCGGCCAGTCCCCCAGACCGGGCCTCGCGCGGGCTGCGCGCAGCAGGCGGGTGACAGCTCAGTTCTCCAGACCGGCCGAGTCACACGGGCTGCCCACGCAGCACACAGGTGACCGGCCAGTCCCCCAGATCGGCTGAGTCACACGGGCTGCCCGCGCGGCAGGCGGGCTGTCCGGCCAGTCCCCCAGGCTGGCCGGTCACCCGCCCGCCTGCCGCGAACGCGCCGCGAGGTGGACGTCCGCCTCGCGGCGCACCCGCTCGCCCACCCCGACAGCACGCCCGCTCACCCACCCCCGCCAGGGTGGAAAATTCCGGGCGCGTCAGATCAAATCCCCTGCTGTGAGGCGATGTGCAAGCGCTGTGAGGTTGCTGTGCATCCGGCCGCACGGGATGCCCGGCGGGCGTCGGCATGGTCATCTTGAAGCGTGAGAGTCAACGTTTCCCGGACAGCGCTGATCGTCTGCGCGGCGGCAGCGATCGTGGCGACCGGCGGCGCCAACGCCGTCGTCGACACCGCTGCCGTCACCGGCCCGGCGAACCAGGCGAGCGGCACGGGCACCCCGGCCGTCTCGACCGGCGACGATCCCGGCGGCACCGCGACGAACACCGGCGACACCGGCGCGGCCCCCAGCACCACCGCGACCGGGACCGCGAGCCGGACAGTCGGCGCATTGTTCTCCGGCGGCAAGCACTTCTGCTCGGCCAGCGTGGTGCACAGCCCCGCAGGCGACCTGCTCCTCACCGCCGCGCACTGCGTCAGCGGCGACGTCTCCGGCGTCACCTTCAAGCCCGGCTACCACGACGGCCTCGCCCCGTACGGCACCTGGCAGGTCACCGCCGCGATCCTCGCCGACGGGTGGAAGTCCTCGTCCGATCAGGACCTCGACTTCGCGTTCCTCAAGGTCGCCCAGCCCGGCTCCGCGAGCCTCGAAAGCCTCACCGGCGCCAACCAGCTGGGCACGAACCAGGGCTTCTCGCACACGATCACCCTCACCGGCTACCCCGACGGCACCGAGCAACCAGTCGTCTGCACGGGCACCACCACCCAGTCCGACACCTACCAGCAACGCGTCGCCTGCCCCGGCTTCCCCGACGGCACCAGCGGCGGCCCCTGGGTCATCAACCAGGACCCGAACACCGGAACCGGCACAGTCATCGGCACCATCGGCGGCTACCAGACCGGCGGCGCCACCCCGGACGTCTCCTACAGCGCCTACTTCGACGACGACATCGCCAAGCTCTACAACTCCGCCATCAGCTGAACCGCGCCCGGCGAAACCGCCACAGCTGGGCGGAAATCAGCCCGCACTCCGGCAGCCTGACGCGAACCGCCGAGCCGGACGACACCTGCCAAGCGGAACAGGCGCGAGTGAACACGTCGGAGCAGCTGTGATGACAACTCCGCTCCGCGCTGCGAACCACGCCGCTTGGCACGCTGCCGATCTGCCCGGAACGCTCCTCCCAGCAGCCCGAAATCCTCTGCCAGCCGAGGGCAGCCCCGCCGGTTACCCGAACTGGGCGGCACAGCTGATGCCTGACGCAGCGAAAGATTCCGCCCGGTGCGCTCCGCCCACAGGCCCAAAACCCTGAGCCAACCCCGAGCGGTCAACCTGAACTAGCTGGCACCCCATACAGCACAAGATTACGCCCAGCGGTCCAAATCCTGAGCCAACCGAAGCCAACCCCCCGATCACCCCGAGCTAGGCGGCGCAACCGGTGCCTGATGCACCGAAAGATTCCGCCCGGCAGTCCCAGTCCCGAGCCAGCCGAAGCCAGCCCCGCCGATCACCCCGAGCTAGGCGGCGCGACCGGCGCCTGATGCAGCGAAAGATTCTGCCCGGCCTTCTCGTCCGCGGCCCACGCGCCCGACTCCGCCGTCCACGTCTGGCCCGCGAAGCTCACCCGGTCGACGCCCAGTTTCGCCGCGCGGGCGACCAGCCAGCTCGCGATCCGCCAGCCCTCCGCGGCCGGGTGGGCGCCGCTCAAGCGCGCGGTGCCCAGTTCGGCGTTCGCGACCGTCACGAGGTTCGCCGGCGCGCTCAGCGTCAGGTTCCGGCAGGTCAGCGCCGCCGGGTACTGGCCGGTCAGTGCGCCGGTCAGTGCGGTGGCTTCGTCTTCCCACTGGGCGTACGCGTCGGGAGCGCCGGAGCGTTGCACGGCCTGGGCCGCTTCGGTGACGGGGATCGTCTGCCAGTTGTCGAGTTTCGCCAGCTTCTTGTAGAACTCCGTCGCCGAATAGACCGGGTCCTGGAGCTGATCGGGCGTGCCCCAGCCTTGGCTCGGGCGCTGCTGGAACAGGCCGATCGAATCCCGGTCGCCGCCGCTCAGGTTGCGGAGTTTCGACTCCTGCAGCGCGGTCGCGAGGGCGACCGTGACCGCGTGCGAGGGCAGGCCCTGTTTGACGCCGACGGCGGCGATGATCGCGGCGTTGTTCATGGGTTCCGGTTGCAGCGTGTACTGCGTCGCCGAGGCGTCGTTCGGTCCCTTCGGCAGCGCGACAGTGCAGCCGGGGGTCTTCACCTCGTCACTGCTCGAGAACATGACCACCACGACGACCACCGCCGCGAGGGCCACGACGACCGCCAGGATCGCCGCTCGCACGCCACACCCGCGCACCCCGTGCCCGCCCTTCCCCACTGCCCGCTCCGAGTGCACAGTCTGCCCGGACGTCCCGGCGGGGAGACGCCCGGGTCAGGTCAGCCGGCGTCGGGCGCGCCCAGGAAGATCGGGTTCGACAGGGCCACCATGGCGTTCGGCGTCGTGGTCTTCGGGCCGCCCGACGGACGCCGCACCTCGACCCGGACCCAGCGGCTGTAGCGCGGGTACGTCGTCCACGTGACGGTCGCGCTGCCGGACTCCGGCACGGTCTCGCTGTGCTCCGGGCCGAGCTGGTCGAGGAAGGTCACGGTCGTGCCGGGCACTCCGCGAACGACCGCGCGCACCTCGATCGGCGTGCCGGTGCCCGCGGCGAGCCGTCCGCCGATGCCTGCGGTGCGGCCTGCGCCGGAGACGGAGAAATCGAGCTGCACGTCCTTCGATTCGGCCAGCCACGACCGGCCTGCTTTGAGCCCGGCGAGCAGTTCGGCCCGGCCCAGCCGGTCTGCCTGGACGACCGTGTGCGGGAGCGCGACGGTCTGGTCCGGGTTGTGCGCGTCGGAATCGCCGATCGCCGGGATCCACCGGCCGCCGCGCAGCAGGCCGTCCCAGTGCGTGACGCTCGCTTCGTCGTCCGCGGTCCACGGGCCGTTCCAGACCTCCACGAGGTCGGCGATCTCGTAGGCGAATTCGTAGGTGCAGCCGAAGCAGTTCGCGAACGGGTGCGCGGCGGTGACCAGGCCGCCCGCCCGGTGCACCTGGTCGGTGAACCGCCGGAAGTCGCGCGGGTCGGACGCGCGGTAGCGCCAGTCGATCCACGTGCCCGCCGGCAGGCCGATCGCGGGCCAGTGCCCGGAGCGCGTGGTGACCTCCTCGCCGTTCAGGATCAGCAGGTCGTCCGTGGCGTAATCGCCCCACACCAGCTGCGAGCTGGACGTGTTGTGGTCGGTGGACACGATGAAGTCCAGCCCGGCCGCCCGCGCGTCCGCGACCAGCTGCTCGGGCGTGCGCCTGCCGTCGGAGTGGACGGTGTGCAGGTGGGAGTCGCCGCGATACCAGGACCGGCCGCGGTCGCGCGCGGGCGCGGTCTCCGGGGCGGGGTTCGGCTGGAACGGCTTCGAGGTGTCGCGGCCGAACGTCAGCGTGATGTCGACGCGGTAGTTCAGCCCCTGCGGCGCGACCGTGTACGGGCCGAGGATGACGTGCCAGCGGCCGGGCGCGATCGGTCCGGCGAGGTAGCCGGGCGTCGCCTCGGCGGCGCTGATCGAGAACCGGTCGCGGAAGCCGCCGGACCAGCCGCGGAAGCCGCGGCGAGTGCCCAGTTCGTGTCCTTCCGGCCCGAACATCCCGATGTCGCAAGCATTTCCGCGCGTCCCGGCGGGCACCGACGGCTTGTCGTAGGAGTACACGACGTCGATCTGCTTCACCCCGCGCGGGACGTCGACCGGGAGGTAGTACCAGTCGGGCACGTCCGGGCGGAAGGTGCCGGTCACGGTCTTCGTCTGCTGCCCGGAGCCGGGCGCGGGCTCGGCGAACGAGACGCCCGGCAGCATGCTCATCGCCGCACCCGCCGCCACGACGCCGCCGGCCCGGAACAGGTTGCGCCGGTTGAGTTCCCCAGTGGACATGCCTACCTCCGCAGCAAAGAAGTCGCGCCGACGCTAGCCGCCGGAGCAACCCCCATCAACGACGCTGCGGTGAACACTCGGCGACTCGCCTCGCCGGGCATCGACGTCTTCAGCTCATCGAGCCGCGGCTCGAACAGGCTCCGGAACGACCGCCGGCGCAGGATCGCTTGCCCGCACGGAACAACGGCGCGCCCGGCGCCGAGCAGCGGACCGTGCCCTACCGCTCAAGCGCGAACCCCGCACCGGCTTCACCGCACCGCACCGCTCCCCTCGACAACCCGGTCCAGCCATTCCTCCAGCAACGCCTCGAACAACACCGGCTGCTCGAACTGCAGGTTGTGCCCCGCCCGGTCGAGCACCGCGTAACTCGCCCGCGGATAGTGCCCCAGCAACTCGTACAGCTCCGCGAATCCCGTGGACGCGTCCTGCCGCCCGCACACGATCAGCGCGGGTTTCCGGTACGCCGGACCGCTTTCCGGATCGACCGACAACCTCCAGCCCGCCAGCATCCGCCGCAGCGCATTCCGGTCGGCGACCGCCAGACCGGGCGCGACGTCCGCCCGGAAACGCGCCAGCGTCTCCGCGGACTGGACCACCGCGATCTCCCCGTATTCCGCCGCCTCCGCCGGATCGAGACTCTCCAGCAGCTCCGGATCGGCGCGCAGCACCTCGTGGTCCGGCACGTCCCGCTCCAGGACCGGCACCGGACGGCCGACCGGGCACACCAGCGCCAGCCCGGCGACCTGCGCGGGCCGCGCGCGAACCAGCCCGCGCGCCAGATAACCCCCGTACGACTCCCCGACCAGCAAGAACGGCTCGTCGCCGATCAGGTCGTCCACCACGTCCTCCAGCGCGGCGACGAGGTCGTCCGAACCGCTCGCGGACCCGGCGGGCGACTCGCCCATCCCGGGCAGATCCGGGTAGATCCGCCGGAATCCGGGCCGCCGCGCGAAGACCGGCTCGAGACAGCCGGTCATCAGGCGGTGGTCCGGCATCCAGCCGTGGACGGCCAGCACCGGCGTGCCGGAACCGTGTTCGACGTAATGCATCGTTCCCTCCCTGTCAGCCGGACACCGTTGTACCGCACGGCACCGACAATTCCGGGACGCCCGCGGCCGGGAGGAGGCCGGCGCCGGGCGCCGGGGGCGCATTTCCGGGAGAATTCCCCGGAAAGTCAGCCGCGGGAGCCGATCAATTCCCTTTCGGGAGCCGGGCGCCCCGCGGCGGGACGGCGCGGAACACAAGCCAGCAGAAGGAAACCCGCCACGACGCCCAGGAGCACGTGGCCGGCGACGGCGCACAATCCGCACAATGCGGTCCATAGGACGATCTTCATCCACCGAGTGTAGGACCGCGAAGAATCGCCGAGAGCGGACTTGGGGAAGACTTAGGGTTAGGTCGAACGGAATTCCCCGGAAGAAGCAAAAGAAAGGGTTGCCTTTCCTTTCCGTCCCGCGAGGGGCCCTTCCGGTGCGGCGGCGGGGGCGGTCCGGCAGGATCGGGGACGTGCCCACGCCCGGAACCAGCGCGCTCGTCGTCACGCTCCCGTCCGCCGCCGTCCTGCTCGAAACCGCCGCGGCCGTCGACCCCGGACTCGTCCGGCCCGGCCTTCCGCCGCACGTCACGGCGTTGTACCCGTTCCTGCCCGCCGACCGGCTCACCGACCGGACCGACACCGGCGTCCGTCAGCTCGCCGCCGGCTTCCCCGCGACGGACGTGCGGCTGACCGATCTGGTCACCGCGCCCGGATTCGTCGCCGCGGCCGCCCCAGCGCTGCAGCCCCTCGCCGACGCTGTCTGCGATCACTGGCCCGAAGCGCCCCCGTACGGCGGCCGTTTCGGGACGCACCCGCCAGCGCATCTCACGATCGCTCTCGGCGGCACCGACGACCAGCGCGCCGAGGTCGCCGAACGGGCGCGAGCCGCGCTGCCGATCACCGCCCGGGCGGAAGCGGTGCATCTCGTCGTGCTCACGGAGCAGGGTTGGCAGCTCCGGCTGTCGGCTCCGCTCGGAACGCCCGCGCGATAGCCCGCAGCCGGGCCACCTCCGCCGCGAAAGCCGTCTCCTGGGGCAACACCGCCGGTTCGTCCGGCACCGGCGCGGCCGAACTGCGCAGCACCTGCGCGGCCGCGCCCGGCGACAGCTCAGGCCCGACGCCGGACAGCAGCAGCCCGTCGTTGATCTCGCTCATCATGGTCAGCAGCCGCTCCCGTCCGGTCCCCGACGCGTCGTCGAGGCGGACGACGTCCGGGTACCGCGAAGCGAGGTGTTCCCGAAGCGGCCGCAGCACCGACCGCGTCCGCGCGTCGCGCACGGCCTGTCCCAACGCGGGCAACGCCGGCACCGTCAGCCCCACCACGATCAGCAGCACCGAAACCGCGGGGAAGCCGACCGCGAGCGTGCACCGAATGGTCGAAAACGCACCGCGGCACAGCTTCGTGACCGGATGTTCGGCCGTCAGATCGCCGATCAAATCGACGATCTTGCCGACCAGATAAGCGAAAGCGAACACACAAGCCACGAGCATGATGCCCAGCCCGGCCCGCAACGCACCGGTGCCCGCGCGCACCGCCCCTGCCGACACCACGGCGATGTCGGCCACCGCCAAGCCCAAGTACAGCGTGTAGACGACGATGTACACGACCAGTGACGGATTAGACCGGTACAGCTCGTCGAAGAGCCCGACGCCCGTCGGCAGCCCGCGCGTCGCGAAGAACGACGCAGTAAGCACAACAAGTGCGACAATCAACGCTCCGAGCCGCGCACGCCGTCGACGCTCTGCCACGCCGCCGATCTCCGCGACAGTCACCTCGATGCCGTACGCGGCCACCATCGTCGCGAGGTTCGACAGCAGCCGCCCCAAGCTCGGGTACAGCTGGCTCTCGATCGCCTGCGCGCTGTCGGCGAGCAAGCACAACGCGACGCCGAGGGCGATCAAGCTGATCGCCAAGCCCGCGCCCGCACCAGTTCGCCGTGCGCGCACCGCGCGCCAGATCCCGACCGCGAGGGCGAACAGGCCGACCCCGAAGAAAAGAACGTCGATCATCCGCGCGCTACCCCAGCAGCGACGCGAAGCGCCGCGCGCGATCCGCTGCCGGACCGGAAGCGCCTGGCCGCAACTGGGCGCCGTCCGCCGTCGCGGCGCTCATCAGGAACACGGCAATGAGCTCCGCTTCGTACTCGTCGGAATTCGTGGTGACGCGGGTGAGCAGATGCGACAGCAGGTGCGCGCTGAGATCCGGCGCGACTGTCGCCGCTTCGGCGTCCGTGAGCACGCATTCGCCGCGATGGCCGCACAGCAAGTGCGCGATTTCGTGAGCGATGATGTGGTCCTGGTGCAACGACGACGTGCTCATCGCGTACGCGATGAGATCGAAGTCGTGATGCCGCTGCCACGCACCCGAGGGCTGGCCGGGCGCGTAATCGACCGCGATCAGGTCGATCTCGCGGCCGCGATGCTGTTCCAGCCGGTCGATCCACGCGTTCATCGACCACGGCCGCGGGGCGGGCACGTGCCGCAGCAGGTCGCGCACCCGGTCGCGGGCGCGCACTCGCACGGTCGGGTCGATGTCCCCTCCCGAGGCGATCGGCGGCTGGACCAGCCTGGTGCACCAGGGTGTCCCCGGCGCTCCGGCCGTCGCCAGCATAGCCGCCCGGCTCACTCCGGCTTGCGTCCGCGCCGGGTGCGATCGCGTCCCCCGGTGTAGCTGTCGAGCTGGTCCATCAGGGCGGACACGGTCCGCCGGTCGCGCTCGGACAGCCGCATCGCGCGCTGCGCCAGGTCGCGGGCCTGGGTGTCGCGCCAGGCGACGACGTCGGCGACCTGCTCGTCGACCCGGCCGGCGACCTCGTCGTCGAAGAAGTAGGTGACCGGCACGCCGAAGAACCGCGCGAGCGCCTGGATGTGCGACCGCTTCGGGTCGCGCCGGGCCCCGACGGCCAGCTGCTGCACGTGCGTGGCCGACATGCTGACGCCGGTGACGTCGGCGACGCCCTGCGCGATCTCGCGGTAGGAGTAGGGCTTGCGGTCCGGCGGGTGCACCGTCGCGATCAGGTGCGCCAGCCGCTGCGCGAAGCTGCGCTCCTCCGCCTGCTCGGCCATGCCGCCCCCACCATCGTTCCGTCTCCGTAACAGCGTCCAGCATAACCGTCCCGAAAACTTGACACCAGCCGTCCCGTTCCGGCTACACTCGCCCCGCGCATCGTTTAGAAAACTAAACACCGGGATCCGCGTGCGGTCGCTGGGGGTGCCCGCACGCGGTCCCGCGCTTGCGCGTGCTGGTCCGCGCGAGGGACGCACAAGTGACGCACAGACTGCGGAGGTAGGTTGTGCGCCATGACACTCCCCCACAGTCCCGAAAGGACACCCGTCGTCGTCACCGGCGGCAGCGGCTTCATCGGCCGCGCTGTCGTGCGCGAGTTTCGTGAGCGCGGTTATCCGGTCACCGTCGTGGACCGCGTGCGCTACGAGACGACGGACAAGGGAGTGCGCGTCGTCGTCGGAGACCTGCGCGACGCCGAAACCCGCGAAGCGGCTGTCGAAGCAGGCGTCGGCGGGATCGTGCACCTCGCCGCGCTGACGTCCGTGCTGAAGTCAGTAGAGCTGCCGCGCGACACGTACGCGGAGAACGTCGCGGTGACACAAGAACTTCTCGAACTGTGCCGCGTACGCGAGGTGCCGCGCTTCATTCTCGCGTCTACGAACGCAGTGATCGGCGACGTCGGCACTAACACCATCACGGTCGACCTGCCCACGAAGCCGCTTACGCCGTACGGCGCCACGAAAGCGGCCTGCGAGATGCTGCTGTCGGGCTACGCGGGCGCGTACGGCATCACGACGTGCGCGTTGCGCTTCACCAACGTGTACGGACCCGGCATGTCGCATAAAGACAGCTTCGTCCCGCGCATGATGCGCGCGGCGTTGAATAATGAAGGCGTGCGTGTGTACGGCACCGGAGAACAGCGTCGCGACCTCGTGCACGTTGACGACGTCGTACGCGCGATCGCGCTCGCGTACGAGAGCGGCTACACCGGCCGCGCCATCGTCGGTGCCGGACATTCGGTGTCAGTACTGGAAATGGTCGAGACCGTGCGCGCGGTGACCGGGGCCGAGTTGCCGGTGGAGCACGTGCCCGCGCCGGCCGGCGAGATGCCCGCGGTGGTCGTGGACGTGTCGACGAGCGCCGAAACCATCGGCTACCAGCCGGAAATCACCCTCGCCGACGGTCTCGCCACGGCCTGGAAGTACTTCTCCGGACTGGACCGGGCCGAGGCGCCGTGACCGGATTCCTCCGCCGCCACGCGTTCCTGCTGGTGCTCCTCGCCGCGGGAACCACGCTGCGGGTGCTGTCCTGGGTCGCGTACCAGCCGGCGCTGCTGTACATCGATTCCTTCCGGTACCTGGACAATCTGCACGGCCTGCGCGCCGACGGGATCAACCCGGTCGGCTACGACCTGCTGCTGCGGCCGCTGCTCGCGGTCGGCGGGCTGTCGTTCGTCGCCGCCGTGCAGCACCTGGGCGGCCTGGCGATCGCCATCGGGATCTACGCGCTGGCCCGGCGGCTCGGTGCCCGCTATTGGGTAAGCGCGCTGGCCGCCGCGCCGCTGCTGCTCGACGCGTACCAGGTGCAGATCGAGCAGAACATCATGGCCGAGGTGCTGTTCGAGGCACTGCTGTTCGGACTGCTGTGGCTGGTGCTGGCCAAGGGAAAACCGAACTGGCGGCGGATCGCGCTGGCCGGGCTCGTGGTCGGATTCGGCGTGCTGGTGCGGCTGATCGGCATCACGATCGCCGTGCCGTTCCTGCTGTACGTGCTCGCCGCGGGCAGCGCTTGGCGGTCGTGGCGCGGCTGGCGCGACGCCGGGATCGGGCTCCTCGCGATCCTCGTCGTGGTGGTCCCGTACGCGGCGCAAGTCCGGGCAGAGACCGGAAAATGGGGGCTGAGCGGGCCGTCCGGCAGCATGCTGTACGGCCGCACCGCCGCGGTCGCCGACTGCGCGAAACTTCAGCTCGACCCGGCCGTGCGGCAGTTCTGCCCCACCGAACCGGTCGAGAACCGGCTCGTCGACAACTACACGCACGCCGATCTCGACCCGGCCTGGCCCGGCCCGCTGCCGCCCGGCGCGGACAAAGGCGCGCTGGCGCGCGAATTCGCCGTGACCACGCTGAAAGCGCAGTGGTGGGACGTCGCGACGTCGATCCTCGGCGACTTCGGGAAGAGCTTCCAGTTCACCCGCCACACCGCGGCCACCGACGTGCCGATCGACCGGTGGCAGTTCCAGCTGACGTACCCGCAGTTCGCCGATCCCGCCGCGCTCAAAGCGGTCACGCAGCAGTACGACGGCACCGATCCCCAGGTCAACGAGCCGATCGCGGTGTTCCTGCGCGACTACCAGATCAACGGCGGATTCGTGCCCGGCGCGGTGCTCGGGTTCTTCGCGCTGCTCGGCCTGCTGACCGTGCTGCGCCGCAAGAAACCCCGTCACATCGCCCGCAGCGGTGCGCTGTTCGCCGCGGGCACTGGGTTGTTCCTGCTGTTCGCGTCTGCGGTGTTCGAGTTTTCTTGGCGCTACCAACTGCCTGCGCTCGTGCTGTTGCCGGTCGCCGGCGCGCTCGGGTTCACCACGCTCACCGTCGCAAGCCGTCGCCGCCTCGGCAGTTATCCCGACGCTGTCGACGAAGGTGCGATCGCGGACTTCCACGACCGTCATCCCGGCGCGAAGCTGTCCGAGCTGACCGTGGTGATCGCCGCGTACAACGAAGCTGGCGGCATCGGCCAAGTACTGGAGAAGATGCCGGACGAATGTCTCGGGCTGCCAGTAGCCGTCCTGGTGGTCGTAGACGGCGGCACGGACAACACTGCGGCTATCGCAGAAGACCATGGCGCGTACGTGTGCGTCGCGCCGACTAACCGCGGCCAGGGCGCCGCGCTTCGCCTCGGATACCACCTCGCTGCCGAGAACGGCGCGAAGTACATCGTGACGACCGACGGCGACGGTCAGTACGACAACAGCGAAATGGCCGAACTCCTCGCGCCACTTCTGGACGGTACTGCGGATTTCGTGACGGGCTCCCGGCGATTGGGGCACGAAGAGGCCGACAGCCGGATGCGCTGGGTAGGCGTGCGCGTGTTCGCGTGGCTCGCTTCGGTGCTCACTTGGCGGCGGATCACCGACACGTCGTTCGGATTCCGTTCGCTGCGCGCGGAACTCGCGTGCGCGATCCCGTTGAACGAGCCGCAGTACCAATCGTCGGAACTGTTGCTGGGCGCGACCGCGCGAGGCGCGCGCGTCCTCGAACGGCCGATGAGCATGCGGCTGCGCAAGGCGGGCAAGAGCAAAAAGGGCGGCAGCGTCGTGTACGGCGCGAACTACGCGCGAGTCATGACAGGGACGTGGTGGCGGGGGTACGTGCTGCGCCGCGGTCGAAAACGAACCGGTCGAGCATCGTGAACTTCGCGACGAACACCAGCGCGTAGCTGAGCACGTACGCCGCGTCGAGCAGTACGACCCACCAGAAGTGCGGCAGGTGCAGCGGCGCCAGCAGATGCCCGGCGAGCGTGGTCAGGCCGACCGAGGCGAGGCCGCCGAGCGAGATGACGACGACGTAGGGCAGCAGCTCGCGGCCCAGTTCGGGACGGCCGCGGCGGCCCCACACCCAGCGCCGGGTCAGGAAGAAGTTCAGCACCGCCCCGGCCGCGAACGCGCACGTGCTGGCGAGCCACGGGGCGCCGCCGGCGGCGAGCACCGCGATCAGCGCGGCCTGGCTGAGCAGGGTCGCGGCGACCGAACTGGCGGCCGCGCGGACGAACCGGGCCAGGCCGCGACGGCGCGGCCTGGGCGATTCCTCCGTCGTGCGCGGGTTCGCCGGGTTGGTTACCGTCGTCATAGTCCCAGTCTCCCCTCGGGCCGCCGGTTCCGCCGCGCGGCCCCCCGGCCCACAGCGGATTCACAGCTGACTGCCAGCCGAACGACAGCGGCCGGCGATTAGGTTCGGATCTGCCACCGCGACACCGGGCGTCGTGTACAACGAAAGGCCGTGCCTGTCGCGAAAACGAAAGGAAAGGGTGCTCCGGATGCGAGTGCTGGTTCTCGGCGGTGACGGTTACCTGGGCTGGCCCACTGCGCTCCACTTGTCGGACAAAGGCCACGAAGTGGCTGTTCTGGACAATTTCGCGCGACGGCAGTACGACGTCGAACTCGGCACCGAGAGCCTCGTCCCGATCGAAGACCTGGGCGCCCGCGCCGACGCGTGGCACGCGGTGTCCGGAAAGCGCATTCAGCGCTACGAAGGCGACCTGCTCGACGCGGAATTCCTCTTCGCGGCGGTGCGCGAATTCCGTCCTTCCGCGATCGTGCATTTCGCCGAGCAGCGGTCCGCGCCGTATTCGATGATCGACCGCGAGCACGCCGTCTACACGCAGCACAACAACGTGGTCGGCAACCTCAACCTGCTGTACGCGATCGCCGAACTCGATCCGGACATCCACCTGGTCAAACTGGGCACAATGGGCGAGTACGGCACCCCTAACATCGACATCGAGGAAGGCTGGCTCGAAGTCGAGCACAACGGCCGCCGCGACCGGATGCTGTACCCGAAGAAACCGGGTTCGTTCTACCACCTGTCGAAGGTGCACGACTCGCACAACATCGAGTTCGCCTGCCGGATCTGGGACCTGCGCGCGACCGACCTCAACCAGGGCGTGGTGTACGGCCAGCAGACGCCGCAGACCGCGCTCGACCCCCGGCTGGCGACGCGGTTCGACTACGACGCGGTGTTCGGCACGGTGCTCAACCGGTTCGTCATCCAGGCCGTTCTGGGGCAGCCGCTCACGGTGTACGGCAAGGGCGGGCAGACGCGCGGCCTGATCGACATCCGCGACACCGTCGAGTGCATCCGGCTCGCCGTGGAGAATCCGGCCGGGCGCGGTGAGTTCCGGGTGTTCAACCAGATGACCGAGAGCATGTCGGTGCGGGAGATCGCCGAACTCGTCGCCGACCGCTTCCCCGGGCCGGTGCAGATCGAGAACCTGGACAACCCGCGGGTGGAGCAGCCCGAGCACTACTACCACGTCAAGCACACCGGGCTGGTCGGGCTGGGGCTGGAGCCGCACCTGCTGTCGGACACGCTGATCGAGTCGATGTTCGACATCGTGGGCGCGAACAAGCACCGGGTGAACGACGAGCGGCTGCGCCCGACGGTGCGCTGGCGCGGGGCTGTCGAAACCTCCTGACCTCCGGCCGTTTCCGTCTCGTTTCGCCTGGTTCCGCCGCCGTCGCGGAAATTGTCGGTGGCGGGTGGGATGCTTCTTCGGGTCAGCCCCTGAAGGGGACGGAACCGGGAGAGCGGCAAGGAAAACGTGGGGGACGAAGCAGCGGCGCGGTGGAGCCCGGAGCGGGTGCTCGAACTTGCGCCGGACGCCGCGTCGGCGAAAGCCGGGCGCGGGCAGGCGGCACCGGCCAAATGGTCGGACGCGGGCGCGTCGGGCCGCGCCGTCTGGGGCGCGTGCCAGGGCAGCGGGAAGCGGCCCTACCAGACGACGGTGGAAACGGCCGGGCCCGCGTTCCGGTGCACCTGCCCGAGCCGGAAGTTCCCGTGCAAGCACGCGCTGGGGTTGCTGCTGCTCTGGTCGGAGGGACAGCTCCCCCGCGCGGAGGAGCCCGGATGGGTGCACCAGTGGCTGGACGAACGGGCCGCGCGAGCGGAGCGGGCCGAGAAGAAGACGGACGCGCCGAAGGATCTCGAGGCGGCGGCGAAGCGGGCGCAGGAGCGGCTCGCGCGCGTCACCGCCGGGGCCGCTGAGCTGCGCGGATGGCTCGCCGACCGGGTGTCCGCCGGCTTCGCGACGTTCGAACGCGGCGGCACCGACGAGCTGTACACGGTTGCCTCGCGCATGGTCGACGCGCAAGCTCCCGGGCTGGCGAACGGCCTGCGCCGGGCCGCCGCGCTGGTAGGCCGCGGCCGGGACTGGCCGGAGCGGCTGCTGGCCGAGTTGTCGCTGGTGTACGTGCTCGCGGACGCGGCGAATCGGCTGGAATCGCTGCCCGCCGGGCTCGCCGACACCGTCCGGACCCGGCTCGGGTTTTCGGTGAGCAACGCGCAGGTGCTGGAGTCCGGCGAGCGGGTGCCGGACCAATGGCTGGTCACCGGCGCGATCGACGAGGAACAGGATTCGCTGCGCAGCAGGCGCACGTGGCTGCGGGGCAAACGCAGCGGCCGGGACGCGCTGGTGCTGTCGTTCGCGCCGCCCGGGCGTCCGCTGGACAGTTCGCTGCCGCCGGGGTTCGTGGTCGCGGGGGAATTGGTGTTCCACCCGGGCGCGGTGCCGTTGCGGGCGGTGTTCGACCATCGCGAGGAACCCGAGGCTCCGGAAGCCGCCCCGGTCGGCGGCACGGTCGCTTCGGCCCTGGCCGAGCACGCTGCCGCGCTCGCGGCTGATCCGTGGCTGGACCGGTGGCCGGTGCTGCTGTCCGATCTCCGCCCGGCGCGGCACGGCGAGGGCTGGGCACTGTCCGATGTAGACGGTGCCGCTTTGCCGTTGGTACCGACGGTGGATCCTTGGCCGCTGCTGGCCGTCGCTGCCGAGCAGCCGGTCACGGTGGCCGCGGAATGGACGACGGCGGGGTTGCGGCCGTTGAGCTGCTGGCATCAGAACGGGATGGTGCGACTGTGACCGCCTGGGACGACCTCGTCGGCACCGTTCTCCTCGGCACCCGCCGCAGAACCGTCGACCCTGCCAGTTTGCCTTCCGGGGTAAAGGAAATCGCCGAACAACGCACCGAACCCGCCGACCAGGCGCTCGTCGCCGCGGCCGCCTACACCGGGTACCGCCGAGCCGGGCAGCGACCGCTCGCCGGCATCGAACCCGAACCCGCCGCGGCCGCGGACAACCGGCCGTTCCTCCCGGCCGTGGCGCGGGCGCGGCTCGTGCACCTGCTCTCCGCCAACCGGCCCGAACTGGTCGAGGAATGGCTCGCCACGGTGGCGGGCAAGGGATTCCGCGTTCCGGCCGAGCGGCTGCCCGCGCTGGCCGACGCGGCGCGGACCCGGGTGTCGCTGCGGGCGCCGCTCGCCACGGTCGCCGGGCCGGTCGGGGCGTGGCTCGGCGAGCGGAACCCGGAGTGGGCGTTCCTGGTCGCCGCCGCGGACGACACCAGCGACAATGCCTGGCAGTTCGGCACCGCGGCACGACGGCAGGCGTGGCTGGAACGCGTGCTCGTCGCCGATCCCGCCCGCGCGCGGGAGACGCTCGCCGCGGCCTGGAGCAACGAACCGGCCGACGTCAGGGCGACCTTCCTGGCCCTGCTCGGCGAACATCTCGCCGACGAGGACGAGCCGTTCGTCGAAGCCGCGCTCGGCGACCGGGCGGCCGGGGTGCGCGAGATCGCGTTGCGGCTGATCGGCCGGTACCCCGATTCGGCCTCCGGCGAGCGGATGATCGAACGGCTGCGGGCCTGCGTCACCGTGCGCAGCCGCGCGTTGCGGGCCGACGTCCTCGAATTCACTCCGCCCGAGCCGGACGACGGCCTGATCCGCGACGGCATCCGCGTCCCGGCCGGGCCCGGGCAGGGCACTGCCCGGCTGCGCGCGATCATCGCCGCCACTCCCCTGCGGTTCTGGGCCGAGTACGGCAGCCCGGGTGAACTGGCCGGGATGCTCGTCGAAGGCCCGCCGCTGAACGTGGTGCGCGAAAGCTGGGCCACCGCGGCGCTTCGGCAGCGCGACGAGGAATGGGCGCAAGCCCTCGTGGAAGCCGAACCGGGGGGACGCAGCACCGCGGCGCTCATCGGCGTGCTGTCGCCCGAACAGCAGGCCGCCACGGTCGCGAAGCTGACTCGCGGGCTGCCGGTCGAAGCCCTCACCCGGCTCATCCTCGACCTGCCGCAGCCGTGGCCCGCCGCGCTCGGCACGGTGCTGCTCGACTGGGTCGCCGGGCAACGCGACCACCGGCTGGTCGCGCACGCGGCCGCGCTGATCGCGAAAGCCGTGCCGGTCCCCTGCCTCGGCCACCCGCTGGCCGAGATCCCGCTTCCCGGCGAGGCCGCCCCGTGGCGGCGCGCAGTCGCCGAAACCCTGTCCTTCCGCCGTGAAATGCACAAGGAGCTCGCATGACGTCCCCCGTCCTCCGGCCGCACGCCGAACAGGAATACGCCGGCGAACTGGCCGCTCTCGCCGCGGCCGACGACCGGGCGAAACCGCCGTCGTGGCGGCTTTCGCCCTGGGCGGTGGTCACCTACCTGCTCGGCGGGAAACTCGGCGACGGCACCGAGATCAGCCCCAAGTACGTCGGCCCGCGGCGGCTGATCGAGGTCGCGGTCGCCACCCTCGCCACCGACCGCGCGCTGCTGTTGCTCGGCGTGCCGGGCACGGCGAAGACCTGGGTGTCCGAGCACCTCGCGGCGGCGATCAGCGGCGACTCCACACTGCTCGTCCAAGGCACCGCGGGCACCTCCGAGGAGCAGATCCGCTACGGCTGGAACTACGCGCGGCTCATCGCCGAGGGACCGAGCGACCAGGCCCTGGTCGAAAGCCCGGTCCTGCGCGCGATGCGGGACGGCAAGGTCGCTCGGCTCGAAGAGCTCACCCGCATCCCCGCGGACGTGCAGGACTCGCTGATCACCATCCTGTCCGAGAAGACGCTGCCGATCCCCGAACTGGGAGGCGAAGTCCAGGCCCGGCCCGGGTTCACGCTGGTGGCCACGGCGAACAACCGGGACAAGGGCGTCAACGAGCTGTCGAGCGCGCTGCGCCGCCGGTTCAACACCGTCGTGCTCCCGCTGCCGGACACCGCCGAGGCCGAGGTGGAGATCGTCCGGCGGCGGGTCGGGCAGCTGGGCGCCGCGCTGTCGCTGCCCGCCGAAGCCGCCGATCTCGCCGAAATCCGCCGCGTGGTCACGGTTTTCCGCGAGCTGCGCGCGGGTCGCACCGAAGACGGCCGCACGGCGGTGAAAACCCCGTCGGGCACGCTGTCGACGGCGGAAGCCATCAGCGTGCTCACCGGCGGTCTCGCACTGGCCGCGCACTTCGGCGACGGCGTGCTGCGGGCGCAGGACGTCGCGGCCGGGATTCACGGCGCGGTCGTGAAGGACCCGGTGGCCGACAGCGCGATCTGGAGCGAGTACCTGGAAACCGTCGTGCGCGAGCGGGAAGGCTGGGCCGACTTCTACCGGGCAGGCCAGGAGATCGCCGGATGACCACTCACCTCCTCGGGATCCGGCACCACGGTCCCGGTTCGGCGCGGGCGGTGGCCGCCCGGCTCGCCGAACTGGAACCGGACGTGGTGCTGATCGAGGGACCGCCGGAGGCGGACCAGCTCGTCGATCTCGCCGCGGACGACGCCATGCGGCCGCCGGTCGCGTTGCTGGCGTACGCGTCCGACGACGTGTCGCGCGCGGCGTTCTGGCCGTTCGCGGTGTTCAGCCCGGAATGGCAGGCGCTGCGGTACGCCGCCGCGGCCGGCGTGCCGGTGAAGTTCTGCGATCTCCCGGCGGCGCACCAGTTCGCGCTCGGCGAGGAACGGACCGCGCCCCGCGCCGACCCGCTCGCGGAACTCGCCTCGGCGGGCGGGTACGACGACCCGGAACGCTGGTGGGACGACTTCGTCGAGTCCCGCCGGGGCGGGGAATCGCCGTTCGAGGTGATCGCCGACGCGATGACCGCGCTGCGCGAGGACGACCGGCCGGACGATCCGCACGAGCGGCGGCGCGAGGCGTACATGCGGAACGTGCTGCGCAAGGCGCGGAAGGAAGGCTACGAACGGATCGCCGTGGTGTGCGGGGCCTGGCACGTGCCCGCGCTGGCCGATCCGCTGCCGCCCGCTTCCCAGGACAACGCTGTCCTCAAAGGACTCCCGAAGCGGAAGGTCGTGTGCACGTGGGTGCCGTGGACGCACGGCAGGCTCGCCTCGGTCACCGGCTACGGCGCGGGCGTCCGCTCGCCCGGCTGGTACCACCATCTGTTCAGCACGACTGACGACGTCACCACCCGGTGGCTCACCGCCGTCGCCGGGGTGCTGCGCGAGGAAGACCTGCCCGTCTCCACCGCGCACGTGATCGAAGCAGTGCGGCTGGCCGACACGCTGGCCGCGCTGCGCGGACGGTCGTCGGCCGGGCTGGCCGAGGTCGACGCCGCCACCCGCGCGGTCTTGTGCGGAGGCGACGACGTCCAGGCCGACCTGGTCACCCGGCGGCTGGTGGTCGGCGAACTGCTCGGCGAGGTTCCGGAGACCGTCCCGCAAGCGCCGCTGGCCGCCGACCTGATCGCCACCGCCCGGCGGCTCCGGCTCAAACGCGAGCCCCAGGCGCGCGAACTCGATCTGGACCTGCGCACGCCCGGCGGCCTGGACCGCTCCCGCCTGCTGCACCGCCTGCAGATCCTCGGCATTCCCTGGGGCGAGCCGGAACTGTCCTCGGTGCGGAGCAAAGGCACCTTCCGCGAGACCTGGACCCTGTGCTGGGAACCGGGTTTCGAGGTCGACCTGGTCGCGGCCGCGGTGCACGGAACCACCGTGCCCGCCGCCGCCACCGCGGTCGTGCGCGAAACCGTCGCCGAGTCTCCCCCGCTCGCCGACATCACCGCCGCGGTAGAGCGCTGTCTCCTGGCCGACCTTGGCGACGCGCTGCCGGAAACCCTTGCCGCACTGGACACTCGCGCCGCCGCCGACGCGGACGTCGCGCACCTCATGACGGCCCTGCCTCCGCTCGCGCGGGCAACCCGCTACGGCGACGTCCGCGGCACCGACACCGCACGGTTGCGCGAAGTCGCCGACCGGATCCTCACCCGAGTCTGCGCCGGGCTCCCGCCCGCGGTGCACGGCATCGACGAGGAGGCCGCCGCACAGTTCTGCGAACTGGTCGACGACGTCCACGAAGCCACCGATCTACTTGGCGACGCGGCCCGCGACCGCTGGTTCACTGCCCTCGCCCGGCTGTCTGCTCGCGACTCACTGCCGCCGCTGCTGGCCGGCCGCATCGTGCGTCTCCTGCACGACGCCGACCTGCTCGACGGCTCGGAGGTCGAGCTCCGGCTGGGCCGCATGCTCACCCCCGGAATCGTCCCGACGGACGGCGCGGGCTACGTCGAAGGCTTCTTCTCGGGCGGCGCGCTCCTGCTGGTCCACGACGAACGCATGCTGCGCGTGGTCGACACCTGGCTGGCTTCGATCCCGCCCGAGGTCTTCACCGAGGTGCTTCCCTTGCTGCGCCGCACTTTCGGCGCCTTCGCCGGTCCCGAAAAACGCGCGATCGGCGAACGCGCCGCCACCCTGTCCGGCACTCGCCGCGCCGAAGCGACGGTCGTCGAGGACCTGGACGAACTCCGTGCCGCGGCCGCCTTGCCGGTCTTCGCCACCCTCCTGGGAGCCGCCCCGTGACCACCGACCCCGAACGCCTCCGCCGCTGGCGCCTAGTGCTGGGCGGAGATTCCGACGGCACCGGCCACGCACTGTCCGAAGGGGACACCGGCGTCGACAACGTGCTGGCCGCCCTTTACGACGAGCGCCCCAAGAACTCCCGCGGCAGCGGCGAACGCAGCGGCGGCCTGCAAGCCTCCGCACCGCGCGTCGCGCGCTGGCTGGGCGACATCCGGAAGTACTTCCCCGGCTCGGTCGTCCAGGTCATGCAACGCGACGCCGTGGACCGGCTCGGCATCACCCGGATGCTGCTGGAGCCGGAACTGCTGAGCGCCGTGGAACCGGACGTCCACCTGGTCGGGACCCTGTTGTCCCTCAACAATGTCCTGCCGGAGGAGACGAAGGAAACCGCGCGCACCGTCGTGCGCAAGGTCGTCACCGAACTGGAGGAACGGCTCGCCGAACGGACCCGAGCCGCAGTGCGCGGCGCACTGGACCGCGCGGCCCGCACCCAACGCCCCCGAGGCGCGGACATCGACTGGAACCGCACGGTCCGCCGGAATCTGAAACACTACTCCCCCGAGCTGAAAACCATTGTGCCCGAACAGCTTTTCGGCTTCGGCCGCCGGGAACAGAGCGTCCGGCGCGACGTGATCCTGGCCGTCGACCAGTCCGGTTCGATGGCGGAATCCGTGGTGTACTCCGGAGTTTTCGGCGCGGCACTTGCCTCGATGCGCGCTCTGAGCACGAAGTTCGTCGCGTTCGACACCGCGGTCGCCGACCTCTCCGACCACCTGGACGATCCCGTCGACGTCCTGTTCGGCACCCAGCTCGGCGGCGGCACCGACATCAACCGCGCGTTGGCGTACTGCCAGGGACTGGTGGAGCGCCCCGAGCAGACGCTCCTGGTGCTGATCAGCGACCTGTACGAAGGCGGAGTCCGGGACGACCTGCTGCGCCGGGTCGCAGACCTGGTCGGCTCCGGGGTGCAGGTGGTCACGCTGCTGGCGCTGTCGGACTCCGGAGCGCCGTTCTACGACCACGAGAACGCGGCCGCGCTCACCGAACTGGGGGTGCCCGCTTTCGCCTGCACGCCGGATCTTTTCCCGGACCTGATGGCAGCCGCGCTCCGAAGGGAGGACCTGAGCCGCTGGGCGGCCGCCGCGACCGCGCAATGACCTGACGCCAGGCCGAGTTCGCGCAGCACGGTTTCGCCGGGGAACGCACCGAGGCGGATGGGCAATGCCGGTGGGGCTCCGGGGTATCCAGCGGCACAAGCCTTGTCGTCTGCGCACGGTTTCGTCGGCGCTGTCGTCGCTTGGCTTAAGGACGTCCCTCATGTCTCGCCGACGGGTCAACATTTCGCCTTAGGTGTGGACTTCCGCGGGCGGCTTTGTCCCAGCCGAGCGGAATGCGTTGCCCTGCTTGCCGTTCAGTTCCGCGGTCAAGCCGACGACCGGCACGCTGGCATGCCCGCCGCTGGGAAAGCCTCAGCCGACCGAACAGTCCAGCGCATCCAGCAACCACGTATGCGCGACCCCGACCGGCGCGGCTTCGCCGGTGATCTCGCCCGCGAGATGCCAGTAGCGGCGTACCTGCGGATGCCGGTCGGCAGCGGTGCGCCGCCGCAGCGCGCACCGGAACTCCGGGGTGTCGCCGGTGCCGGACGCGGCGGCGTGCGCCGCGGCGAACAGGTCGAGCGCGGGCCCCGGTTCCGGCCGGGCCCCAGCCGCCACCCGCGGGGACGCCAGCTCGCACGCCGCGCCGACGCCGTCGTGGAGAACGCCGAGGCGAGTGGTCAGAGGGCTGGTCCGCATCCGGGCGACGAACGCGCGGTCGGCGGCGAGCAGCACCAGTTCAGCGTAGGCGACGACCTGCGCCGGAGTCGGCAACTCCGGCGGCCGCGGCGCACTCACGGCGAGGAACATGTCGGCCGTGTCCGGCGGGACCGCGCCGGTGGCCATCGGATGCCAGAAGCGGACGAGAGCCTCCTGCGCGGCAAACCCATCCGTCGCCGCGGACAACAGCTCGAGCCGAGCGGCGCGGTCGGCGGGCGGTGCCTCCTCGACGGCGCGGAGAGCTGCGCGTCGCCAGGCCAACGTCGTCACCTCGCGGTCGAGCGCGACGCGCTCGGCGGCCACTGCCTCGGCGAGGGAACGCACTCCAGCGAGAACGTCAGTGATCGACTTCAGGTTCAGGCCGAGCCCGCGCAACCGCCGCACCAGGTTCAGGCGGTGCACCTCCGCCGGATCGAACCGGCGGTGCCCGCCGACGCTGCGCGCCGGCTCCAGCAGTCCCTCGTCGCAGTAGAAGCGAATCGTGCGGACGGGCACGCCGGTGCGCCCCGCCAGATCGCCGATTCCGAGTGTGTCGCCGGTCACTTCCAATGGAACCTCCAGCCGGGTGGAGTTCGTACGGTACGGCCATGGATCTCGATATCGCACGACTTTTCCAGGGATTGCACGAGCACACCGCCGGGTTCGCGAAGGCGGTGACCGGCGCGGATCCGGAGACTCCGGTGCCCAGTTGCCCGGAGTGGCCGCTGCGGGTGCTGGCCGGACACGTCGGACAGGCGCACCGCTGGGCGGCGAGCCTCGTCCGGTCCGGCGCGGCCCCGGTGCCGGACCCGTTCGAAGCGAACCCCGGCGCGCCCGGCGAATGGCCCGGCTGGCTGCGCGCCGGAGCCGCGGACCTCGCTGACGCGGTGCTCGCCGCCGCCGACAGTCCGGTGTGGACATTCTTCGGCCCGCGACCGGCGACGTTCTGGCTGCGCCGCATGCTCCACGACACGACGGTGCACCACGCGGACGCGGCCCTCGCCACAGGCGCCGCGTTCGAGGTGGCCCCAGACCTCGCAGCCGACGCGATCAGCGAGTGGCTGGAAATGCTGTCCCACCCGGTCATGACGACGCTGAGACCGGCTTTCTCCGCCCTCCGCGGCACCGGCCAAACGCTCCGGCTCAACCCCGGTGCCGGCGTGGGCTGGCTGATCACCCGCACCCCCGACGGCGTGCGGTGGGAACGCGCGACCGACACCGCGGACGTGACGCTGACCGGTCCTGTCGGAGATCTCCTGCTGGTGCTCACCCGGCGGTTGCCGCCCGGTCGGATCACGATTGCCGGGGACCAAGACCTGGCCGGCCACTGGCTCGCACACACGGCGGCGTAGCGGCACAACCGCGGTGCACCGCCAAGCCGCCAGGAAGCCGAGCAGGTCGGGCCGGAAGGATCTCGGCACCGCAGCGGCCCCCGTCACGTCGGTTGAAGAGCCGGCCAGGCCACCAGTGCTGGGCCGAGCGGAAGAAGTTCCGCGGTGAAGCGGACCAGGAAGCGGGCCACCGCGGCGGACACCTCGACACGACCGCCGCGCTTCCCCCGCCCGGCCACCGGAAACGCCGAACACTCAGGTCTGAGGGATCTCACCACGACCCCCGCGGAGCCGCGAAAGGCCAGCAGAACCCAGGTCAAGGAGGTCAAGCACGGCGCCCCGAAGCGCGCTCGAACCGCAGCACCCCGTCGTCCATTCGGCTCAGCCGGAGGTCCGCCGCGTCCAGTACGTAGTTCTGCCGCATCAGCCACGGTCGCCGGTCGCCTTGGCGCGGCAGCACCGAGGCGGCGCGCGTCAGGTAGCCCGACGTCAGGTCCATGATCGGACGCCGCGTCGTCTCCGGGAGCGCGGGCGGGCGGGGCACGCACGTGTCGAAACCGTTGCGGGACAGGTGGTTCAGCACCCGGCACACGTACCGGGACACGAGGTCCGACCGCAGCGTCCACGAGGCGTTCACGTAGCCGAGGCACCAGGCGAAGTTCGGCACCCCGCCCAGCATCATTCCCTTGTACACCAGCTGTTCCGACGGTTCGATCACCGCACCGTCCACGCTCAGCTCGATTCCGCCGAACGCGATCACCCGCAGGCCGGTCGCGGTGACGATCACGTCCGCGGGCAGCCGCGTTCCCGATTCCAGAGCGATGCCTTCGGGGGTGATGCGGTCGATCCGGTCGGTGACGATGTCCGCTTTGCCGCTGCGGAGCGCTTGGAAGAAGTCCGCCCCGGGCGTCAGGCAGAGCCGCTGATCCCAGGGCTGGTAGCGGGGCGAGAAATGGGGATCTACCGGGATCGAAGGGGGCAATTGCTTCGCGGCCGCGTCCCGCAAGAACGCTGCCGCGCGCCGGGGTTGCCGCCGGGAGAACTGGTAGAGCAGCGTCGTCACCAGGACGTTCTTCGCCCGCACGACGTGGTAGGCGAGCCGCGAAGGCAGAACTTTCCGCAGGCGACGGGCGAGCGAATCCGTCCACGGCCGGGCCAGGACGTAGCTCGGCGAGCGTTGCAGCATCGTCACCGACTCCGCGTGCGAAGCCAGTTCCGGCACCAAGGTCACCGCGGTGGCGCCGCTGCCGATCACTACGACTCGTTTGCCGGAGAGGTCCAGGTCCTCCGGCCAGAACTGCGGGTGCACGATCTCGCCGCGGAACGAGTCGCGGCCGGGGAAATCGACGACGTGGCCGTTCTCGTAGCTGTAGTAGCCGCTGCACAGATACAGGAAAGAACAGGTGTGGGTGACGACCTCGCCGTCGTGCGAGACATCCACGGTCCAGCGGGCCGAAGCTGACGACCAGGCCGCCCGCACCACCCGGTGGCCGAACCGGATGTGCCGGGCAATCCCGTGCTGCGCGGCGGTCTCCCGGAGGTATTCGAGGATCTCCGCGCCGGACGCGATCGCCTGTTCCTTGTCCCACGGCCGGAACGGGTAGCCGAGCGTGAACATGTCCGAGTCGGAGCGCACGCCCGGGTACCGGAAAAGGTCCCAGGTTCCGCCGATCGTGTTCCGGGCTTCGAGGATGGCGTACGTCCGGCCCGGGGCCCGCTGCTGCAGCCGGCACGCCGCGCCGATGCCGGACAGCCCGGCCCCGACGACCAGGACATCGAAACGCGCCACGATTCCTCCCCGCTCGAACGGACTCCGCCCAGACTAGAGCCGTCTCAGGTGGGGCCCCGCCGGGCCAGGCCGGGAACCACCGGCCCGGCGGGGAAAACCGTGCTCACCGCAGGGGAACGATCTTGGTGGCGCCGAAGGTGTCCTTGAGCGGAACCTCCACGGTGCGCCGCCGCACCGTCACGCGGACGCTGTCCTGCAGCTGCGTCGGGTCGGAAACAGCGAGGCTGTTCCTGCCGAGCGCCACCGAAGCGGGTCCTGAGACGGATACTTCGTCCACGTTACCTGCACTGTAGAAGTTTGCCAGCAGTGTGTTATCCCACAGCCGCAAGGCCTGGACAGCGGCCGTGTTCGCCCGGACGCGCCACGAGAGCATCGACGCGACCGTCCCCACCACCGACGCGCCGGGCAGAACCGCGTACGCGTACTTCGCGTCGACAGGCTTCGCGCCGTGCTCGATCACCAGCTTCTGGTACCGCCGCGTGTTCGGCGTCGTAGTGCCCTTCGTGTTGGCACCGGTGTCGACGTCGCGCCACGCCCCGATCCGGTCTTCGCGCAGTGCGGTGACCTCGGCGTTGTCGAGCAGGACGTACCCGCCGACGTGGTCGAGGTGCAGCCAGCGCGGTCGGTGCAGCGCGGCCGAATCGCCGACTGCGCGGGCATCAGCCAGCAGCGTGCCCCGTCCGTTCTCGCCGAGGTTGCGGTTTTCGATCGTCGTCCGGACCGCTTGCCCCGACGTGTCAGTGATTCCCGCGCCGAGGCAGACAATGCCCGCCGGAGTGAAGAACCAGGACTTCTTCGCCGTCAGGGAGCCGTCTTCGGAAACGAAATCCATCGCGTACGCGCCGTGCCGGGCGTCCCAGCGCACGCCGCCGACGTGCGCTTTCGTCGTCAACGGCGTCGCCGCCAGCGGTCCCGGCGGGCCGGCCTTCGCGGTGGTGCCGGGCAGCAGCGCCGGATCGACGGTCGGCCAATAGGCGTCGGAGTAGTGGCCTTTCGCGTTGGGAAGGAACAGATACAGCACTCCGTCGCCGACGTGCCAGCCGTGCAGGTTCATCCCGTTGATCGACTCGTAGCGCGAGATCCGCGTGGAGCCGACGCCGAGCGACGCGGACCAGCCCTCGGTCACGTGCACCATCCGGTCCTGCTGTCCGAAGATCCGGTGCGTCGCGACGATCGGCGTGGGCCGTACGCGTCCGGCGAGCATCTCCTGGGCGAACTCGATGCCCGGGGTCGCGACGAGGTCCGGGCCGGGCGCGAACCGTTCGGGATCGGGGATCTCCAGGAACGGCGCGTAGGTGCCTTCCTTGATCCACTTGGCGGCGAGACCGGACAGCTCGGTCTTCACGGTTCCGGTCGCCGAGCGGGCGAGCACGAGCGTCGCGACGGTCAGCTGGTGTCCGATGTCGTGCGCGGTTTCGCCTTGCCGCGAAAGCATCCGCCCGCGCACCGGCTCCATCAGCGCGCCCGCGTACACGAACGGCGCGAACGTGTCGCCGACCAGCGCGTACACCTTCTGCGCCAGGTCGTCCGGCAGCGCGTACTCGGTGCCTTCGGTGACGTGGATCGTCCCGGCCAGCGCGGTCAGCAGGACGATGCCGTAGTGGCCGGGGTACGGGATGGTGTCGTGCTGGATGAACGAGCCGTCGGCGTGGAAACCGTCGCCCGCAGCGCGGTCCAGCTTCGCCAAGACGCTCGCCGCTCCCCCGCCCGCGACGTCGGTGATCGCGTCGAGGCCGGTGCGAATCCACGCGGTATCGCCGGTCAGCGCGCCGGACACGATCGAGATCAGTGCCTTGTCCGCACGGTTCGCGCCGGTTTCGACGATCTTCGGGTTGTTCGCGCGCAGGTTCGGGTTGCCGACGAACCGCTTGACGGGGCTGACGTAGCGCGCCAGTTCGTCCGCGGTCAGCTGGTCGGCGACCGTGACGAGGGTGTGCAGCAGGTAGTACGGCACGCCGATCTCGTAGGTGTACCAGTTCCCGATCTCGCCGACCTGCGGGTTGTACTGGCTGGCGTAGATCAGCTCCAGCGCCTTCTTGATCCCGTCGAGCACCTTCGGATCGCCGGAAAGCGTGCTGCCCGGCGTCCCCCAGTCGACGGCGATCGCGCGCAGCCGGGCGTACATCGACGTGGTGTAGTCGCTGCCGGGGCCGAGCGGAAGGTCGGTCCACAGTGGACCATTGCCGGAGACCGTCATGCTGTCGTAGTACGACTTCGCGACCCGGCCGAGGTTCTTCAGCGCGGCCGTGCGTTCCGGCGACGGACGGTTGATGCCCGTCTGCAGCTCGCGGTAGCCCGCCACGATCTTCTTCAGCGGATCAGCGGCGGGCGCGGCGAAGGCCGGGCGAGCGGTGGCGACCAGCGCGGCCGACGCGGCGGCGATGGCACCGCCGCGCAGTGCGGTTCTGCGGTTCACGGGCATGACGGTGCCTCCCAGTGGGGTTGGTCGTGCGTGGCGATCCCGGTGAGAACCGGGATCGCCACGCACAAGGGGGTCTGCTCAGCGCGCTCCGTCGACCCGGCGCGGCAGCTGCCACGGGTTCGCTTCCCGCAGCGCTTCCGGCAGCAGTGCGTCCGGGAAGCTCTGCCACGCCACCGGGCGCAGGAAGCGTTCGATCGCGGCGGTGCCGACCGAGGTGGTGGTCGGCGCGGTGGTCGCCGGGTACGGGCCGCCGTGCTGCTGCGCCCAGCTGACCGTGACGCCGGTCGGCCAGTCGTTCCACAGCAGCCGTCCGGCCAGCCGGGTCAGCGAAGGCAGCAGCGGGCGCACGAAGTCGGCGTCGCTCTCCTCGCCCTGCACCGTCGCAGTCAGACCGGGTTCGAGGCTGTCCAGCACCTCGGTCAGTTCCGCCTGGTCGGAGTAGGTGACGATCAGCGAAGCGGGCCCGAAGTGCTCCTCGCGGACAGCCTCGCCGCCAGCCAGGAATTCCTTCGCGGTGGTGGCCAGCAACGACGGCGTGAACGCATCGCCGTCCTGTGCGCCTTCCACGACCGACTCGACGCCCGACACCGCACGCAGCTCCGCCAGCTTCTGCGCGAACCCGGCCGCGATGCGGTCGTTCAGCATTTCCTGCTGAGCCACCGCGCTGACCGCCTCGCGCAGGGTGTCGTCCAGCCCGTGTCCCTCAGGCAGGAACAACAGGCCCGGCTTCGTGCAGAACTGGCCCGCGCCAAGGCTGAACGACCCGGCATAGCCCTTCGCCACCGCTTCCCCGCGCGCGGCGACCGCGCCCGGCGTGACGACGACCGGGTTGACACTGCCCAGCTCGCCGTAGAACGGAATCGGCGTCGGCCGCGAGACCGCGATGTCGAACAGCGCCCGCCCGCCCGGCACCGAACCGGTGAACGCGGCGGCGGAAATCCGCGGGTCCTTGAGCGCCGTGACGCCTTGTTCGACCCCGTGGATCACCGCGAACGCACCCTCCGGCGCACCCGCGCCGGTCAGCGCACACGCGACGATCTCGCCGGTCCGCGCCGAAAGCTCTTCGTGGCCCGGGTGTGCCTTGAGCACCACCGGACAGCCGGACGCCAGCGCCGACGCGGTGTCGCCGCCCGCGACGCTGAACGCGAACGGGAAGTTGCTCGCGGCGAACACGAGCACCGGCCCGATCGGCACGAGCACCCGGCGCAGGTCCGGCCGGGCGCCCATCGGCCAAGCCGGGTCGGCGTGGTCGACGGTCGCGCCCAGGAACTCGCCGTCCCGCAGCACTTCGCCGAACAGCCGGAGCTGGAACGTCGTGCGCGCGAGTTCGCCCTTCAGCCGCGGCGCGGCCGGGAGGCGGGTTTCCTGGTGCGCCAGCGGGATCAGCTCATCAGCGGCGGCGTCGAGCGCGTCCGCGACGGCGGCCAGCCACCCGGCCCGCTCAGCTGGCGTGCTTTCGGCGAACGGCCGGGCGGCTTTCGCAGCGGCGGCCAGGACGCTTTCCAGTTCCGTGGCGGAAGTTTCGCGGCTCAATGGTTCTCCTCGTCAAACACAGTTCAGGGCGCCGAGTGCGCGGCGGCGGTGGCGGCGTGCAGGTCCGGCCAGCGCGCAGGCCCGGCGAGGCCCAAGTGGTACAGGTGCAGTTCGGTCGCTCCGGCCTTGGCCAGTTCGGCCACGTACGCCTCGATGTCCGGCACCGCGCTCGCCGCGACCGCGGTGATGTAGCTGCCGATCGCGACCCGTTCCGGCAGCGCCTGCCGAGCGGCGGCAACCGCGTCGACACTGCCCTGACCGGGTGCCCAGTTCTGCAGCACCACCGTCTCGGCGTCGTCGGCGGCCGTCGGGGTCAAGCCGGGCAGCGCACCGGTGACCCACGGGTCGAGCGCGCCGTGCAACACGATCCGCGTACCCGGCTCCAACACCGCCAGAACCGCGGCACGCAACGCGTCGGTCGCCCGCTGCCGCCCGGAAAGCAGTTTTTCCTTCAACTCAGCCGGCAGTCTATCCTCGGCCACCGACAAATCCGCCGTCGCGATCAGCCGCTGCACCTCAGCACGCAAGGTCTCCCGGACGTCCGACGGGTCAAGGCCGGTCCAGCCCTCCGCACAAGCGTCGCAGCAGCAGATCGACAACAACCGCGCGGTCGCCGGAGCCCACACGCCGTCCGTCTTCTCGTGCTGATGCTGATGCACACCGCCGAGCGGGCCGCACGCCTCCAGCAGCACCGACGAAAGCTCCAGCCCCGCAACCGATTCCGCGGTCAGCGTCGCCGCGTACTCGCGTACCGCGGGCTGCGCCGGGCACAGCGCCCACGGGTACGTCTCGCCAAAGCAGTTGCGCACGGCGTACTGCGGAAATTCGGTGCCGAGCTGAGAGTTGTGCGTGAGCACGATCCACGCGGCGGCCGGGATTCCAGCCTCGTTGAGCCGCCGGACCGCATCGCCCCCGCTGTCCTCCGCCGAGACCCAGTCCGGCGTGGCCGGGACAAGCTCGCGGCCTTCCCACGCCTCCGCGCGCACCGGCCGGTAGAGCGCAGCGGTCCGCGCGACCACCGACGTCTGCTCAGTCGACCACGGCGTCGCGGCCCGGGCGCTGTGGTAGGCCAAGGCCACCGCGACCTCGTCCACGCCGAGGTCCTTCGCACGCTCCGCGAACGCGGTCTCGCCGAGCACGTCCCACGGATACGCGTATCCGGTCACCTTCACCGGTTCACCACCTCGCCGTGTTCGGCTCGAAGCCCGGCGTGTACTCGCGCATGTACGTCACATCGTCCCGTTTGGTCAGTCCACATCGGACATAGTCCTCGTGCGCCCTGGCGAGCGCGTCCTGGTCCAGCGCGATCCCGAGCCCGGGCCGGTCCGGCACCGCCACCGCTCCGCCGGCGAAGTCCAGCGCACCCGGTTCGATCACGTCGGCGGTCTTCCACGGCCAGTGCGTGTCGCAGGCATACGTCAGGTGCGGGGTCGCCGCCGCGACGTGCACCATCGCGGCGAGGCTGATGCCGAGGTGGCTGTTGGAGTGCATGGACAGCCCGACGCCGAAGCTCTCGCAGGCCACCGACAGCGCCTGCGTGTCACGCATGCCGCCCCAGAAGTGGTGGTCGGACAACAGAACGCCGATCGCGCGCGCCCGGAAGGCGGGCTCGACGTCGCCGAAGTCGACCACGCACATGTTGGTGGCCAACGGCATGCTCGCCTCGCGCGCGACCCGCGCCATGCCCTCGATGCCCGGCGTCGGGTCTTCGAGGTACTCCAGCACGCCGTCGAGTTCGGCCGCCACCCGGATGCTCGTCTCGGGCGTCCAGGCCGCGTTCGGGTCGATGCGCAGCGGATGCCCGGGGAACGCTTCGGCGAGCGCGCGAATCCCCTCGATCTCTTGCTCCGGCGCGAAAACCCCGCCCTTGAGCTTGATCGAGCGGAAGCCGTACTCGTCGACCATCCGCTTCGCCGAGCCGACCAGCGCTTCCGGGGTGAGGATGTCGCCCCAGCTGTCCTCCTCGGCCCCGATGTGCGCGCCGTACTTGTAGAACAGGTACGCGGAGAAGTCGACGGCATCGCGCGCCTTGCCCCCCAGCAGGTCGGCGACCGGACGGCCGAGGAAGTGCCCTTGCGCGTCCAGGCAGGCGACCTCGAACAGCGAGTACACGCTGGCGATCGTCTTGCGGATGGAGAACCCGCCGATCAGGCCGTGCTCGTCGGTCAGCACCGTGCCGGCCAGCGTGCGCGCCACGATCCGCTTGAGGCCCGGCAGGTCGAAAATATCGTGTCCGGCCAGTTCCGGCAGCACCTTGCGCACCTCGCCGAGGAACGCCGCGTCGCCGTACGACTCGCCGAGGCCGACCACGCCGTCGTCGCACACCACCTGGACCACGCTGCGCAACGCGAACGGCTCGTGCACGCCCATCACGTTGAGCAGCGGTGCGTCCGCGAAGGCGACCGGGGTCAGCACTACGTCCCGGATCTTCATCAGAGGCCTTTCAGCACGGCGAAACCGTTCTCGACGACCTTGCCCAGCCGGTCGATCTGCTCGGGCGTCGGCTCGATCAGCGGCGGCCGGACGGTGCCGACCTTGTCACCGCGCAGCCGGGCAGCCGCCTTCACCAGCGACACCGCGAAGCCGGGCGTCTCGTCGCGCAACGCCACCAGCGGCAGGTAGAACCCGGCGAGCAGCGCGTCCATCGTCGCGTTGTCTTCCTCCGCGAGCGCGCGGTGGAAGCGGTGCGCGATCTCCGGCGCGAAGCAGTGCACCGCCGACGAGTAGCGTGCGACACCAGCCGCCGCGTACGCCTTCGCGGACACCTCGGCGGTCGGCAAACCGTTGAAGAACAAGAAGTCCGCGGAACGCTGCGTGCCGAGCGCGCGGATCGTGGTGACGATCCGGGTCATCGCTTCGACGTCGCCGTAACCGTCCTTGATCCCGACCACCGACGGGATGTCCAGCAGCTTCGCCGCGGCCGGCGCGGTGAACACGCCGGTGCTGCGGTGGTAGACGATCACCGGCACCGAGGTGTCGGCGATCGCGTAGCGGACGTAGTCGACCAGCCCGTCCTGCGGCCCGGTGACCAGGTACGGCGGAAGCAGCAGCACGCCGTCGGCGTTCCCCGCCTGCGCCGCCGCGATTCCCGCGCGCGCACCGGCCGCGCCGCCGCCCGCGCCGACCCACACCGGCACGCGACCGTTCGCGACCTCGCGCGCCTTCGCCAGCAGCGCGGCGACCTCGTCGACCGACAGCGAGCTGAACTCCCCGGTGCCGCACGCGACGAACAGCGCGCCCGCACCGGCGGCGATGTGGCTCTCCACGTTCTCCGCGAACCCGTCGAGGTTGACCTCGAGGTCTTCGGTGAAGGGGGTCAGCGGGAACGCCAGCAAGCCGTCCAGCTCGATTTCGGTCTGTGCCATCAGTTTCTGCTCCAATGTTCACATTCTTGAATGGAGTCTGTTATCGTGACTATGTTCACCCACAAGAACGCTGTTCGGGACGCTAATATGGCCGGACTCACAAGTCAACGGCCCGGTTGGAGGACGCGCATGGCGCAGAAGACGGACCCCGCCACCGCTCCCGCGGAGTCCGCGGGCGTGAAGTCGGCGCGGCGCGCCATCGACCTGATCGAGACGTTCGCCGCGAACGACGTGTGGCTGTCGCTGTCTGATCTCCATGCGCGCACCGGGTTCCCCCGCTCCAGTCTGCACGGGCTCCTGCGCACTCTGCTGGACGCGGGCTGGCTGGAAGCGGACGCGAACTCCGCGCGCTACCGGCTCGGCGTGCGCGCGCTGATCTGCGGCACCGCGTACCTCGACCGCGACGCGATCGTCCCCTACGCCACCGAAGCGTTAGAGCGCATCCGCGAGAAGACCGGCTTCACCGCGCATTTCGCGCGCCGCAACCGCACCGAGGTCGTGTACCTGGAGACGCGCGAATCGCAGCACTCCACGCACCTGATCTCGCGCGTCGGCCGCACCCTGCCCACGCACGCGACCGCGCTGGGCAAGGCGTTGCTCGCCGAGCTGACCCACGAAGAGGTCGAGGCGCTCATGCCCGAGGAGCTGGTCGCGCTCACCCCGAACACCATCACCACGCTCGACGCGCTGCACGCCGACCTCGCGCGCACCCGGGAACGCGGGTACGCCGCCGAGATCGAAGAGGGCACCCTCGGCGTGCGCTGCGTGGCCGCGGTGATCCCGTACCGCATTCCCGGCACCGACGCGATGAGCTGCTCGATGCCGCTGGGCAAGGTCACCGACGCCGACGTCGAGCGCGTCGGCGAACTGCTGGCCGAGACCACCGCCGAGCTCGGCCAGCAGCTGCGCCGCGCCGGAATCCGCTGACCGCCGCCACCCGTGCGCCTCGTGAGCGCCGGTCGCGGCGAGAACCGTGCTCCGCGCGCACGAGGCTTTCGTGAGAGGAAATCCATGCCAGACCAGCGTGTGCTGATCACCGGATCGGCCGGCGTCGTCGGCGCCCTGATGCGGCCGCGGCTGCGCCGTGAAGGCCGGGTGCTGCGGCTGCTCGATCTCGCCGACCAGCCCGCCGCCGAGGACGGCGAAGCGGTCGAGATCGTGACCGGTTCGGTCACCGACCCCGAAGCGATGGCAGCCGCCTGCGCGGGCGCCGACGCGGTGATCCACCTGGGCGGGCTCAGCCGCGAGGCGTCCTGGGACGCCACGCTCGACGTCAACGTCAACGGCACGCACACCGTCCTCGAAGCCGCCCGCGAGGCCGGGATCCGCCGGGTCGTGCTCGCGTCGAGCAACCACGCGGTCGGCTTCCGGCGAAACGCCGACGCGGGCGAGAACGGACTGCCCGCCGATTCCAGCACCCGGCCGGACACCTATTACGGCGTAAGCAAAGCCGCCATCGAAGCGCTGGGCAGCCTGTACGCGTCGCGCTTCGGCATGGACGTGATCGTCGTCCGGATCGGCTCGTGCTTCGAGACGCCGCTGCCGCTCGGCATCCGCGGCCTGACCAGCTGGTTGTCGCCGGACGACGGGGCGCGGCTGTTCGAGGCCTGCCTGAGCGCGCCGTCGCCGGGCTACCGGATGATCTGGGGCGTCTCGGACAACACCCGCCGCGTCTACTCGCTCGCCGAGTCCGAGGCGCTGGGCTACAAGTCCCACGACAACGCCGAGGTCTACGCCGGGCAGCTGGCGGACAAGCCCGCGCCGACCGGGGCCGCCGCCGAGTACATCGGCGGGCCGTTCTGCACCGCGCCGCTTGGCGTGTTCAACCCGCTCTGAGAGGTACCCTCGCCCACGGGGACCCTCGAAGAGGAGGACGCCGTGGGCGAGCTGGGGCCTGCCGACACGAACGGCATCCTTTCGTGGGCGTGGATCCGCCCGGAACGCACCAGCGCGGGTCTCGGCTGGGACCGGATCTACCTGTCCAAACAGCGCGAACGCCCGTACCGCGCGGAGTTCGGGCCCGCCCGCACGCACCAGCTGATCCTGCATCTCGCCGGTCCCGTCACCGTTCGCCGCGGTGTCGGGTCGCCCGGCGAACGCAGCCGGCGCATCCCGGCGGGCGGGCTCTTTCTCCAGCCGTCGCACCGGGAACTGTCGGTGGAACTCGGCGGCGAACTGGACACGCTGCACGTCTACCTCCCGGATTCGGCGGTGCAGGAGGCCGCCGGATCGGACGCGCCGCTCCAGCTCGCCGACGAACTCGGCAGCGTTGATCCCTTGCTGGAGCAGCTGGTCCTCGCGCTCGACAGCGTCGTACGGGAGTGGGAGCCGGGCGCTCGCGCGTACGCGGATCAGCTCGGCACACTCGTCGCCGCGCAGCTCGCGCGCCAGCACCGAGCTGGGCGGAGCGTTCCCGCAGCGCCGCGACCGGTCGAGGCGTTGACGGACCGGCAGTTCGCCCAGGTGCGCGAGCTGATGGACGAACGCCTCGCCGAACCGCTCGGGCTGGCTGAGCTGGCGGCAGCGACCGGGTTGAGCGTCAGCCGGTTCGCCCGCCGTTTCAAGGCGCGCACCGGCCTGCCGCCGCACCGGTATCTCCTGCGGTTGCGCGTCGATCAGGCCGGGTTGCTGCTGCGGACCGGCACCGAACCGATCGCGGACATCGCCGTGCGCTGCGGTTTCTCCCACCAGGAACACCTCACCCGGGTGCTGCGCGCGCACCTGGGCACCACGCCCGCCGCGCTTCGCCGGGACGGCTGACGCGCGCGTTTCGTGCAGCCCGCTCAGCACGTCTGTGCAGGCGCGGTCTCCCCTCCGCCCGGATACTCGACGTACCCGCGTGGAAGGACCGTCGATGTTCACCTACACCGCCAACCCGGCCCGGGTCGTGTTCGGCAGCGGCACGCTCGCCGTCGTCCCCGACGAGGTGCAGCGGCTCGGTGCCAGGCGTGTGCTGCTGATAGCCGGAAAGTCCGCGACCGCCGCTGCCGACCGGACCGCCGCCGCCCTCGGCCCGCTGCTCGCCGCCCGCTTCGGCGAGCCCACCATGCACACCCCGGTCGAGGTCACCGAACGCGCGCTCGCGCTGGTCACCGAGCATTCCGTGGACTGCGTCGTCGCGATCGGCGGCGGATCCGCGACCGGGCTGGCGAAGGCGCTCGCGTTGCGCACCGACATTCCGCAGATCATCGTGCCGACGACCTATGCCGGGTCCGAGATGACGCCGGTGGTCGGCGAAACCGCCGATGGTCGCAAGACCACCCAGTCGTCACCGAAGGTGCTGCCCGAGGTGGTCGTCTACGACGTCGACCTCACCCTGGGCCTGCCCGTGCCGACTTCGCTGACCAGCGGCGTCAACGCGATGGCGCACGCGGTCGAGGCGCTCTACTCCGCGCAGGCCAACCCGATCGTCGACCAGTTCGCCCTGGAAGCGATCCGGCTGCTCGCGACCGCGCTGCCGAGGATCGCCGCCGATCCGTCCGATGTGGACGCTCGAACGGACGCGTTGCGCGCCGCGTGGCTGGCCGGTTCGTGCCTCGGTTCGGTCGGGATGGGCTTGCACCACAAGCTTTGTCACACACTCGGCGGCAGTTTCGGGTTGCCGCACGCGGAAACGCACACCATCGTCCTCCCGCACGCCATGGCGTACAACGCGCCGAACGCCGCCGACGCGATGCGGCGGATCGCTGAAGCACTCGGCGCGCCGGACGCGCCGACGGCCGTGTTCGATCTGATCGCCAGCCTGCCGGTACCGCATTCGCTGGCCGAAATCGGTCTTGCCGAAGGCGATCTCGCCAAGGCCGCCGAGCTGGCCACCGCCGCGCCGTATCCGAATCCGCGCGAACTCACCCGGGACGGCATCGAGGACTTGCTGCGGCACGCGTGGTCCGGCACCCGCCCGGCCCCCGCTGAGGGCACGCCCCCGGATCTGCGCGGGCTCACCCAGGAGGTCGTGGACAGTTTCGCCGGCGCGCCGGACCCCCGGTTGCGCGAACTGCTGTCCGAATTGGTCCGCACGCTGCATTCCTATGTCGTGCGCACCGATCTCACACAGGAGGAGTGGGAGTACGCGATCGGATTCCTCACCCGCACCGGACAGATCAGCTCGGACACGCGGCAGGAGTTCATTCTGCTGTCGGACACCGTCGGCGTTTCGAGCGTGGTAGACGTGCTCACGAACTCGCGCACGCCGGACACCACGCCGTCGGCGGTGCTGGGCCCGTTCTACGTCGAAGGCCCGCCGGAAACCGAGCAGGGCGCGGATCTCGCCGAGGGGCTGCCGGGTACTCCACTGTGGACGGATGTCCAGGTGGCCGAACCGGACGGAACCCCGGTGCCGGACGCGGTCGTGGACGTCTGGCAGTCCAATGAGGACGGTTTCTACGACGTCCAGCTGCCCGACCTGGACGGTCCGGTGCTGCGCGCCCGGTTCCGCACGGACGCCGAAGGACGGCTGCGGTTCTGGACGATCGTGCCGTCGGCGTACCCGATCCCGGACGACGGCCCGGTCGGCCAGATGCTCGCCGCCGTCGAGCGGCATCCGTACCGTGCCCCGCACGTGCACTTCATGATCGCCAAACCCGGCTACCGCACGCTCGTCACACAGCTGTTCGTGCGCGGCGGCGACTACCTCGACTCGGACACCGTGTTCGGCGTGAAAGACGGCCTGATCGTCGACTTCGCCGAGCAGACCGGCCCCGCGCCGGACGGGCGCGAACCCTGGTGCCGCCTCGATTTCACCTTCCGCATCTCCCCCGGGAACCCAGCATGACCGGTTATGACACCGATGTCCTCGTGGTCGGCAGCGGCCCGGCAGGCGGTTCCGCCGCGCTGCTGCTCGCGACCTACGGCGTCCGCACCGTGCTCGCGACCAAATACGGCTGGACGGCGCACACCCCACGCGCGCACATCACCAACCAGCGGACGATGGAGGTCCTGCGCGACCTCGGCATCGAAGACCAGGCGCTCGCGCAGGGCACTCCCCCGGAGCTGATGGGCGACACCGTGCTGTGCACGTCGCTCGCCGGGGACGAGATCGGCCGGATCGCCAGCTGGGGCACCGCCGATCGCTCCGCGACCGAGTACAGCTCGGCGAGCCCGTGTCACATGATCGACCTCCCGCAGACCTATCTGGAACCGATCCTGGTCACGAACGCCGCCGCGCGCGGGGCGAAACTGCGCCTGGATACGGAATTCCTCGATTTCACCCAGGACGCAGACGGCGTGACCGCACGATTGCTGGACCGGGTTCGCGGCGACGAGTTCACGCTTCGCGCCCGCTACCTGATCGGCGCGGACGGCGCCCGCAGCCGCGTCGCCGAGCAGGCGGGACTGCCGATCGACGGCCAGTCCGGCAAGGCCGGCAGCATGAACATCACCTTCACCGCCGATCTCGCCGAGCACGTCGCGCACCGGCCGAGCGTGCTGTACTGGGTGATGCGGCCGGGCGCGCACCTCGGCGGCATCGGCATGGGTCTGGTGCGGATGGTCCGGCCGTGGAACGAATGGCTGCTGACCTGGGGTTACGACATCGCACAGCCGCCGCCCGACGTCGACGACGCGGAGGCGACCCGGATCGTGCGGGACCTCGTCGGCGACCCGGACCTGCCGGTGGAGATCACCTCGGCTTCACTGTGGACGGTCAACCACAGCTATGCCGCGCAGTACTCGTCCGGCCGCGTTTTCTGCGCGGGCGACGCGGTGCACCGGCATCCGCCGTCGAACGGGCTCGGGTCCAACACCTCGGTGCAGGACGCGTACAACCTGGCGTGGAAGCTCGCGATGGTCGTCCGCGGCGAGGCGGGCGAAGGACTTCTCGAAAGCTACAGCGCCGAACGCGCCCCGGTCGGCAAGCAGATCGTGGACCGGGCGAACCTCAGCCGGGACCAGTTCGGGCCGATCTTCGCCGCGCTCGGCATCGACGGCGACACCGACTCGGACGCCATCGCCGCCGGCCTCGCCGCGACGGAGGACGGAGCGCTGCGGCGCAAGCAGTTGCGGGCCGCGATCGAGCTGAAAAACTACGAATTCAACGCGCACGGCGTGGAAATGGACCAGCGGTACGCCTCCGCCGCGGTGCTCCCGGATGGTGCCGAGGCCGACGCGTCACGGGATCCCGAGCTGTACCACCGGCCCACGACCACGCCGGGCGCGAAACTGCCGCATGTCTGGCTTGTCAACGAAGGCGGTCGTCGGCTGTCCACATTGGATCTCGTCGGCCGCGGCCGCTGGACTGTCCTCACCGGACTCACCGGCGGTGCCTGGTGTGACGCCGCCGCGAAAGCCGGTGCGGACCTCGGGCTGGACCTGAGGGTGGTGACCGTCGGTTCGCCCGGGGCCCGCGACTCCTACGGAGGCTGGGCGCGAATCAGCGGCATCGAGGAAGACGGCTGCCTTCTCGTCCGGCCGGACGGCTATGTCGCCTGGCTGCACTCCGCTGCCGGAACCGGGCTGCTGGAAGCACTCCGCAGTCTCCTCGACCGCTAGCTCACGGCATCCCCCACGGATCGCTCGCCCCGCCCGGCGCGACTGGCCGGACTGTGAAGTCCGGCCGGTCGCCACGGCGGTACACGTACGCGTCCTGACTGCGGCCGAGATCAACCTGCACATCACCGTTGGCCAACCGCCGCCACCGTCGCGGACGGCCGTGCGCGTCCGTCACGGCCAGCTCGCCATCGATCCCTGGCCGCAGCACACAAGGCGCACCAGCCTCGCTGTGCACCTTCAGCCAGCGCGTTTTCCCACCGGATCGGGAAGCGCTGAGCAGGAACGCGCCTTCGGTCCGGAAATCGCGCAACGCGATGTCGCCCCACGCGGCCGGTACCGCCGGGAACAGCCGGAGGACCCCGCCCCAGCTCTGCACCAGCATGTCCTGCATGGATTTCGCCGCCGACAACGGCGTTTCGATGACCGGGCCGGATTCCTTGTACATCGTGTTCGGCTGGATATAACGCTTTTGGAGTTCGCCGAGGTAGTACGCGGCCTTCTCGCCGCGCAGCATTTGCGCGGAGATCGACGCGGCACCGGTGAAGGTGTAGCCCTGCAGCGCGCCCTCGAAGCCGACCCAGTGGTTGAGCGAGGTTTCGATGATCTGGCGATGTTCTGGTTGTTCCCAGGTGATCTCGTACAGCGGATAGATCTGCAGCAAATGCGAGTAGCGCCGGTGCGATTTCGCGAACGGCACGCCCGCACCGATCATGTAACCGTTCTCGTCGGCCGGATAGTCGGTGAGCGTGGCCAGGACCTGCTGCCACTTCCCCGTGAGCGGATCGGCGACGCGCAGCTCGCGCGCGGTGTCCAGCAACGTCTTGCAGCCCCAGCGGATCAGGGCGAGGTCGTAATTGGTGTCCGGCGCGGTCACGCCGTACTCGGGCGAGAAGGTCGCCGGGAGATGCAGCCGTCCGTCCGGGCCCGGGGCGAGGAAGTGGAGGTAGTAGTTGATCGCCTTGCGCAGCAACGGGAACAGCGTGTCGCGAAGCAGCTGGCGGTCCATCGTGTGCCGGTAGGTCAGCCAGACGTTGTGCAGTGCCCAGGTGAGGTTGCCGACCTCGGGCGTCGGGGTGTCCTGGCCGGGAATGCCGACCGGGTAACCGCTGGTCGAGTCGGCGAGGCCGTTGAGCAGCGTCATGTCGGTCGTGCGCGGGATGCCCGCGGAATCGGCCTGGTACGGCTTCGCGACCTGGCTGGTCAGCCGGTCCCGGTACTTGCCGAGCGCGTAGCTGACCGCGTCGAGTTCGAGGTGGTTGGAGCCCTGGATGAGCCAGTACTCCAGCTGCACGTTGAGGTTCCACCAGGTCGCGGGCCACGGCGTGTTTTCCAGCCAGGGCCCGGAAGTCGCCATCACCGGCGCTTCCCGTCGAGCCGCCGACGCGACTTTGTACAGCTGGATCCAGTAGAAGCTCTGCAACCGGGTGTCCGGAATGGACAGGAAACTGCGCCGGTAGTAGTCGTGCCACCAGCGGCGGTGGTCCCAGGTCAGCACGTCCAGTGCGCTGGCCTGCCGCACTGTGCGCAACGCCCGGGAGACCGAGGTTTTCTCCGGATGCGACCACGCGACCGACGTGTACAACGTTCGCGCGCTGCCCCGGGCGACCTCGCGCCAGGCCGTCACGTGCTCGCCGCCCGCCAGCAGCGGCTGTACCGCGAGATGCGCGTCGCCCGCCTGCTGGAGCTGGACGGGCGGATTCTCCAGATACCCGTCCGGCGGCGGCTTCTTCCAGACCGGATCAGCTCGCGGGCTGATCGCCTTCGCCGGATGGAACACCCACTGGAACCCGCGTTCCCCTTCCGACGGCCGTACTTCCACCGCGAGCAGCGACTGTCCGGTGTGGACGATCGCGCGCAGCTCCAGGCTGCCCGCCGCGGTGGTGATCGTGCCGGTCAGCTCGGCGTTCCAGACGTCGAGCCGCCAGTCGAGCCCGGTGATCGCGCCGACCGGTTCGAGCGTGAAGTACCCGATCGGCAGCCGGGCCAGGCCGAACAGCGACCCGAACTGCGGCCGGTGGTCCTGCACCTGGCTGTGCTGGACGTTGAAGCGGACCGCGTTGCGGCCGGGTTCGGCGTAGATGCCGGAGCCGAGGAAACCGTTGCCCAGGAACGGTCCCTCGTACCAGGTCTTCGGCATCCGCCGCCAGCGCAGGTCCGCGGTCGCCAGGAAACCCGCCCAGTCGACGCTGTCGCCGCTCATCTCCGCCGCGCTGGCCGGGGGCAGCCCGACCGCTCCGGCGGCGATCCCGGCGAGCGCTCCGCCGAGCACTGTCCGGCGCGAGATGTCCATGTCCGCCAACCTCCTCGTTTCTAGTCAGGCAAACCCCAGGCCGGAACAGCGCCGAGAGAGGGGACGTCACGCGGCCCGAAGTCCGGCCGGGCCCCGCGCGGGGTGACGGTGACCGTGCTGCCCCGCCGCAATTCCAATGTGATCCGCCGGGGCCCCACCGGACGCCACGACAACCGCCGGCCCCATTCGTCGCGCACGTCGAGGTCGCCGTCGATGCCGTGGTCCAGCACCAGCGGCGCACCGGCTTCGCTGCGCACCCGGACGAATTCCGTCGCTCCCCGCCGCCGCGACGCGTCCACCAGGAACGCGCCCTCGGTGCGCAGCCCGGCGATCGACGCGTCCGGCCACTTCGCCGACACCGACGGGAACGCCTTCACCACTCCCCCGGAACCCTGCAGCACCATGTCCACAACGGACTGTGCCGCGGTGATCGGGCTTTCGATGGCGAAGTTCGAGCCCTCGCGGTACATCGTGTTCGCGGTCAGCTCGGTGTCCGCGACGATGTTCCGGTCGAGGAAGAACTTCAGGTACCGCAAGGCTTCCTCGGGCTGGTCCATCACCGAGTTCATCGACGACGCGGCCGCGTAGCTGTAGCCGTGCCAGGCCGATTGGTCCGCCGACCAATGCCGGAACGTGCGGGTCATGACGTCCCGGTCGGCGGGCCGCTCCCAGTTGCGCTCCCGCAACGGGTACAGCCAGAGCAGATGCGAGAAGTGCCGGTGCGAATCGGCGAGCCGGACGCCGTCCCCGATCAGCACGCCGTCGGCCGGATCTTCGTGGTACGGAACGAGTTTCGCCGAGATCTCCTGCCACATCGGCACTCGCGGCTCGTTCAGCCGCAGAATCCGCGCGGAGTCCACGAGCGTCGTCGCCGCCCAGCGGATCAACGACAGGTCATAGGTGCAGTCAGCCGCGTCGGCGTACTCCGGCGACCGCGTGAGCGGCAGGTGCAGCAGGCCGTCCGGACCGGTGAAGAGGAAGTGCCGGTAGAAGTTGAGCGCCTTCGCGAGCGTCGGGTACAGCACGTCGCGCAGCACCGACTGGTCGAGGTGATGCCGGTACGCGAGCCAGACATTGTGCAAGCCCCACAACAGGTTCCCGGTCTGGTCCGTTTTGGACGTCGTCCCCGGAACGCCGACCGTCCGGACGCCGCCCGGCCGCAGCCGCCAATCCCCCGGATGCGAGAGGGCATAGGTGTCGCCGTCCCGGTAAGCAGGCGGAACCGACACCTCCAGGTTGGCGTGGTCGCGGCGGAACGTCTCGGTGACCGCGTCCAGCTCGGGGTGGTTCGTGCTGTTCACGATCGGATAGGTGACCTGGACGTTCAGGTTCCACCACACCGCCGTCCAGCTGTTGCCGACCTCCGGGAACCACGGCCCCCATTCGGCGGCCACCGGGCCGTCCTCGCGGGTGGCCGAGGCCATCTTGTACAGCTGGATCCAGTAGAACCGCTGGACCTGCTTGTCCGGCACGGACACGAAACTGCGCTGGTGGAAGCTGTTCCACCACCGGCGATGCCAGGCGAGCAGCAGATCCGGGTTCATCGCGATGCTCCGCCCGGCCAGCGACACGGCGTCGCGGGTGTGCGTGGAACGCGGGAACGAATACGCGACCGCCGCCGCGAGCAACCGCTTCGTGCCGACTCGCTTCTCCCGCCACGCCGTCGTATACCCGCCACCGGCGGTCAACGGCTGCGCGCAGTAGCCGTCGGTTTGCTCGGGTTCGGGATTCGCGGTGTACTCCGGCGGCTTGCGCACCGTCCGGGTCGTCGCCGACACCAACGGCGCGAAGCCCCACGTGGCCCCGGATTCGCCCGCACTCGGATCGAGCGAGACGAGCAGCACGCCGAGATCGTTGTGCACCACGGCGGAAAACGCGATCTGGCCGCGCGTGGTGGTGATGGTGCCGCCGAGTTCGGCGTTGTACAGATCGAGCGTCCAGTCGACGCCGGTGATCGCTCCCGCGAAGGTGAGCGTGATCGCGCCGATCGGCAGCCGCGACAGCCCGATTCCGGCTTCCCACTGGATGCGCTGGTCCTGGACCTGGGTGTGGCTGAGCATGAACTTCAGCACCTGCGGCGTCTGCCCGGCATAAGCCTGGACGCCGAGGTAGCCGTTGGCCAGGAACGGCGCTTCCTGCCAGTTTTTCGGCAAGCGCTGCCAGCGCATCCGCGCGTCCATGGCGACATCCCGGTGCGGGCTGCGCGGGGCGGCCAGCCCAGGCGGCGCGCCCTGCGCCCAGAGCCCGCCGAACGCCGCCGCTCCAGCGGCGATCGATACGGATCGGAGCACCGTCCGCCGTGACACCCCGACCATGACGCCCTCCGGATTCATATTACGTTTCGCCCTCGCCGACGTAGGGCGAGCGGAATATATCCAGACACAGCAGGCGAAAGCCAGAGCCGTTCACCCGGAAAGCCGCACAGACATCCGATGACTGGGATGGAGCAGGTGCGCGTTCAAGGATGTGAAATATCGGAAGCGGCGGCCACGCACGTGAAAGTGCCTTTTGCAAGCCCTCCATTACTCACCCATGATGGTGTTACGCACTACTAGTGAGGTGAGGAAGATGGTCGAGCAGGCAAGACCCCAGGGGGCGCCGGTCGTCGTCGAGGTGTGGGCCGACCTGGGCTGCCCTTGGTGCTACCTCGGCAAGAACCGGCTCCAGTCCGCGCTCTCGCAGCGCCCGGACGCGGACCGGTTCACGATCACGATGCGTTCCTTCGAGCTGGACCCGAAGGCGCCGCGGAAGCTGGAGAAAAATGCGGAGAGCTTCGTCCGGACCCACGGCGGCACCGCCGCCCACGTCCTCCGGGCGGAGCGCGAGATGCAAGCCATGGCTCGCCAGGAGGGGCTCGAGTACTCCCTGAACCGCCTGAACGCCAACACTTTCGACCTGCACCGCGTGGTCCAGTACGCCAACGATCAGGGCCTCGGGTTCACGTTCTTCTCCGGCGTGCAAGACGGCTTCTTCGCGGGCGCCCTCAACCCCTTCGACCCGGAGGCCCTGGCACGCGTCGCGGAGTCGGCCGGACTGGACGGGCGTCGAGTGCACGAGATCCTCACGAGCAACGAGTACGCCAACCGCGTGCGCGCCGACCGCCGGGAGGGAATCGAGCTGGGCGCGACCGGCGTTCCGTTGGTTGTCCTCGACCGCCGGGTGGCCGCACCGGGCGCACAGAAAGTCGCTGTCTACGCCCAGTTGCTGGAGCGGGTGGCCGGTCCGGCGCCGAGCGCGGGGGTCATGAGCGAGCCGACGCGCTGACCGCGGCCTTGGCCCGGCCGACTCCGGTCAGCTCGCTGGCAGCCCGGTTGCCGGCGATCTCGCCATGATGGGCGGCGGCCCAGCCCACCATGGCGGTCACCGCGTCCAGCAGGGACCGGCCCAGATCCGTCAGCTCGTACTCCACTCGCGGCGGCACCTCGGCGTACGCGGTCCGGGTGAGCAGGCCGTCGCGCTCGAGATGTTTGAGCGTCTGGGTCAGCATCCGCTGGGAGATCCCGAGAATGCTCGCCTGCAAGTCGGAGTAGCGCAGCGAGCCGGCGCTCAGAGTGCTGATGGTCAGCACCGTCCACTTGTCGCCGATGCGGTCGAGCACCTCCCGGATGAAGGCGCTGTCCTCCGGCCATGCCTGGCACGGACCGCTGATCTGCCGCGCTGCCGCCATCTCGATTCCCTCTCCGCTGGATGTAACCGCACTACCAGTATGTAATGCCCGCTCGCATCCACGGCTCTCCATCTACTCGAAAAGGAATCCAATACCGTGAACGCACACGACACCATCGTGGTCGGCGCGGGCCCGGTCGGGCTGTGGACCGCGGCCGAACTCGCCCTGGGCGGCGGGCGGCCGCTGGTCCTCGAACGGGCCGAACAGCGCAGCCCGCATTCGAAGGCACTGGCCGTCCACCCGCGCACGATCGAGGTACTGGCGATGCGCGCGCAGGAACAGGCCTTCCTCGACGGCGGGCTGCCCATGCCGGACGGGCACTTCGGCATGCTGCCTGCTCGCCTGGACTTCCGGGAGTTGGCCACGCCGTTCCCGTTCCTGCTCGCGCACCCGCAGCTGCGCACCGAGGAACTGCTCGAACAGCACGCCGTGCGCCTCGGGGCGGCAATCCGGCGCGGACACCAGGTCTCCGGGCTGCGCCAGGACGAACACGGCGTGACGCTGCGGGTCAGCGGCCCGGACGGCGAGTACGAGATCACCTCGGACCACGTCGTCGGCACGGACGGCGCGGGCAGCACCGTGCGCCGGGCGGCGGGCATCGACTTCCCTGGCACCGGCTCGACCGTCTTGGGCTTCCTCGGCGACGTCGAGCTGACCGACCCGCCGGAGCGGCCGGGCTTCTGGCACAACGAACACGGCGCGCTGATCGTCGTCCCGCTCCCCGGCGGGCGGTACCGCGTGACCGGATACGCCCCGTCCGCCCGCACCCCGACCCTGGATTCGTTGCGGGAGACGGCGAACCTGATCGCGGGCACGGACTTCGGCCCGCACTCCCCCGTGTGGCTGTCCCGCTTCGGCAACGCCACCCGGCTCGCGGCGGAGTACCGGAAGGGCCGGGTGTTCCTGGCGGGCGACGCCGCGCACCGGCATTTCCCGGCGGGCGGCGTCGGGCTGAACGTGGGCCTGCAGGACGCGATGAACCTGGGCTGGAAGCTGGCCGCGGTCCAGCAGGGCCGGGCGGACGCGGCCCTGCTGGACACCTACCACCGGGAACGCCGCCCCGTCGGCGTGGCCCTCGGCGAACACACCAAGGCCCAGACCGCCCTGATCACCGCCACCACCGAGGAGGGCCAGTCCCTGCGCCGGTTCCTGGCGGAGCTGCTGCGCACCCATCCGGACGTGGCGACCGCGTTGGCCAACACGGTGACCGCGCTCGACGTGCGCTACCCGGGTGCGCATCCCCTGGCGGGCGAGCGCTTCCCGGCTACCCGCGAGCAACTGCACCTGCTGCGCGAGGGCCGCCCAGTGCTGCTGGCGCGGGAAGCGACTCCGGCGTTGAAGGACCTGGCCGAGAGTGCGGACCTCTCGCTGTACGAGACCGAGCTGCCCTGGCCGGCCGCCGCCGTGCTGGTGCGCCCGGACGGGCACGTGTGGGCCGCCGGGGACACTGCCGAGCAGTTGGCTGACGCGATGGCGGAACTGCCCCTGATCTGACAAAACGCCGCGCGGATGCTTACAAAGAGCCATCACTTGACGGATAGCCTCACGATGCCGCTCCCCGGAAAATGTTCTCATGAACACCCACGAGAGAGGGAACCGGGAAGCAGCTCCAGATACCGAAGAACACCCGGAATCCGAACCTGAAAGAGGCGCGGATTCTGCGGACCTGATCCCGCCTCAACACTCAGCGGAGCCCAAGCATCACCGTAGCGACGAACAGGGCCAGGAACCCGCCGCGAGCACCTGGACCAAAGCTTTCCAGAGCACGGAAGACAAACGCGGACAATGAGAAATACGGGCGATCCGGATTTCCATTTACCTCGACGAAAAACAAGGCGCGCCGCGCGTCGAGAAGTCGGTCGAGGAGTTCGTCAATCGCCTGAACGGCCAGATCTTCGACCGGAGCGATCCGGTCGTCAAGTCCTGGTTCCGGCACCTGCGCGCCAAAATCGTCTTCTTTTCGAAGTCCCCGGCAGGCCAAGACATCCAGGAAATCGCGACGCACGCCGCCGCGGCGCGGCTGGTTCACGCGACAGACGCGAACGTCACCTCAACCATGATGTCCAACCTGGCACCCGTCTTGAGCTCGCTGTCGCCCTATTCCAACGCGGTGCTCAGAATCGGCGCGCTGCTCATCGTGAAGACGGACGGAGTGCTGGTCGTCCAGCAACTGAGCCCCGCTCAGCAGCTTATTCTCCTACGCCGCCCAGACCTGCTGACAAGCCCGGCAACCGTCCTCGAGGAGATTCGCGTCAAGAACGAGAAAGAGGAACCGGATTCCGCACTTCCCGCCGCGGGCGAGACCGCGGCTCACAGCGACGGCAACTCCACCCGCTCCAGCCAAGCCGAGAAAAACTCCCGCAAAGACCGCCCCGCATAAGACTCCGCCAGCGACACGAACTGCTCCGTCGTCACCGCGGCGTGCCGGTTCTCCACCGCCCAAGCCTTCACCAGCGCGAAAAACGCCGGATCGCCGATCTCCCCGCGCAGCGCGTGCAGCGTCAACCCGCCACGCTTGTACACCCGCTCGTCGAACATCCGCGCCACGCCAGGGTCGCCGATAGTCACGTCCGCCGGCTTCGCTCGCACCCGCGCGTACCACGCCCGGGCCAACGCCTCCGCCGATTCGCCGCCGGCCCGCTCCGACCACAGCCACTCGGTGTAAGTAGCGAAGCCCTCGTTGAGCCAAATGTGCCGCCAGTCCGCGACAGTCAGGCTGTTGCCGAACCACTGGTGCGCCAGTTCGTGCACCACGAGCCGCTCGTGGGTGCGCTTGCCGTCCACGTGGTTGGCGCCGAAGATGGCCATCCCCTGCGCCTCGATCGGGTCGTCGAGGTCGTCGTCGGTCACGACCACCACGTACTCGCCGAACGGGTACGGCCCGAACCAGTCCTCCAGCGCGTCCATCATCCGGCCCTGGCGGCCGAAGTCCCGCGCGAACGCGCGGCGCAGCCGGGGCGGCACCGCGGCCCGCTGCACGACGCCGCCCGGCCGGTCGACCGCGATCTCCGGAACCCAGGCCCCGGAGATCAATTCGAGGTCCTCGTACCGGCCGATCTGAACGCTCATCAGGTACGTCGAGGTCGGCTCCGGCCGTTCGAACACCCACTTCGTGGTGCTCGCCGACTGATACCGCGAGACGAGATTCCCCGTCGCCGCAACGAGATACGGCGACGAGGTGGCGACCGCGATCCGATAGGTCGCCTTGTCCGCCGGGTGGTCGTTGCACGGGAACCACGACGGCGCGCCCACCGGCTGGCTCGCCACCAGCGCGCCGTCGGTCAGTTCGTCCCAGCCGATGTCGCCCCACCGGCTGCTCACCGGGCGAGGGTTGCCCGCGTAGCGGACCTCCACCTCGAACTCGGTACCGGCCGGCACCGACCGCGCCGGTTTGACCTGCAGCTTCAGCCCGCGCCGCACGTACTTCGCCGGTTTGCCCTCCACCAGCACGCGCGACACCCGGAACTCGCCGAAGTCGAGCGTCAGCCGCGAGAGCGCCTGGGTGGCCTCACACGTGAGCACCGCCGTGGCGGACAGCCGGTTCGGCCCGATCCGGTAGTCGAGATCGAGGTCGTAGTGCCGGACCCGGTAGCCGCCGTTCCCGTGCGCGGGCAGGTACCCGTCGCCGGAGGTCTCCGCTCCGGGCGCGGCCGCTTTCCCGTTCACCCGCACCGAAACCCGCCTTCGCCCGCCGCCGTGATCTTTTCCAGGATGAGGCGCCGCGACGGGTCCCGCAACGGTCGTGCCCTCACCGCCGCCAGGCCGAGATCGGATTGCCGAGCCAGCGCGAGTCCGCGGGGACCGCGTCGCCGCGCGTCACGAGCGAGCCCGGGCCCACCGTGGTGCGCGCGCCGATGCTCGCGCCCGGCAGCACGATCCCGTGCGGGCCGAGCGTCGCGCCCTCTTCCAGCGTCACCCGCGACATGGTCATGATCCGGTCGTGGAACAGGTGCGTCTGGACCACGCAGCCGCGGTTGATCGTCGCGCCGTCGCCGAGGGAGACCAGGTCGGACTCGGGCAGCCAGTAGGTGTCGAGCCACACGCCGCGGCCGATCTTGACGCCCATCGTGCGCAGCCACGCGGGCAGCAGCGGCGTGCCGCCGAGCGACCCGATCAGCCACGGCACCGCGAGCGCCTCGACGAACGTGTCGGCCAATTCGTTGCGCCACACGAACGAACTCCACAGCGGGTGGTCGATCTCGCGGAACTTCCCGACCAGCAGCCACTTCGCCGCGGTCGCGGTGAGCGCCGCGACGATCCCGGCGGCCAGCAGCACCGGCCCGGCCAGCAGCGCGGCGACCCAGAAGCCGCCCCACGCCGCCAGCGCCGCCAGTGCGAACGCGACGCCGGCGGTCAGCGCGACCGCGCACATCACCGGCAGGATCCGGCACAGCTCGACCAGCGCCCGCGCCGCCTTGAGGTGCAGCGGCGGCGTGTAGGTGCGGCTGGTGTCGCTCTCCCCCACCGCGCGGCGCACCGGCAGCGGCGGCATCCCCAGGTACGACGAGCCCTTCTTCGCCTTCGCCGGCGTCGAGGACAGCACCCCGACCAGCCCGCGCTTCGGCACCGAACGGCCCGGCGCGGTCATCCCCGAGTTGCCGAGGAACGCCTGCTTGCCGATCCGCGCCGGGGCGGCGTGCAGCCAGCCGTGGCCCAGTTCGTAGGTGGCGACCATGGTGTCGTCGGCCAGGAACGCTCCACTGTCCACTTTGGTCATCTTCGGCAGCGCGAGCACGGTGGACGCCTCCACGTTGCGGCCGACCTTCGCGCCGAGCAGCCGCAGCCACACCGGCGTGAACAGGCTGGCGTACAACGGGAACAGCCCTTCGCGGGCCATCCCCATCAACCGCTCGGTGGCCCAGACCTGCCACGCCACGCGGCCGTGCACCGGGTGGTAGCCCTCGACCATGCCCACGCCGAGCGCACGGACACCGGCCAGCACGAGCAGCGCGTACGTCAGGAAGTAAGCGACGGTGGCGACCGGCACGAACAGCAGCGCCTGGCCCAGCGCGGCGCCCAGGCTCGAAGTGCCGGACACCGCGTAACCGATCACCGCGACGCCGGGCAGCGCGGCGATCCCGGGCAGCAGCCCGAGGAACACCGAGGTGACGCCGTACACCGAGGCCCAGAACCGCGACCGCGGCGGGCGGCTCGACGGCCACTTCAGCGCGTCCTTGACGTCCGAGCGCACCGCGGGCGAACCGGCCCAGCGCTGGCCCGCCGGGACCGCGCCGCGCACGGTCGAACCGGCGGCGATCTCCGAGCCCTTGCCGATCCGGGCGCCGGGGAACAGCGTGCTGCGCGCGCCGACCCGGGCCTCGGCCCCGATCCGCATCTTGCCGATGTGCACGACGTCGCCGTCGACCCAGTGGCCGGACAGATCGACCTCGGGCTCCACCGCGGCGCCGCGGCCCACCTTCAGCAGACCGGTGACCGGCGGCGGCGAGTGCAGGTCGACGTCCTTGCCGATCCGCGCGCCGAGCGCCTTCGCGTACGTGGTCATCCACGACGCACCGGCCACGCTGTCCGCACCGCTGAACTCGGCCAGCTTCTCGGCGGTCCACAGTCGCAAGTGGACACTGCCGCCGCGCGGGTAGGTGCCGGGGCGCACCCCGGACAGCAGCACGCGCGCGCCGCCCGCGGCGATGGCGATCCGGCCCGCCGGGGTGAACAGCACGAGCCAGGCGAGCACCAGCCACGCCCAGTTCAGCGTCGGAGCCCAGGAGACGCCCAGCAGCGCCAGCACGTTCGAGCAGGCGGCGGCGAGCGTGGTCCAGCGCAGGCCGACGAGACCCGTCAGCGGGATCATCAGCAGCGTCTGCACGAGCCCGGCGCGGCGCGGCGTCGGCGCGATCTCGCGGCGCTCGGTCTCCTCGCTGCTCAGCGCGTCCAGCTTCGCGGCCAGCGCGCCGAGCTTCGGGTGCTGGTAGATGTCGCTGACCGACACCTCGGGGTGCCGGGTGCGGATGCGCGCGATCAGCTGCGCCGCGGTGAGGCTGCCGCCGCCGTTGGTGAAGAAGTCGGCACCGGCGTTGCTCACCGACACGCCGAGGATCTCGCTCCAGCCTTCGGCCAGCCACGCCTCGGTGGGCGACAGTCCGGCCGCGCTCGCGTCCACAGTGGACAGCGGCCACGGCAGCGCGGCGCGGTCGACCTTGCCGGACGTGCGGGTCGGCAAGTCCTCGATCGTCGCGAGCAGCGGCACCAGCGCGGCGGGCAGCTGCGCGCGCAGCCGGGTCGCGGCGTCGTCGGTGTCGAGGGTTTCGCCGTCCTCGGGGACGATGTAGCCGACCAGGACCTGGTTGCCCGCCTTGGTGCGGCGGACCGCCGCGGCCGCGCCGCGCACGCCGGGCAGCGCCTGCAGCGCCGCGTCGACCTCGCCCAGCTCGATCCGGCGTCCGCCGAGCTTGATCTGCTCGTCCAGCCGGCCGAGGAACAGCAGGCCTTCCGGTTCCGCGCGGACCATGTCGCCGCTGCGGTAGGCGCGCTCCCAGCCCATCGACGGCAGCGGCGCGAACTTCTGCGCGTCCTTCTCCGCGTCGAGGTACCGGGCGAGCCCGACCCCGCCGATGACCAGCTCGCCGGTCTCGCCCATGGCGACCGGTTCGCCCTCTTCGTTGACCACGACGAGCTGCCAGCCGAGCAGCGGAAGGCCGATCCGCACCGGGCCCTCGCCGGTCATCTGCGCGGCGCAGGCGACAACGGTCGCCTCCGTGGGGCCGTAGGTGTTCCACACTTCGCGGCCTTCGACGGCCACGCGCTCGGCCAGCTCCGGCGGGCAGGCTTCGCCGCCGAAGATGAGCAAGCGCACGTCTTCCAGCGCGTCCGCCGGCCACAGCGCGGCCAGCGTCGGCACCGTCGACACGACGGTGATGCCCTGCGCGACGAGCCACGGGCCGAGGTCGACCCCGGTGCGCACCAGCGCGCGCGGCGCGGGCACCAGGCAGGCACCGTGCCGCCAGGCCAGCCACATCTCTTCGCAGGAGGCGTCGAACGCGACGCTCAGCCCGGCCAGCACCCGGTCGCCGGGGCCGATCGGCTCGTCGGTCAGGAAAAGCTGTGCTTCGGCGTCCACGAACGCCGCCGCCGAGGCGTGCGTGACCGCCACGCCCTTCGGCTTGCCGGTGGAGCCGGAGGTGAAGATGATCCACGCGTCGTCGGCCGGGCCGGGCTGGCCGGTGGCGCCGCTCGGCGTCCCGGCGACGGTGATCTCGCCGTCGGTGGCGATCGCGGCGACGCCCGCCTCGCCGAACACCAGCTCGGCGCGCTCGCCGGGGTCGTCCGCGTCGACCGGCACGTACGCCGCGCCGACCGACAGGGTCGCCAGGATCGCGACGTACAGCTCGGCGGTGCCCGACGAGATCCGGATGCCGACGCGGTCGCCGAGGCCGACGCCGTGTTCGCGCAGCTTGCGGGCGTACGCGTCGATCTCTTCGGTCAGGCGGCGGTAGCTCAGCGGACCGGTCCCGTCGTCGAGCGCGGCGGCGTTCGGGTGCTTCTCCGCAGTGGCGGTGAGGATGTCCAGGAGGGTGCGCTCGGCCTTCGCGGCCTCGGTCTCGAACAGAGCGGGCGAGAGCGCGGCCTCGACGGCGAGGGTCAGGGCTTCGGTGCTGCCGGAATCGGCGGTCAGCGTCACCGGGCCACCTCGGCGGCCGGGCGCGCTCCGGTATTCCGGAACGACGTGAACAGGATCGAACTCTGGGCGCGCAAGCCCATCACTCACCTTTCGCGAGCGTCATTCGGGCTTGCCGTCCGAATGAGGCGCCCGTAGCGACCGTCCACCTTACGCGGCAATCAAGCCAAGGTCGCGTCTGGGTAACGGCCGCGTGTCGGACGTCACCACCCGCAGGTCCGGCCAGGGAATCCCGGGGAATCGGTTTCGCCGGGAATTCCCTGGCCGGGAAAGAAATCAGCGGTTGCGGGCCGCTTTTCCGCCCGCCTTCGGCTTCTGCTTCTTTTCGCGGACGCGCACATTCACCCGGACGGGACTTCCCGCGAAGCCGAACTGCTCGCGGAATTTCCGCTCGATGAACCGGCGGTACCCGGCCTCGAGGAACCCGGTGGTGAACAGCACCAGCGTCGGCGGGCGGATGCCCGCTTGCGTCGCGAACAGCACCTTCGGCTGCTTGCCGCCGCGCACCGGCGGCGGCGTGGCCGCGACGAGATCGGACAGCCAGCCGTTGAGCTGGCCGGTCGACACGCGCTGGTCCCACGACGACAGCGCCGTGCGCAGGGCGGGCGCGAGCTTGCGCACCGCGCGCCCGGTGAGCGCGGAGACGTTGACCTTCTCCGCCCACGGCACCCGCACGAGGCCGCGGTCCAGCTCGCGCACCATGGCGTGCCGGCGGTCCTCGTCGACCAGGTCCCATTTGTTGAACACGAGCACGCACGCGCGGCCCGCCTCGACCACCATCGTCAGCACCCGCAGGTCCTGTTCGGACAGCGGCTCCGAGGCGTCCAGCAGCACGAGCGCGACCTCGGCCGCGTCGATCGCGGTCTTGGTCCGCAGCGAGGCGTAGTACTCCGCGCCGTCGGCGAAGTTGACGCGCTTGCGCAGGCCCGCGGTGTCCACGAACCGCCAGACCTCGCCGTCCAGCTCGACCAGCGAGTCGACCGGGTCGACGGTGGTGCCCGCGACCGAGTCGACCACCGAGCGCTCCTCGCCGGAAAGGCGGTTGAGCAGGCTGGACTTGCCGACGTTCGGCTTGCCGACCAGCGCGACGCGGCGCGGCCCGGCGGTCACCGCGCCCGCTTCGCGCGGCGCCTCGGGCAGCGCGGCCATGATGGCGTCGAGCAGGTCGCCCGAGCTGCGCCCGTGCAGCGCGCTGACCGGGTACGGCTCGCCGAGGCCCAGCGACCACAGCGACGCGGTGTCGGCCAGCAGCCGGTCGTCGTCCACCTTGTTCGCGGCCAGCAGCACCGGCTTCTTCGAACGGCGCAGCACCCGCGCGACGGCCTCGTCGGTGGCGGTGGCCCCGACCGTCGCGTCGACGACCAGCAGCACCGCGTCCGCGGTCTGCATGGCCATCTCGGCCTGCACCGCGACCGAGGCCTGCAGGCCGGTGGCGTCGGGCTCCCAGCCGCCGGTGTCGACGAGCGTGAACCGGCGACCGGCCCAGAACGCGTCGTAGGCGACGCGGTCGCGCGTCACGCCCGGCACGTCCTGCACGACCGCCTCCCGGCGGCCGAGGATGCGGTTGACCAGCGTGGACTTGCCCACGTTCGGCCTGCCGACCACGGCGAGCACCGGCTGCGCGGCGGCCGCCCGGCCGTCCGCCTCCTCGGCCTCGATCCGTGCGTCGAGCGCGGCGAACTCGGACTCGTCGGACCAGCTCCCGTCGACCTCGCCCAGCCCGTCCACCGCACTGTCGGCGGCGGCGTCAAACCCTGTCATCGTTTCCCAACTTCGCCTACGGCGTGGCGAACCCGTGTTCGCCGCGCCAATCGTCCAAAGACTGCACGAGCGCCGCGAGCTGCGTGCGCAGCTCTTCGGTGCCCTGGTCAAGGCCCTTGCGGCCCGGACCGACCTTCAGCGCGAACGGCTCCCCGAAGAGGAGGTCCACGCGCGGGCGCCAGCGGCGCTTGCCGTCGGCGGGCTTGCGCGACCCGCGGATCGCGATCGGCAGCACGGTGGCTCCCGAAGCGCGCACCAGCCACGCCGCGCCGCGTTCGGCGGCCCCGACGTCGCCCTCGCCGCGCGTGCCTTCCGGGAAGATCCCGACCGCCCCGCCCGCCTTGAGCACCCCGACCGCCGTGGTCAGCGGCGTCCGGTCGATCTCGCCCCGGCGGACCGGGATCTGGCCGATCGCCCGCAGGAACCGGCCGCCGATCCCCTTGAACAGCTCGGCCTTGGCCAAGAACGCGCTGCGCCGCGGAAGCATTCCGATCACCAGCTGCGGATCGACGTTCGAGCTGTGGTTCGCGATCACCACGAGCGGCCCGTCGGAGGGCACCCGGTCCCGGCCGTGCACCCGGATCCGGAACGCCGGACGCAGATAATACCGCCCGGAGATCCGGCCGATGTCGTGCAGGAGGCCGTTCGCCCCCTCGGGGAGGGCGCCGCTCACCGGCTGACCCCCGCCTCGGCGGCCGCCGGTTCGGCCGGGCAGTCGCCGAGCAGCCCCCGCCCGCGGGCGAGTTCGGCCAGCGCGACGATCACCTGGTCGATCGTCAGCTCGGAGGTGTCCACCTGGACCGCGTCCTCGGCCGCGCGCAGCGGCGAAGCGGTGCGGGTGGAGTCGATCCGGTCGCGGCGCTCCACCGATTCCCGGGCGGCCTCGACGCTCGAGGCCCGGCCCGCTGCGGAGTCTTGGGTGTTCCGCCGCGCGGCGCGGACCTCGGCCGACGCGGTGAGGTAGATCTTGAGCGGCGAGTCCGGCGCGACGGTGGTGCCGATGTCGCGGCCCTCCACGACGATCCCGCCGTCGCCGGTGACCGCGTCGGCGATGATCCGGCGCTGGCGGGCGACGAGCACCTCGCGCACCTGCGGCACGGCCGACACCGGCGACACCGCGCCGGTCACCTCGGGGCCGCGGATCTCGGCGGCCACGTCCTCGCCGGACAGCCGCACGTCCGGCCGCTCCGGGTCGGTGCCGAGCGAGAAGTCGACGTCGTGCGCGAGCGCGCCGACGGCGTGTTCGTCGGCGAGGTCGACCCCGGCCCGCAGCACGGCCAGCGTGACGACGCGGTACATCGCTCCGGTGTCGAGGTAGCGGGCGCTCAGCCGGCGGGCGAGCTTGCGCGCCACCGTGGTCTTGCCGGTTCCCGACGGGCCGTCCAGCGCGACCACCCCACGTAGGGCTCCCGTCACCGATGTTCTCCTCACGTTCGTCCCGCACACCCAGTCCGGTTCATTCTGCCGGTAGCCGGTCTCGGCACTTCAGGCGGTGTCCGCCGCGCAGCGGGCCAGCAGCGCGAGCCGGTGCCCCGGCGAATGTTCGGCCATCGCTAGACAAGCTAGCGTCGCTAAGTTAGCGTTGCACTTGTTCCTAGCGACGCTAACTTTCCTGGAGGGTCCCCGTGCTGATCACCGCTTACGTCCTCGCCGCCATCCCCGTCCTCGGCATCATCTACGTCGGGTTCACCTATCTGTTCGCCCCGGCGAAGACCGCCGCGACGTTCGGCCTGCGGGAGATCCCGACCGGCTCGACGGCGTTCTTCGAGATCAAGGGCGACCGCGACCTCGGCACCGGGCTGATCCTCGGCGTCGCGATGCTGGCGGGCAGCCCGCAGCTGGTCGGCTGGCTGCTGCTGGCCGCGACCGTCATGCCGCTCTGCGACATGCTGATCATCCTGCGGCACAAGGGGAAGAAGGGAATGGCCTACGGCGTGCACGGCGCGACCGCCGCGTTCATGGCGGTGACGGCGGCGCTGTTCCTGCTGGGCTGAACTCCGCGAATCGGACAATGAGTTACCGTGGCTGACGTGAACGTCGAAGTCACCCCCCTTCCCGGAATCGGTGTCCGCAAGGACTTCGCCACCCGCGCGGGACGCCGCATCGGCGTCGTCACCCAGCGGGACGGCAAGATCGAGCTGATCGTCTCCAAATCGGACGATCCGGACGCCTGCCTCGCGTCGCTGCCGCTGACCGCGGACGAGGCGGGCGCGCTCTCGAACCTGCTGGGCGCGCCGCAGCTGGTGGCGCAGCTGAACGAGGAGCACCGCGAGCTGCCGGGCATCAACACGAAGCAGCTGCCGATCACCGCGGACAGCCCGTTCGACGGCCGTTCGCTCGGCGACACCGCGATGCGCACGCGCACCAGCGTCTCGATCGTCGCGGTGATGCGGGCCGGGCAGGTGCACCCGTCGCCGACGCCGGACTTCCTCTTCACCGCCGGCGACCTGCTCGTCGTCGTCGGCACGTCCGAGGGACTGGAAGCCGCCGCCAAGATCCTCAAGCACGGCTGATGGACCACACCGCACTCTCCCTGGTCGAACTCGGCGCGGTCTTCTTCGTGCTCGGCGCGCTGGGCAGGCTCGCCGGCCGGATCGGCCTCTCCCCCATCCCCCTGTACCTCCTCGGCGGCCTGTGCTTCGGCTCCGGCGGCCTGATCCCGCTCGCCGACATCGGCGATTTCGCCCACCTCGCCAGCGAAATCGGCGTGGTGCTGCTGCTTCTGCTGCTCGGCCTGGAGTACTCCGCGGCCGAACTGTTCACCGGCATGCGGCGGTCGTGGACCGCGGGCCTGGTGGACATCGTGCTCAACGCCGCCCCCGGCGCGGCGGTCGCGCTGATCCTGGGCTGGGGCCCGATCGGCGCGTTCGTCATGGCGGGCGTCACGTACATCTCGTCGTCCGGCATCATCGCGAAGGTTCTCGGCGATTTGGGACGCCTCGGCAACCGCGAGACGCCGGTCGTGCTGTCGATCCTCGTGTTCGAGGACCTCGTGATGGCGCTGTATCTTCCGATTCTGACCGCGATCCTGGGCGGGGTGAGCCTGCTCGGCGGGCTGGAGGCGGTCGGGATTTCGCTGCTGGTGATCACTGTGGTGCTGGTGATCGCGCTGAAGTTCGGACGGTATGTGTCGGCGCTGGTGGACAGTGACGACCGGGAAGTTTTCCTGCTGAAGATCCTTGGTGCTGCCTTGCTGGTGGCTGGGATCGCTTCGGCGTTGCAGGTGTCTGCGGCGGTGGGGGCGTTCTTGTTGGGGATCGCGGTGTCGGGGTCGACCGCGCATAACGCGACTCGGTTGCTGGAGCCGTTGCGGGATCTGTTCGCGGCGATGTTCTTTGTGGTGTTCGGGTTGAATACGAATCCGGCGTCTATTCCGCCGGTGCTCGGGTGGGCCGCGGTGCTTGCTGTGGTGACCACTTTGACCAAGGTGGCTACCGGGTGGTGGGCTGCTCGGCGGCAGAAGATCGGGCGGCTGGGGCGGGCTCGGGCCGGGGCGGCGCTGGTTGCTCGGGGGGAGTTTTCGATCGTTATCGCTGGGTTGGCGGTTACTGCTGGGGCGGTGGATGGGGAGCTTGCCGCGTTGGCCACTGCTTATGTGTTGTTGATGGCGATTCTTGGGCCTACTGCGGCTCGGGTGGTTGAGCCGATCGCGAAGGCGTTGCAGCGGAAGGCCGCGGCTAAGGAGACTGTTGCTGCTGGGTGAGGCGGTGGGGGTTTTCGCTGGGGGCGTGGTCGCGTGGGGCACCCCGAAGCTTGATTGTGCTGACGGTTCGGGGGTCTTCGTATCGGGGTGCGTGGGAGGGGCTGGGTGCCTCGATGCGTGGGTGCATTGGCTGCGGGTTTTTGCGGGTGGGCTGTGAAGGGAACACCGGCCGAACGTCCGTGAGGGGAACCCTGAGGGAATCTGATTCCCTCAGGGTTCCCCTCACGGCTTTTGTCTAGCGCAGGTCGAAGCGAGCGGTGGCGGGGACGTGTGCCAGCGGGCTTGCGGCGGCGGATTCCGTCCACGGGCGCGCGGGGACCGTTCCTGTCAAGGGGACCTGGGCCGAGGTCTTGGCCAGGTCGATGGTCAGCTTCGGCGGGTTCGCGGGGGCGGTGATGAAACTGTTGTCCGTCCCGCCGATCACGAGTGCCAGCCGGTGTCCGGCGGGGACGACGTGGTCTGTGCTCGCGAGACGGAACGTCATCGTGTACGCCTTGCCTGGCGTGAGCCGCGCTTCGCGGCTCAGGGATTGGTAGTTCGCCAGGTCCGCCCAGCCGCGGCTGATGATCGTGTAGTCCACGTTCTTCGTGTCCGCGCTGGTCACCTTGTAGCAAGCGCTGTCGCCGTCGGTGCTCGAACCCCAGCACGTGCGGTCCGTGCCGGTCACGATTCCTTCGCCGGGGCCTGAGAAGTTGCGGATCGTCGCGGGGCCGTAGTCCACCAGCATCGCCGACAGCCGCGCGGTCGAGGTGCTCGGCGTGGCCGTCACGGTGATCGACGAGGTGCCCGAGACCTGAACCGGCGAGGTGAGCGCGGCAGTGCTGTAGAGGACGCGGTTCGCCGACGTGGCCGACGGGTTGGCCGCCCACTCGTTCTCCCCTGTCTGCGGGTTGTCGGTGAACGACGCGGTGCCCCGGCCGCCTGCGGTGCCGAGCGTGCCGACGCCTGGCGTGCGGCCCGGTTGCGGACGCAGGACCGTGGCCTTCGTGCCGGGTGCGGGGTAGGTCGCTTCGTTCGCCCACTGGTCCGGCTGGCGCTCGACGGTCGCCATCGGTTCCTTCTCGATGCCGTTGTCGATGCCCATCAGGTAGTGGTCGAACCACCGGTGCAGGGTGTCGACCCATTCGGTGCGGCGGTAGTCGAACGGGTCGACGTGGCCGGTCTGGGCGAGCCAGATCTTGCGCTGCACGCCCTTCGCGGCGAGCGCGTCCCACCATTGGCCGTAGTTGATCGGCATGACGTTCAGGTCGTTGACGCCGTGCGAGATGAACACGCTGGCGCGCACGTTCTTCGCGTTCGCCACGTAGTCGCGCTCCGCCCACAGTGGACCGTAGTCGCCGTTCTCGGTCGCGCCCTCGGCGAGTTTCCGGTTCTGCGCCGAGCAATCCTGGCCGCCGTTGCGGCGCTCGACCGTCTGCGCGAGCCCGTCCGGGTTGAAGCCGAACGAGGCGCCGTCCGAGCGGTAGTAGTCGTACCAGGAGCTGATCGCGGAGATCGGCACGATGGTCTTGAGGCCCTCGACGCCGGTCGAGGCGACGCCGTTGGCGATCGTGCCGTCGTAGGACTTGCCGATCATCCCGACGCCGCCGTCGCTCCAGCCCGCCGACATCTTCGTGCCGCCGGTTTTCGCGGTGTAGCCGGTCGCGCGGCCGTTGAGCCAGTCGACGACCTTCTTGGCCGACTGGACGTCCGAGTTGCCGCCGACGTCGACGCAGCCGGTCGACCGGTTGGTGCCCGCCAGGTCCACGAGCACCGTCGCGTATCCGCGCGGCACGAAGTAGTTGTCGTAGAACAGCGGGAAGCCGACCGGGCGGCCCTGCGCGTCGTACGTCTTGAACTGCGTTTCGTTGCCGCGCCCGACCGAGGAGTAGTACGGGCTGGCGTCCATGACCACCGGGATCTTCTTGCCCGCCTCGGCCGGTTCCCTCGGCCGCACGATGTCCGCGGCGACCCGGTCCGGAACGCCGTCCCCGTCGCCGTCCCGGCCGAGGTCGACCCACACTGTCTCGCGGATCGCCCCGGCGTAATCGTACTGCGGTTCCGTCGCGGTTCTCGCCGGTGCGGCCGTCGCGGCCAGCACCGCGGCGGCGCACAGCCCTGTCAGCACACGCATTCCCGTCGCCCTCCAGAGTCGTCGTCGGGTCTCGACAACTCTGGCCGGGCGGGCAAGCCCCGCAGCAGGGCCGAAAGTGGGGAACCGGTCAGAGTCCCACGGTTCGGTACAGCGTGCCGACCTCGCCGCGGTTGAGCCTGCGGATCGTGCCTTGCCGCTGGTTGCCGAGCTGCACGTCGCCGACCGCGGTGCGCACGAGCTTGCGCACCGGGTGCCCGGTGGCCGCCATCAGCCTGCGCACGATGTGCTTGCGGCCCTCGTGGATCACCAGCTCGATCATGCTCCGGCCGGAATGCATGTCCTTGACCCGGAACTGGTCGACCTTCACGATCCCGTCCGGCAGCTCCCAGCCCGCGCGCAGCTCCTTGCCCAGCCCGCGCGGCACCAGGCCCTCGACCTCCGCGAAGTAAGTCTTGAGCACCCGGTACGACGGGTGCATCAGCCGGTGCCCGAGGTCGCCGTCGTTGGTCAGCAGCAGCAGGCCCTCGGTGTTCTCGTCGAGCCGCCCGACGTGCACGACGCCCGGGGTCTCCTCCCACCGGCCGCGCAGGTAGTCGCCGACGCACGGGCGGCCCCGGTCGTCCGACATCGTGGAGTGCACGCCCTTGGGCTTGTTGAACGCGAGGTACACGAGGTCGTCGCGGAGGTTGACCCGCGTGCCGTCGACGTGGATCACCGCCTCGTCGGGACGCACGCGGCGGCCGAGTTCGGTGACGACCTCGCCGTCCACCTCCACCCGGCCGGCCGCGATCAGGTCCTCGGCCGCCCGGCGCGACGCCACGCCTGCCTGCGACAGGACCTTCTGCAGGCGGATGCCGTCGGGGTGTTCGTCAGATGTCATCGATGGTGTCCACTTCGGGTAGCAGCGGAGCGATCGGGGGAAGGTCGTTCAGCGACGACAGCCCCAGTCGCTCCAGGAACAGCTCGGTCGTCACGTACAGCGTGCCCGTGGTCTCCGGGTCGGTGCCCATCTCCTCGATGAGCCCCCGCGCCAGCAGGGTCCGGATCACGCCGTCCACGTTCACCCCGCGCACCGCGGCGATCCGGGCACGGGTGACCGGCTGCCGGTACGCGATCACGGCGAGGCTCTCCAGCGCGGCCCTGGTCAGCTTCGACCGCTGGCCGTCCAGCAGGAGCTTCTCCACGAACGGGGCGTAGGTGTCCCTAGTGTAGAACCGCCACCCTTCGCCGACGCGCCGCAGGTCGATCCCGCTGGCCCGCTCGGCGAACTTCTGCGCCATCGTGCGCAGCGCGACGGTCACCCTGGCGACCGGCTGCTGCACCGTTTCGGCGAGGGAATCCTCCCCGATCGGCGAGTCCACGACGAGCAGCAGCGCTTCGAGCGCGGCTTCGAGCGCCTCGTCGCTCTCGACGCTGGGCAGGCCGCTGTCGACGGCGACCAGCCCTTCGTCGTCGGCTGGTTCGGCTTCCGGCTCGGCATCGGCGGAGCCGTCGGTTTCCGGTGCGGCTTCGGCGGTTTCCGGCTCAGTTTCGGCTGGCTCCGCGGCTTCGGCTTCCGGCGCTGGTTCCGGCTCGACGGGCTCCGGCTCGGCCTCGTTTTCCGGCTGCGGCGCGGTTTCCGGCTCGGTCCCGTCCGTCTCGACCGGTTCGGCCGCGGCCGGTTCGGCTTCGGCCGGAGCCTCTTCCGCCGGAGCAGCCGGAGTCTCCTCCACCGCCGCGGCCGGAGTCTCCTCCGCCGGTGCGCGGTCGTCTTCGGTGCTCACCCGTATTCCTCCTCCTCGGCCGCCGCGCGGTCGTGCTCGGCGGCGGCGGACGCCTCGGCCACGCTGCCGCCGGTCCAGCGGACGTGCAGCTCCGCCAGTGCCTCCAGCTGGTCGAACTGCACCGACGATTCGCGGTACAGCTCCAGCAGCGCGAGGAACCGGGCCACGACCTCCACCGTGTGCTCGCAGTCCGAGGTCAGTTCCTTGAACGTCGCCTGCCCGGCCTCGGCGAGCTTCAGCCGCAGCAGCGCGGCGTGCTCGCGGACGGACACCCGTCCCATGTGGATGTGCGCGATCGACACCTGCGGCGGCGGTTTCGGCCGGAACACCGCGACCGCGATCTCCGCGAACCGCTCCGGCGTGACGCCCAGCATCACCTCCGGCAGCAGCCCGAGGTACCGCTCCTCCAGCGCCACCGACCGCGGATACCGCCGCAGCGCGCTTTCTTCCAGCTCGCCGAACAGCGCGGCCACCTGCTTGTACGCGCGGTACTGCAGCATCCGCGCGAACAGCACGTCGCGGGCTTCCAGCAGGGCCAGGTCGTCCTCGTTCTCGACCTCGGCCGCGGGCAGCAGCCGCGCGGCCTTGAGGTCGAGCAGGGTCGCCGCGATCACCAGGAACTCGGTGGTCTCGTCGAGGTTCCAGTCCGGGCCGAGCGCACGGGTGTAGGCGATGAAGTCGTCGGTGACCGTGTGCAGGGCGACCTCGGTGACGTCCAGCTGGTGCTGCGAGATCAGCTGCAGCAGCAGGTCGAACGGGCCCTCGAAGTTCTGCAGCCGCACCTTGAACTTCGACGAGTTCTCCTCGGCGGCGGCGTATCCCTCGGGGATGGTGCCGCCGTGCACCGTCTCGTGCTCGGCCGGGGCCTCGGAAGACCCGGCGTTCTCCGGGGATTCCGCCGCCGGAGCGGCGGCCTCCTCCGGAACCTCCGCGGCCGCCGGGCTTTCCGGGGCCGCGGAGCTGCCGGGATCTTCGGCGCTCGCAGTGCTTTCGGTGGCTGCCGCTTCCGGCTCCGGCAGCTCGGCCGATGCCGGTTCGTCCATCAGCCCTCGGTTCCGCCGTCCTCGCCGTCGGACCGCAATCGCTGCACCAGCACGGACTCCTCGCCGCGCTGGTCGAAGTCGGCGAGCAGCACGGCGACCGCCTCGCGGACCAGCCGGCCCCGGTCGACGACCAGGTCGTGCTTGGCGCGGAGGTTCAGCCGGGCCTGCTCCATCGCGAGCAGTTCCTCGCCGGACACGTAGACGGTGATCTTCGCGTCGTGCTTGGTGCGCCCGGAGCCGCTGCGCGCCGCGTTGCGGGCCAGCTGGTCGGTGTCCGCGGGAGCGCTCGGCTTGCCGCGCGGGGCCACCGGTTCCGCCGGAGCGGGGACGGCGGGGCGTTCTAGTGCGGGGGTCGCCGGACTGGAGGTGAGGCGGAAGAGCTCCGACGCTCCGGGCAGGGAAGCGCGCCTGCTCACCGAGCGATCACCTCGCGGGCCAGCGCGCGGTAAGCCGCGGCGCCGGCGGACTTGGGGGCCCAGGTCGTGATGGGCTCGCCCGCGACCGTCGTCTCGGGGAACCGCACGGTGCGGTTGATCACCGTGTCGAACACGGTGTCGCCGAATGCCTCGACCACGCGAGCCATGACCTCCTTCGAGTGCAGGGTTCTCGGGTCGTACATCGTGGCGAGAATCCCCGTGATGTCCAGTTTGGGGTTGAGGCGTTCCTGCACCTTCTCGATCGTGTCGATCAGGAGCGCGACGCCTCGCAGACTGAAGAACTCGCACTCCAGGGGGATGATCACACCGTCCGCGGCGGTCAATGCGTTCACCGTCAACAGGCCGAGCGAGGGCTGGCAGTCGACAAGAACATAGTCGTAGTCGTTCATCACCGGACGAAGGACCCGTAACAACGTGTGCTCGCGCCCTACCTCCGCGACGAGCTGGACCTCCGCCGCGGACAGGTCGATGTTGCTCGGCAGCAGGTCAACGCCGTCGACGCGGGTTTTGCGGAGCACGTCCCCGATCTGGACCGAGCGCTCCATGATGACGTTGTAGACCGTCTGGTCCAGTTCGTGCGGCTGGATGCCGAGCCCGACCGACAGCGCGCCTTGCGGGTCGAAGTCGACCAGCAGCACGCGGCGGCCGCATTCGGCGAGCGCGGCCCCGAGGTTGATCGTGGACGTGGTCTTGCCGACCCCGCCCTTCTGGTTGCACATGGCGAGCACCTTCGCCGGGCCGTGGCGCTCCAGCGGCGGCGGCTCGGGGATCTCGCGCAGCGGGCGCCCGGTCGGCCCGATCCCGCTCTCCGCGCGCTCCTTCGCCCGCATCCGGGCGCGTTCGGCGCGGGTCAGCGGCCGTTCCGGCTCGTCGCCCTCGTGGTCCGCCGGGGTGGCGATCCGCGCGTGCTCGAGATTCGCCGCGGCCGAACCGGAGGACCCGGCGGACCCGGCTGGGCCGGCGGACGCTGCCGGGTCCTCCGGCTGGTTCGGGGTCGGTGTCGACATGGCGCGAAAGCTCCTTGTTCGGCGGGGTCTCCGGCAGCCTATGCGGATTTCCGGAGCCCCGGCAAAGCGCCGCGCCGGGCCGCACGGGCCGAGTCACCGCAGCGTGGGAAGGCTCTAGGACGCGTTGAGCGTTCAGCCGAGCGCGCGCGGATGCGCGGTGGCGTAGACCTCTCGCAGCGTCGTGACCGTGACGAGCGTGTACACCTGGGTCGTGGTCACCGACGCGTGGCCGAGCAGTTCCTGCACCACGCGGACGTCCGCGCCGCCCTCGAGCAGGTGGGTCGCGAACGAGTGGCGCAGGGTGTGCGGCGACACCGCGGCGGTGATCCCGGCTCGCTCGGCGGTGTCCTTGAGCACCTGCCAAGCGCTTTGGCGGGAAAGCCTGCTGCCGCGGGCGTTGAGGAAGATCGCCGAGGTGCCGCGTCCGTTCGCGGCGAGCGCCGGGCGGGCTCGGACCAGGTACGCGTCGAGTGCTTCGAGCGCGGGACGGCCGATCGGCACCAGGCGTTGCTTGCCGCCCTTGCCGTCGAGCAGGACGGTGCGCTCGTTGTCGTCCACATCGTCCACGTCGAGCCCGACCGCCTCGGAGATCCGGGCTCCGGTCGAGTAGAGCAGCTCCAGCAGCGCGCGGTCGCGCAAGGCGCGTTCGCCGTCCGGCGGCGGGGTGTCGAGCAGCTTGAGGACGTCGCCGACCGGCAACGCCTTGGGCAGCCGTTTCGCCGCGGCAGGCGGACGGACGTCGCGGGCCGGGTCGTGTTCGGTGAGGCCGTCGGCGTGCGCGAACTTGTGCAGCCCCCGCACCGCGACCAGCGCCCGCGCGGCCGACGACGCCGCCAGCGGCTGGTGTTCTTCGTCGCCCTCGCGCAGCGCGGCGCCGAACGACGTGACGTGCGCGGGCGCGACCTCGGTCAGCCGCGCGACCCCCGCCGCTTCCAGATGGGCGGCGTAACGGCGGAGGTCGCGGGAGTAGCTGTCGAGGGTGTTGCGGGCGGTGCCGCGTTCGACGACGAGGTGGTCGAGGTACGTGGCTATCGCGCCCCGCACCTCGACACCCGCGTCATCCACGCCGCCACTCTAGGACGGCGCACCGACAGAATCCGGAAACTCAGCCCTCGGCCAGTCGGCGAGCGAACCGGGACGGCCGGTCCCGCCACGGCGCGTCGGCCGGGCGCGTCTTCGCCGCCCCGCTCAGCACCGCGTGCGCGGCCAGCACCCCCGAGACGGTCGCCCCGTTGACGAGCTCGCCGGAAAGGGCCATCCGGACCGCCTCGGCGAGCGGGAATTTCCGCACCACCAGGTCGGCCTCCTCCTCGCCGAGCACGTCACGGTCCACTTCGGACAGATCGCGCGCGAGGAAGACGCGCACCACCTCGTCGGTGAACCCCGGCGAAGCGGCGACGTCGACCAGCGTGTCCCAGCTGGCCGCGGCGAGCCCGGACTCCTCGGCCAGCTCGCGCTTCGCCGCCTCGACCGGCTCCTCCCCCGGGTGGTCGATCAGCCCGGCGGGCAGCTCCCACAGCCTGCGCCCGAGCGGATGCCGGTACTGGTGCACGAGCGTGACGTTGTCCTCGCTGTCCAGCGCCGCGATCACCACCGCGCCGAGGTGCTCGACCACCTCGCGCTTGGCGGTCTCCCCGCCGGGCATCACGACGTCGTCGACCCGGAGGCCGACGACGCGTCCCACGTGGACGACCGTGCTGCCGGCCACGGAGAACTCGTGCGTGCCGGGCGCGCTCACCGAGCCGCCACGGGCGTCTCGGGCAGTTCGACCGGGAGCCGCTCGGCGACCTTGCGGTCCACGACCGCCTTCACGAACGCGCTGAACAGCGGGTGCGGCCGGGTCGGGCGGCTCTTCAGCTCGGGGTGCGCCTGGGTGCCCACGAAGAACGGGTGCACATCCGCGGGCAGTTCGACGAACTCGACGAGCCGGTCGTCCGGCGAGGTGCCGGAGAACACGAGCCCCGCGTCGCCGATCTGCTTGCGGTAGGCGTTGTTCACCTCGTAGCGGTGCCGGTGACGCTCGGACACCTCGGTGGTGCCGTACGCCTTGGCCACCTGCGAACCCGCCTTGAGCTTCGCCGGGTACGCGCCGAGCCGCATCGTGCCGCCCATGTCCCGCTCGCCCGCGACGACGTCGCGCTGGTCGGCCATGGTCGAGATCACCGCGTGCTTGGTGGCCTCGTCGAATTCCGCCGAGTTCGCGTCCTCGATGCCCGCCAGGTTCCGGGCGCTCTCGATGACCATGCACTGCAGCCCGAGGCACAGCCCGAGCAGCGGCACGCCGTGCGTGCGCGCGTACTGGATCGCGCCGACCTTGCCCTCGATGCCGCGGATGCCGAAGCCGCCCGGGATCAGCACACCGTCCACATCGGACAGCACGGACGCCGCGCCGGACTCGGTCTGCGCGTCGTCCGAGGCGACCCAGACGATCTCGACCTTGGCGCGGTGCGCGAACCCGCCCGCGCGCAGCGCCTCGGTGACCGAGAGGTACGCGTCCGGCAGGTCGATGTACTTGCCCACCACCGCGACCCGGACGATCTCGCTCGGGTTGTGCACCCGGTCGAGCAGGTCGCCCCACACCGTCCAGTCGACGTCGCGGAACGGCAGGCCCAGCCGGCGCACGACGTAGGCGTCGAGCGCCTCGCCGTGCAGCACCTTCGGGATGTCGTAGATCGAGCGCGCGTCCGGGCAGGCGATGACCGCCTCGGTGTCGACGTCGCACATCAGGCCGATCTTGCGCTTGAGGTCGTCCGGGATCTCCCGGTCCGCGCGGCACACGAGGGCGTCCGGCTGGATGCCGATGTTGCGCAGCGCGGCGACCGAGTGCTGGGTCGGCTTGGTCTTGAGCTCGCCCGAGGGGGCGAGGTACGGCACCAGCGACACGTGCAGGAAGAAGCACTGGTCGCGGCCGACGTCGTGGCGCACCTGGCGGCACGCCTCGAGGAACGGCAGCGACTCGATGTCGCCGACCGTGCCGCCGACCTCGGTGATCACCACGTCCGGCGCGACGCCGTTCTCGTCCGGCCCGGCCGCGGCGGTGATCCGCGCCTTGATCTCGTCGGTGATGTGCGGGATCACCTGGACGGTGTCGCCGAGGTACTCGCCGCGGCGTTCCTTGGCGATCACCTCCGAGTACACCTGTCCGGTGGTGACGTTCGCCTTGCCGTCGAGAGAGCGGTCGAGGAAGCGTTCGTAGTGCCCGATGTCGAGATCGGTCTCGGCGCCGTCGTCGGTGACGAACACCTCGCCGTGCTGGAACGGGTTCATCGTCCCGGGGTCGACATTGAGGTACGGGTCGAGCTTCTGCATCGTGACGCGCAGCCCGCGCGAAGTGAGCAGCTGTCCGAGGCTGGACGCCGTCAGACCCTTACCCAGAGAGGAGGCAACGCCTCCGGTGACAAAGACATACTTGGTAGCCCGCGACTGAAGTCCCACGGGCCGCCAGCATATCCCACTCCGGCGAGATCGCTCGCCGACGCCTCTCCCCGGCGCGGCGGAATCGGCCCGCCCGCGCCGCGCTAGGCTTCCCGGCGTGCCGAACCTCCGCGATGACCACTGGACCGCCCCGGTCGCGGGCGCCTCTCTGGACGCCGCGGTGCGCGTCCCCGGATCGAAGTCGATCACCAACCGGGCCTACGTGCTCGCCGCGCTCGCGAGCGCGCCCACCCGGGTGCGCCATCCGCTCGATTCGCGCGACACCCGGCTGATGCTCGGCGCGCTCGCCTCGCTGGGCGCGCGTTCGGAAGAGACCATCGACGGCTTCCTCGTGCACCCCCTCGGCACCATCAGCGGCCGCGGCGACGAGGCGACCGTCACCCTCGGCAACGCCGGCACCGTCGCCCGTTTCACGCCCGCGCTCGCCACGCTCGGCGACGCCTCGGTGCAGTTCGACGGCGACGAGGCGATCCGCCGCCGTCCGATCGACCCGCTGCTGGCCGCGCTGCGCAAGCTAGGCGCGCGGATCGACGACGGCGGGCGCGGCGCGCCGCCGTTCACCGTGCACGGCACCGGCGGGCTGCGCGGCGGCCGGGTGGACCTCGATTCGTCGGCCTCCAGCCAGTTCCTGTCCGCGCTGCTGCTCGCCGGCCCGGCGTTCGAGCAGGGCGTGACGGTGCGGCTGGTCGGCGGCGCCCCGCCGAGCGAACCGCACATCGCGATGACGCTGGACATGCTGCGCCGGTTCGGGGCCACTGTGGACCGTTCCGGCACGGAATTCCACGTGGAGCCCGCGAAACTGTCCTGCCCGGAATACGTCGTGGAGCCGGACCTGTCCACCGCGGCCCCGTTCGTGGCCGCCGCGGTGGTCGGCGGCGGCACGGTCCGCGTGCAGGGCTGGCCGAAGCAGACCACGCAGCCGGGCGACTGGCTGCGCGGTCTGGTCACCGAACTGGGCGCGAAGGCGACGCTGGACGACACCGGCCTGTCCGTCACCGGCGGCGGCGCGTTCCCCGGCATCGACCTCGACCTGCACGAGGTCGGCGAGCTGACCCCGGTCATCGCGGCGATGCTGTGCTTCGCCGAGAGCCCGTCGAGCATCACCGGCGTCGCGCACCTGCGCGGCCACGAGACCGACCGGCTCACCGCACTGGCCACCGAGCTGTCCGGACTGGGCGCGGGCGTCGCCGAACTCGAGGACGGCCTGGAGATCACCCCGGCCCCGATGCACGGCGGCGTTTTCCACACCTACGAGGACCACCGGCTGGTGATGGCCGCGGCGGTGCTGGGGCTGCGTGTGCCCGGCGTGCTGGTCGAGGACCCGGAGACCGTCGGCAAGACGTTCCCGAAGTTCGTCGAGACGTGGAGCGACGTCGTCAGCTGAGCATCCGGCGGATTTCCTCCGCCACCGCTTCGGGTTCGGTCATCGGCACCAGGTGCCCGGACCGCTCCGCGATCCGGTGCCGTCCACCCGGCGAAACCCGTTGCGCGTGCGCGGCATTCGCCTCCGCGCGCACCGCTGCGTTCATCCCGTCCCCGGCGCGCCCGCCGGACACGACCGTCACCGGATAGCCGCCCGGCGCGAGCGGATTCGTCCGCCAAGCCGCCAGTTCGTCGAGGAACGTCCGCGCCTGCTCGGTCTGCGTGCGCAACACTTGCGGGGTAAAGCCTTCGCGCACCAGATCGCGCCGGACGTCCTCGGGAGCGGCGCGCATCATGGGACGGTACAAGAACTTCAGCAACCCAGTCGCCGCAAGAATCCGGCCGGTACGCAGAAAGACCCTTTCAGCACTGCGGAATCGCGGCGAGAACAGCATGTCCGCCGCTTCGTCGGTCGGGTCGACCAGGACGAGACCCGCGATTTTCGCCGCGGTCCGGGACGCGGCGAGCCGCACGATCGGTCCCCCGGAACTGTGCCCGACGAGCACGTACGGCCCCGGCCCGAAGTGCCCCAGCAGGTCTACGAGGTCGTCGGCCATCCGGTCCAGCGTCCGCCCGGACGGATCCGGCGCGCTGCGGCCGAGCCCGGACCGGTCGTACACCACCGCTCGCGCGAACTCCCCGGCCAACGGCTGCACGAGCCTCCACGACGACCGGCTCGCGCCCGCCCCGGCCTCGAACACGACCGTCGGCCCGGAGCCGGGACCGGGCAGCACCATCGCGTACAGCCGTCGTCCGTCCCTAGTGGACACCCACTCCGGCTCGCCCTGCACGTGCGCCACCGGCGACCCCTTCCGCTCGAAGTTAGGGTCACCTTACTAGAGATCAGCCCGCCGGACGCTCGTCCTGCTCGTCGTCCCCGAACAGGTCGCGCAACGTCACCGCGCGGTTGACCCGGACGTGCTCGGCGGCGTACTCGCGCGCCCGCTCCACGTCGCCGGACCCGATGGCGTCCACGAGCCGGCGGTGCTCGCCGAGCAGTTCGTCCCAGTGCTCGTTCTGGCTGGTCAGCCACCGCAGCTGCCCCTCGAGCGGATGCAGCATCGTGGTGAGCAGGCGGTTGCCCGCGATGGCGATGATCTCGTCGTGGAGCCTGCTGTTGACCTCCGAGATCCGCGCGCCGTCGCCACCCTGGGTGACCCGCGCGGACTCGGCGAGCAGCCGCTCCAGCCGCCGCATCTCCGGCTTCCCGGCCCGTTCCGCGGCGCGCGCGGCGGCGAGGCTCTCCAACGCTTCCCGGACGTCGAACAGCTCCTCGACGTCGACCCGTGCCAGCTGCCGCACGACCACCCGCCGGGGCGAGGGCACGACCACGAACCCCTCGGACTCCAGGCTGCGGATCGCCTCGCGCACCGGCACCCGCGACACCCCGAGATCCTCGGCCAGCTCGCGCTCGACCAGCCGGTCCCCCGGCCGCAACCGCCCGGTCAGGATCCGCTCCCGCAGCTCGTCGAGCACCCGGGCGCGCGTCGCCGCGAGCGGCTGCCGGTCCTCCGTGGCACCCACCTGTCCCCCTCTCGCCGACATCGGACATCGGCGAGTTTATCGGGAAGAGGGTTGACTCAGCAGCCGCGCGGAGCGATATTTGGGATCCCAAGTTTGGGATACCAAAGCTGCCGGCACGTCGACCGGAGGTCTGCAATGACGCACGCCCCGTCCACCGAAACCAGCGCGACCGTCCAGACCGAACCCGATCCCCGGCTGTGGAACGAGGACCTCGCGCCCGCCAAGGAGCGGCGCTGGAAGGTGTACGACATCTTCGCGCTCTGGATGTCGGACGTGCACAACCTCGGCAACTACACCTTCGCCGCCGGGCTGTTCGTGCTCGGATTGTCGGCCTGGCAGGTGTTCACCGCGCTGCTGTTCGGGTTCGTGATCATCTTCTTCGGGATGAACCTGATGGGCCGGATCGGGCAGCGCACCGGCGTCCCGTTCCCGGTGGTCGCGCGGATCAGCTTCGGCACCTTCGGCGCGAACCTGCCCGCGCTGATCCGCGCGGTGATCGCGATCTTCTGGTACGGCATCCAGACCTATCTCGCCAGCGTCGCCATCACGCTGCTCGTGCTGGCGATCGACCCCGGCCTGAAACCGTTGACCGAGCACAGTTTCCTCGGCCTGCACGCGCTCGGCTGGATGTGTTTCGTGGCGCTGTGGCTGGTGCAGGCGTTCGTGCTGACCCGCGGCATGGAAGCGGTGCGGAAGTTCCAGGACTGGTGCGGTCCGCTGATCTGGGTCGTGATGATCGCGCTCGCGGTCTGGATCCTCGCCGCGAGCCACTGGCACATCTCGTTCACCAGCAGCCCGCGGCACCTCTCCGGCGGCGAGCAGGTGCGGCAGTGGTTCGGCGCGGCCGGGCTGATCCTGTCCACCTACGGCACGCTGATGCTCAACTTCTGCGATTTCTCCCGCAACGCCCCGGACCAGAAAACGGTGCGGCGCGGCAACTTCTGGGGCCTTCCGGTGAACTCGACGGCGTTCGCGCTGCTGTCGGTGATCGTCACCGCGGGCAGCCTGCAGGTGTTCGGCGAGGCCATCACCGATCCCGCCGAACTGCTCGCCCGCGTGCACAACACGCCGGTGCTGATCATCGGCGCGCTGACCTTCGCCATCGCCACCATGGGCGTCAACATCGTCGCGAACTTCGTCTCCCCCGCCTACGACCTGGCCAACATCTGGCCGAAGCGGATCTCGTTCACCGTCGGCGGGATGATCAGCGCCGTCGCCGCGCTGTGCGTGCTGCCGTGGAAGCTGTACTCGTCGCCGGTGGTGGTCAACTACTTCCTCGGCGGGCTCGGCGCGTTCCTCGGGCCGCTGTTCGGGATCATGATCGTCGACTACTACCTGATCCGCCGCGGCAAGGTCGACGTCGAGCAGCTGTTCGTGCGCGACGGCAAGTACCCCAAGGTGAATCCGCGCGCGATGGCGACTTTCGTGCCGTGCGCCGTGCTGTCCGCGGTGATCGCGCTGGTGCCGTTCTTCGCGTCGGCCGCGCCGTACTCCTGGTTCCTCGGCACCGCCACCGCCGGGTTGCTCTACTACGCCGTTTCGTACCGCCAGCGGAGGGCTTGATGCGGATCCTCGTCACCAACTGCAACACCACCGAGGCCATGACGAAGGGGATCGAGACCGGAGCGCGGGCCGCGGCCAGCCCCGGTACCGAAATCGTCGCTCTGACGCCGAAGTGGGGCCCGGAATCGGCCGAGGGCTGGCTGGACAGCTTCCTGTCCGCGGCGGCGGTGCTGGACCTGTTGCGCACCACCGAGGAAACGTTCGACGCGGTCGTACTGGCCGGTTTCGGCGAGCACGGCCGCGAGGGCGCGCGGGAACTGCTGGACGTGCCGGTGGTCGACATCACCGAGGCCGCTGCGCATCTGGCCGGGCTGCTCGGCCGCCGGTACGGAGTGGTGACGACGCTGGACCGCACGTGCGGGCTGATCGAGGACAGCCTGCACTCGGCCGGAGTGGACTCGAACTGCGTCGCGGTCGTCGGCACCGGGCTCAGCGTGCTGGATCTGCGCGACGAGGAACGGACCGAATCAGCCCTGCTCACGGCGGGATTGCGGGCCCGCGACGCCGGAGCCGAGGTGCTCGTGCTCGGCTGCGCCGGGATGACCGGGCTGGACCGCAAGATGTCGGCGATGCTCGACGTCCCGGTGGTCGACGGCGTCGCCGCCGCGGTCCGGCTCGCGGAATCCCTGGTGGCGCTGGGATTGCGCACCAGCCGGGCCGGGTCCTACGCCCGTCCGCTCGACAAACACCGGACCTGGCCCGGCGACCCGCCGCACACCGCACCGCAGACGGTCCGTGAGGGGAACCCTGAGGGACTCTGATTCCCTCAGGGTTCCCCTCACGGACTGTCGCTGCGGCGAAGGTGGTGGGTGTGTCTCAGGCCCGCACCGGCACCCGGGCGCGCCCGGTCAGCGCCTTGCTCCACGGCAGCCGCCGCAGCACCTCGACGATCGCGAAGGTCAGCGCCACCGTCGCCGGGTACGCCACCAGCGTCGTCCACGGAGCGCCGAACCGGTCGCCGACGAAGACGAACAGCGGGTCCAGCAAGGCGATCGCGATCGGGTGGGTCAGGAACACCGCGAACGACCGGTTCACCGCCCAGGACACGAACCGCCCGCCGCGCTGCCTGCCCTCCGCCCAGCGCGCGCCCGCCAGGTAGATCCCGGCGATCACCGCGACGAACCACGGGATCAGGTAAGGGCGGAAGGCGTCCGACGCCATCTCCGGCCACTCTCCGAAGCGGACACTCACGAAGTAGCCGGTCTCCGCGATCACGAGCCCGCCCGCCATCGCGAGCAGCACCCAGCGCGAATGCGTGCGCAGCCAGGCGTGCACCGCCTCGAAGTGCAGCGCCGCCGCGGTGCCCAGCAGCATGTAGAACTGGTACACGACGAAAGTCGCGAAGAACTGGCTCACAAAACCGTAGCCCAGCACGGCGGGCGGGTAGCTCATGAAGACCGCCACCGCCACCTGAACCGTGCCGGAGACCGCCAGCACCGTCCACGGACGGCGGCGGATCAGGTCGAACAGCTTGGCCAGCAACGGGAAGAGCAGGTACACCTGCAGCGTCACCAGCATGAAATACATGTGGTACCAGGCGTTCCCGGTGAGCAGGTCCAGCCCGAGCGTGCGCAGCTGCGCACCGGCCGAACCGAACGGCTGGTCCGAGGTGATCAGCGAATAAACCCGGTAGATGACCGTCCACACCACGTACGGCACCGCGACCAGCGGGAACCGCCTGCGCCAGAACTTCCCCGCCCGCACCGGGCGGTCCCGGTAGCCGAACACGAGCACGAACGCGGTCAGCGCGAAGAACGCTTCGCGGGTCAGGTGCAGCGGAGTCTGGACCGCGTCGGCGACGACGTCCTGCGGGAACGTGGTGGAGCCGATCACGTGGATGAGGATGACCAGGGCGAACGTGACGACGCGGTACAAATCGAGCTGCCGCAGGTGCGGCGATCTGGCGGGCGCCGGCTCGTCCGCGCGGACGAGCGGGATCTCGGTAGTGGTCATCGTTCGGCCGTGCTCCCGGGGTCGTTGGCGCTCATGGTGCCAGGCTCTCGTGCGCAGCTGTGAGCCACCCATGATCTTCCTGAGACTCGCCTGATGCCGCGCGAAACGGGTGTCGGGTCAGCCACACCCGTACGGGTGAACCGGCGCCACCCTGCGGCACCGGACCACTCGCCCCGCTTGGAACAGGCCGTTCGTCGGGCGTTTCCGGACACTTCACCACAAATCGCCCCGGCCTGGAAATTGGTCTAGTCCACAGTATTGACTCCGGCTGTGCCCTGGTTCACATTCGAATGCGGGCTGGCCCCCGCTCCTGCAGTGATCACCCGTTGTCCGACGCTTGCCGCGCATTCCGGTGCGGCGGGCGGACTTCGCTTGTGCGAGGGAGAACCCTTATGCCCCACCGGACCTTGAGACCGCTGGCCGTGGCCTGCGCCGCCCTGGCCGCCGTGGTCGTGGCCGGTCTCACCATCCTGGCCCGGCCCGCCCCGGCCACCGCTACGCCCGCGCCCTCCTCGGGAGGGACGCGCATCGCGTACTTCGACCAATGGAGCATTTACCAGAACGCCTACTACCTCAAGAACGTCGACAAGATCGCCGACAACATCGATTACCTGCTCTACGACTTCGAGAACATCGACCCGGCCAACCTCACCTGCTTCGAGACGACCAAAGCCACGACCCCGGACCCGGGCGGCGAGGACGACCCGAACGCGGGCGACGGCGCGGGCGACCAGTTCGCCGACTACCAGAAGTCGTTCGGCTCGGACATCAGCGTCGACGGCTCCGCCGACACCTACAACATGCCGATCGTCGGCAACTTCCACCAGCTGCAGGAACTCAAGGCACGGCACCCGAACCTGAAGGTGCTGCTGTCGCTCGGCGGCTGGACCTACTCGAAGTACTTCTCCGACGCGGCCGCTTCGGACTCTTCCCGCAAGAAGTTCGTCAGCTCCTGCATCGACATGTTCATCAAGGGCAACATCCCGTCCGCGGGCGGCTTCGGCGGCCCCGGCACCGCCGCGAACATCTTCGACGGATTCGACATCGACTGGGAGTACCCGGCGCACCCCGGCGGCCACACGGGCAACCACTACAGCCCCAACGACACCCAGAACTTCACCGCGCTGCTCGCCGAGTTCCGCGGCCAGCTGGACGCGCTGGGCAAGCACTACGCGCTTTCGGCCGCCCTGCCCGGCGGCCAGGACAAGATCGCGAAGATCCAGACCGACAAGATCCACCAGTACATGGACTTCGCGGACCCGATGACCTACGACATGCACGGCGCGTGGGACAAGACCGGGCCGACGAACTTCCAGGACCCGCTCTACCCCTCGCCGAACGACCCGTCCACGCCCATCCCGCCGGGCACCGAGAAATACACCATCGACCAGGTGATGAAGGCGTACACGCAAGGCGATCCGGCGTACGGCATCCCCGGCGGGTTCCCGGCGTCGAAGCTGACCTTGGGCATTCCCTTCTACTATCGCGGCTGGACCGGCGTGCCCGCGGGCTCCAACCACGGGCTGTACCAGACCGCCACCGGTCCGTCCGCTCCGCATCCGTTGAGCGGCAACGTCCCCGGCGTCGCGATGTACAAGGAACTCTCCGGCGTGGTCGACAACCCGTCGACGACGTTCTGGGACCCGACAACGCAATCCGCGTGGTTCTACGACGGGACGAGCTTCTACGGCGGTTCGTCGAAACAGTCGATCAAGGCGCGCACCGACTACATCCATTGCAACGGCCTCGGCGGCGCGATGATGTTCTCGCTCTACGACCTCGACCCCGATTCGACGCTGTTCCACGCCGTCGTGGACGGGCTCGCCGCGCCGACGGAGGGCTGTTCCGGCCCGCCGCCGACCACCCCGACGACGCCTACCACGCCGACCACTCCGACAACGCCCACGACCCCGACCACTCCGACGACCCCGACCACGCCCACTACGCCGACCACTCCCACGACCCCGCCGGGCGGCCAGTGCACGGCGGCGGCCTGGGATTCGGGCAAGGTGTACAACGGCGGCGCGGTCGTGTCGTACAACAACCACACCTGGACGGCGAAGTGGTGGACGCAGGGCGAGCAGCCCGGCAGCGCCGACGTCTGGACGGACAACGGAGCCTGCTCCGGCGGCGGCGGTCCCACGACCGCGTGCCCGGCGGCGTGGAACACCTCCCAGTCCTACAACGCGGGCGCGGTGGTGTCCTTCAACGGCCACCGCTGGTCCGCCAAGTGGTGGACGCGGGGCGAACAGCCCGGCAGCGCGGCGGTCTGGGCCGACAACGGCACCTGCTGACCCGCGGCAGCGCATGAACCGGCGGCGGTACCGGATTTCGGTACCGCCGCCGATTTCTGCGCGGGAGGCGCGAAGTCTTTTCGTTCAGTTCGCTCAAGACCGGCACCGATCCGCATTGTCCACAGTGGACACGATAGGCGCGGCAGCCGTTCCCGCGGCAGGCGCACAAGTCGGCGGCGGCACCGGATTCCCCCACCCTCGAAGGGAACCCGGTACCGCCGCCGACTGTTTGTGCGGGAGGAGAAAAGTCTTTCGATCAGTTGCCGGAGGTGGCGACGCCGGGCGCGATCGCCTGCGCGTTGCCCGCGATCCCGTACCGGCCCGAACCGCCGTTGAGCTGTTCCTGCAACGCCAGCACGGTCGCCACCCGGCCCGCCGCCGAATCCGCGTTGTCCACAGTGGACAGAATCGACGTGGCCGACGTGTCCGCGCGCACCACGCCGATCGGACCGGCGCCCTCGGCCGAACCCGGGTCGCCGGCGAGCACGGTGCCCGCGCCGGAACGGTCCATCTGCGCGGCGAACCGCGCGATCGTCGCGGCCCGGTCCCCGGCGCCGTCGCCGGTTTCCTGGGCCCCGGTCAGCACGATCGCCAGCTGCGCGGGCTGCACGCCCTGACTCGGCTTCACGAAACCGCCGTCGGTCAGCCCGCCGAGCGCGGCGGCCAGTTCGTCGCCGCTCGACTGCGGTTTCGCGCTCGCCTTGTCCAGCAGCAGCACCGAACCGAGCAGCGCGCCGGCGAGCGTGCCGGAGTCGCCCGCGGTCGGGAACTTCGCCCCGGCCGGCTGCAGCCGCGTGACGACGTCGCGCAGCTGGTCGGCCTTCGCCGGGTCGGTGAACGCGTTGGTGAGCTGCAGTTCGCCGGTCACCGAGGCGCCGGACTGGCCGACGAGCTTCTTGAGCGCGTCGCGGTCGGCCGGGCGCGCGTCCTGCGTGGTGACGAGGACGACGCTGCGCTTGTCGAGCGCGCCCGCGACGACCTTCGGGCCCATCGTCCCGGCGAAGGCGTCCGCGTCGGCCAGCCGCGCGTTGAGGTTGTTCCGCTGCGCTTCGAGGTCGGACACCTGCGTGCCGAGGTCTTTCTTCTGGTCCGCGAGCCCGGACAGCAGCGAACCGTTGAGCGCGGTCGAGCCCAGCACCACGCCGACGGCCAGCGCCAGGAAGCACGCGGTGATGGAAACGATGTGGTACCGCAGGGAAATCACGTGAAGAGACCCTTCACCCAGGCGACGAACGTGGACCAGGTGTGCTGGATCCACTCGAGGTAGACGGAGCCGACGTCGGAGACCAGCAGCGCGGCCACGACGACGACGATGGCGGCGAGGACGAGCAGTGCGACCGCGCCGAGCGACACCCGGCTGCGGTGCAGCGTCGCGACGGCCTTGCCGTCGACCAGCTTGGTGCCGAGCTTGAGCCGCGTGAGGAACGTGGACGGGTTCGACCCGGACCGGCCGTGGTCGAGGAATTCCCGCAGCGTGGCCTGGAACCCGACGGTGACGACGAGGCTCGCGCCGTGCGCGTCGGCCAGCAGCAGGGCGAGGTCCTCGGCGTTGCCGGACGCGGGGAAGGTGACCGCGCCGATGCCCAGGTCCTGGATCCGCTCGACGCCCGGCGCGTGCCCGTCCGGCTGCGCGGGGACGACGACCTCGCCGCCGCTGCGCAGCGTCGCGGTGCCGATCCCGGTCGGGTCGCCGACCATGACGTCGGGCTGGTAGCCCTGCGCGCGCAGGGTGTCCGCGCCGGCGTCGACGCCGACCAGCACCGGCCGGTGCTCGCCGATGTACTTCTTGAGCTTCTTGAGGTCCTCGGCGTGCCCGGTGCCCGCGGCGACGACCAGCACGTGCCGGTCGCGCACCGGGACCTTCAGCTCCGGCACGCCGACGCCGTCGAGGATCAGCGTCCGCTCGCGGCGGAGGAACTCGATCGTGTTGGCGGAGAAGGCTTCCAGCTGGGTCGACATCCCGGCCTTGGCCTCGATCATCTGGTCGGCGACGCTTTCGGGGGTCTGCTCGTCCCCGGTCGCCAGCTGCCGCTCCCCGAGGTACACCGCGCCCTCGTGCACGCGCAGCTTCGTGCCGTCCTTGACGGTGCGCAGCAGCTCGCCGCCGACCGAGTCGATCAGCGGGATGCCCGCCGCCACCAGGATTTCCGGGCCGAGGTTGGGAAACCGGCCGGAGATCGACGGCGAGGCGTTGACCACCGCGGCGACCTCGGCGGCGACCAGCGCGTCGGCGGTGGCCCGGTCGAGGTCGAGCTGGTCGAGCACGGCGATGTCGCCGGCGCTGACCCGGCGCAGCAGCTCGCGCGTGCGCCGGTCGACCCGCGCGACACCGATGACGCCGGGAAGGGCTTCGTGGTTCCGCGCGAGAAGACCAGTGAGCTTCATGTGGCTGATGGTGACAAATTTGTGCCTGGGGACAGAGCCGACGCGCCGAAGCGGACATGACTCGTTGTGGTGAGCCATGTCGCGCGGGGCGCGGAGCCGGGGTTAACTGTGCGGTCCGCCCGCTCCGAAATCGAGGTTGGACCAGGGGCTCGCGGGATCGTTCAGCAGGCGGTGGCGGACCCGGGCGGCGCAGGCGTACTCCGGCCCGAATTCCTCGCCGTCGAGCGCGAGCAGCCTGCCCAGCACGTAACCGGTGGACAATTCGGCCCACGATTCGTGGTAGCGGCGGGCGATCGCCCCGGCCTCCAGCACCATCAATTCCGCGGTGAGCGCGTCGCAGTAGCCGACCGCCAGGCCCCAGCGCGCCAGTTCGACCGCGCGGCCGACGTCCCAGCCGATGATGCTGTCCACCACGCCGTCCGGAGCGAGCAGGCCGTCGGCGCGGAAACGCTGTTCGTACCGCACGATCCGGCGCACCGCCTCGACGAGCGGCCCGGCCTGGTCCTCGGCGTCGTTGTCGGCGCACCACTGCCGGACGAGCTCGACCCAGCCGTAGACGTCCAGCGCCAGCCCGCTGCGGGCGCGCAGCACGAGCACGAGGTTTCCGGTCGTGAGCTGGTAGGAATCGCCGAGCAGCCGGTCCATCGCGGCCCGCCAGCCCGCCGCGTCCGCGACGCCCCACCAGTCGCGCAGGCCGCGGACCTCGGCGACGTAATCGTGGTAGCGCGCGTCGAGGACGTTCCACGGTTCGGCCGACAGCACCGCCTGGTGCGCGCCGCACGCGAGCGCGTGCGCGACCGGACCGTCGAGAAGCCCGTACCGTGCCGTGTAAAGCCGCTCGACCTGCTGCTCCACCGCGGTGACCCGGTGCGGGTTCGCGTCGACCCACGGCAGCACGGCGTTCGCGCCCACCCGCCATTCGCCGAGCGTGCCGCGATTGAACACGACCTGTTCCCCCTGGCCGAGACCGTGCGTGGCCCAGTCAAGATCCCCGCTGAGAAACACCACGTCCGCGCCGAAATCCGGCAGCGCGCCGCGGGTGAACACCTGCAGCGACGATTCGCCGCCGTGCGCGCAGCAGACTTTCGCCGGCGACCAGGTCCGGTCCTGCGCGAGCCGCTGCGCCTCGTCCCGGTGGATCGGGACGAACAGCTCCTCGTCGCCGAGGAGTTCGAGGAAACGGTCGAGATCGTCCTCCCGCCGCGCGCGGGCGAGTTCGGCTTCGACGTCGGCCAGCGTGGCCCAGGTCATGGAATCCGCCTCAGCCCTTCTTCGCGCGCTTGCGCTTCGCGCCGGGGTTCTTCGCCTTGTCTTTTTCCGCGGTGGCAAGCAATTCCTCGGCGTGCGCGCGGCCGGTCTCGGTGCCGTCCATGCCCGCGAGCATCCGCGCCAGCTCGCGCACCCGGTCGCTCTGGTCGAGCGTCTTCACGCCGCTGCGCGTGACGCCGCCGCTGGTTCCCTTGTCCACCACCAGATGCTGGTCGGCGAACGCGGCGACCTGCGGCAGGTGCGTGACCACCAGGACCTGGTGGGTGCGGGCGAGCCGGGCCAGCCGCCGTCCGATCTCCACCGCGGCCCGGCCGCCGACTCCGGCGTCGACCTCGTCGAACACCAGCGTCTGCACAGTGTCCGCGTGCGCCAGCACGACCTCGATCGCCAGCATCACGCGCGACAGCTCACCGCCCGAGGCGGCCTTGTGCACCGGCAGCGGCGGCGCGCCGTTGTGCGCCCGCAGCAGCAATTCCACCTCGTCGACGCCGTCCGGGCCCGCGTGCACCGCGTGTCCGTCGATCGCGAGCGCCTGCCGGTCGCCGTGCTCGGCCGGACGCTGTTCGACGGTGATCTCCAGCTCCGCCTGGCCCATCGCGAGACCGGACAGTTCCTTGGTGATCGCCGTCGCCAGTTCGGCGGCCGCCTTGCCGCGCGCGGCGGAGACTTCGGTCGCGTGCGCGACCAGCTGCACGGCCAGCTCGTCGCGGCGCAAGGCCAGCGTCGCTAACGCCTCTTCGGAGGTGTCCATCGATTCGAGCCGGCGGCGCGCGTCCTCGGCCCACGCCAGCACCCCGTCGACGTCCGCGGCGTACTTGCGGGTGAGCCGTTTGAGATCGGCCTGGCGCGCGAGCACCTTCTCCAGCAGCGCCGGGTCGGCGTCCAGATTCTCGACGTAGCTGCCCAGCTCCGCGCCGACGTCGCTCAGCAGCGTGGAGGCTTCCTCCAGCCGCGGCACGAGGTCGCGCAGCGCGGGATCCTCCGCCGAGACCAGCCGCCGCACCGCTTCGCCGACCAGCCCGAGCGCGCCCGGCGCGTCCGGGTCGCCGTCCTGCGCGCCGGACACCGCCGCGTGCGATTCGGTGGCCATCGCGCGGAGTTCGTCGACCGCGGCGAGCCGCTTGATCTGCTCGGTGAGCTCGACATCCTCGCCCGGTTCGGGCGCGACCGCGTCGATCTCGTTCAGCCCGTGCTTGAGCAGGTCCGCCTGCTGCGCCATCTCGCGGGAGCGGTTGGAGCGCTCGCTCAGCTCGGTCAGCACGGCCAGCCATTCCTCGCGGACCCGGCGGTACCGCGCGAGCGGCCCGCCCACGTCCTCGCCGGCGAACCGGTCGATCACCGCGCGCTGCTCGGCCGGGCGCAGCAGCCGCAGCTGGTCGTTCTGCCCGTGCACGGCGATCACCTGCTCGGACAGCTCGGCCAGCACCCCGACCGGCACCGACCGGCCGCCCAGGTGCGCCCGCGAGCGCCCGTCAGCCGCGACCGTGCGCAGCGCGATGACGCTGCCGTCCTCGTCGACGTCAGCCCCCGAATCGGTGACGATGCGGGCGGCCGCGTCGTCCTTGCCCACGGTGAACCGGCCCTCGACGAATGCCTTCAGCATCCCGTTCCGGACCTTCGACGCCTCGGCCCGTCCGCCCGAAAGCAGATGCAGCCCGGTGACGACCATGGTTTTGCCCGCACCCGTCTCACCGGTGACCACGGTGAAGCCCGCGTGCAGTTCCAGCAGGGCTTCCTCGATGACTCCGAGGCCCTGGATGCGCATCTCGGCCAGCACGACGCATACGGTAGCGGCCCGCACCGACCTTCTGTGCGTTCGAGGTCCGCTAACTCTTCTTTTCGCTGGTCGAACACTTGTGCGGGCGCGTCGCGAATCAGCTGCCCGGACGCTCCCCGCCGCGCCGGTCGCGCCAGCTGCGCACCGGCAGGCCGAACTTGTACACCAGCCGGTCGGTGAACACGCCGTCCCACAGCCGCACCAGCCGCACCGGCTGCCTGCCGCACACGACGCGCACCAGCGCGCCCGGCGGCAGGTCGAACGACCGCAGCCCGTCGCAGGTCAGCGCCGCTTTCGGGCCGGTCGGGTCGATGCCGACGGTGATCACCGACTCGGGCGAGACGACCAGCGGCCGGGAGAACATCGCGTGCGCGTTGCTCGGCACCACGAGCAGCGCCTCGACGTCCGGCCACAGCACCGGCCCGCCCGCGGAGAAGGCGTACGCGGTGGAGCCGGTCGGCGTCGCGCACAGCACGCCGTCGCAGCCGAAAGACGACACCGGCCGGCCGTCGACCTCGATCAGCGCGTCGAGCACCCGCTCGCGGCTGAACTTCTCGACGCTGGCCTCGTTGAGCGCCCACGTGCGGTAGATCTCCGCGCCGTCGGCGGTGACCGTGACGTCGACCGTCATCCGGTCCTCGACGTGGTACTCGCGGTCGACCACGCGCTGCACGGCGTCGGCGAGCGCGTCCGAATCGGCCTCGGCGAGGAAGCCGACGCGACCGAGGTTCACGCCGAGCACCGGCACTTCCGCCGGGCGGGCGAGTTCCGCCGCGCGCAGCAGGGTTCCGTCGCCGCCGAGCACGAACACGAGTTCGGCCCCCTCGGCCGGATTGTGCTCGGGCGCGACGACGGTGCACGGCTTGGCCATGCAGCCGTCCGGGTCGATCAGCTGAAGAACGTCCTCGTCGAGCACGCGCAGCCGGATTCCGGCCTTCGCGAATCGCTGGGACACCTCGCGGGCGGCCTCCCGGGTGGTGTCCCGGTCGGGGTGCACCACGAGGAGCACTTCACGTTCGGCGGTCACTGGGGTCCTTCCTGGACTGCGGCGCGAACGAGCCGTTCGGCGTCGTCGCCGCCCGCGTCTTCCGGCTCCGTTTTGCGGAGCCACACGAAGTATTCGACGTTCCCGGAGGGCCCGGGCAACGGGCTCGCGACGACCCCGCGCAGCGACAGGCCGAGCTTCGCGGCTTCGGCGAGCACGCCCAGCACGGATTCGGCGCGCAGTTCGGGGTCGCGGACCACGCCGCCGCTGCCGAGCCGGTCCTTGCCGACCTCGAACTGCGGTTTGACCATCGGCAGCAGGTCCGCGCCGTCGCGCGCGCACGCGGCGAGCGCGGGCAGCACGAGCTTGAGCGAGATGAAGGAAAGGTCGCCGACGACGAGATCGACCTGGCCGCCGAGGACGTCCGGCGTCAGGTTGCGGACATTCGTGCGGTCGAGGACCACGACGCGATCGTCGGTCTGCAGCTTCCAATCGAGGAGCCCGCGCCCGACATCCGCGGCGATGACCTTCTCCGCGCCGCCCCGCAGCAGCACATCGGTGAACCCGCCAGTGGACGCGCCCGCGTCGAGACAGCGGCGGCCTTCGACGGTCAGCCCTTCCGGACCGAAACGCTCAAGCGCGCCAAGGAGTTTGTGCGCGCCGCGCGACGCCCAGCCCGGGTCGTCCTCGTCCTTCACGACGATCGGCGCGTCGTTTTCCACGCCGGTGGCGGGTTTCGTGGCGACCATGCCGCGCACGGTGACCTTGCCGCCGGCGATCAGCGCGGAGGCTTGTTCGCGGGAGCGGGCGAGTCCGCGCCGCACGAGTTCCGCGTCGAGCCTGGCCCGTTTGGCCACGCCGGTCAGACCTTGTCGATGCTGGACAGGGCCACGGTCAGCTCGGTGTGCACGGCCTCGAACCGGTCCACGTGCTCGGCGGGCGGCAGCGTGTCGAGGTCGTCGAGCCCGGCGACGGCCTCGTCGATGCCCGCCCGCGGGTCAGTCTGCTGCGGGCCGGGTCCGGGGATCGGCGGGGGTCCGGGAACCGGCCGCGGAACGTTCGGGTGCACCGCCCCAAACTACCAGTCAGGCCAGCCCGAGCCCGGCCACTGCCGCCGCGGCCGCGTCGCCTTCCGCGCGCACCTGCGTGACCCCGGTGCGCCACGCCGCGTCGCACAGCGCGCGCAGCAGGTCGAGCTTGTCGCCCTCGCCGCGAACAATCAATGCTTCGCTGCCCTCGCTGATTTCCCAGCCGGGCCGCTTGCCGATGCGCAATTCGTCCACCGGCTGCGCGAGCGCGGTGAGATCCGCACCCAGATGCGTCGGCCGTTCCGCCGGAATCGCGGTCAGCAGCGTCGCCGGAGTCGCGATGCCGGTGAGGACGCACAGCGAATCGAGCCCCGCCGCGACCGCACCCGCGATGTCGGTGTCGAGCCGATCCCCGACCACCAGCGGACGCTTCGCCTCCGCCGACCGCGCGGCCGTCTCGAACAACAACGGCTGCGGCTTCCCCGCGACCACCGGCTCTTCCCCGGTGGCGATCCGCAGCGCGCCGACCATGGATCCGTTGCCCGGCATCAGCCCGCGCTCGGTGGGCAGCGTGGTGTCGGTGTTCGTGGCGACCCACAGCCCGCCCGCCCGGATCACGATGCTCGCCTCGGCGAGGTCAGCCCACCCGGTTTCCGGCGAATGTCCTTGCACCACCGCGGAAACGTCGTCGCCCGCGGTCCGCACCGGCTCCAGCCCCGCCGCGGCGATCTGGTCGCCGAGCGAGGCTGTGCCGACGATGAGCACCTTGGCCCCGGCGGGCAGCCGGTCCCGGAGGAGCGCGGCCGCCGCCTGAGCGCTCGTGTGCACCTCTTCGGTGTCCGCGGTGATGCCGAGGTCCCGGAGGTGCTCAGCGACCGCGGACGGGGCCTTTGACGCGTTGTTGGTCACGAACCGGACCGCCGTGCCCTGCTCGCGCACGGCGGTCACGGTTTCCGCGGCCCCGTCGATCACCTGCGGCCCGTGGTACACGGTGCCGTCGAGATCGAACAGGAGCGCGTCGTAGGCCACGTCAGGCATCCGGCTCGTCGGGCTCGGTCGATCCGTTCGCCTCGTCGGATCCGTTCGCCTCGTTCGCGAGGTCCGCGGCGCGCTCGGCGGCGTCGGTCTCGTCCTCGGCGTCAGCCTCAGCGGCGTTCAGGAACCACCGCACGGCCTCTTCCTTGCGTCCGGCGGCCTCGAGGTTGTCGGCATAGGCGTAGAACAGGCGGGCGCTCCACGGGTCGCGCTTGGCCGCTTCGAGGTCCGGCCCCTGCAGGGACACGACCGCCGCGTCCAGCTGCCCGAGATCGCGCCGCGCACCCGCCGCGACGATCGCCAGCTCGACCTGGGTCGCCTTGGTGAGCCGTTCCTTGTCGGTCTCCTTGGCGAGGTCCAGAGCGCGCTCCGGACGGCCCAGCGCGCGCTCGGCGTCCGCGATGATCGCGATGTGCTCGTCGCTGCGCGTCATCCGCCGGACGGCGCGCAGTTCGGACAGCGCTTCCTGCCAGTTGCCCGCGTGGTAGGCGACCAGCCCGAGCCCTTCGCGGACGATCGGCACCCGCGACGCCTTGGTCTTCGCGTACCGGGCGTGCTCAAGCGCGGCCTCGGGGTCCTCGTCGACCAGCCCGCCCGCGGCGACCAGGTGCTTCCCGACGGTTTCCGCGAGCCCCTTCGGCAGGGTCCGCAGCTCCCGGCGGACCTCCTCGTCAAGGTCGGAGAACTCGATGTCCTCGGGCAGCTCCGGTGCTTCGAGCAGCTCACGGGCGAGGGCGGCGTCCTGTTCTTCGACGGTCACCGGCCGCTTGGTGCGGGGACGGTCGTCCCGGCGGTCACCGCGATCACCCCGGCTGTCCCGGCTGTCCCGGCCGCCACGGCTGTCCCGGTCTCCGCGGTCGCTGCGGTTGTCGCGCTCCCGACGGTCCTGTCGTTCGCCCTGGTCCTCGCGGTTGTCCCGAGGCTCGTCCGCGTCGCGCCGTTCCTGGCCCTCGGCGGTCTCGACCCGGTCCCCCGCGCCCGGCTCGACGCCAGAGCCCGCGGTCACCTCGTCGACCACCGCGGATTCCTCGACCGCGGCCGACGCGGTCTCCTCGTCACGCCGCCCCCGGACACCGTCGTCCTGACGGTCCTTCCGGAAACCACCGTCGCGCTGGTCCTTCCGGAACCCGCCGGAGTCCCCGTCGCGATCGCGCCGGAACCCGCCCGAACGCTCGTCCCGGCGGTCCCCGCCAGGCCGCTTGCCGCCGTATCCGCCGGACCGGTCGTCACGACGGAACCCGCCGGGCCGGTCGCCCCGGCTGCCGCCTTCGTCACGCCGCTCATTGCGGTACCCGCCCGAACGGTCGTCCCGACGGTCCCCGCGGTTGCCGCCTTCGTCGCGCCGGTCGCTGCGGAAGCCGCCCGGCCGGTCGTCGCGCCGGTTGTCCCGGAACCCGCCGGAGCGGTCGTCCCGGCGATCCCCGCGGTAGCCGCCCTCGTCGCGACGGAAGCCGCCCGAACGGTTGTCCCGGCGGTCGTCGCGATCGTTGCGGAACCCGCGGTCGTCGCGCCGGTCGCCCTGGTTCCCGCCGGACCGATCGTCGCGGAATCCACCGGAATTCCGGTTCCCGCCACGGAATCCGCCGTCGCGCGGACCGCGGTCGTCCCGGTCCCGGTACCCGCCCGGCTTGCCGCCGCGGTCGTCGCGGTAGCCGCCGCGCGCGTCGCGATCACCGGGCTTGCCGCCGCGGTTGTCGCGGTCGCCGTAACCGCCGCGCCGGTCATTGTCGCGGAATCCGCCGGACCCGCGCCGATCGTCGCGGAAACCGCCGCTCTGGGAGTCCTTGCCGCGGTATCCGCCCGGACCGCGCCGGTCGTCGCCGCCCGAGTAACCGCCGCGACGGTCGTCGCCGCCACGCCGGTCGTCGTTCCAGCGCCCGCCGGACCGCTCCCCGTACGAGGACTTGCCCTGCGGCCGACCGCCGCGGTCGCCGTAGGAGGATTTCCCTTCCGGCCGGCCCGAACGGTCACCGTAAGACTTGCCGGGTCCGCCGGAGCGCTCGCCGTAGGAGGACCGTCCTTCGGAGCGCTCGCCGTACGAGGATCGCCCCTCGGAACGGTTGCCGTAGGACGAGCGTCCCTCCGGACGCCCGGAGCGGTCGCCGTAGGAAGGCTTGCCGCCCGGTCCGCCGGAGCGGTCGCCGTAGGAGGGCTTGCCGCCGGGTCCGCCGGAGCGGTCGCCGTAGGACTTGCCCTGCGGGCGGTCGAACTCGCGCTTGCCGCGAGGGCGGAAGTCGCGGTCGTCGTCGCGTTTGCCGGCGTATCCGCCGCGCTGTTCGCGGGGACCGTCGCCGTGCCCGGGGCGGCCTGCGAAGCCGCCGGAACCGCGGGCGCCGCGGTCGTCTCGGCGGGGCTTGCCCTGGTGAGCGTTGTCCCGCCCGCCGCGGTCCTGCCGCGCGCCGCGCCGGTCTCCCCGGGGCGCGTCGGACCTGCCGCCGCGGGAGTCCTGGTCGCGGCGAGCCGACCGACCGGACCCCTCATCCGCTGAGTCTCGTCGACCGAACTCGGACACCTGGCCTCCTGCCATAGACAACTCTGGAATTCTGAGGACGGCCCTCGGTTACGAGGGCCAATTGACTATCCTACGGGCCCGTTCGGAGCAACCTCGCGCGGGCGGACCTGTGGCCGGCCCCGCGCGCTGCCCGAGCGGATGCGAACATGAGTCTGGGCCCCGGGAGAACCGCGGGGGTTCTCGGACCGGGGCCCAGACTTCTCATGTTGAGTTCGGCGGTGTCCTACTCTCCCACAACCCTTCGGTTGCAGTACCATCGGCGCAGTCAGGCTTAGCTTCCGGGTTCGGAATGGGACCGGGCGTT